>JBCBUC010000025.1:0-56202 GCA_039818345.1 Pseudomonadota bacterium | reverse complement strand
TGGAAGGGCCATCGCTCAACGGATAAAAGGTACGCCGGGGATAACAGGCTGATGATGCCCAAGAGTCCATATCGACGGCATTGTTTGGCACCTCGATGTCGGCTCATCGCATCCTGGGGCTGGAGCAGGTCCCAAGGGTTTGGCTGTTCGCCAATTAAAGCGGTACGTGAGCTGGGTTTAGAACGTCGTGAGACAGTTCGGTCCCTATCTGCCGTGGGAGTAGGAAATTTGAGAGGAGCTGCCCTTAGTACGAGAGGACCGGGGTGGACGTACCTCTGGTGGACCAGTTGTCGCGCCAGCGGCACAGCTGGGTAGCTATGTACGGAACGGATAACCGCTGAAAGCATCTAAGCGGGAAGCCGCCCTCGATACTAGATTTCCCTGAGAACCGTGGAAGACCACCACGTTGATAGGCTGGATGTGGAAGCGCAGCAATGTGTGAAGCTGACCAGTACTAATTGTTCGATCGGCTTGATCGTTAACCCATGCCATTTTTGGTATGGATCACTGCCCATGCGCGGCGAACGGCCCGCGCTATGGTTCGTTTCTCACCTGACTTTGATTGCTTTTTTTATTGCAAAGCGCTGAAGCGCTCTCTCGCAAACATGCTCATTCTGCCGGCCTGGTGATTATGGCACAGGGCCCCCACCCGTTCCCATCCCGAACACGGTCGTTAAATCCTGTAGCGCCGATGGTACTCCGGCTTAAGCCGTGGGAGAGTAGGTCGTCGCCAGGCCTGCAGAGCGAGCATGTTCCCCTGTTTATAAAACCCCGCACTCGTAAGAGGCGGGGTTTTTTGTTGTCTGGCTTTTGACACAATAAGGGCGGTGCTCCTTGATAAGGCCAAAGGAAATTCTTTGATGTATCATTGAGGCGGCCCGTATAGATCATCCGAGAAAGGATGTTCGTCGGTGCCCCGGAAAGCAGGCCACTGCGGGTCTGGAGTTCGTTCTGTGACGTTGAAATTGACATTTCCAGACAGAACCCGTCTTCGTTTTCGGCTTTTTCGTCATTATCTCGGCGCACTCCGTTATTTTTCGGGCCTGTTGACGTTCTTCCTAACACTCGGTTTTTTCCTTCTGTCGGCACGGTTGGCCACAAGGATGATTGGACGAAGTGTCGACACTAGCCTCAGCGAAAGACTCTATTGGGAATATGGAGGCCGCTTAATTGGGCATCATTATGACGCTGATTATCCGGGTTGGGTCCAATTTCGCGAAGGTGCGCGAGTGCCTTGGACGGATGCAGCATCCATTCAACAGCTTGCGCCTTATACAGATTTTGTTTGCGAGTATCCTCCCGGTGCAGTGACTTATATGGGCATGCTGCGCTCGGTGTTTGATGGACTGAATGGCTACGTGGCGGCTCACCACGCGTTGATGGTGCTCTTCTTTGCTATAGGCACTGTTAGTCTGGTTTGGGTCCGGCGGACGTTGTTACGTCATGCAGATTCATTTTTTGTCATGGGCACGTTTGGTTTTACGCTAGCCATGCTGGAGTTCATTGCCCCGTTCCGGTTCGACGCTATCCCCGTCGCGCTCACAGGGCTTGCGTTCTTTGCAATGGCTAAAAGAGCGCCAAACACAGCGGGGATCCTCCTCGGTGTTGCCGGTGCCATAAAGATTTGGCCCGCCTTTGTTGCTCCGCTGTTGGCCGCGGCAATTCATCGGCGGTCGGGGTGGAAACCTGCCGTGCTCGTTGGTCTGACCTCCGGCGGTGCCTTTTTGGCTGTCCACCTGGTCCTGCTCATTTACGGAACGCAAGTAACCGATCTGTTCGGCTATCTGACTTATATGTCTGATCGGCCGCTCCAAATCGAAGCTGGGCTGACGAGCATTGTTGTAGCTGTGGCGTCGGTCACCGGAGCGTCCATTGGTTCTGCCCTGGACTATGGATCGATCAATCTTGTGTTGAATGGTCAGGCCATCGAACCCCAAGGCCTGTTGTTTATTTTTTTGGCTGTGTACGCAGCTTTGGTCTTCTACACCTGGGCGCTCGCTCGGAACTGGTGTGACGACCAAGTCCCGGTCGAGCTAGCAAAGATCGGGGGTCTGGCGGTTTTGTCCTTGATGCTGTTGTCCCCCGTTTTATCGACCGAGTATCTTCTTTGGATGATGCCGTTCGTCGCGCTCGCGTCGATGCGCCAGAACCCGATCCCCGTTATCATGTTTTCTATCGCCGTGCTCAGCGCAAGGCTTTCGTTTGACCACCTCTTTGCGCCTTCAGGCTCCTTGCCTGTCGGGCTGTTTTTGAGCGGTGTGAAGAATGTCGCTCTTTTGGCTGTCGGTGCCTCTTTGTTGTTCGACGTCGCGCGTCATCAGGGAGTAAGGCCCGCTCTGATTGATGGGTTGAGCGTTATTCACCGAAAATCCAGCATGTTTCGCCATCGATCAAACCGACAAGGCGATACCAGCGGAAGCTAGCCTTTGCTGCTGCTGCAACCCAAAAAATCCTTCGCAATCGCGAGGCAAATCCTTGCCTCCTCCGATCCGTTAGGTTAGGGCCCGGCCTCTTAATGTTGATGCGGGATGGAGCAGCCCGGTAGCTCGTCAGGCTCATAACCTGAAGGTCGTAGGTTCAAATCCTACTCCCGCACCCAACTCCTCAAACGGAACGTTTCATCGATCACATCCGTTTCCATACGGATTGATAGTGGCTTCGGCTGAGCCCGATCCGTGGCGATGCGGCGTAACGCACGTTTGCGATTCTTATGGTCTGTTCGTGAACTGCGTCTTCGATATAGACGTCGACGCAGAGACTGACCGCCTTACACCAGGCGGCGAAGTGGGGAGCCTTTCCCGCTTAATCCACGAGTGACGGACCAGGTGGCACGAGCATCGAAATACTCAGCTTAAGACCAAAGCCTGTCGTTGTTATCGCTGCTGCCCAGCCTTCACCGATCCCCTGTGTGTGACGCGTGGATCGGTGCTTAAAACTCACATTTGAACGACTGTGGTACTGTCTTTCAAAACCAGAAGGGCTTCAACGCGTGAGCATGTGTGAGCGCGGGTTCCTTGCGTGAATTGTCCGCCGTTAACGAAGAAACTTTGTATTTTTTTAGCTTTTCCGGTTTGTGCAGTGCGATTTTTTGTGGTAGTGAGTAAGTAACAGGTGTGGGGATTAAAAAATTATGCGCTCTTTAACAATTTCAGCTGTGGTTGCCGCAACGTCTTTTGTGCTTGCCGCTTCCGCTAGTGCCGCTTCGCTCGTCGTCTCCGGTAACTCGGTCTTGGACGAAGGTGCTCCAGTCGATCTCGAATATTCGGATATCGATGCAGGTGCCTTTAACGATACCGTTGAGTTCGATGTTGCTGCTGGCGTTACTGAAACCCACGTTCGCATCTCGCTCGACCGCGATGAAGCGAACATTCCTCCGCTGGTTCAGAACTTCGATTTTGAACTGATCAACGCGGACGACAACTCGACGATCCTGCTGATCGAAGACGTGACTGACGCCACTGGCCAAATCTCGTCTTTCCCGCTCAGCTTGGAGGTTCTCGTTGACCTCACGGGTATCAGCGATGTGATCGCACGTTTCGCTGGTACGTCCGTTGCGTCGGCCGGTGGTGCTCTTCCAGACATCAACGTGACCCTGACAGCCGTTCCAGTTCCAGCAGCGCTTCCGCTGTTCCTTGCTGGCCTCGGTGGTTTTGGTCTCGCTAGCCGTAAGCGCCGCAAGGCCTAAGGCAAAAATCCACACCTAGTTGAGATGTGAGACGAGCTCCCGCAGAACAGCGCGGAGCTCGTTTTCTTTTTCAGGGTCGGTGATTGAGCCGCGCTCCGTGTCAAAGCTCTGGTTAAAGGATGGCAGCGAGAACGACCCGACAAGATTGGCGCCAAAGAACGGCGCCGCCGTTGTTGCAGCAGCCAGCACACCGGCACCGCCGCGTTTGCCCGGCGACGTGGCCATCATCACCACCGGTTTGTCCTGGTAGACTTTGGCATTGAGGCGGCTGGCCCAATCAAACGTGTTCTTAAAGGCCGCTGTGTAGCTTCCGTTATGCTCCGCGAACGACATAATGAGGGCGTCGGCTGACGTGATCTCATCAAGAAAGGCTTGTGCTAAGGCTGGCACCCCGTCGGTTGCTTCTCGGTCACTGCTGTAGATCGGCATCTCAAAGGCGTTGAGATCGAGCATTGCCTTTTCGTGCTGCACCGCAACCATCTCGCCGACCCAATCAAGGGCCAGGTTGATCAGTTTCGCATTGATTGATTGGCTGCTGTTGGAAGCTGGGATGCCGAGAAGTTTCATGGTTGATCCATCGAAGTTGCCGTCTTGATCGAGCAGAACGATGCACCGTGCAACCATCATCGTCAGGTGTTTTTCCGCACTGGCGGGATGGTTTGAGCATTGCCTCAATGACGCTTAGGGTCTCCCGGCCAGCGAGGGTCTGGCGGAATAGGATGAACCATAAAATGACCACATCACTTCTTGTGCGGCTTGTTAGTCTCAGCTGCGCGTCCACGTTGAGTATCGCTGTTGCCACCGCGCAAGATGTGCCGATCCTTCAGCCTGGTGCTCCGGGCCAAGACGTGCGGGAACTAACGGCTGCCGAGGCACAGGACATCGCATCGGCTTCATACTCCGATGATGACGTCAGGTTTATGCAAGACATGATTCCCCATCACCAACAGGCTGTGGTCATGGCCAATATGGTGGGTGAGCGGACAAACAACGAGAGTATCGTCGATATCGCTGGCCGGATCCGCAGCGCGCAGGCCGATGAAATCGCCTTTATGCGCGGGTGGTTGATTGACCGGGACGAGGTGGCGCCAAGTGTTGATCAAGACCATGCCGGCCACCATGCCGGCCACCATGGTGGACACGGCATGGCCACGCACATGACCCATGAGATGATGGGCATGGCCACGCCAGAGCAACTCGCGCAGCTCGAGGCCTCAGAAGGCACAGACTTTGATCGCTTGTTCCTGCAACTGATGATTCCGCACCACGAAGGTGCAATCACCATGGTCGAAGACCTTCGTGACCAATCAGGTTCTCTTTACGATCCTGTTCTTTTTGAGTTCACCAACGATATCGTCGCTGATCAGTCCGCTGAGATCACGCAAATGACAGCATTGCTTGCATCGTTATCGGATGATCCCAGGGCTGGTCTTGCGCCAGGGCACATGGACGCTGAAATCGCTCTCTCGAACCTGGCGATGTTGACGTCATTGCCCAAGCCGCAGGGCTTTGTTGACCCAAGCAATCCAGCGGGCCTTCCTGCGGCTCTGCCCAAGGACGATGACGACGACAAAACGGAATGGAGCGAGCGCTACCCATTCCTTGATTTTGCCAACACCGATATGGCGTTCTCTGACGATATCTTGGTTGTTGGGAGCTATCACGGGTTCAACATCTATCAGCTCGATGGCGAAGGCATGCCAAGCTTAAAGAGCTCCATTGTCTGCCCGGGCGGGCAAGGCGATGTGTCGGTTGTCGGCGACCTTCTGATCATGTCGGTTGAGCAGACCCGCGGCCGTGTCGATTGTGGTTTAAGTGGTATTACCGAAGATGTGAGCTCTGATCGTTTTAGGGGCCTACGGATCTTTGACATCAGTGATGCCATTAGACCGCGCCAGGTGGGCTTGGTCCAGACGTGCCGCGGCTCGCATACCCATTCGGTTGTTTCGGCCAACAGCCGGCGCATTGTCGTCTATAACTCCGGCACCTCGAGCGTGCGAGAAGAAGAGGAACTCGCGGGTTGTCTGGTGGGACAGCCGGGCAATCAAGAGACGGCGCTATTCAGCATCGACGTCATTGAAATTCCGCTGAGCGATCCGTCAAAGGCGCGCATCACCTCCAGCCCGCGGGTCTTTGCTGATCGCAGCACGGGGGAGATCGCCAGTCTTTGGGGCGGAGGCGATCACGGAGAAGGAACCCAAGACACAAGGCGTACCGATCAGTGCCATGATATCACGGTCTTCCCTGGCGGAAAGATCGCAGCGGGCGCCTGTTCGGGTAATGGTATCATCTTGGATATCTCCAATCCGCTTAATCCGCGGCGGATTGACGATGTGACTGACGAGGGTTTTGCCTATTGGCACTCGGCAACTTTCAACAATGACGGAACAAAAGTTCTCTTCACTGATGAATGGGGCGGCGGCGCATCTCCACGATGCCGCGCGTCCGATCCGATCACCTGGGGCGCGGATGCGATTTATGACATCGTTGACGGCAAGCTTGAGTTCCGCAGCTACTTTAAAATTCCTGCACCACAGGAAGAAGAAGAAAACTGCGTCGCCCATAATGGCGGCGTGGTGCCGGTGCCTGGCCGGGATATTTTCGTTCAAGCATGGTACCAAGGCGGTATGTCGGTCATCGACTTCACCGACAGTTCAAACCCGGTGGAAATTGCTTACTTCGACCGCGGACCTATCCATGAGGAGCTACTGATCGTTGGCGGTTATTGGTCGACTTATTGGTACAATGGAAAGATCTACGGCACAGAAATTGTCCGCGGTCTGGATGTCTTTGAATTGCTGCCAAGCGATTACCTGACGGAAAATGAACTGGCAGCGGCGAAGCTCGCTGACGCGGGCGGAACGTTCAACCCGCAGCAACAGTTCACCGTCACGTGGCCTGCCGATCCTGTGGTCGCTTATGCGTATCTTGATCAGCTTGAGCGCGAGGAGGCGATCCCTTCCGCCGACATCAGTGCACTGCGTGATGCTGTGGCGCAGGCATCGACCATGCTCGAAACTGGCACCAAGGACAGGGACTTTGCGAAGAGCTTACGCGATCTCGTCGGTGACGTCGGCGCACCAAGTGATGCGACCAATGAAAAGCGGCTGGCCTCTCTGCAGGACACGATCAACGCGATTGGCCGCGAACTGCGCTAGTTCGTAACGGAGCAGACATTTGGGGGAGGTCCTTATGGACTCCCCCACAAAAAATGGCACGTTAGATGCCAAACGTTGAGATCGGCTTATCAGCACGGAAGGAAACCGCCATGGGATTTGAACCCAACGCCAAAACGCTCGAATACAAAGAGCGCCTGGTCGCGTTTATGGACGAGCATGTCTATCCGCGCGAAATTGAGCATCGCGAATTCGTGCATGACCCTGCCAATCTTTGGCAGTACCCAGATTGGTGGGGCGACCTCCAGGCTAAGGCGCGCGACGCTGGTATCTGGAATTGGTTTTTGCCCCATGAGTATGGTCAGTGGAGCCCAGGGCTGACCAACCTTGAGTTCGCGCCCCTCATGGAAGTTATGGCGCGGGTCACCTGGGCGCCGGAGCTTTTCAATTGTTCGGCCCCTGATCGCGGGAATATGGAAGTTCTTGCCAAGTACGGAACACCCGAACAACAGGAGCAATGGCTTTATAAACTGCTCAACGCAGAAATTCGGTCCGCTTACTGTATGACTGAGCCGCAAGTTGCTTCGTCCGATGCGACCAATATGGAGCTCGAAATCCGCCGGGATGGCAATGAATATGTCCTCAATGGCCGGAAATGGTGGGCGACGGGCGCGGTTGGCGAGAAGTGCAAACTCCTCCTGGTGATGGGACGCTCCAACCCCGATGGCCCTCGCCATGGCCAGCACTCGACAATCCTTGTGCCGAAGGATACGCCAGGCGTGAACGTTGTTCGTCACTTGCGAGTCTTTGGTGATCCTCACTCACCAGGGGGTGAAGCCGAGCTCTTTTTCGATAACGTCCGTGTGCCCGTTTCCAACATGATCCTTGGCGAAGGCCGAGGCTTTGAGATCGCGCAAGGGCGGCTTGGGCCGGGCCGGTTCCAGTATGCCATGACACTGGTCGGCGTGGCACAGCGCTCTTTGGAGCTGATGAGCGCGCGGGCGCACCAAAGGGTAGCGTTCGGCAGACAGCTGATTAAAAACTCCAGCGTGCAGCATGATATTGCGCGCTCGCGCTGTGAGATCGAACAATGCCGCCTTCTCGTGCTCGAGGCTGCGGACCGGATGGATAAGAGAGGCCTCGATGGTGCACGCGAATTCATCTCGATGGTGAAAATCGTTGGGCCGACCATGGCGCAAAACGTTATTGATCGCGCTATCCAAGTGTTCGGCGGCATGGGTGTCTGTCAAGATACACCGCTGGCTGAATGGTCGAGCGCAGTTCGGATCACGCGCATCGCTGACGGCCCAGATGAGGTACACATGTCGCAACTTGGGAAGATGACGTCAGCGGAATTTGCTGATCACTCGTTCTAGGGCATCGTCCGTGAGCGTTCATCTCTTCTCTTACCGTTTTGTTGTGGGCGCCTTGCTTGTGTGCGTTTTAGGGGCCTGCAGCGAAGAGGGCCCGCGCGCCTCGACGTGTAAGGTTGGGGAGGCTCTGAACAGCCCTGTTCACGTGACCTTGCCGACCGGACGCACCCTGAATTTTGACCGGACGGAGGTCACCAATGCGGCTTTCGCGGCTTTCGTAGAGGCCACGGGTTATGTCACCCGGGCAGAACGGGGTCTTCCGGAACCGGAATATGATGACCTTCCTGAAGAGGCGCGGCGGCCCGGATCAGCTGTCTTTGTGCCTCCTGAAACAGGCGCGACACAGATCAATCCTATGTCCTGGTGGGCGTTCAAAGAGGGGGCAGATTGGCGTCGCCCCGGCGGCCCTGGAACCAGTATTGACGGCAAGGACGACCACCCCGTGGTCCACATTGCTTATGAGGATGCTCTGGCTTTTGCTGCATGGCGCGGGCGTCGCCTTCCTGATGCGGAGGAATGGGAATTTGCCGCGCGCGGCGGGCTTGAGGGCAAGCGGTTTGAGTGGGGCGATCGAGGGATTACAAGCAGCGATGCAAATTATTGGCAGGGTATCTTTCCCTTTCGCAACACCGGCGAAGACGGTCATGTCGGCACAGCGCCCGTCGGCTGTTTTCCCACCAACGGCTATGGCATCCACGATATGAGCGGCAATGTGTGGGAGTGGACGACGACCGAGGTCGGGCGCGGCACGCGCCTTTTAAAAGGCGGCTCTTATCTCTGCGCCAACAACTATTGCTCGAATTTCCGCCCCGGCGGTGAACAACCGCAGGAAGCATCGCTCGGTACGAGCCATATAGGGTTCCGCACGGTGGCGGATGTCGAGTGACGAGGCGGCTTGGTTGGGCCGCGCTTTTTTGTAAGAAGCTTTGACAATTGAATTGGGAGGGCCCCATGGCCAGTGATTTTGACGGTCTCGGTGAGGTACCGGAACATCTTGCGTTTGATGTGGAGGGGCTTGTCCGCGGCGCCGGCGATCATGTGCCGGGCCTTAAAAATGGTGTTGCGGTCAAAAAGTTTAAGGGCGGACAATCAAACCCGACCTATCTTCTGACCACCGACGAAGGCAAATATGTGCTGCGCCGCAAGCCGCCCGGAAAGCTTTTGGGTTCGGCCCACCAGGTTGGTCGCGAAGCGCGGGTGATGATGGCGCTTTGGGACACCCCGGTGCCGGTCCCGCGGGTTCTCTTTCACGGCGAAGACCCAGAGATGATCGGCTCTGAGTTCTTCATCATGGAGTTCCTTGAGGGGCGGATCTTTTGGAACCCACTTTTACCTGAGCTTGAAAAAGAGGAGCGTACAGAGCTTTATCTTGGCCTAACCGATACCCTCGCCGCGCTTCACATGGTGGATTATAAAGCAGTGGGTCTTGGCGATTACGGGCCAGAGGGCGGCTACATCGCCCGCCAGATCGCCCGTTGGTCTAAGCAGTACAAAGCGAGCCAGACGCAGGACGTGCAGGCCGTTGAAGACCTCATTGAATGGCTTCCAAAGCATGTGCCGGCAGATGATCAAACGACTCTCACCCATGGAGATTTTCGTCTCGACAATTGCATGATGGGTATGCAGCGTCCGACGCCGATTGGTCTTATCGACTGGGAACTCTCCACCTTAGGTCATCCGCTTGCAGATCTGACCTACTATCTCCTCAACTGGAAAATGCCCATGTCGCCAGGAGGTGGCCCAAGCCTCACCGGCGTTGATCTTGATAGCCTTGGTATCCCCGATGAACAGGCTCTTCTTGATCGCTATGCAGAGAAGACGGGCGCTGCGATCCCTGATGAGCTCGATTTTTACTACGCCTACTGCCTTTTCCGGTTGATTGGGATCGTTCAGGGCGTGGTCAAGCGGGCCGAAGACGGCAACGCGTCCAGCGATAAGGCTGGGAGCTATGCGCAGATGATCGTTCCGCTTGCCACCATGGCCAAGCAATTTGCCGGGATCTAAGGTAATGGATGTCACAGAGGCACTTGCCCAACGCCGGTCTGTCCGGGCTTTTCTTGATCAACCGATCAGTGAGGAGACAATCCGGCAGATCTTGACCGATGCCGCGCGTTCACCCTCTGGAGGGAATCTGCAGCCCTGGCGGGTCATTGTGGTAACAGGCGAGGAGCAGGCGGCCATCACGAAAGCGGCCCAGGCGACCCTCTTCGCCAATCCAGCAGGGGAGGAAGGTGATTACCCCATCTATCCCAAACCTTTGGGTGAACCCTACCGCACACGTCGTTTTCAGGTCGGTGAAGATCTCTATGCATCGCTCGGTGTTCCGCGGGAGGACAAGGCGGCGCGTTTTGCCTGGGTGGCAGAGAATTTCACCTTTTTCGGCGCACCGATTGGGCTTTTCTTCATTACTCGGAAGAGTTTTGGCCATGGCCAGTGGGCGCATATGGGCATGTTGATGCAATCCATTGCCTTACGGGCGGAAGCAGAGGGCCTTGGCACGTGCATGCAAGAGGCATGGGCCATGGTCCGGAACACACTGCATGGGCATTTTGCTCTGGAGGAGGACGAACTTCTCTATTGCGGTATGGCCCTCGGTTATCCGGACGCAAGTGCGCCGGTTAACCAGTGGCGCAGCAGGCGCGATGACCTTGATGAATGGTGCGCATTCCGCGGCTTTTAGCGTTCGGTGAGCTTAAATTCGATCCGGCGGTTGGTGGCAAGACTGATCGGATCGCGCCCCTGAACCAGTGGTTGGAACTCACCAAAACCGGCCGCCACCAAGCGGTTTTCAGGCACCCCGCGACTGGCGAGATACTGAACCACCGAGATCGCACGCTCTGCAGAGAGATGCCAGTTTGAGCTGAATTGCGCCCGGCATCCAGGCCCGAGCGGTTCTTGGTCAGCGTGCCCATCAACCCGTAAGACCCAAGCGATTTCGGACGGAATATCTCCTCGGATATCGTTTAAGACATCCGCGAGTTTATCGAGCTCAAGCTGTCCTTGCGGGCTGATCGTCGCGGAGCAGCTTCCAAAAAGGATGTCGCTTTCAAAGACAAAGCGGTCTCCAACGACACGAATGTCGTCTCGGTCGCCAAGCGCCTCGCGAAGTGCTTCAAAGAACCGTGAACGGACTTCTGCGAGTTCCTGGACCTTTCGCGCAAGGGCTGCATTGAGCCGTTGGCTGAGGTTTTCAATTTGCGCTTGTTGCTCGAGATCTTTTGCCTCGGCGGCTTCAAGGGCTTCTTGCAAGCTTGCGAGCTGTTTTCTTAAAGCCGCCAATTGCGCATTCAATGTGGCAATTTCTGACTTTTGCTCATCACTCAGCGCTTTTTCTGCCTCGAGCTCTTCCGCCGAGGCCGCCACCGCGCTTTCAGCCGATGAAAGCGCGAGCGTCAGTGCCGCGATTCGCTCTTCACCGGCGGCGATCTCATCTTCAAGCGTCCCAATGCGCAGCGTCAGCTCCTGATTGCGCCGGTCAGCTAAGGACAGGTCATCAACAAGTTTGGCGATCTGGGCGCGGAGGGAATTAAGCTCAGAATCCTTCTGCGTCAGTTCTTCGCCAAGATAGAACTGGGCGACAACGAACAGCGAGAGCACCACCATCAAAACCAGGATCAGGCTCGACAGACCGTCGACAAATCCTGGCCAAATGGCGGCGTCACCGCCGCGGGAACGGCGACGGGCCATGGCTTAGCGCCCCCTTGGCGACTTGCCCTCGAGGAGGGTGCGGCCGAGTTGGCGGATTTCTTTTTGGACGGCCGCGGTACCTTCATCGTTGCCGCGCGCCAGCTGCGCGAGCGTGGCTTCGAGGCGGCTGAGCGTGCCTTCAAGGTCGGCTGTGTAATTGGCAGAGTCGCTGCTGCCGCGCGCCGTTGTGGTGTCGGTGATGCCGGAAAGCCAATCCTCAAGGTCCGAGTAGAAACGGTTTTGGCTTTGGCCAGCTTGAATATCAAGAAGGCCGAGCACGAGGCTTCCGCCGAGACCAAACAGCGACGAACTGAAGGCGGTTCCCATGCCCGACAGCGGCGCGTTCAAATTGGAGATCAAGCTTCCCACGGCGTCGGACCCACTACCGCTGGCGGTTCCGGACAAACTGCCGATCACGTCCGCAACGCCATTCACGGTCTGCAAAAGCCCCCAAAAGGTGCCGAGAAGACCAAGGAACACGAGAAGGTTGGTCGCATAGCGGCCGATCTCGCGGCCCTCATCGATTCGCAAGCCCACCGAATCAAGGATCGCACGGGTTGAGGCTTGGCTCAAACGGCCTCCGCGCTCATCGGCGTCCAGCAGCATGCGGCTCACCGCGGTGATCAACATCGGCGCGCGGGGTAGGCGCGTGCGCGAAGGATCGACGGAGTTGCGGAAAGAGTTGATCCAACTGACGGCGGGGCCAACCATCATGGCTTGCCGCAGATTGTACATGATGCCGACGAACAGCACGAACAGGATCAACCCGTTAAGATAGGGGTTGGCCATAAAGGCTGTGATCAGCAGCTCGTTGGGCTGTGGGCTCAACGGCGAAAGATAGTAAACGATGCCCCCGACCAAGCCGAGCACGATCAACATATTGAGAACGGCGCCGCTGGAGCCAGTGAACCGGACCCCGCGGTCGAGTGAGCGCGCCATACTTGGTCTCCCCTAGACGCCCTAATATGGTCTGAAAGGCCGAAGAAGTGAAGTCTTAACCGCGCAGTGTTCGGCGGATGTCGGCGCTGGTGATCACCCCCAGTGCGAGGCTGACCAAGCCGTAAGCAGGCACGGCAAGGATTGCGATGGTAAAGAGAACAATCCAGCTCTGCCCCCAGACCATCGCTTCGAGGGGTTCTCTCAGTTGCAATAGGTAGTGGAGCGCGACAGCCAAGAGTGTGCTGGCGCCGATGATGGCGAACAAACGGCGCAAAAGATGGTAAAGCCGGAGAATTTTCCGGCGACGCAGTGTCGTTGAGAGGAGCGCCACTTCCGTCCAAGCGGCGATCACCGTTCCGGTGGGAACACTTAAAAAGCCGATTGTGGGGAACAGCGTGATCGAGATCACCGCATTGATCACAATCGCGGTGATCGCATAGCGCATCGGTGTTTGGGTATCCTCCCGCGCAAAAAACGCCGCGGCGAAGACCTTTTGAAGGACATAAGCGGGAAGACCAAAGCCGAAGATAAAGAGTGCCGAGCCGACCATGATGACGTCGGTGTCGTTAAAAGCCGAGCCGCCCGCACCGATGAGCTGGGTGGCGAACCCCGCTAAGTCCTGGAACAGCGCTTCTGAGATAAAGCTGCCGAGCATCACGATACCGACGGCTGCAGGCATGGCGAAAAACATCGCGGTGAGAAAGCCTTGCTCTAGCGTTGCTCTGGCGCGCTCCTCATCTCCCGATTTCACCGCGCGACCGATGGCCGGCATTAGCACGACGCCAAGCGCGATCCCTATAATCGAGAGCGGCAGTTGATAAAGCTGGTCGGCATAGATCAGCCAGCTCACGGCGCCATCCTGGCGGCTGGCGATGTTGGTCCCGATGATCGCATTCACCTGAAGGGCTGATGCTGCGATAAAGCCAGGTGCACCCAAAGTGACCATCCGCCGACTATAACGCGACAAGCGCGGCGTTCGGAGCCGCAAGAGAAGCTGCGAACGCGCGGCGCCCCAGATCAGCGCGCCGAGCTGAAGAAACCCTGAGATGAGTACCGCCACAGCGGCAGCCTGTCCTGTGACCTCAACATCCGCGCGGGCATAGAAGAGAACACCAATGATGAGCGCCACGTTGAGGAGCAAGGGAGCGGCGGCAGCGGCAGCAAAACGGTGAACCGCATTCAGCATCCCGCCAAAGATCCCAACGATCGACATGCAGCCCAGGTAGGGAAACATGATCCGCGCATAGAGAACCGAGAGCTCGAAACGCTCTGGATCGTCCCGAAAGCCGCTCGTCAAAAGGCTCATAAAGGTCGGGGTGAAAATCATCACCAAAGCGGTCAGGGCGGTCAGGATCACCACCATCCAAGCGAGGATGTCCTCGGCGAAATCCTTGGCGTGAGCGACGCCGCCATGACTCTCATGATTTTGAAAAAGCGGAACAAACGCAGCTTGGAACGCGCCCTCAGCAAGAAGGCGACGAAACATGTTGGGAAGCCGGAACGCTGCCCAAAAGGCGTCAGCAACAGGGGTTCCCGAAGCGCCAATGACACCGGCGAGGATCAACTGACGCAAGAAACCGAACACGCGGCTCAACATCGTGAGCCCCGAAACGGTCGCCAGTGATTTCAGCAATGAACCCAAAACTGATGCCCCGTAACACTTCTCTTTGGTTAAGCGTCAGACTGAAGCGCCGCAAGCGACCTCTTCGACTGGTCGTTGCCAAGGCAACACGCACGCTTTTAGTTTCGGCACAGTTACAAGAAGGTTCGCTGATGTTTCGGAAAGCATGTTTCACCGCTATCAGTCTTTTGGCGCTCGGGACGTCGGCCTGCGCAGATGATCATAAGAATGACCTCCATGCGTCCGTGGTGCAGCACTATAACGAACATCTCGGTGAGCTGTTCCGGTACTTTCACGCCAATCCTGAGCTTTCGTTTCAAGAGGTGAACACGGCGGCACGGCTCGCCAACGAGTTGCGTGATCTTGGGTTTAGCGTGACCGAGAATTTTGGCGGCACCGGCGTGGTGGCGGTGCTGGAAAACGGTCGCGGACCCACGGTGATGATCCGCGCTGATATGGATGGCCTCCCCGTGCCGGAACAATCAGGGCTCGATTACGCCTCGACCGCCACCCAGAAAGATATCGACGGCATCGTGAAGCCTGTGATGCATGCCTGCGGGCACGACATGCATATGACCACCCTCGTTGGTACCGGCAAACAGCTGATGGACCTTAAAGAAGACTGGTCGGGGACACTTATCCTTATTGGTCAGCCAGCGGAAGAGCGGGTCGGCGGTGCGCGCGCCATGCTGGAAGATGGTCTTTATACAAAATTTCCTAAGCCCGATTATGCCCTGGGCTTCCATGTGTGGTCTGGTTTTCCCGGTGGCCTTATTCACGTGCCCGAAGAGAACGCCTTTTCCAGCGCCGATAGCGTTGACATCACGGTTTTCGGCGTTGGCGGGCATGGCGCGATGCCGCACGCGACGGTGGATCCTGTGATGATCGCATCACAGATCGTTGTGTCGCTTCAGACGATCGTCAGCCGGAGCATTGCCCCCAAAAAACCAGGGGTGATCACTGTCGGCTCGATCCACGGCGGAACAAAGCACAACATTATTGGTGAAGAGGTCCACCTTCAGCTCACCGTTCGGGCCAATGACCCAGAAACGCGGGATGCATTGCTCGACGGCATTGATCGGATCGCGCATGGCACGGCCGTGGCTTTTGGGGTTCCCGAAGAGAAGATGCCTAAGGTCGTCCGTTCACCGACGGAAACAACGCCGCCCACCAACAATGACCCTGCCACTGCACGTCTTGTGGAAGCGGCGATCGTTGAAGCTATGGGTGACGAGGCTCTTGTTCCCAATGGCCGTCTCGACGGTATGGGGGCGGAGGATTTTGCCTATTTCGTGACTCCTGAATCGGGCGTCAAAGGCGTTAACTTCCGGGTTGGCGGCGCTTTCCAAGAAGACATCGACTCGCCAACGTCCCACCACGCGCCAGGGTTTCGGATTGATCCGGAGGCGTCGGTGATCAACGGCACCGAGGCGATGGTGGTGAGCGCGATCGCTCTTTTTGACGAAGGTGCCGACTAGAACGGCGTTAAAGAGGCGATCCCCAGAGCACGTCTCGGTCGGTCCAACCACGAAAATCTTTCGTCCGTACCCGGCACCAGGTGCCTTCGCACGCTTCAAGCTTGGCGATCACGCCAGGTTCCAGCCGTGCGCGGGGCAAAGCATCAATCGTTGGTTGCGCGAAGATGATCGTCGAGGCTTGGATCACCGCGTGTTCGTTGTCAGCCAGCATGGCGCGGTGGATCCAAACACGGCGTCCGTCAACGTCCTCGACCCGCCGCCAAATGTTGTCCTGGGTTTCGCCGATCACCTTGAGCGGAAGACCCCGGCGTTTGTAGATCACGAGCACGGGGTCTTCGAGGTCCGGCCCGGCCCGGCCAAAGGCTTTATCCTTTTTAAGCGCCACAAATCGCGGAACCGGCTGACCTGAATAACCAAGGCGCCGCTCGCTATCGGTGCTCGCTTGCGCGCTTTGCGCATCCTCCGCGCGCGCCGCATCCGCTGCGGTGGATGCAGCAGCAATCAGGGTGAGGATAACCAGTGAAAAACCAAATCGCCGTGGAACGAACCGCATAAGTCTGAGCCCTGACCACCCAACGGGAGGAAACAGGGGGACTATCAGTGTCAATCGGTAAACGTTCCGTTAACCTTAGGAGTCGGTTAACTTTCTGGCCTCGCCTTCGAGCATGATGGGGATGCCCTCGAGAATGGGGTAGGCGAGGGCGGCGGCCTCAGAGATCAATTCCTGCGCCTCCTGATCATAACGAAGAGATGTCCTGGTCACCGGACACACCAAAAGGTCAAGAAGCTTGGGATCAAGGGGCGGGGTTTTGGTCTCGGTCATCGGGCTATTGAAGCCGCTCCCGCGTATCATCGTCAAATTCGCTACCGCGGTGGGCAATCGCCATTTCCATCAGCGCGATCAGGGTCTGGCCGCGATCATCGATGGTTCGAGCCTCGAGGATGGCTTGCTTTTCGTCGGGCGCGAAAGGGCAACTCATGGCGACGGAATTGATGATTGTCTCCGCCGACGCACCTTCAATCGAATCCCAATCTGCTTGCAAACCAACTTCCTCAAGATAGCGCATCAAAAGTTCGATCACCTGTTCGCGCAAGCGCGGGCTCTCTTCTGGATCCGGATAAATGTCGGCGGCGTAGGCTGCCCAATCGACCTTTGCGACCCGGAAGCCGCTCTGCGAAAGCTCATCACTCAACACCCGAAAACGCGAGACCCCGGTGAGCGTGATGAGATACCGGCCATCGCCCGTTTCGGTGAAGGACGTGATCCGCCCTGCGCAGCCGACATCGTAAAGCGGTGGGTTCACGTCTTCGTCGCAGCGCGGACGCGTCATCCCGATCAATCGGCTGGTCTGCAGCGCATGATCGGTCATGGCGAGGTAGCGCGGCTCAAAAATGTTGAGCGGCAGCTGTCCACGCGGGAGCAAAACGGCGCTCCTCAACGGGAAGACCGCCAGCTCTTGAGGCAGGGATTGCAGGTGCTCCCGGCTCGTCATCGACGTGCGTCCCTTCAGGTAGAAGCGCCGAAAATCGACGCCTGAAGAAGACTTAGCTGAAAAGTAGGGAAGACAAGCGCCGACGCGCGCGTTTGACCTCAGGATGAGCCGCACCAAGGGCTTCAAAGAGCGTGAGGAGTTTTTGTCGCGCCGCGCCTTCGTTCCACTCCTGGTCCTTGGCGATGAGGGTCAGCAGCGTGTCCATAGCTGTTTCCACCTGGCCCGCGGCGATCTGCTCTTCGGCCAACGCGTAGCCCTGCTCTTGATTGCTCGGGTCGGCCCTAAAGGCAGCCTCTGCGGCGCCAAGGTCGCCGCCCGCTGCGGGATCACCCATCAACTGGAGCTGGGCCGAGATCTGCGTCAGGGCCGCATGGTCCTTTTTGTCGCTGGGCACTTGGTCGAGCGTCGCCCGAGCCGCCTCGACGTCGCCAGCGGCAAGCTGGACATGGGCAACACCAGCGATCGCTTCGATCTGTTCGTCGCTGCCTTCATCGGCGATGTTCGCTGCTTCACCAAACGCCTGGATTGCTTGGGGGAAGGCGCTTTGCGCTAGCGCTTCTTTGCCAGCGGCGATCAAATCCTTGGCGCTCATGACGTCGCTGGCGCCACCCTTAAGGCCCATCTGCGCTGCTGCCGCGATGATCCGGTCCAAGAAGACCTGCACTTCGCTTTCCGGCACCGCACCCATAAAGCCATCAACCGGCTGACCGCCGACAAAGGCCATCACAGTGGGAAGAGACTGGATGCGCAGCTGCTGGGCCAGCATTTGGTTCTTATCGGTGTCGACCTTCACCATTTTGACCTGCCCAGCGCGGGCCTGAACGGCCTTTTCGAGCATGGGGCCTAAGGTTTTGCAGGGTCCGCACCAGGTGGCCCAGAAATCGACCACGACCGGCACATGCATCGACGCTTCAAGGACATCCGCCTGGAACGTCTCAATCGTTGCGTCTTTGACAAGATCGTCGCCACCAGGCGCGGCGCCAGTGGGCGCATTTCCACCAAGATCAAGGGTCGAGGACATGGTTGGCTCCAGACATCAGAATACGAAACGCTAATTCAGCCGGGAAATGGCGGTTCTCTCACGCCGCGGCAAGGGCGAGTTCAATCACACGCTGAGCATGGATTGCCGCGAAGGCACGTAGGGCGTTCGATGAGATCGCTGTTGAGGCGGTGTTCCGCAAGGGATGCGCCCAAATCTGGCTTTCCCTTAAAAGCTCATCGTCAAGGACCAGACTATCGATCTTGCTGTGCCGATCATTGACCAAAGCAAATGGCGTCAGGTGTCCAGGTTCGACGGCTAAGACGTCTTTCATCACATCGGGGCTGGCAAAGCTTAAACGTCCCCGCGCGCCGACAGCGTCACCGACTTTTTTGAGATCCACCCGGGTGCTGCCGCGCGCTGTCACGAGGAACAGCCGCTGGTTTTTATCGGTGAGGAGTAAGCTTTTCGATCGTCCGCCTGGCAGGCTTTCGGCCAAGTGCTTGCTGGTTTCGACCGTGGGTGTTGCGTCATGCTCCACCGTTTCCGAAGCGATACCCATCTCTTCCAAGCGGGCGAAGAAAAGCCGTTCTGCGTCCATCGGGCGATCCTAAGGGGACGACCGTTCTCTGCCCAGGCCTTGGTTTTTCGTCGTCTTGCGAAGGATCGCGTGGGTTCCGCTCTTTTTTTGCCGGGACGGTTGCACTGCCTTCATCAATTTGCTTGATACGCAGTTCGTCAGTGAGCGGGCGTAGCTCAGGGGTAGAGCATAACCTTGCCAAGGTTAGGGTCGTGCGTTCGAATCGCATCGCCCGCTCCATTTTCTCCCAAATCCCCAATCAGATATTTGGCGTTGGAACGCCTTGAGGCGGCACTGCATCGTGTGCTGCAATTCACTGACCTCGCTGCCTCCGCGGGGGCTTAAAGTGTGCCACAACTAGAGCGCTCATCGCGACTGGAGGCACCCATGGCACGAGCGAGATTTTGCAAGATTGTGGCCACCGTTGGTCCTGCGAGCAGCGCGCCTGCCATGCTCGATATGCTGCACACGGTCGGTGTGGATGGGTTTCGTCTCAACTTTAGCCATGGCGACCATGAAAACCATGGTCGCGTGCTCGACGCCATTCGTGAGGTCGAGACACAGTCCGGACGCCCCATTTGTGTCTTTGCGGATATGCAGGGTCCGAAGTTCCGTTGTGGCCGCCTACCTGATGGTAAGGTGCACTTAAGCTATGGCGATCAGTGGCGACTTGTTCCTGCCGAAGAGAGTCTCGAGGATCGCACCATTCCGGTTCCTCATCCCCAACTCCTCAGTGCCCTTCAGGTCGATGATCTTCTGATGCTCGATGATGGGAAGCTGCGGCTTCGGATCTCGGGGGTCGATGGCGACGCGCGCGAAGCTCTGGTCGAGGCTGGTGGTCCGCTGACGGATCGCAAAGGTGTGAATGTGCCATCGCGCTCGCTGCCGGTTTCTGCTCTCACGGACAAAGACAGAGCCGACCTCGCTTTTGCGCTTGAGCGAGGGGTTGATTACATCGCCCTCAGTTTCGTGCAGAAGCCTGAAGATGTGGCGGAAGCGCGCGCGATCATTGGCGACAAGGTCGGCATTATTTCCAAAATCGAAAAGCCCTCCGCCGTCCAAGACATCGAGGACATTGTTGCGCTGTCCGATGCGATTATGGTCGCCCGCGGAGATCTTGGCGTCGAATTGCCCCCCGAGCGGGTGCCGTTGATCCAGCGGCACATCGTGCGGACCTGCCGCCGGGCAGGAAAGCCGGTGATCGTTGCCACCCATATGCTGGAATCGATGGTTGACGCGCCGACCCCGACAAGGGCGGAAGCTTCCGATGTCGCCACGGCCGTTCTTCAGGGGGCGGACGCTGTGATGCTCTCAGCGGAGACCGCTGTCGGCCGCCATCCGCCAACGGCTGTTGCAATCATGGATCGGATCATCAAAGCGGCGGAGGCGGATGAAGAGTATTGGCGGACGCGCAAGCTTGATCTGCCAGCAGAAGAACTCACCACCGCCGATGCCATCAGTACCGCCGCGAGCGCTGCGACCGAACCAGCAGACGTCACCGCGCTGATCGCTTACACCGAAACCGGGTCCACGGCTCGGCGGGTGTCCCGTGATCGTCCGCGTTGCCCAATTATTGCGCTGACGCCACATCGCGACGCGGCGCGCCAGCTGCGATTAGGTTGGGGGCTTGAGCCGCATATCAGCCCCAATGTCGCTGACTTTGAAGGCATGTTGCAAACGTCTGAGGATGCCGCGCGCGCGGTGGCGGGCGCGAAGGAAGGCGAGCGGATCGTGATCGTGACGGGCTATCCATTTGGGCGGCCAGGTAAAACCAACACGGTCAAGATCTCTCGCCTTGGGGCCGTGTGACGAAATTGGTGCCGCTTCTCGTGGTGATGGGCGTGGCTGGCTGCGGGAAGACCACGCTGGGGCAGTATCTCAGTCAATGCCTTGGCTGGCCTTTTCTCGAGGGTGACGATTTCCATCCCCCCGCCAATATTCAGAAAATGGCACGGGGCGATCCGCTGACCGATGAAGACCGGCAAGCATGGATTGGATCGATTGTGGCGACGCTTGATCAGCAGGGGGCTCAGCCTGCGATTTTAGCATGTTCGGCCTTAACATCTATTGTCCGGATACAGCTCAAAACCGCGCGCTGGCACTGTTGCCACTGGCTGTTGCTTGACATCACTGAAATTGAAGCGCGTCGCCGCGTGGAAAGCCGGCGCGGTCATTTCATGCCGTCGGCGCTTGTCGCGTCGCAATTCGATGCGCTTGAGCCCCCTCAGGATTCGCTTCGGCTTGATGCGATGGCCACGCCGACGGACAACGGAAAGACTGTTCTTGATGCGCTGGCCGCCAAGGGTCTGGTGGCGGACTTATCAGCCAATGGCTCTGAAGTGGTGAGAAACAGCTAGGCTCACCCGTTGGCATTGTTCAAACGCGCGTTCGAGCGGTGCAATCGTGTCGGTCGCGATCGAGGCATAGCGCTGATCTGTGCTCGGTTGATCGGCGGGTTCAGCGAAGCTATTGAGCATGCTTTGGCCTTCCGCCTGCGGAAAGCCTTCTTTGAGGCGCTGAACAGCACCCGCAATATTCAGAGCCAAGATATCGGCGAGCACTTCGTCCCGTGAAAAGCCAGAGGCGCCCGCAAAAGTTGGAAGGTTCCCTGCGATCAAGAACATATGCTGGATCAAGGCGATGCGCAAAGCATGGAGCAGGTCGAGGTTAAGCGGCGGCGTCTTATCGATCGTGAACCCCATATCGATCAGGGACCGCTTGAGTGCGATCACGCTCGGCCTTAAGCGCGCTGCGGTTTGGAGTGCATCAAAGTAGCGGCGATCTTCGGCGAGCTGGCTGGCAAGGTTGCTGCAGGCCTGTTCAATATGGGGTTCACGACCATTAATCGGACGTGTCGCCCAAAATGACCCGTCGTAGAGTTTCATATAGGCGATCAGCGTTTTCATATCCGATAACTCGGTCGCTCGGGCGACGAGGGCCATAAGGCGCCGAAAACGATCCGAAGTTTTCGAAAGATCGGTGTACGCCTCTGGTTCGGTGGCGATGGCATCGCCGACGCCTTCATGAATATTGGCAAGATACCCAATCTGCTCCAAGCTACCGTTATGCGAGATCGCACGAATGCGGCGTAGACTGATGTCTTCCTCGTTCGAGCGGTCAAATTGGCGTTTGGTTTTGCGCGACCCCGCGATCGGGAGCACCGCTAACCCAGGACCCATCACCACACTTGCGAGGCTACCGAAGTGGAAGAGATCCTTTTGTCGATCTTTGACGAAGTTGAAAAAATCAATACTCGCCTCGGTTCTTTCATAGAAGGGATCAACGTCCTGAGGCGGTTGCGTTGGGATAGCGCCCAAGAGGCCAGCGATCACCGCTTCGGCATTGGTCACGGAATTAAACCATGCAAAACCGTCCCCGCCCTGAAAGCTTGATTCATGAATGAGCCGGACGCCTTTGTTGCGAAATTGTTCGCGTGCGTGCGGGCTCATGATATAGCGGCTGCGGTCGGTGATCGACCCGGGGTGGCCGCCGCGTCCCATACTCTCGCCATGGGTGTTGAAGACCACCGCCTCAAGGTTTTCAAGCCCCTTAGCCTTCATTTCATCAGCCAACTGAATATGAAGGCGTTCGATGGCGAGGCTGGCGGGGAGTTGCCCCATAAACCTGCCCGCATCGGAAAAGCCTGCTTCGATTGACACCCGGCCGCGCTGCTTCACCTGCTTTTGATAGGCGGGTTGCTCAAGCAACAAAGAGAGAATCCGGCGGCTTCGTTCAAAGCTCTGCGCCGTTTCAAAAAGCGGGCAAATGTCCACCGCGTGGTCCGCTCCATACCTCTTTGCAAGGAAGATGGCGGTCAGCACCGTAAGCGGGTTTTCGCATTCGGCAATCAGCAGGCGAATGGGTGTATCGGCATCGATATGCTTGATGATCTGGGCAGCTGCGATCGCAATACGCCGCGCCGACGATGTTTCCGCGGCAAGGCTACCGAAATTGACTCGAATGGGCTCGACAGATGCAATGGCGTCATTGACCGCGGTAAGCGCCGAGCGGCCGAAGAGATCCGCCCCGGGATGAAGGGGCAAGACAGCCCGCGCTGCGTTCCTAATCTGCGAGGCATTGAGGCGAAAATGAATCTCACCCAGTCCTAACCCGCGCGACGACATCAGACTTGCTATGGCAAGTAAGTCCATCGCTTGCGGAGCATTAGCGGAAGTGGCAGTGTCGCGAAGCGTAGCGATGATCTCTTGAAGTGAGACAAGACGGTCTGAGCCCTCGGCGGTCAAGAGGTCCGCCGCTTTCACCAAACCCTCTTGTGTGCTGAGCGCTGCTTCGTCGGAAAAGGCTTGAAGCTCAGCTTCAGTCCGTGCACGGGCCCATGTCATGGAAGCGATGCATTGCTCAATGGCCGGGTGAGAACGATGGGCGTTGAGGCGAGCGATATAGTCTTCCAGCGCCAGTTTTTTCTCGATCAACCGGTGCACGATGATCCGCTCCCAGCCGATGTCTTGTCGTCCATCAAGGTCGTATCCGACCCATGTTGCGACGGTGACAGGAATTGGCAGCATACTGCGAAAACCTTCACCGAAGCGGGCTTGGGCATGTTCAAGAGCTGCTCGTGAGGCCGAAGTGATCGCATCGCCAGCAAAACCAAGGGCGCGGCAGGCCTCTTCGTGCTCGTCGGTCAGGGTGATCGATGGCCGAATATGGGTGGCTGGCGCTGCATCCCCGTCCGACAAGATTGAGGCGACGCCATCTTTCGTCATCGCGAACGTGGGGTGCCCCGTGAACACTACCGTTTCCGCGGGTCTTTCAACAAAGGCTTTATAGGCATCTTCCGTATCGCAATGTTCAGTAAGACGGTTCATCGCCTGCATCAGGCTAAGATCAGTGCCAAGATAAGATTTGGCTTCGGCGCGCCGTTGGCTGACGGCTTGACAGGATAGCTCAGCGATCAGGTCTTCGGTGTCGTCCAAGGATAGAACGCCTGCTTCGATTGCCTTGGAGAGTTCATAACCGAGGCGACGGACCGGGTTGGCGAGGGGATCCGTCTCAAGTTCCCCGCGCAGGGCCAGCAAGCGGGTTTCAAGTGCGACGCGGTCGTAGGTGGTGGAGTCTGCCATAGGTTTGCTTTAAACGGAGCGTCGTTCACGCGCTAGCGTTGTTGCATGGCCTGCCTGTATGAATTCGCTCAAATGACATCCGCGTGCGATCGATACGTCCTCTATAGGGGTGAGGCGTCATTATGACGACGATGCTTGATGTGGCCCGGCGCGCAGGTGTGTCGGTAAAGACGGTCTCCCGCGTGATCAACAATGAACCCTACGTCCAGGATGCGCTACGGGAACGTGTGAAGCTGGCGGCGCGCGATTTGGGTTATGTTCCTAGTGCATCAGCGCGATCACTGCGCAGCCACCGAAGCTATCAGGTGCAGCTCATCAGCCACATTATGACAACGCCCTATGTCCATGCCATTCAGGCCGGGGCGATGCAGACCTGCCAGGCTGAGGGCTACCAACTCCTTGTGGCAGTTTTGCCTGACTGTGACGGCGACCCCGTTGACATGTTTCATCAGCGGTTTGAGCGGCAAATGGCGATGAAAAAGCCTGACGGGGTGATCCTTGTGCCCCCTTTCGCGGACATTGATGCGGTGGGCGCTTGGTTTTCTGAACAAGGTGTAGCGGTGGCCAAGATCGGTACTCAATCGACATTGAACAGTGTCCTTTCCGTTCGGATCGATGAATTTGCGGCGGCGCGGGATCTGACCATGTTGCTGATTGAACAGGGGCATCGCCAGATCGGCTTTATCCGCGGCCGGGAAAATGAAAGCGCAACGGAGGAACGTTTTCGCGGCTATCGTTCCGCGCTTGATGAGCGCGGCGTTCCGTTTAAAGACGATCTCGTCGTGCCAGGGACCTTCGATTTCGCCTCCGGCGTCGATGGCGGCATGCAGCTTCTTGCCCGAAGCAAACGGCCCACGGCGGTGTTTGCATCGAACGATGACATGGCCGCTGGGGTCATTGTTGCCGGCCACCGTTTGGGTCTTGTGGCCCCCCGAGATTTCTCAATTGTTGGCTTTGACGATTCCGCGATCGCTGAAAAAACCTGGCCTGCGCTCACCACGGTTCGCCAGCCGGTCTTAGAGTTTGGCACGGTCGCGGCGACCGAGCTGATACGGTCCTTTGAGGCGGCGGGCCGAGCGACCGACTCGGCGGTCCGGGTCTTAGATCACCGCCTTGTGGCCCGGGATTCAGTGGCCAAGGTGCCGTAAAACCAAAGCCTGCCTGGCGTTTCACTGCAGAAAGAGCCGCCTCAGCATCAAATAACAGTATTTCCTGCTCGTCACCGCTCGCTTTCTTCGGTCAATTTAGCTATCGAGATCGGATCAGACAACGTTGTCATGTAGAAGGGGCATGGGTCTGGTCCTTGATAAAAAACAACCCCTTCCGGTGAGGAACGCTATGAGTAGCACTTCTGCAGCGCGGGCTGTTGATGCTTCCGAAAAGGAAGAGACGAATGTTGGTTTCATCATCCTGATCGCCATTGTCGCGACCTTGGGTGGTTTTTTGTTTGGTTTTGACAGCGGGGTCATCAACGGCACCGTTGACGGTCTTCAGACCGCCTTTGAGTCAAGCAGTGTCGGCACAGGGTTCTCGGTTGCCTCCATGCTCCTTGGTTCAGCCGCGGGGGCACTGTTGGCGGGACGTTTGGCCGATTTGTTCGGTCGCCGGATGATGCTTGTGGTGTCGGCCGTGATGTTTATCGTCTCGGCTTGGGGTTCGGGTGTGGCGAGCGGCACCTTCGAATTCGTCATTTATCGGATCATCGGTGGGTTGGCGGTTGGTGCAGCGTCGGTGATGTCGCCCGCCTATATCGCTGAAATCGCCCCCGCGCGTTTCCGTGGTGCCTTGGCCACGGCGCAGCAGATCGCCATCGTCACGGGTCTCTTTTTTGCTTTCCTTTCCAACTATCTTTTGGCGGGTTGGTCGGGCGGATCCACGGCCGTCTTTGCCTGGGGATTTGAAACCTGGCGCTGGATGTTCTGGGTCGAGTTGATCCCTGCGGTGATCTTCCTTCTGGCTTTGTTCACTATCCCGGAAAGTCCGCGGTTTCTTGTCGCCAAAGGGAAGAAAGAAAGTGCACGGACGGTCCTTGAAAAACTGTTCGGTCGGTATGGTCGTCAAAAGGTACAAGACATCGAAGACACGATCGATAGCACGCATAAGCCGAGCTTTGGCGATCTCTTCGTTGGCGGACGGGTGCGGCCCATCGCCTGGGTTGGGATTGGTTTGGCGGCATTCCAACAGCTCGTCGGAATCAACGTTATTTTTTACTACGGTGCGGTGCTATGGCAGTCGGCCGGTTTCACCGAGAGCGATGCTTTGCTGCAAAACGTGTTGACGGGCGCATCGGGCATTGTCGCGGTCCTCTTTTGCCTCCTGTTGGTTGACCGGATTGGGCGTAAGCCATTCTTGTTCTGGGGCTCGATCGGCATGACCATCACGCTTGGTGTGATGGCCTTAGCCTTTTCCACGGGGACGATCGATGCCAATGGCGGCCTATCACTATCGCGCGAAATGGGTCTCGTCGCGCTTGGCGCAGGTCTCAGTTACGCCTTCGTCTTCAACCTCAGTTGGGGGCCAGTGATGTGGGTGATGCTTGGTGAGATGTTCCCCAATCAGATCCGTGGGTCGGCACTGGCGATCGCTGGGTTGACCCAATGGCTCGCAAATTTTGTCGTGACCATGACGTTCCCGGTCTTGTTAACATCAATTGGCCTGGCTGGGGCGTACGGAATTTATGCCGCGTTTGCTGGCCTCTCGATCTTGTTCATTGCCCGCACGGTGCGCGAGACAAAGGGGCTCGAGCTTGAGGAGATGGAGGGATAAAATCCCTCTACGGACTTGTATAGGACACTTTCGCGGCGCTTGTCAGAAAACCAACCAGCGCCGCGACGGGTTTGAGATGAAAGGAGTTTCACATGAGTGCTGCGCAGCCAAACAGCGCACAATTGATCCCTGTCGAGGCCTTTGATCTCATCGTTTTTGGTGCCTTGGGCGATCTGTCGCTGCGCAAATTGATGCCAGCACTGTTCCGGCGTTGGCGCGATGGACAGATTCCGGATGAGTCGAAGATTATCGGTGTCTCGCGCGGCGAAAGCACAGACACGGACTTTCGCGAACAAGTGTTGGCCAAGTTCCGTGAGTTTTATCCCGCAGAAGCGGTCAGTGACGAAGAGTGGTCCCAATTTTCCAAGCAGCTCTACTACCGCCAAGTGAATGTCACGGACCCAAGCAGTGGCTGGGATGGCCTCAGGGCGTGCCTCGAGGGCGGCGAGGATCGCCAGCGTGTTTTCTACCTGGCGCTACCTCCGAGCCTTTACGGTGACGTGAGTGCGAACATCGCATCAACGGGCCTTCAAACGCCGGGGACACGCATTGTTCTCGAAAAACCGATTGGCAAGGATCTGGGCAGTGCGCAGCAGATCAATGCAGCCGTCGGTGCCGTCTTCTCTGAGGAATCGATCTTTCGGATCGACCATTATCTCGGCAAAGAGACGGTGCAGAACCTTCTTGTCTTGCGGCTGATGAATTCGCTGTTTGAACCCGTTTGGAACGCAAACTTTATCGATCATATTCAGATCACGGTGGCCGAATCGATCGGGGCTGGCGGCCGTGCTGGGTATTACGACACAGCCGGAGCATTGCGTGATATGGTGCAAAACCATCTCATGCAATTGATGTGCTTGGTTGCGATGGAGCCGCCGCTTGATCTCGCGCCTGACACGGTGCGCGATGAGAAGATCAAAGTTCTCCGCGCGTTGCGTCCGATCACCCTGACCAATGTGCGCTCATCAACCGTGCGCGGACAATATGGTAAAGGCGTTGACGACGACGGTGTCGCGCCGAGCTATGAGGATGAGCTTGGGAAATCGAGCGAGATCGAAACCTTTGTTGCGCTTAAAGCCAACATCGATAACTGGCGATGGCGCGGTATGCCGATTTACCTGCGAACAGGTAAAAGGATGAACAAACGCCGGTCGGATATCATTATTCAGTTCAAGGATGTGGCTCACTCGGTTTTGGGTGACGAGGGGCGCAAGCTGCAGCCGACACGGATGGTTATTCGTCTGCAGCCGGACGAAGGTGTGAAGCTTCTATTGGTGACAAAGGACCCAGGCCCAGGCGGCATGCGGTTGCGCTATGTGCCGCTCAACCTGTCTTTTGCCGACACGTTCGAGGCGCGCTATCCCGATGCCTATGAACGCCTTTTGATGGCCGTCGTGCGCGGCGACCTTGCGCTTTTCATGCGACGTGACGAGGTCGAAGCGGCCTGGCAGTGGGTCGACGGCGTGCTTGATGCGTGGGCGGAGGACGGCACCCCCACTTATGCCTATGCGGCGGGAACGGATGGACCGGCTCAGTCGGAAATGATGCTCGACCGAGAAAACCGGAGTTGGTTCGATGGAGCGTAACCCGCACGTGACGGTGTTTGCCGATGGCGACGCTTTGGCGGCGGCCTTAGCGGACCGTGTCGCGACAGCGCTCAGCGCAGCGCTTGAAACCAAAGAGCGGGTGAGCCTCGCCGTATCAGGTGGGTCCAGTCCCCTGCAGGTGCACGGACTTTTGGCTGAGCGGCCACTGGCATGGGACCGCGTCGATGTGGTGTTGGTCGATGAGCGCTGGGTTGCGCCGGACCATGAGGGATCGAACGAAGCCTTCGTCAGAGAAACGCTGCTCCATGATTGTGCGCAAGATGCGCAGCTCACCGGCCTATGGTCAGAAACGGGAAATCTCCCTGCAGGCGCAACGATCGCATCCCGCGCTATGGCCTATGTCTCTCAGCCGTTGGATGTGGTGCTGTTGGGTATGGGACCTGACGGCCACACAGCGTCTTGGTTTCCGTCTGCGGAGGGGTTGACTGCCGCGCTCGCTGATGACGCATCGCCGGTTGTGGCGATTAGGGCCCAGGCGTCTGACGTCACTGGAGCGTTGACGGAGCGCTTGACCCTTTCTTTGCCCATGGTGGCAGAAGCAACGTCGATCAGCCTCCTGATGAGAGGCGAGACAAAACGAGCGGTCTTCGAACAGGCCTTGAGCGATGGAGACGTTGAAGACTTGCCGGTGCGCGCCATCCTCCGGAAGCGGCCGGATATGTGGGTGGGTTGGGCGCCCTAAGGAGCTGTCATGGTGGCATTAAACGAAACGCTGGATCGTGTAACCGATAGAGTGCGAGAGCGCAGCAAAAACTGGCGCGATCGGTATGTGCTGCAGATGCGGGAGGCGGGTTCGGACGGTCCGCACCGCGCACATGTTTCTTGTGGTAACCTTGCCCATGCCGCCGCCGCGGTTCCAGCGAGCGACAAGAAGTCCCTTGCGGGCAATGTGAACCCCAATATCGGGATTGTAACCGCTTACAACGACATGCTCTCCGCCCACCAACCATTGGGCGCGTATCCCGATATCATCAAGGACGCCGTCGGTAAGCTTGGTGCCACAGCACAGATCGCTGGCGGGGTGCCCGCCATGTGCGACGGTGTGACCCAAGGGCAACCGGGCATGGATCTTTCCTTGTTTTCGCGTGATGTCATCGCCTTGGCCACGGCTGTGTCTTTGTCCCACAGCGTCTTTGATGGCGCGATCTTGCTGGGGACATGCGATAAAATTGTACCCGGACTGTTTATCGGCGCGGCTCGATTTGGCCATCTTCCCACGATGTTTTTGCCTGCTGGTCCGATGCGCTCCGGTCTTCCCAATGACGAAAAGGCGCGCGTCAGACAACTCTATGCCGAAGGAAAAGTCGGCCGCGATGAGCTTTTGAAGGCTGAGAGTGATAGCTATCACTCGCCTGGCACGTGTACGTTTTATGGCACGGCCAATTCAAACCAGATGATGCTGGAGATGATGGGACTGCACCTGCCAGGCTCCGCTTTCATTAATCCAGGAACCAAGCTCCGTGATGAGATCGTCCGCGGCACGGCGAAACAGATCGTATCCACGACGCAACTTGGGGACAACTATATTCCGTTCTTCGAGGTGATTGACGAGCGGGCCATCCTCAATGCCCTGGTCGGTCTGCATGCAACGGGGGGCTCCACCAATCACACAATTCATCTGATCGCCATGGCGCGCGCTGTTGGTGTGGTGATTGACTGGGATGATTTCGAAGCGCTTTCTGAAGTCACGCCCCTCCTGACACGGATTTATCCCAATGGGCCTGCGGATGTGAACCATTTTCATGCTGCAGGGGGATTGGCTTTTATCATCAGGGAACTGCTGAATGTCGGACTTCTTCATGGTGATGTGAAGACGTCAATGGGCGAGGGGCTCGATCGATTTGCGCAGGAGCCTTTCTTGGATGGAGAAACCATCAGTTGGCGATCACCTCCGCAAACGTCCGAGGACACCAAGGTTTTGCGCGGTATGGATGAGCCCATGGCGGAGACGGGCGGGCTTGTCCTGCTCAAAGGGAATGTCGGGCGTTCCGTGATCAAAGTATCGGCGGTGAAGGACGAGCACATGGTGGTCGAAGCGCCCGCTATCGTCTTTCATAGCCAGCAAGCGCTGATGGACAGTTTTAAGGCCGGGGAGCTGCAACGCGATTTTGTGGCCGTGATTCCCTTTCAAGGCCCCAAGGCCAACGGAATGCCTGAACTTCATAAGCTGACGCCGCCACTTGGTGCTCTTCAAGCCCAAGGCTTCAACGTTGCGCTGGTTACTGACGGTCGAATGTCGGGCGCCAGTGGGAAAGTGCCGGCGGCTATCCATTTGACGCCCGAGGCACTCGATGGGGGCGCGATCGCAAAGATTAAGACGGGTGACCTTATCCGTCTTGATTGCCGGGAACGGGTATTAGAAGTGAGTACGGAGGATCGACTGGAAGAGCGGGAAGCTGCTCATCCAGATCTTGATACGGACCGGTGGGGAACGGGACGCGAGCTCTTTGCAGGTATGCGTTCTCTGGTTGGTCCAGCAGAGGGTGGGGCGATGACGTTTGCGCTTGAAGAGCAGGGGATGCCAAGCGATGGCTAACGCGACACTTGTGGCCGATATCGGCGGCACCAATGCTCGTTTTGCCATCGCTGAATTACAGGATGGAACACCGACGATCCGTCACCCGCAAAAGTTCAGAGCCGTGGATTTCGAGACGGTGCGTGATGCGGCTGAGGCCTATTGCGAGGCGATTGGTGAGCGACCCAAGCGCGCCTGTTTCGCCGCAGCCGGGCCCACCGATGGCGATGAGGTGAGGTTCACCAATTCCCTATGGCGGGTGCGCCGTGATGAAATCGAACGCCCCCTCGGCCTTGATAGTTTTTGTCTGATTAATGACTTTTATGCGTTGGCTCGGGGCGTTGAGTTCTTACCGTCTGACGCTTTTGTCGACGTAAAAGCCGGTCACGCAGAAACTGATGCGCCGATCTTGGTTGTTGGCCCGGGAACAGGGTTAGGCCAAGCGCTCTTGGTACCAACAGACCGCGGAAATCATGTCGTGCCGACCGAGGGTGGCCACGTCACCTTTGCGCCTCGAACAGATGAAGAGTATGAGGTGATGCGATTTATTGCCCGCGAGCATCCGCGCGTGTCCGTCGAACGACTTCTGTCCGGACGCGGATTGGTCAATATCCACCGAGCACTTTGCATGATTGCGAACAAACCCAGGGTCTCGCTGCAAGCCAATGAGATCACCGCCGCAGCTCTCGACCAAAGCTTGCCCGTGGCCACCGAAGCGACGGCCATGTTCTGCGGTCTTTTGGGCCGGGTGGTTGGCGATGCTGTTCTGTCGACAGGCGCACGCGGCGGCGTGGTTCTCGGCGGCGGAATTCTACCTCAGATCAAGGAGCTGTTTCTCAACAGCCGGTTCGTCGAACTCTTTACCGATAAAGGCCGTATGAGCACCTATGTCGATGCGGTTCCTGTTCGTCTAATCGTTGGTGAGGGTGCTGCGCTTTACGGGGCCGCGGCGTCGATGAGGGATAAAAGCAATGAGCATTGAGGCAATCCTGACGGGAACAAAGGTGATCCCGGTGTTGGAGGTGGCCGAGTTAAGCCAGGCCGCGCCACTGGCAAAAGCACTGTCCGCTGGCGGCCTCGGCGTCGTGGAGTTGACGTTAAGAACGGACTGCGCGCTCGAGGCCGTCGACGCGATGAAGGAGGCTGCTCCTGACCTTATCGTCGGTATGGGAACGATACGGGCCGTTAAAGATGTTGATATGAGCATTGGCGCTGGCGCGGATTTTCTCGTCACGCCAGGCAGCACCCGTCACCTCCTCGCTCACATCGCAGATTGCGGCGTTCCAGCCTTGCCTGGGGTAGCGACTGTTGGTGAGGCGATGGAGGCTGCGGAAGCGGGCTGTACACGGCTTAAATTCTTCCCCGCCGAACCTATCGGCGGTGTTCCTTATTTAAAAGCGATGGTTGGTCCTCTCCCGGATGTCAAATTTTGCCCAACAGGCGGCATCCGGGTTGATCAAGTGGCTGATTATATCGCCTTGCCGAACGTGATGTGCGTTGGCGGATCGTGGATTGCGCCGAAGACGGCGATAGCGTCGGGAGACTGGGCGGCGATTGAAAACAACGCCCAGCGCGCCGCGAGTTTTGCGTAAGGCCTAATTGTTGCTTTTTATCAGATGGAAGCGCTTCTGCCGGCCGTTCATGTACTGAACGTTTGAGCCATCAAAGAACGCCTCCTCTTCGGTGCGAAACGGAACCGGCTGGTCGTCCCATTCGGGCACATTGACGGTGGCGCTTAACTCGATCGACCAAGCGGTGTTGGCCCTGATGGGACCCTCGCCTTGTTCGGTGGGGTCCTGATTATCCCAAAATCCAATGGCCGGTCCTGCGCCATGGCCATGAAAACCGATCGCGTGGGTATAGATCGAGGGCTGATAACCCTCTGCGAGGGCACGGGAGCGCGCGCGTCGTAAGACGTCATTGCCGCTGCTGCCCAGCGCGAAGCTGTCCGTCACCGCGTCCTGCACCGCGTTGGCCGCCGCTAATCCAGCTTTGAGCCCCTCTGGCGCGCCCGTTTCCCCCGCCCGCAAAACATAGGCGAGGTGTTGCGTGTCGGTGTTGAGATCGAGATAGGTGATCCCAAGATCCGTCCACAGCATATCCCCGGGCAAGATCACTGAGTCGCCCTTGAGCTCGCCTTCCGTCCCTTGGCGAAAGATCGACACGGTGGGGTGGAACCATGGCGTCACGCCTAGCTCGACGATCCGTTGCCTGTACCACCACACAACGTCGTCCACGGTCGTTATGCCCGGTGTGATGACATCATTGGAAAACGCTTCACCGATGATAGCGTGGGCTAGCTGCACAACCTCCGGGTACATCTCCATTTCCGCGGGGGTGCGCGTTTCGAGCCACCGGACAGAGAGATCGTGGCCGGACACCACCCGCCTGCGGTACCGGCTGGGAAGCGCATCAAGAAGAGCGTTGTGTTGAGAGTGCGTTAGCCCATCGCCAAATGCGCTTTGCGGGGAAGTGTTAAGAGCTATCCTCTTGGGGTTCCGTTCAGTGACGATCTCCGCCAGGCGCGCCCATTGGTCAGGCTGTTCTTCTGGGATCCACGATAATTGAAACAACGTCCCCAGATTATAGCGGCTGACCGTCCGACGCTCGACGCCGATCTCAGGGCCACGATCAAAAAAGACCAAAATCGTCCGCCGACGTGCCCGCATGCTCGTGGCGTTCAGCATGGTGGCAATGACGGGGTCTTCCATATACTCCCGCGCAACCAGGATCCACATATCGATCCTTTGTTCACGCATAACCTGGGGAATGACCGTATCGAGCCGTTCCTCCAGCCAGGCGTCGTGAAGTTCTGCTTGATCCTTTGGGCTCAAGACGTCCGGGAAGGCGGGTTTGAGCTCCGCCTCGTCGTCGCGGTCAGCGGCCTGTCCGGTGGTGACCCAAAAGCAGGCCCAAAGGGTCGCGATCAACAATCGCGCGATCTTGTCCATCAGGCTGCTTTCAACGCTTTTGCCTTTTTAGAGGCAGCGCCCTGTGTGCGGAGGAACGCCAAAAAGATGTTCATGTCGGTTTTAGGCGTGAGACCATCCGCCAATCGATTGATGTTTTCATAGAAGAACGCGACCGATGAAAATCCGTTCAGTGCCCGCATGATCGTCAGGCTCGATTGTGGCCCTAAGATGCCAGGACCAATCGAGAGCTGTTTCTCATAGGACGGGACTTGGTCCATGTCCCCGTTGATAAAGGCGTTCGGCATATCGGGATGGACGCAAAGAGGCCTAGCGACGCCGATCAAATCGGTCGCGCCGCTGGCAAGGGCGTCTTCCATTCCTTTTTTGGTGCGAAACCCACCGGTGACCATGAGCGGCAGTTGGCTGCGCTTCCGAACGGCTTCGGCGAAGGTCAAGAAGTAAGCCTCGCGGCTTTTCGTGCTCTCACGCTTTCCTTCTTCATAGCGCTGCTCAATTCCGGAGAGATCCATCATTGCGGGCTGCTCGTAATTGCCGCCGGAGATTTCCAACAGGTCGACGCCCCGCTCGGCCAACCACTCGCAGATGGTCAGCGAATCCTCCGTGGTCAGCCCACCCTTTTGGAAATCCGAGGAATTGAGCTTCACCGAGACAATAAAGCCTTGCGGTGCTGAGGCCTTGATCCGCTCGACGATCGTCAAAAGAGCGCGGGCACGGTTTTCCAGCGCGCCGCCAAACTGATCCGTCCTTTGATTAGCAAGCGGGTTGAGGAATGCAGACAAAAGATAGCCGTGGGCTGCGTGAATCTGCACACCCGAAAAGCCAGTCTCTGCTGCGATCTTGGCGGCATGGACAAAACGTTCGATGACATCTTCCACGTCGGCGGTCGTCATCTCTCGCGGTTTTCCAAAAGTGCCGCCAGGCATGCCCAATGCGACGGCAGAAGGCGCAAGCGGCGTTGGATTAACATTAGCCGGGGTCTGACGACCGGCATGGCTGATTTGCATGATGGTGACCGCGCCATGGGCTTGGGACTTCGCCGCCCATTCCTTGAACGCTGCCAATTGGGTATCATCCTGCGGGCCATCGATCACGACATTGCCGGGATCCTCAAGATGGTGCCGATCGACCTGAACATTGCCCGTGATCTGGAGCCCCGTGCCGCCCTTCGCCCAGGTGTCGTAAATGGTCATGTGGCGCGCATTGGGTAGCTGGTCGGCATCCGCCAGTTTTTCGGTCATCGCCGCCTTGGCAAATCGGTTTTTGATCACGGCGCCGCCGGGAAGGGTAAAGGGCGTGGCGAGTTGGCTCATTGGTGGAGGGCTCCTTGGTCCTGGCACGCGAGGGATGGACAAAGCCGTCCCCTAAAGCTTTGAGTTTATGCTGTTGTCTGAGCCGATGGGCAACTCATCCGCTGCCATCGCGGAGGCCGATCTATTGAAGGCGATAGGCAAATAGGTTAATGTATAGCGGTGGTTCGGGGGTCTTCTTATGTTTGTGAAGCGCTGTCTTGTCTTCGGTTTAATGTTCGCCGGCATTCTTTTGGGTTCTGCCCATGCAGCGCCCTTAATACTCAACGAAGGTGATACGGATCAATCCAGTAACATCGACCCGCTGATGGTCGGTAACGTGCCTGCTGATGGGCTTATTCATACCGGTTCGCTGGGTCTTCAATCGGGTTTCCTTGATCCCCAGGACACCTACACGCTGACCATTCCTGACGGCGCGTTTTTAGAAACGATCGCGCTGGAGGCCGTCTTCACAACGACAGGTCTCGTGGGAAGCAGTATCAATTTGAGCCTGGTTGTCTTCTCCGCTGACAGCAATGGTGATCCCCAAAACCTTATCATTGTGAAGTTTGCGCCGGTTTCCCAGACGAGCAATGACCGCATCGTCACCGAAGCTTTCGGGACATCGCTTGGCCCTGGGTCCTACGTCATTGGCGCTGCGCTTAGTGGCAACTTCAGTGGTTTTGATCCGTTCGACGCGGCCTATGCGTTGTCGGTGAACACCGCGGCTGGCCAGGTCGATCTCAACCCGGTGCCTGTGCCCCCAGCTGCGCCGTTGATGCTGCTCAGCGGAGCGGTCGGAGCGCTTTGGTCGCGTCGCCGCAGCTGAGCATCGCCAACAACGCGTTCCTGCGCATTGATTTCATGCGCAACCCCTGTAGAGCCAAGCGGAAAAGTCGGCGCTTCGGATGCCGAATGTCTATAAGGTCCAGGGAGTTTCTATGATCTTTTCGCTGCTGCTCGTCATCGTGGCGGGCTTTATCGCCGTGGGATACGGCGTTGTGACCACCAAGTCTGTTCTTGCGGCCCCGGCGGGTAATGCACGGATGCAAGAGATCGCAGCAGCGATCCAAGAAGGCGCGTCGGCTTATTTGCGTCGCCAGTACATCACCATTGGTATTGTCGGCGCCGTGGTGATGGTGGCCTTGCTCGTTCTTTTCCGTGACTGGGTGCCAGCGGTTGGTTTTCTTCTTGGCGCCGTTCTCTCCGGTGCGGCAGGCTTTATCGGCATGCTGATCTCGGTCCGCGCCAACGTCCGGACAACAGAGGCCTCGCGCAATGGTTTGCAACATGGCCTGGACATTGCCTTTAAAGCAGGCGCGGTGACCGGCATGCTGGTGGCGGGCCTCGCGCTTCTTGGGCTTGCAGTTTACTTCTTCCTTTTGACGGGGCTCTTCGGCATGGACGAGTCGAGCCGTCAGGTGGTGAACGGTCTCGTCTCACTGTCCCTGGGCGCCTCGTTGATTTCGGTCTTTGCCCGTCTGGGCGGCGGTATCTTCACCAAAGGCGCGGATGTGGGCGGTGACCTCGTTGGTAAGGTCGAAGCAGGCATCCCTGAAGACGATCCTCGCAACGCCGCCACCATCGCCGACAATGTCGGCGACAATGTTGGTGACTGCGCGGGCATGGCGGCGGATCTGTTCGAGACCTATGTCGTGACAATCGCCGCGACGATGGTGCTGGCCTCGATCCTCTTTGCCGGTGTTCCGATGATGGAGGGCGATGGGCTCTCGGCGGTTCAGCGCTTTATGCTCTATCCGCTGGCGATTGGCGGCGCTTGTATTCTGAGCTCGATCGGCGGCACGTATTTCGTCAAGCTTGGCCAGGGCTCAACCAATGTGATGGGCGCGCTCTACAAGGGTCTGATCGCAACCGGCGCGATGTCCATCGTTGCTCTTCTGCTGGTCACCTCGCTCGTGACGGGTTTCCAACAAGATTATGAAATCGCTGGCCTGGGCGGTGAAGGTGTGCGGACCTTTAATGGCTTTAGTCTCTTCATTTGCGGGATTCTTGGCCTTGTGGTGACCGGCGCGATTGTGTGGGTCACGGAGTACTACACGGGCACCGGCTTCCGTCCGGTGAAGTCAGTCGCTGCTGCGTCTGAAAGTGGTCACGGAACGAATGTGATCCAAGGTTTGGCCGTCTCGATGGAAGCGACGGCGCTGCCGGCGATCATCATCATCTTCGGCATCATCGGAGCATTTAACCTTGCAGGCCTTTACGGCATCGCGATCGCGGTGACGACGATGTTGGCTCTTGCCGGGATGATCGTTGCCCTCGACGCCTTTGGTCCTGTCACGGACAATGCTGGCGGCATTGCAGAGATGGCTGAACTGGAAGGATCCGTGCGCGACACCACGGATGCCCTGGACGCCGTTGGCAACACCACAAAGGCGGTGACCAAGGGTTATGCCATTGGTTCAGCAGGCCTTGGCGCGCTCGTGCTTTTCGCCGCGTATGCAGAGGACCTTCGGTACTTTGCGGCGCATCCAGAAACCTATCCGTTCTTTGAAGGGATTGTTCCGGACTACTCCCTGATCAACCCTTACGTGATCGTGGGCCTCTTTGCTGGCGGTCTTCTTCCGTTCCTCTTTGGCTCACTCGCCATGCAGGCGGTTGGACGCGCAGCTGCCGCGATTGTCGAAGAGGTGCGTCGTCAGTTCCGCGAGAAGCCAGGCATTATGGAAGGCACCGAAAAGCCTGACTATGCGCAGGCTGTGAACCTTCTCACCGGTGCGGCGATCAAGGAAATGATCATTCCGTCTCTTTTGCCGATCCTTGGCCCCGTTGTCGTTTATCTCTTTGTGGGGATGATTGCTGGCACGGCGGCTGCATTGTCCGCCGTTGGCGCGATGCTGATGGGTGTGATCGTCACGGGTCTCTTCCTCGCGCTTTCCATGACCGCTGGTGGCGGTGCTTGGGACAACGCGAAGAAGTACATCGAAGATGGCAATCACGGCGGTAAGGGGTCTGAGGCCCATAAAGCCGCGGTGACAGGAGACACGGTCGGTGATCCGTATAAAGATACAGCGGGTCCAGCCGTGAACCCGATGATCAAGATCACCAACATCGTGGCGCTCTTGCTCCTCGCCTATCTGGCTAGCCTTAGTTAAACGAGGGCCCTGACCCATGACCGTGGACGCCGTCCTTTTTGATTGCGACGGCGTCCTCGTCGATAGCGAAATTGTTGGCCTCGACGATAGCGCGGCCTTTCTTCGCTCTAAAGGTTTTACGTGGAGCCCAGCCGAACTCATTCGCCGTTTTACGGGCAAGCGCGATGATCGGTTCCGTGAAGAATTGCTCGCGGCCTATGGTGATGTCTTGGGGCGGGCACCCAGCCACGACGAGGGGAACGCTCTCTTTGAGGGCATGCTCGAGACCCGGCGCGCCTCGCGTCATTTGATGCAAGCTGTTCCGGGTGCGCTCGAAACGTTAACGACCACGGCTTACCTTGGTCTTAAGCGCGCTGTCGCGTCGTCGTCCCGGCAGGTTTATCTCGATAGCAAGATCGAACGTTACGGTTTCTCACCTTTGGTCGGGCCTCACGTCTACTCGGCGGAGCATGTCGCCCACGGAAAACCTGCCCCCGATATCTTTCTCTATGCGGCAGAACGAATCAACGCGCAGCCTGGCGTGTGCGTTGTGATCGAAGATAGCCCGTTTGGGGTCGAGGCGGGTGTGGCTGCGGGCATGCAGGTTTGGGGTTTTACAGGAGGCAGTCATTGCCCTGAAGACCATGCAGAATGCCTATTAGCGGCCGGAGCGATAAGAATTCACACTAGTCATACTGCACTGCAACAAGAGTTAACACTCGTTACTCAAAAACACTGAAGAAAAGATTCGCTTTACTACGCATATGACAAGAGTAAGACACCTATGCCGACAGTGATTCCCCACCCACCACACTGCGGCTTCATGCGGCCGATCAATCGGGCCCCGTGATCTTCGCGACGGTGCTGCTCCCCCACAGCACCGTCGCCTTCATATCTGGGTTCTAAAAATTGCTAGCCGCGCCAGTCTGATCAGCATGGATTTGCGCCGAGCCGCAGCGATCCTTGATGTGATCGCTTCACGGATGACTGCTCCACCGAACCCATCGGCGATGATGAGACCCTCATCCTGGGGCAGAAGATCGGTATCGAAATCTTCGTTCACTGCGAAGAAGAATTGATCGCAATAGGCTCTGTACTCTGGCCATTTGTGGTCGACTTCGAAGTCTTGGCGGCAAGACTTCACCTCGACCATCACGATAGTGCCCTTGTCCGAAAGGCCCGTGATGTCAGCACGCCGCCCATTCGGTAGAGTGAGCTCCGTAAAAGGAGCGTAGCCCATATCGACGAGCAGGCTTGACGCCCCGCGCGTGACGGCGGCTGTGACATCTGGTCGAGGATCCGGTGCGGGCGAAAAATGTCCCGCCGCAGACTGATTGCTCTTGTCTGTCGTCAACCTTGGAATTCGGGGAGTTTGACCTTGAGGCCTTCGAGTTCGGTGGACACACCAATTTGGCAGCTCAGGCGCGAGGTGTCTTGCCGTTCTGAAGCGAAGTCGAGCATCGATTCTTCCATCGCTGACGGTTCACCCGTCACCTGCACAAAGGTTTCATCGACATAGACATGACAGGTGGCGCATGCACACGCCCCGCCGCAGTCGGCGTCGATCCCTGGAATCCCGTTTTTCACGGCCACCTCCATCAAGGTCATGCCAGCTTCCGCGTCGACCTGATGTTCAGTGCCGTTATGTTCGATGTAGGTGATTTGAACCACGGTATTCGTTCCTCTCTCGACACAGTTGGAGTAGCGTGTCGCGCTCAGCTTTCGCAAGGTGATCGGCTTGGTGCCAGTTCTTTGTCCCACCGAAAAGGAGACGAAAGCGCTCGGTGAGCGCTTGGCGCAGCTTTTACGGCTTGGCGACTGCGTTACGTTTACTGGCGACCTTGGTGTCGGCAAAACGACGCTTGTTCGGTCCTTGATCCGCGCGCGGGCGGGGTCAGCCATTGATGTGCCCAGTCCCACCTATGCACTCGTTGAGGCTTACGAATTCGAAACTCCCATCTTCCACGTCGATCTCTACCGCTTGGAGAACCCGGCGGAAGCGTGGGAGTTGGGGCTCGATGATTTGTTGGGCACCGGCATCACGCTGATCGAATGGCCAGATCGGGCGGAAGAATTCCTGCCCCCTGAACGCCTTGATGTTTCGATCGTGGAGGGTGGCCAGGGTCGGGAGATCGCCTGGCGCCCTTTGGGCGAAGAATGGATAAGACGGATGGCCGATTGGGAGAGCACATGATCGCTGCCGCAGAGCGAAAGACCAGCCGCGCTGAAGCACGCGCCCGTTTTCTCGCATCGACGCCTTGGGCTGAGGCCAGTGTCGAGCCCCTCGGCTCAGACGCCTCCATACGCCAATATTTCCGCCTTATTGGTGGCCCACACCAGGCCTTGTTGATGGATGCGCCGACAGCGTCGGTGGAGCCTCCCTGTCCCCCTGGCGCGAGCAACGAAGAGCGTCGTGCGCTCGGTTATGTCGCCATGGTGCGCGGGCCTGGAAACGCGCTGCCTGCTTACCACGCAGCGTCGATCATCCTTGAGGAATGCGGGCTTTTGGTCCCTTCGATGGTGGAGATGGACGCTGCCCATGGCTTTGGCATCGTTGAAGACCTCGGCGACCAGCGCGTTGCCTTGGCATCGTTCACCCCTGGGGTGGAGGAACGGCTCTATGGCGCAGCGGCCGACGCGCTTGACGCCTTGCGATCCTGCCCCGCGGTTCGGGGCCCTCGCCACGGATGGGTCTTCCAAACCTATGATGCCTTTGCGCTTGAGACCGAGGCGGGGCTTTTGGCCGAATGGTTTTTCCCGAAAGTCTTGGGCCGCGCGCTTTCGGCCGAAGACCACCAGCGGCTGGCAAGTGCGTGGTCCCTGGTGATTGCTCAGCTCTCGCCGCCGGAGAATTGGGTGCATCGCGATTTTCATGCGGACAACCTCATGGTCTGCGGCGACCGCGTTGGGGTGATCGACTTCCAGGACTTGATGGTCGGCCAAGCCGCCTATGACTGGGCGTCGTTGATTGAAGACGCCCGCCGCGATGTAGCGCCAGAGGTTCGCGCTAGCCTCTATGAGCGCGGAGTGGCGGGCGCTAAAGATCCGAAAGCCTTTGCCCACGACTACGCGATTTTGGCGGCGCAGAGGAACGCGAAGATCCTCGGCATTTTCGCGCGCCTTGCCCATCGAGACGGCAAGCGCCGTTACCTCGATCTTCTCCCTCGGGTGCGCCGGTTCTTCGCCGCAGACCTCGAACGGCCTGCGGTCGCCCCCGTGCGGGCCAACATCGCCGATATTGCACCGGAACTTCTTGATGGGTGAAATCACGACCGCGATGGTTTTAGCGGCGGGCCTTGGCACGCGCATTCGCCAGCTTGATCCCGACACACCCAAGCCGTTGATCAAAGTGCGCGGACAGGCGCTCATCGACTATGCGCTCGACACGCTTCTGCGCGGCGGTGTTGGCCGAGCTGTCGTCAATGTTCACCACAAGGCGGATCAGCTCGAAGGCCATCTTCGAGGCCGAACCGATGTGGAAATCCTGATCTCTGATGAGCGGGGAGAGCGGCTTGAAACCGGGGGCGGCATCGTCAAAGCTTTACCTCTCCTTGGGTCGGCGCCGTTTTTCTGTACCAACACCGACTCGATCCTTCTTGAAGGCGATCATGCGGCCACGGACGTTCTTAAAGACCGGTGGGATGATGACACCGACGCCCTTTTGCTCTTGGCGCAGGTTGATCAGGCATCGGGCTATGAAGGTGCCGGGGATTTTGCGCTTGCGGGCGATGGCGCGATCCTGCCCAAGGAAGAGGGCGAGGCCTTTATCTTCACCGGTCTTCAAATTCTGCGTCCAGAGCTTTTCGCTGGCGCGACGCTGGAACCAGTCTCCACCCGCGCCTTTTGGGCAAAGGCGCAAGAGCGGGGCCGGTTCCGGGGCGCTGTTTATGATGGCGGGTGGATGCATGTCGGTGATCCGAATGGACATGCGCAGGCTGAGGAACGCTTGGCCGCTCGATAAAGCGCCGTCGGCTGGTGCCCTGTGATTGGTCCTGATGACTTGATCGCGTGGAAGGCGCCCCACCTGTTCTCGCTGCCGCCGGGCCGACCCTTTTTTGATGATCTCGTCGCGATCTTGCTCAACGATCTTGATGATCACCCCCTTCCGCAAACCACGATCTTTCTTCCGAGCCGCCGTGCTGTTCGCGCGTTGCGAGAGAGTTTCTCCAAGCGGGCGCGGGGCGAAACACTGTTTTTACCACGGTTGGTTGCGGTTGCTGATTTAAGCGAAGACGATGCGATCAGTTTCGATGCAGAGCTTCGCTTAGGGCCCCTCCCGGAAGCGCCGAACGCTGCGACAAAACGTTTGAAACTGGCGGCGATTTATCGAGACGCGCGGCGGAAAACTTCAGCGGGCGTACCGGACTGGGCCACGGCCTTGCGCGCCGCTGATGAGCTCTCCCGCACCTATGATCTCCTGACGGAGTATGATGTCGCGCCTAAAATGCTCGCAGCACTGAGTGATGAACCAGCGATCGCTGAGAGTGCTGAGCACTGGCAAGAAGTCTTGTCCGTGATCGGTTTGGCATCCGAGGTTTGGCCCAATTGGCTCACCGAAGAGGGGTTGGCTGACCCGCGTCGTCGGCGCAAAGAGGTTTTAAACGCCGTCGCAGAAAGCGCCGCCAGCCAAGAGCGGGTTGCACCAGCGATCGCGGCTGGATTTATTGGCACCACACCATCGTCGGCTGCGTTTTTGAAAACCATCGCGCTCGCTCCTCTAGGCGCCGTTGTCCTCCCCGGCGTTGATCGTGATATGACGGATGAAGACTGGTCAAAGATCGAAGCGCCCCATCCGCAATATGCGTATAAGGAATTTTTGGAAAATGGTTTCGGTGACCTCGGTCGCGCTGATATCCGAGAATTGTCGGCTGGCCCTATTCGCGGAGAGACAGAGCGGCGACGCTTGATTTCGTTGGCACTCACCCCGGCAGAAGCGACCGACACCTGGTTTGAGCGTTTTCTCCAGTTTCGTGAAGAGGGGCATGCAGAGGATGCATTGCGAGGTCTCGAAGTTGCCGTCGCCAAAGATCAAGAAGAGGAGGCGGATTTTGTTGCGCTCACCCTTCGGTCGGTGCTGGCAGAGCCTGGTCAAACCGCCTTCCTGGTCACCGCGGACCGAACCTTAGGGCGGCGCGTTGCCGCCAAGATGCGAGGCTGGGGAATCGATATTGACGACAGTGGCGGGGCGCCGCTCGCTGGATCGTTCCGCGCTACTTTTCTCCGTTTGATCGCGCGTCTGATGGCCAACCCATCCGATTCTGTGGCCTTGGCCGGTCTCATCCACCACCAGCTTTTCGGCATCGGGCTTGACGCGAAAGATCGTGTGCCGATGGTCAAAAGCCTTGATCAATGGCTTCGAGGACGCGCGCCGCGCGAGGGTTGGGACGGCCTTCGGCGTTCGCTCCATGATGCTTGGCGACCCGGCGCCCGACGCTCGTCGGAGGACGCAACCAAGCGTGCCTGCGACCTGGTGGAGCGCTTGGCTTCTATCTTTGAAACAACGCTGGCAGCGATCGACGGCACGGGGCAACAGTTGCTGCGTGCCCACCTTTCGATTGCTGCACAGCTGGCTGCCCGTCCCGATATTGCTGGCGAGGAGCTTCTTTTTCGTTTTGAGGATGGCGAGGTGCTTGAGGATCATATCCAGGCGCTCTTGGCGCGCCCTCAGCTCCTCCCGTCCGTTGATTTAAAGCAGTATCCGGATCTCTTTGATGCGCTGATCCAAGGCCCGGCATTCCGTCCACCGGGAGGTCAGCACCCGCGTCTCGCAATTTATGGGGTACTCGAAGCTCGCCTCCAAACTGCGGATCTTGTGATTGTTGGCGGCTTGCAAGAAGGGGTGTGGCCGGGTGATGAGGTCATCAATCCATTCTTGTCCCGCGGCATGCTGCGAAGCCTTGGTCTGCCTTCACCTGATCAGGATGTCGGACGGGTGGCCCATGATTTTGCGAGTTTTGCCTGCGCCCCTAACGTCCTTCTGACGCGGGCGGAGCGCCAGGGGCGTTCACCTGCGAAACCATCACGATTGATGGTCCGTCTAGAAAGTTTTTTGTATGCCCTCGGCGATTTTGCGAAGCCAGTTTTTGCTGCTGAACGTTTGCAAGCGTGGCGGAGGGCGCGCTATGAGACAAAGGCGCTCCCGCAACCAGCGCCAAGGCCCGCCCCAGCGCCATTGCCTCAGCACCGACCCAAAACCTTATCGGTGAGTGAAGTGGGGACGTGGCGCCGCGATCCTTATGCCATCTACGCCAAGCGCATACTCAAGTTAAAACCAATGCCAGGCTATGATAAACCGGTGACCCCTGCTGACCGCGGTACACTGATCCATGCCTTGCTTGAAGAGGCGATGCGTAGAGGGATCACAGGGACGGATGCGGAGATTCAAAACAAGCTGCAGGAGCTCGCGCCGTCGATCCTTGATCTTTATGATATCCCGCCCGTTCAACGGGTTCTGAACGGACGTTTCCTCGACCGAGCCATCACGGCTTTTGGGGCATTTCAAGCGAAGGCGACAAACCACTCTGAACCCCTTGCCATTGAGGTGGAGGGCCAACTGACGATCGCGCTTGCTGGCGAAGAGCTTACCATCAGTGCCCGTGCTGATCGAATTGATCGGACACCGGAAGGCTATCATCTTGTTGACTATAAGACCGGTGGCGGATCTTCCCTTAAAGCCGAGGCCGCTGGATTTTCGCCACAACTCTTTCTCTCGGCATTGATGGCGCAAGCTGGCGGGTTTGAAGGATGCCCCAAAGGCCCTGTCTGGCAGGTTTCGTTTCTTCCCCTCAACCGGATCACCGATCCTTTTAAGGACGACGTTGCACGGAACAGCGCGGTTGCGAGGGGTGAAGACCTTACCGATCGTCTGGCGGAATTCGAAGCTGGCCTTCGGCCTTGGCTGCAAGAACAAGTGCTCACGCGGTCTCCCATGCCAAGTCAGGTGAGACCGTTCGAAAGCCATATTGTCGGTGATTACGATCATCTGGCGCGTCGGGGCGAATGGGTGAGGTCCTCCGATGGCTGAGGACCATGATGACCTTGCCCAAACTGCATTGATCCAGCGGGCCGTGGGTGACCCCCTTCGGTCGTCTTGGGTTTCCGCCAATGCAGGCACGGGCAAGACTTATCTTCTCGTCCGCCGTGTCATACGGCAGCTCTTGGCAGGCGCGCCGCCCCACACGATCGTTTGCATCACCTTCACCAAAGCGGCGGCGTCAGAAATGGCAGACCGCTTGCTCTCCTTACTGAGTGAATGGGCGTTGATGCCCGACGATGCCTTGGCCGATGCAATCGCTAGCGCCACTGGTGATCCACCGTCGCCAAGTGAACTACCAAGAGCGCGGCGTCTTTTCGCGCAAGCTCTTGAGACGCCAGGTGGATTGAAAATTCAGACCATCCATAGTTTCTGTGCTTCTCTTCTTGGACGCTTTCCCGCCGAAGCGGGCCTGACCCTTGGCTTTCGGGCCTTGGAAGACGACGAAGCGGCCCGGCTTTTGCGAGAAGCGGTGCGCGAGATCGCTGAAGCGGCGGCGCAACCCATTCACCCGCTGCATCAGCACTTGGTTGCTGTCGCGTCTCGGTTTCAGGGCGAGATCGAGGATGCGGTCTCGATGACGCCCAGCTTAGAAGTTGCTCTCACGGCGTTTTCGACAAAGAGCTGCGGGCTGTTGTCCTTTGCCGGCATTGATGCTGGATCGCTTGGGACCGCCTTACGCCAGGCTTATGGTCTTGGCCCAGACGAAAATCACGACTCGCTTCAACAAGCCTGCCGTCAAAACCTCGATCTCATCTTTGTGCGCAACGTGATCGCAACCTTCGCGGAAGGGGGTTCCACTGCGCAAAAACTGGCGCAAAAAATGGAGGCCTATCTTGAAAACGAGGACCTCTCCCGCTTCGCGGATGACGCTTTTGTTTTCAAAGCGGATGGTGATCCCCTCACCAGGGTCGGCGATAAGGGTTCGCGACACGCCGTTGATGATTTCGAACGTCGGTGGTCGGCGTTAACCGACCACTTTGTCTCTTATCGCGATCGCGTCAGGGCGGCGCGAGCTTTTGAAGAGAACGAGAATTTCATGGTCCTCGCCTTGGCCTGTATCACTTCGTACGATGCGAAGAAAAAGGCGCAAGGCGGATTGGACTTTGATGATCTGGTCGAAGCATCGTTGGCTTTGTTGCAAAACACCAGCACGTCGTGGGTTCGATTTAAGCTTGATCAGGGAATTCGGCACGTTCTCCTCGATGAAGCGCAAGACACATCATTGGCCCAATGGAACCTTTTTTCCGAGTTGGTCAGTGAGGTGACGGATGTCGACCCAGAAGCTGCGGGCGTTGATGAGCCGTCCACCCTTTTTGTGGTCGGAGACCCCAAGCAATCGATTTACGCCTTTAATGGTGCGGAGGCTGCGCTTTTTGATGCCAACCGAAAGGCTTATGACGCGCGACTTGCCGGTCGTTTGGTGACCAAGGATCTGTTCCTTTCCTTCCGTACAGCGCAACCAGTCCTTGATGTGGTCGATGCAGTTTTTGCGCCGGGTGGGCCAGGTGGGATGCCGCCTCCATACCAAAAGCACCGTGCGCGTTGGCGTGATAGACCAGGTGCCGTTGAGCTTTGGCCTGCTCTGGAAAAACCAGAGAAGGCGACACTCCCGGTATGGGACTTACCCGTCGATACGCCGCAGGAGGACAGTGTTGATCGCTTAGCTGCGCGTGCGATCGCAGAGGATATCCGGAGGCGGATCGATGAGGGGGAACGGCTCGCCAGTCGGGGCGGACAAACGATCGAACCATCCGATGTGATGATCTTGCTCCAGCGCCGATCTGCGCGTTTCCGCGAAGTGATCAAGGCCTTGGACGATGCAGGCATTCCCTGTGCGGGGACGGACCGCATTCGTGTTGGTGATGATGTGGCGGTCAAGGACTTGATCGCGCTCTTGCGATTTTCCTGCAACACGGACGATTGTTTGAGCTTAGCTGAACTCTTAAAGTCACCCTTCTTTGGTTTCTCCGAGGACGAGTTGTTTGACCTGGCCCATGACCGTGGACCATTGCGTCTATGGAGGGTGCTGCGGGACCGGATAAACGATTCCGATCGTTATCGACACGCAGCGGCGGAGTTACAGCGGGCGCTTGATGAGGGGAACCGCCGTGGCCCCTATGCTCTGCTGACGTCGCTTCTTGATTGCGGCGCTCCTCAGACGGGGCGTGCGCGGTTGATGGCACGCCTTGGCCGCGGTTTTCATGAGCCCGTTGCGGCCTTCCTTGATGAGGCGCTTGCCTTTGAGGATGCGGAGCCGCGCAGTCTCCATGGGTTCTTGCATCGCTCCGAAACCATGCGTGCAGAGATTAAGCGCGAGGTGAGCGAAGAGGGTAGCGGCGTGCGCGTGATGACAGTGCATGGTGCGAAGGGTCTCGAGGCACCTGCTGTTTACCTCGCCGATGCCGACTATGTGCAGTCAGCGACGGATCACTGGCGCCGCGAGACATTGATCAAGGTCGCCTTTCCTACGCTCAAAACGGAACTACCTTTGCTCCTTCCTCAGAGCATCGGCGAAGATTGTAAAGCAACGACCGCCTGGCGTGAGCAGGGCGATGAAGCAAGGCTCGAGGAATATCGGCGGCTCTTTTATGTGGCTGCGACCCGAGCGGAAGAAACGCTGACGCTATGCGGCGGTAAGCCCGATTATCGGCCAGAAAGTTGGTACGCGCTGGCGAGCGCCGCTTTTGATCAATTGGCATCATCCCCTCAAGGTACAGATGAAATAGAGAGAAACGGTGAGATGATCCAGCGCTATGCCTTCCGTGGTGAGATGCCCACGGAGGAGGCAGAGATGGAGTTGCCATTAGCAGCCGTGGAGATCCCCTCATGGATTGACGCTCCAGCGTTGGAGGAAGCGAAGGATCCTGTTCTCTATCCCTCCGCCCTCAGCGGTGAGGAATGGCGTCCCGTTACTGAAGAGCCAATGGCGGCGGCGTCACGCGGGGACGCGCGGGCACGCGGGCTTCTCGTTCATAAGCTTTTGGAGCTGTTGCCCGATCGTGAACGAGACGCATGGCCAGACATTGCCGCCACGATCGCGTCGCGCTTTGCATTCCCTGTGGAAGAGCGCGCGGCGCTCGTCGCCGATGTCTTGCGGCTTTTAGAAGATCCTTCCGTGGCTGATCTTTTTGCCGCTGGTGGTTTGGCTGAGGTTTCGATCCAAGGCCTAGTGAACGGTAAGATGATCAGTGGGCAAATCGACCGTTTGTTGCTCGATGATCACCTCGTGACCATCCTTGAGTACAAATCGTCAGCCCGTGTTCCTGCCCAGATGGCCGATATCCCCGAAGCCCATCGTCAGCAGGTTGAGGCCTATCGTGCACTTATCGAACGCAAATATCCCGATCGTGCGGTGAGGGCGGTTTTGCTTTATACCGCGGGGCCCGTGGCTTATGACGTCGGGTAAGGAATCTTCGCGGGGGCTTCAGAAACTTTCAGCACTTGTCTCGGCGAAAACCGTTCATAACTCCCGCGTCGCGAAAGGATCCATGTGATGAGCACCAAAAATGTGACCGATACGAGCTTTCCTGACGATGTTCTCAGCGCGGATGGCCATGTCCTCGTCGATTTCTGGGCGACTTGGTGTGGCCCGTGTAAGCAGATTTCTCCTGCTCTCGAAGAGATTGCTGGCGAGATGGCCGGCGACCTCACGGTGGCGAAGGTTGATATCGACGAAAATCCGAACACGCCTGGCCAATATGGCGTGCGCGGCGTTCCAACCCTGATGATCTTCAAAGATGGAGAGCTTCTGTCCACGAAGGTCGGCGCGGCACCAAAATCCCAGCTTGAGGCTTGGATTAAAGAAACAGTCAGTGCCTAACGGCGTTATTTCTTGAGCTAGGATGCGGCGGCGACGGGCTTCGGTTCGTCGCCGTTTTTCGTCTCGTTGTCTTTGTCGTCGCTGGAGACGTCGTCGATGTCGTTTTCTGCGACTGATTGCAGCGTCGCCGTTTCCTCACCGTCCTCACCGTCAATTTCGGCTGTCTCCGGTTCTTTAGGTTCTGGTGGCGGCGCCAACAGTGCCCGGACTTCATCGATGTCGAGTTCAGGCGCTTCCACCTCAAGCGGCGGCGGCGCCAGACGCTCATGTTCACCAAACTCACGGATGAGGCGACGCCACCCTTCGGTGGTGTACTGAAAGTCACCATCCTGACCAGGGATAATATCAAGGGGTGCGTTGGCCGCCTTCTTTTTCCAAGGACTTGCTGTCTCTGCGCCGTATCGTGCCTCGGTGATATCAGCCATCAAGGAGAGAACGCGGCGGCTCGCGCGACCCTGGAGAAGGGGTTCGAGGGTTTCTTGCGCCGCGTCGGCCTGGCCGCCCTCGAGTTGGACCTGCGCCAGTAAGAGCTGGCTTTCGGGATGCTCTGGTTTTTTCTCCGCCAATTTCATCAACCGGCCAGCAACGCGTTCAGAGCGCTCTTGCTCGAAAATCCGGCGCATCACTGAGGCGAGGCCCGGATGAGGTTCGGCCGCCCATGCATCGCCAAGAATTTTGACCGCACGGGAACGACGCCCAGCCTTCACTTCCGCTTCTGCGGCGATAGCAGCGGCGGGGGTGAGCGATGGCGCTTTTTTGAGCGCGGCTTCTGCATCTTTTAACGCCGTATCGTGATCATCCGATTCACTTGCGGCAAAAGCTTGTGCCGTGAGCAGCGCACTCTCGATCCGTTTAAATTCCGGACCGTCCGCCGCGCCGTTCTGCCGGGCGCGGGTGATCGCATCGATCGCGTCACCCCAAGCGCCGCGTTCAAGACCCAATGAAAGCACGCTTTCAAACGCCCAGGAGGTACCGGGGCGCAATTCAAAAGCTCGCTCGGCAAAGGCCCGGGCCTCTTCTTGATCACCGCTCGCAAGGGCATGGAGGTAAAGACCGCGGAGGCCCAAAAACTCCGTCTCCGGCGCTTCTAGCATGCCTGCATAGGCGGCTTCTGCCGTCACACGATCGCCCGCTAGCTGCGCGGCTTGCGCGGTCAGAAGACGGGTGAGGGCTGGTTCATTAAGGTTCTTCGTTGCTGCGCGCGCATGGCGCTGGGCGTCGGCCGCGTCGCCTGCAGCGACCGCCTCTAAGCCGCGTGTGAGGGCCATCATACCGCGGGTACGGGCGCCGTCTTCGGCGCGGCGGCGTAGCCGCGCAGGCAGACCGGTGAGCCAACTGACAATCTGGCCACTAAAGAAAAATGTCAGTGCTGCGATGATCCCGAGGCCCACCAGCAAGGCCGTCGGCAACTCAATCTGCGTGCCTTCCCACCTGATGACAGCGAAACCGCTGACATCCGCGAGGAATGTGATGATGCCCGCGGCGGCAATCACCAACAGAATGTAGATGAGTATTCTGATCATGGCGTCCTCGGGCGCCGCCCCGCCTTAGCCGCGGCGCGGAGCGGTCACTTGCTGTTCCAATGCGCGAAGACCGCGACTGGCGGTTGCTTTCGCTTCAGCGGCGGCGACCCACTTAGCAAAGGCTGTTTCGGCCGAGCCTTCAAGTTGTGAAAGCTCATTGGTGGCGGCGGCAAGATCGCCGCCTTCGAGCCGCTGTTCGGCCCGCGCGATCACCGCGCCAACGCTATCGCCTTCTGCTTCGCCCACCGGACGGATCGTAAAAAGGCCAGCCAAATTCGCAAAAAACTTGTCAAAGACACTGTCCGCTCCGTCACGTTTGGCGCCCGCAAGAGCCGCACGGGCCGCTTCGTCAAAATTGGCGCGCATGGCGTCGCTAGAGGGAAGGCCTTGATCAGCGAAGGGCCGCAATTCGGTGAGTTCTGTCCGCCCGCCCGTGATCGCCTCAATGGCATTGAGCTGACGGCGGAAAGGTTGACCGGAATCGATCCGGTCACCCAGTTCTGTGACGGCGATCAACAGTGCACCGCGTTGCGCAACCGCGACATCGCGGGTCTGAAGTTGCACGATACGGTTATCGAGTTGAGAGATCTGTGCCTGAGACGCCTGCTGCTGCGCACTCAGCGATTGCTGAATTTCGGCAAGACGGCGATCAGTCTGCTGAAGCGCTGCTTGGGTTTGGCTCAGCTGTGTGCCGATGACTTGCTCTGTCTGCTGAAGTTGCGCTTGGGTTTGCGCCACCTGGGCCTGGGTTTGCGCAAACCTTGTGTCAATCGCTTCTTCGGTTTGGGCGAGCAGGTCCGAGGTCACGCCTTCACGTACATTGTCCGACACGTTTTCGACGATGCTTGCCACATTCTCAACAATCTCCCGGCGGAGGGTTTCGATCTGCTCGTCTGGAATGACCGCGACCGGTGCGGGCGCCTCCTCCACAGGCACATCGCTTGAAGGTGTGGGTACCGGTTCAGCGGCAGGAGCGGGATCAGCGGCTGGCGCTACGTCGGCAGCGGCGAGGCGTCGCTCCGTCGCGCGCTCTTCGGCAAGGCGCCGAAGGCCAGCGATCCGTTCACGGGCGGCTTGCTCTTCGGCTTCCGCTTCCGCAACGAGAGCGGCTTGCCGCTCAGCATCGCGCTCCTCAGCGAGCTGGCTGAGGCCCTCCGCCCGTTCCGTCTCGATCGTCTCAGCTTCTGCCGCCATGGTCTCGTCGGCGGCTGGTTCCTCGCCCGCTGGTTCAGTGTCGACGGTTTCTGACGTTTCTTCAGCAATCTCCAACTCTTCTGCACCAAGATCTTCCGTGACCTCGGTCTCGTCCGTCAGCGCTTCGGCCGGCGCTTCGTCTTCTGCCGGCGCTGCGACGTCAGCGATCATTGTGACGTCATCGGTCACGGATTCATCATTCGACGGCTCTTCCGTCAGTTCCATTGTTTCTTCATCGACAGACGCCAACTCGGCCGGTGCGGTAGGTTCTTCGGCCTCCGGGGCCATTTCCTCGACCGGTTCATCGGTCTCGTCCGGTTCGACCGCGGATGCAGTTTCTTGAGGCTCAATCGCGCTCTCGGTCTCGTCGGTGACGGGCGTTTCGTCTGGTTCGGGAATCTCGACCACCGGTGCAATGGTCGATGGCTCAGCCGTGATGGGTCCTTCGGCTGTCCGCGGCGTGGGGAAAAGGATGGTGCTTTCCTCGCCAGCCTCGGAGATCATGATGCCGTCTTGGTCCACCAGGGCTGTGTTTTGATTACCGCTGACAACGATCACTGTACCCACGATCACCGCGGCGAGAACAGCGACGGCATAAAATGGCATTGATGAGCCGGTCTTTGGTTCTTCCACCGGTTCTTCGGTTGGTTCGTCTGTGGACGTTTCAGCGGCTTGTTCGACAACCTCGGGTTCGGCGGGATCGACAACGGGTTCTGCCTGGTCGTCCTCAACGATTTCGGCATCAACGGTCGTCTGTTCGTCGCCCTCTGCCTTGGTTTCGTCTTCGTCGTTCAGTTTGTCGTTATCGATCATCACACCCAAGGCCCCTTTTGAGCCATTTTTTCGCGTCGGTGACCCAACACCCGACGCCGCTTATGAGGCGCCTGAAGAAACGAAGTCAACGAATCGGATGACGTTCCCCGCCTCTGATTCCCGAACAGATCGGTAAGGTAGCGAAGCGCGTGCAGCCCCCGCGATCCTTGGGCCAAAGCACGCCGCTGTGACGCTTCTCATGCGGTCGTCCAGACCCGCTTCTGCGACCAATTGAGCAAAGACCTCTGCAGCCCTTACCGAAAAGAACGTCACCGTTTTCGCGCCATCTCTGCGTAAAAAAGACGTCGCTTCTGTTGGCAGTGTTTCTACGCGTTGGGCTTTATAGGTCACGACCCGGTGATAGGGGATCGCATGGGCTTCAAAGATTGGGCGAAGATCACGGGCGATGTCTTCTCCTGAAAGATGAAGAACCTTGGCACCCTCGTGCAGCTTGTGGAGCGGAAGGGTGTCGCTGCTCCCATCACCATGAGCGATAACGTGGAGCCCGGCATCCTTTGCTGCGGCCGCCGTCGATGCACCAATCGTGATGGTGGGAAGTTTTTGAACCTCGGGCGACAGATCTCGCGTGGCTCGCGGCGAGGTGAGGAGGAGCACGTCTCCCGGCGGTAAAGGGGCACCCTCGACCGGCTGGATGGTGAACAGCGGTGCGACAAAAACGTTGACCCTCCGATCACGAAATCGTTCGGCCAGCGCATCGGCTTCAGGCTGGGGCCGGGTGATCAAAATAGCGGGATAATCAGACGCGTTTGAGGGCATGGCGCAGGGCGGGATTGGCGCGGTTGAGCAAGTGTTCCGCGAAGGATTGGCCAAGTTGCGCGATCTTGGCGGATTCGCCGACGGCAAATTGCTCATCGCATTGTTCCGTCAGTTGGCCATCGAGGCTCAAGATTTCGGCGCGGAAGTGGATCTGGTCACCGGCCACCGTGGCCAGCCCCGCCATGGGCGTGCGGCACGACCCATCGAGACGCCCGAGAAACGCTCGCTCCACCGCCGAAGCAACCCAAGTCTGCGCACAGATGATGGCTGAAGAAAGCGCCAGCACCCGCTCATCGCCTGCGCGGGCCTGGACGCACAAGACGCCTTGCCCGAGGGCCGGCAACATCATCGTCGGCGCAAGGATATCGCGTTTGATCTCGGTACGCCCTAATCGCTGCAGACCGGCTTCCGCCAAAAATGTCCCCTCAGCCTCGCCTCGCGCCAGTTTTTCAAGCCGCGTTTGGACGTTCCCGCGAAACGGCACGACCGAAACATCGGGGCGCCGACGAAGCAGTTGCGCGGTGCGGCGCACCGAACTCGTTCCGATGACAGCGCCTTCGTGCAGATCGTTGAGCGTCTGCCCTTTAAGCGTGACAAAAGCGTCGCGCGGATCCTCGCGCGGCGGCACCGCCGCTAAGACAAGTCCTGGCGGCATCGCCGCCGGCATGTCCTTCATCGAGTGAACAGCGATATCTGCTTCACCCGAGAGGAGCGCGGCCTCGACCTCCTTCACAAAAAGCCCCTTGCCGCCTGCGTCAGCGAGGGTGTGTTGGAGGTTCTTGTCGCCACTCGTGACATAGGTTTTGAGGGGAAAGTGGGCCTCAAGATTTGCAGGCTCGATGCCCTCCACATCACCCAGCAAACGGCGAACAGCCTTGGCTTGGGCGACGGCCAGGGGCGATTGACGGCTCGCGATAACGATGGGTTTGTGCATACCTCACGCGGTGCTAGGCGTCCGGCCATGGTCCAGCAAGGGCAGAGCCCCCGCGTTATTCTCGGCATTGAAAGCAGTTGTGACGATACCGCGGCGGCCGTCCTCAGAATTGGCGAGCGCGTGGAGGTTCTCTCGTCCATCGTGCGCGGTCAGGACGCGGCCCACGCGCCTTTCGGCGGCGTCGTGCCTGAGATCGCCGCACGCGCCCATGCCGATGTTATAGATCGCGTGACCATCGAAGCACTTGCCGAAGCCGGTGTGCATCTAGGCGATGTCGATCTCATTGCGGCGACGGCTGGCCCTGGCCTGATCGGTGGTGTGATGGCGGGTTTCACCTTTGCGAAGGGGCTGAGCCTTGCCAGCGGTGCGCCGCTTATCCCCGTGAACCATCTTGAAGGTCACGCGCTCTCGGCGGGGCTCGAGACGGAGATCAACGGCGAAGCGCTTCTTTTGCTGGTGAGTGGCGGCCACAGCCAGCTCTTGCTGGTCCGCGGTCCAGGTGAAGCCCAGCGGCTCGGCACCACGATCGATGACGCTGCCGGCGAGGCCTTCGACAAAACCGCCAAGCTCCTCGGCCTTGGTGCCCCAGGCGGACCAGCGATCGAGCGATTGGCCGCAAAAGGCGACCAAAACCGCTTTCCTATGCCCCGGCCGCTTCTCGGCCGCGACGGCTTTGACTTCAGTTTCTCCGGCCTCAAAACGGCGGTGCGCCAAGCCGCAGAGGCTGCTGTGCCGCTCTCTCAGCAAGATCGCGCTGATCTTTGTGCGTCGTTTCAAAAGGCAGCGATTGAGCATCTCGCCAGCCGCACGTCCGCCGCGCTTGAAGCGACGGGTGCCGCAACCCTGATCGCTGCGGGCGGGGTGGCATCGAACCAAAATTTGCGGGCTTGCCTCGAAGAGACAGCGTCAAGGCTTGATGCGCGGTTTGTTGCCCCGAGCCTTCGTTTCTGCACGGATAATGCAGCGATGATCGGTTATGCAGGGTATCGTCTTCATCAAGCGGGAAAAGCACCAAGCCAGGACGATGCGTTGGCGCTCGCCCCGCGGCCCCGCTGGCCCCTCGATCAGGATGCCGCGCCGATGCTGGGTAAGGGTAGGAGGGGTGTGAAGGTCTGATGGCTGATGATCGCCCAATTTTTGTCGCTGGCGCCGGCTCATGGGGCACAGCTCTGGCGGTTCTTATCGCCAATCAGGGTTATCGCACCATCCTCTGGGGACGGAGGGAAGAGCATGCGCGCGCGCTTAATGAAGAGCGGGAGAACAGGCGCTATCTTCCTGGCGTTGATCTTCCTCCACCGCTTGAGGCCACGACGGATCTCTCCCGAGTATCGTCGGCGCAGGCGGTGGTGTTCGTCGTGCCTGCGCAACACAGCCGCGGTGTCTTGATCGAGCTGAGGAACGCCGCCGATCGGGCCCCTATGCCGGTGGTGCTGTGCTCAAAGGGATTGGAGCGGGGCACGCTCGCGCCGATGCACCATGTCCTTGAAGAGGCGTGGCCTGAAGCAGAGCCGGCCGTTTTATCAGGACCGAGCTTTGCGGCCGATGTTGCACGGGGTTTACCGACCGCGGTCACGCTCGCTGCGTCATCGCCCGAGGCCCAACAGTTTTGGCTCGAGCGGCTCGCGACCTCGTCGTTTCGCCCTTATGCGAGCGATGACCTGATGGGCGCCGAGCTTGGCGGTGCGGTGAAAAACGTTTTGGCGATCGCTTGCGGCATTGCCGTTGGGAAGGGGTTTGGCGAAAGCGCTAAGGCAGCGCTCATTGCGCGGGGATTTTCCGAGTTTCAGCGCTTTGGCCGGGTCATGGGCGCGCGGCATGAGACGATGGGCGGTCTTTCAGGCCTAGGGGATCTGGTGCTGACCGCCAATTCGAAA
>JBCBUC010000024.1:0-61926 GCA_039818345.1 Pseudomonadota bacterium | reverse complement strand
GACATGTACATCGAAGCCGGCCTCACCGCCGACACCATCGCCAAAGAAACCCTCAAAACCTTCGCCTTCGAGGTGGATGCCGGCACCGCTTCTCACGTCGCTGAGTAATGCGTCTTGATCAGGCGCTCGTTGAACGAGGCCTGGCCCCGACAAGGTCACGCGCGCAAGCAATGATCCGTGAGGGGCATGTTCTTGTCGATGGCTTGGTGGCTTCAAAGGCGAGCGCCAAGATCCCTGGCGGCGCTTTTTTGTCCGTCAGCAGTGGTGCTCATGACTATGTTTCCCGCGCAGCCCTTAAACTGCTCGGTGCGCTCGTGCACTATAAGGTCGACCCTGCCGGCCAGGTTTGTCTCGATCTTGGTGCGTCCACTGGTGGGTTCACGGACGTTCTCTTAAGGGCCGAGGCTGCGAAGGTTTATGCCGTGGACGTTGGCCATCATCAGTTAGCAGAACGCCTACGCGTGGATCAGCGAGTGGTGAGCCTCGAACAAACACACGCCCGCGACCTCACCAGCGCTATGGTGCCTGACACCATCGATTTGATCGTCTGCGATGTGAGCTTTATCAGCGTGACCAAGGCATTGCCGACGGCCCTCGCGCTCACCGGAAACAACGCCAAACTCATCACGCTCCTCAAGCCGCAGTTTGAGCTTGGTCGTGAGGCGATCGGTAAAAACGGCCGCGTCCTTCCCCCGCTTGAGGAGCAGCGGCAATTTCTGATAGATCATGTGGTCTCAGCGATCACTGATCTTGGATGGGAAACCCGGCCGATCACGGAAAGCCCTATTCTCGGCGGTGAAGGGACGACGGAGTTTCTGCTCTATGCGGACAAGGCGACCATCTAAAAAAAGAAAAAACAAACGAGAACGGAAAGAAGAGGCAACCGTCACCGTTGAGACGGCGACCTCTTCCGGAGACGGATGGTCGGCGGACATGGCCATTCCCTTCGCCCTTCCCGGTGAAGAGGTGCGGGTGGTCGTGCGCGGAAAACGCGCGGATGTCTTAGCGCGCCTCAGTGAGAGCACAGCGCGTCATTCGCCGGTCTGTCAGCATTTTGGGTTGCCTGGTGATGGATGCGGAGGGTGTACCCTTCAGCATTGGGGCGAAGAGGCCGCGCTGACCCTCAAGGCGGAGAAATTGCTTGCAGCCCTTCGGCAATCCTATCCGTATGCAGAGATCAATTGCTATTATCGATCTCCTCCAAAATCCCGTAGGCGGGCCAAGTTTGCTGTCACTCCTCAGGGCGTTGGTTTTCATCGCCTCAGCAGCCGCGAAGTTGTTCACCTGCGTACTTGCGATGTCTTGCAAGAGACCATCGTTGACCTGATCAAACCGTTAGCCGCGTTGGCGCGTGATAAGCATGCGGAACTACCGCCCTCGTTTGATGCGCAAGCCACCTTGACCGAGACAGGGATTGATCTCGCTTTTCATGGCGTGGATGAGGCGCAGCTCTCGTTTGCCGCGCGAGAGCGCTTGGCTGCCTTTGCGGAGGAGCACGACTTGGCCCGGCTGAGCGCTGATGGGGTGACGGCCGCGGAACGGCGTGTTCCCCTCGTCACCCTCGGCGGTGTTTCCGTGGCGCTGCCAGCTGGTGCATTTCTTCAGGCGACGAAGGACGGCGAAGTGGCGCTAACAAAAGAAGTCCTCGATGCCGCGGTGGGTGCCGAGCGGCCAGTTGACCTTTATTGCGGGATCGGGACCTTTGCCTTGCCGCTGAGTGACGGCCGCGATGTGGTCGCGGTCGAGGGTTATGGCCCCGCCATCGATGTTCTCCAGACCGCGGCGAAGGCGGCGGACCGAAACGTGGCGGCGTTAAAGCGTGATCTTGTTGCAAGACCTCTCCAGGCGTCAGAGCTCCAAGAGTTCGATATGGCGGTGTTTGACCCGCCGCGCGCAGGGGCATTCGAGCAAGCGCGCGCCTTGTCCGCGGCTAGGGTCCCGACCATTGTGGCCGTATCGTGCAACCCCGCGACGTTGGGACGGGATGTATCGATGTTCGCGGCTGATTATGATCTCACTCGTCTGGTGATGGTCGACCAATTTGGCTGGTCTTCCCATATCGAGGCGGTGGCGGTCTTTCATAGGAGGACGTGATGGTGGCAGGTGCGATCGAAACAAGGCTTAAACGGATGGCTTACGGTGCTGCCTCGACGGCCAAGGTTGGGTGGTACACCGCCTTTTATGTCGCTGGCCGACATATGGTGGGTCCCATGACCAAACCAGGCGAGGTGCCAAGGCCCAGCAGAACACCCGTGCCCGATATGAAAGAGATGCGGAGCGCGTTCTTTCGTCTCTTCCAAGATGAATGGGCAGATATTGAAGCAGGCCGATACGTGATGCCAAAGGATTTGCGGCATCCACCACGGCCAAGCAAAATCATCCGTGATGCGCAGGCCTACCTTAAGGAAGCAAGGGAAGTCAGTCGCCGGGCCAATCGACAGGGCGGCGGCGTCGAGGTACGGGACATCGCTGAGGATGATCTGCCGACCTATTACAAACAAAATTTTCATTTCCAGTCGGATGGTTGGCTGTCTGAGGAATCAGCCCAAGTTTATGATACGCAAGTCGAAGTGCTTTTCACCGGATCGGCCAGTGCTATGCGGCGCCGTGGTCTTGCATTGATCATGGACGAGGTTCGCCGGTTAGAGGATGAAGGGCGCCATCGGTCGGGTGTTCATCTCGCTGACGTGGCGTGCGGCACCGGACGCCTTCTCAGTGATATCGTCGACAATGTGCCTGAGCTCCAGATCACTGCTGTTGATCTTTCTGAGCCCTATCTCGACGAAGCGCGAAAAGCGGCGGTGAAGGCAACAAACACAGAGTTCGTGCGTGCGGCTGCTGAAGATTTACCGCTGACGGACGGAAACTTAGACATTTTGACCACGGTCTATCTCTTCCATGAATTGCCGCCCAAGGTCCGGCGGGAGGTCGCCGCTGAAATCGCGCGAACGCTCAAGCCGGGCGGGCTCTACGTCCATGTCGATAGTGTCCAATATGGTGACACAGGCATGGATTTGATGCTGGAGAGCTTTCCGCGCGCGTTTCATGAGCCTTATTACGACAGCTATTGCCATGAGCCGTTGTCGGAGCTTTTCGGCGAGGTCGGACTTCGGCCCGAAAATCAGATGATCGGCTTTCTCACCAAAGCGACGTCTTTCCGCAAGGCTTAGTCCTCGAACAGTCGAAGCGCGATCGCGGCCGAGCCAACGGTCTCGTCGGGAGAGCCTTGCCAACCTCGCGCTTCGACGAAGGCGATCCGACGACCGATCCGTTCGATGCTCACCGCTGCCACGAAGTCCTGATCGCGTGCGCCGCGTAGATAGCTCGTGTGGACGCTGATCGAGCGTGCTTTCACCTGGGGACCAATACGACTTAAGACCTCGAGTGTCGCCGCATGCTGAAGGAATGCTGACACAACGCCACCATGCAGGGCACGGATCATCGGGTTGCCAATATGGGGTTCATCGAAGGTGAGCTTGTAGCGGTGTTCGTTGTCCTCGAGACTGGTTTCGAGCCCAAACCAAGACGAAATGGGCGACTCGTCGGTCAGATCCTTGATCCGTGCAAGGGTTTCTGGGCCGGGGGTGAGGAGGTCGCGGCTCATATGCGGCTCACCTGCGCGCTGCGCGTGCCAACAATGAAGGTCCCTGCGGCGGTGGAGAGAAGCGTGCCGTCCTCGGACGTGGCACGACCTCGTGCGATCGCCACGTCGTCACATATTCCTTCGCACAGCGTTTCGCATGTGATCACCTTGCCGGGCTGGGCGTGGTTCTGTGTATCCGTTTGCAGATTAATCGTCGCAATCGGTGTCAGTTTTTCCAGCATCGACCACACCGCGACCCCGAGCATGGTATCAAGAATGATGGTCATGAAGCCGGGATGCACTTCACCCTGATGCATGAAATTCTCGCTTGGCGTGAGTTCGATGATCAACTTCCCACGGCTGGCGCTCACGGGCCGCGAATGCAATTGACCAAAAAGCGGATGCTCCTTTTGAAAGGTTTTCCGCATACCCTCAAAGACGGAGAGAATGTTGGGTGAGAGTTCCTCTGGCTTATCGCCGCTCATGGGCGTTCTTTCAGTTTTTCTTCTTCGTACTGGATACCCCAGCCGATGATTTGTCGCCAAAGCGCTTCGGCGAGGGACGGCGGAAGGCCTTTCTCGTCGGCGCGTGCGCGCACTTGATCGATCACGGCCTGTATCCGCCAGGGAACGGTCGCCTCTTCTGGGGAGCGTTTCAGTTGCCATGCCCGGTCGACATAGGTCCAGCGTTCGGCGAGCAGATCGACCAACGCGGCGTCAAGCCTGTCAATCTCTGTCCGAACGTCGCTCATATCTTGGCAGTCTGAAGCTTTCATCCGTCTACTTCTTTCGTTATGACCACCGCGCCGCGTTCCAGTGTGCGGTGAACGGGGCAGCGGTCGGCGATCTCAAGCACCCGCCGTCTTTGCGCTTCGTCAAGTTGGCCTTCAAGGCGAATATGCCGGGTCAAGTGATCGATAGGAGGCTCTTTTTCTCCGGCGTCGATCGCGCTTTGGCTGTGACGCTTTTCGTGCTCGACCTGCACGGTGACACGGTCGAGCGGGAGGTTTTTCCTCTCCGCATACATCCGAATGGTCATTGATGTGCACGTACCAAGCGATGTTGCAAGAAACTCATAGGGGCTTGGGCCAGATCCAAGGCCTCCGACGTCGGTCGGCTCGTCAGCGATAAAGCGGTGCGGGCCTGTCGAGACCATGGCCTGAAACTTACCCTGGCCGGTCTCGCGAACTTCGATGCCCATCGCTTCTTCGTCGGCGCCCTTGGCATGGGGACAATTGAGGTCCAAATATCGATGCGCCCACGCCGCAATGACCGAGGCAGCATACGCGGCATCCGTTTTGTTTGTTAAAAGATGATCAGCGGAGTCGAGGGACACAAAACTTTTGGGATGTTTGGCGGCACTGAAAATGGCCGTCGCGTTCTCGATGCCAACCTGTTGATCAGTCGGAGCGTGCAGCACCAGAAGCGGTTTCTTGAGCGCAGCCACCGACGCTTTGATGTCGTGTCGCTCAATATCATCCAAGAATTGCTTCTCGATCGTGAAGGGGCGTTCAGCCAAGCACACTTCGGCACGTCCTTCTTGATCAATCGTGTCGACATGTTCAGCGAATTGGTTGGTGATGTGATGGACATCGGCAGGCGCTGCGAGCGTTGCGACGGCGCGGATCGATGGGATTGCCGCAGCAGAGGCAAGCACGGCCGCGCCGCCCAGACTGTGGCCAATCAGAAGCTGCGGCGCTTCGTAGTTTTCTTTGAGAAAATCCGCGGCGCGTTGCAGATCGCCCAAATTCATCGAAAAATTGGTGTGCCCGAAATCACCGCCGGAGCCTCCAAGACCGGTAAAATCAAACCGCAAAACGGCGATGCCGGCTTCGGTCAGCGCTGTTGCGATGGCGCGGCTCGCCGTCAGGTCTTTTGAGCACGTGAAGCAATGGGCAAAAAGCGCGTAGGCGCCAATCGCACCAGAGGGCACATCGAGGCGAGCGGACAGCTTCGCGCCGGACGCTCCTTCGAAGTCGAGGCGGATGGGTCGGACCATAACGCCTCCTTTCCCGTGTTGGGCGAACGAGTGCAAGCGGCGTCATGCTACAACGCTGAACCGTGGCGCTACTTGATGGCCTGATACCGGCTGAGTGCTTCTTCGCGCATCCGGGCGTGATCGACCATTGGCTCTGGATAGCTGTCGCCTAAACGCACCCCGGCCTGTTCGAGAACGTCCTTGGGCGCCTTCCATGGCGCGTGGATGTGTTTGGCCGGCACATGCGCGAGTTCGGGAACATGGCGGCGGACATACGCACCGTCAGGGTCGAATTTTTCGCCTTGGGTGACCGGGTTGAAGACACGGAAAAATGGAGCAGCATCCGCCCCGCAGCCAGCAACCCATTGCCAGCTAGCCGTGTTGGCCGCCGCATCAGCGCAGACCAGCGTGTCCCAAAACCAGGCCATGCCGCGGCGCCAGTCGACAAGAAGGTCTTTGACCAAGAAACTGCCGACGATCATCCGGACACGGTTATGCATGTGGCCTTCTTGGTAGAGTTGCCGCATGCCCGCATCGACAATCGGGTAGCCCGTCATGCCTTTTGTCCATGCCTCAAAGTATCGATCGCTGTTCTCCCAAGAAAATTCCGTGAACTTCTTATTGAGCGGGAGGTCGAACATATCAGGGTTATAGAAAAGAAGATGGTAACTGAACTCACGCCACACAAGTTCAGAAAGAAAGGTCTTGCCTTCCTCGGCATCAATGGCGCCATCCGCCATGAGGGCAGAGACATCTCGGTACATCATCTTAATACTGATTTCACCAAAATGGATATGCGGAGCCATGCGCGATGTGCTGTCGAGATCAGGCCTATTGCGTTCGCTATTGTAGCGTCCTGCATAGGTCTTGACCCATGCCCGCCATCGCCGGAGGGCGGCCGCCTCGCCAGGTTCCCAGATGGGCTCAAACCCTGCCGCCCAGTTGGGGTTGGTGGGCAGCAGGTTCCATGAGACGAGGTCATCGGAGGCTGGTAGGGGGCTTGGTGCTTTTAGTTTTCTGACCGCTGGAATGGCATCTTCCAGATCGAGCGTTTGCACCTGTTTCCAATAGGGGGTGTACACCCGGTAAGGGCCACCGGTCTTGGTTTTGATCGTCCATGGCTCGTTAAGAAGGCGGCCGTTAAAGCTCTCAACATCGACGCCGTCGTCGGAAAGGGCTGCTTTCAAGCCTTTGTCTTGCTCAATCTGCCAAGACATATAGCGGCGGTTCCAATAAACAGCTGTTGCCGCAAGCTCCTTGCAGACCTCGGGCACAACCTCTTCGCCGCGACCACGTTTTAAAATCAGAACACCGCCGATTTTGTTGATCGCTTCCTGAAGTGTGCGGAGTGAATGGTGCAGCCACCAGCGTTGTGCGCCGCCCATGGCCCAGGGCCCTGGCGTCTCGTCATCCAGGACATAGAGGCACACAACAGGCCTGCCGGTGTCGGCGGCGTGCCGCAGAGCAGGGTTGTCGCTAAGGCGCAGGTCTTCGCGCAACCAAACAAGAACAGGATCAGATATCATCCGCTCTATTTAGAGCGATTGGCGCCCTGGGGCAGGCGAGACACTACCGCGCGGCCACACTGGCTGTGTTTGCGGTTTCATAGTCTTGGATAACGCCGGCGATGACATCGGCCAGTGCGTTGCGCGTGATCGGCTTATGCAGAATGGCATCCGCGCCCGCTTCCATACAGGCATTGATGTAGCGTTCCTCGGCATGGGCTGTGAGCATGACAATTGGCGCATCGGCGATTGGAATATCGAGCGAACGAATGAAGCGCGTGGCTTCGATACCATCCAATCGCGGCATGCTGACATCCATGATGATCATGTCAAAATTACCCTCGCGAGCGAACTCGCAAGCCTCATGACCATCCTCTGCCTCGACAAAGCTATGGCCGAGCCTCGTCAAAAACGCTCCGATGACCGATCGATTGACAGGATTATCTTCGGCAACAAGAATATGACGCGGATCGATGTCTTCGCGTTGACCAGCCACCGGGACAGTAGAACCGGTTGGTTGTTCGGCGCCATGTTCAGCGAGCTCAGACACTGGTGCGGGGAGGGCGACGTCAAACCGCGTGCCCTGACCCTCCTCGCTTGTCACACCGATATGTCCATCCATCAGCTCGGTGAGGTCACGACAAATAGCAAGGCCAAGGCCCGTTCCGCCCTTGCGAGACGACGCGCCCGTTTCTGCTTGTTGGAAACGTTTGAATACCGATGGTAGGAAGTCTTTGGGTATGCCGCAGCCTGTGTCCTCGACACCGATCATCAAAACGCCATCGTGATAGCGCGCGCTGAGCGTAATTGCTCCGTCATCGGTAAATTTGACAGCGTTTGCGAGGAGATTACTCAAGATCTGCCCTGTCCGCTGGCCATCAAGCATCGCATAGGGCGGTAATCCCTTGAGGCCTTTGGTGAGGAGATCAACGCCTTTTGCAGCGGCGGCCGAGGAAAACAGTGTGGCGGCGTCCTCAATCAAGTGTTGGAGGTTGGTCGGTTTGCGATCAATCTCAATATGGCCTTGCTCGAGTTTGGTAAGATCAAGGATATCGGTGAGGACGCGGATGAGGGATTCCGCTGATCGTCGCGCCACCTCAAGGCTCTTCCTCTGATGCGCGGGCATCTCGTGTGCGAGGGTGACATCGAGCATGCCGATCACACCATTCATCGGTGTTCGGATTTCATGGCTCATATTGGCCAGGAAGTCCGATTTCGCCCGCTCTGATGTTTCCGCAATCACCCGTGACGCTTCTAAATGCCGTGCCGCCTTCATCATTTGGTCGTGGTAGACTGATGTGCCTGCCCACAAAAAGACAGCACATACCGAAAGGGCGAACATCACCAACCGCCAATCGATATAGCTTGAGGCAACATATAGGATCTGATCATCAGCGTGGTTGACGATATAGATGTGCACGAACGAGCCGATGGCGGCAGCCGCACTGAGAGCTCCGGCCCATGTGCCCGATATGGCCGTCAGTGCAGGAACCATCATCAGGAGGTAAAGGATCGGTGTTGACAGAAGGAGGCCGGTCACAATGGCAAGCCACATCAAGACCCCTTGAATAACGACCGATGACCCAATGATGATGAGGGATCGGATGCTCTTTAGCCAGAAGACTGCGGTGCCCGCGAAAAAACAGTAGCCGATTCCTAAAGCGGCCACCGTGAGAGAGACCGGGTCCGTTCCGCCTCGGATCACATTGCCAAGCGTCGTGAGGGCGCCGCTGAAACCTGCGAGCAATGCCATGCAGGCAAAAACGCGGTTACCCGCCCTTGTCAGGTGGTCATCGGGGCTAGCGCCCGTAGCTTTCCAGCTCTGACGATCGGTCATGACGCAGGCTTTTGTTGTCGCCGATCACGTCTAAGCCACTAAGCTTTCAAAGACCTTTCAGGACCTTGGGATGTTCTAGAGAACACCCTGCTTGAGGCAGTCGTGAACATGCAACAGCGATGTGGGGCGGTCATTTTCTACGATAAAAAGAGCCGTGATTCCGGTCTTCGATAGATAGCTCAGGGCTTCCCCCGCCACCGTGTCAGGGGCCACCGTGCGAGGGTTCCGTGTCATCACGTCTTCGACAGCGGCGCCCACCAAATCATCGAACTGGCGTCGAAGATCGCCGTCCGTGATGATGCCGATCAAATTCCCCTTGGCGTTCACAATGCCAACGCAGCCGAAACCAGCATCGCTGATCACGCGAACGGCTTCGGTGATCGGATCACCTTCTGAGACGAGGGGCGGAATCCGTCCCTCAGGCACCAGATCGCTGACCCGCCGCAATTGGGCACCAAGCTTTCCGCCGGGGTGGTACGTTTTGAAATCCGCCGCGGTGAAGCCCCGGGCTTGTAGAAGCGCGACCGCCAACGCATCGCCCAAAGCAATCATGAGCGTGGTTGAGGTTGTCGGCGCTGACGTCTCGCTGCACGCCTCAGGCGCTTTTGGTAACACCAGCGGCCAGTCGGCCGCTTGAGCGAGCGTGCTGTCTTGGTTTGACGTCATTCCAATCAACGGAATACCAAATCGTCCAGCGTATCCAAGGACATCACTGAGTTCAGGCGTCTCGCCTGAGTTCGACAGCGCCAAGATGACGTCGCGTTCCTCGATCATCCCCATGTCGCCATGGCTTGCTTCGCCCGGATGGACATACATTGATGATTGACCGGTGGAGGCGAGGGTTGCGGCGATCTTCCGACCAATATGCCCCGACTTGCCCATGCCTGTGACGATCAGACGACCTTCAGCTGCAAGGATAACTCCAATTGCCTCTTGAAGGGTTTTCGATAGAGGGGTGTCGGGCACAAGGGCTTCGGCCAACATTCGAAGCCCATCCATTTCCACTTTCACGGTCTCAGCGGCCGCGGCGGCGACGTCCACGGCGAAGTCAGGGGGCGAGGATTCTGCGGGCATGGTTTTTCTTCTTATGAACAAAGCAGCGCTTATTTGCGCTTGATCAGACCTCCCGATAAGGCCCGCTTATGACCAAGATCAACACCGAGGTGACACTCAAGGCGCCAGCTGGCGATATCGTCATCTCCAACACCGCCCCGTTTATGCTCTTTGCCGGTCCATGCCAGATGGAAAGCCGCGATCACGCGCTCGAGACCGCATCGGCCATCAAAGAGATTTGCACCGACCTGGGCATCGGCGTTTGCTATAAGACGAGCTTCGATAAGGCGAACCGGACCAGTCTGGGCTCCAAACGCGGACTTGGTCTTGATGGGGCCCTTCCGATCTTTGCGGAGATCCGTGAGACCCTGGGCATTCCGGTCCTTACCGACATCCATGAGCGTGAGCAGTGCGCTCCGGTTTCTGAGGTGGTGGATGTCTTACAAATCCCCGCTTTCCTTTGTCGGCAAACGGATCTCCTCGTGGCGGCTGCGGAAACCGGCAGGATCATCAAGGTGAAGAAGGGTCAGTTTCTGGCGCCTTGGGACATGAAAAATGTCGTCGGAAAAATCACCGGTGCAGGAAACCCCAACGTGCTGGTCACAGAACGCGGCGCGAGCTTTGGGTACAACACGCTTGTCACTGATTTTCGCGGCATCAAAACCATGGCGGAGCAAACGGGCGCCCCGGTGATCTTTGACGCCACGCACTCGGTGCAGCAGCCAGGCGGGCAAGGCGGAACGTCTGGTGGTCAACGCGAGATGGTGCCGACCTTGGCGCGTGCGGCGGTCGCGGTAGGGGTGGCAGGCATATTCGCTGAAACCCATCCGGATCCTGATAATGCGCCGTCGGATGGGCCTAATATGATCCCTCTACAGATCTTGCGTTCGTTCCTTGAAGAGCTTCAAGCCTTGGACCGTGTCGCAAAAGCGCGGGTCAACCTCCACAATTTTGCCGAGTAAAAGTGCGCTGTGACCCTCAACAAAAAAGCCCACCATGCTGGCGGGCTTTTCCATGTATTCGGCTTTGGCCTTAAGAGGCGCGTTTGCGGCGAGCGGCGGCGCCAGCGAACAAGGCTGTGCCAAAGAGGAGTGCAGCGCCCGGGACAGGCATTTCCGAGAACTCGACGCCTGCGACCGCAAAGTCAGAGTTCTTGTCATCGGTGCCGGAGCGCTGATTGGCACGGAAGACCATTTTGACGACGTCCGGAAGGCCGACATCGATCGCATAAAAGCCCGCGTTGTTTTGCGATTTGGTTTCATCAGCCGTCACGCGAATGGTCATGGCCACGGTGCTTGGATCATCAGCTGTATAGAGATCAATTCGTGCTTGCTCAGCACCGAGCTTCGGATCGTTGCTCTTGAAAAGATCGAGCAGGAAGATGCGATGCACGTCAATCGCTTTGCTCTTGATCGTCGCGCGCTCATTGTCAGGGCGCGGCGTGGCTGTCAGCTCGTCGTCCTTGATCCCAAGTCCGTCACGCACACACGCAAGATCGCCGCCTTGGCTTTGGCAGAAGTCTTGTGTTCCGCCGTCAAAGCTCTGACTGTTGTTCACCGCTTGCGGCTTGCCTGTGATCGTGAACAGCACACCATCTTCCGTCGCGGTGCGGTTATTGCCCGACACGGGCGAAAGAATGTCAGCCGTGAAGTCCAAAATCGAGGCAGCCTGCGCTGCGCTGATTGATGTGGCGATGGCCGCCAATGAGCCGATCAGAACGTTTTTCATCGTCGTTCCCCTCTTTGCCATGGATCCAGCAAGAAGCGTTCCACGGCGTATCAAAAATACCCGAAGCGTTCTGATATCACATCACGCTCATAAGATCATCATTAAACCGTCCAAATCATTGAAATTCTTTGTTTACCCTAACTCGCATCGAAGAATCGCATTCACCGGGCCTGATCCTTCGCAGTGGGCGCGAAGAAACCGGCGCCCCCCACCGGCGGAGAATTCGGAAAACTTCGGGCTTTATCGCTGGCGCGGCTGTTCCTAACGAGGGTCTTTGACCACAGAGGAACTTGATGGCCCGTCGCACCAAGACACCGCCGCCTCCGCCGCCTGAGCAGATCTTTGACGAGACGATCACCGATGCGTTGTCCCAACGCTATCTTGCCTATGCGCTCTCGACGATTACGTCGCGCGCGCTTCCTGATGTGCGCGATGGTTTGAAGCCGGTGCATCGGCGCATCCTTTACGGGATGCGCGCGATGCGGCTTTCACCCAATGGCAGTTATAAAAAGTCAGCCAAGGTGGTCGGCGATGTGATGGGTAACTTCCATCCGCATGGCGATCAGGCGATTTACGATGCGCTCGTGCGCCTGGTTCAAGATTTTGCGATCCGTGTACCGCTCGTTGATGGCCAAGGTAACTTTGGTAACATCGATGGTGATAACGCAGCCGCCATGCGGTATACGGAAAGCCGCCTGACGGAAGCCGCGGAGCTACTGCTTGAGGGGATCGACGAAGATGCCGTTGATTTTCGTGATACCTATGACGGGGAAGGGCAGGAGCCAGCGGTGCTACCGGCTGCGTTTCCCAATCTTCTGGCCAATGGCGCGGCGGGGATCGCTGTGGGGATGGCAACGAGTATTCCGCCCCATAACCCGTTGGAGCTGATCGACGCTTCCATCCATCTCATCAAAACACCAGGCGCACGGACCGAGACGCTCCTTAATCATATTCAGGGGCCGGACTTCCCCACCGGCGGCGTCTGTGTTGAGCCGCGCGAAAGCCTGGTGGAAGCCTACGCCACCGGTCGCGGCGGCTTTCGTCTGCGCGCGAAATGGTCAACGGAGGATCTTGGTCGCGGGCGCTATCAGATCGTCATCACGGAAATTCCCTACCAGGTTCAAAAGGCGCGGCTGATCGAACGGATCGCGGAGCTGATCAATGGCAAGAAACTGCCGATCATCACCGATGTTCGGGACGAGAGTGCCGAAGATATTCGTCTCGTGCTTGAGCCGAGATCAGGCACGCTTCCGGCTGACGCGGTGATGGCTGCAGTCTTCAAAGCGACGGATTTGGAGGTGCGGTTCCCGCTCAACATGAACGTGCTTGATGCGGACGCTGCGCCGCGGGTGATGGGCCTTCGAGAGGTGCTCGGCGCCTTTGTCGACCATCGGCGAGATGTGCTCCTTCGCCGCACGCGACACCGGCTCGATAAGATCGCCAAGCGGCTTGAAATTCTTGCTGGCTACCTCATCGCTTACCTCAATCTCGATGAGGTGATCCGAATTATTCGCTATGAGGATCATCCGAAGGAAGAATTGATCGCAGCCTTCGACCTCACCGACATCCAGGCTGAGGCGATCCTCAATATGCGTCTCCGCGCTCTGCGCAAGCTCGAAGAAATGGAGATCAAAAAGGAGAACAAAGAGCTCAAGGCTGCGCAGAAACAGCTCAAAGCGCTCTTGAAGTCCGAGGACCAGCAATCCGCGGTGATGATCGCCGAACTGCGTGAAACCAAGAAAGCCTTTACGGGGAAAGACGGTCTTGGTGCTCGCCGGACGGAGATGACCGACGCGCCGGATGATGATGACGTCGTGCTTGATGATCTCGTGGAGCGTGAACCGGTCACCATCGTGATTTCTGAAAAAGGATGGTGTCGAACCCTTAAGGGGCACACGGAAGACCCAGAGACCATTAAGTATAAGGACGGTGATAAAGAACGTTTTGTGCTCAATGCACAGACATCGGATAAAATCTATGCCTTTGCCACCAATGGTAAGAGCTACACACTTGCGGTCGCCGAACTTCCCGGTGGACGCGGGCAGGGAGAGCCCATCCGGCTCTTGGTGGATCTTGGCGCGGGGGAAGACGTGATGGCGATTGAGGTGGCGGCGGAGGGGCGAACCTTCCTCCTTGCTTCCTCGGCGGGTCATGGACTGCTGGTCGAGGAGAAGGATGTTCTTGCCAACACGCGGAAAGGGAAACAGCTCCTCAATCTTGCCGATGGCGCCGAAATGGTGGCCGTGTGTGCGCTCGCAGAGGCGCCTGGGCCGAAGGATCACGTCGCGAGCGTGACGTCCAATCGCAAACTTTTGATCTTTCCTGCGGGCGAAGTCCCGCTGATGACGCGGGGCAAAGGCGTGATCTTCCAGCGCTCAGGCACAGCGTCTCTGGTCGATGTGACGCTCGTCCGCGCCAAGGAAAGCCTTACATGGACCGACAAGGCGGGAAGGGAACAATCTGAGACAGATTGGCGGTCGTGGGTGGGTCGACGGGGCGGCGCAGGCAAAGCTGTACCAAAAGGCTTCCCACGAAGCCTCAAATTCCGCCCATAGGGTTAACGCGGCCGAGAGGTTGTGAGAAGATATCGTGTCTGTGGAGATTCTCATGCGTTCGTTCTGCCTCTCTTTGGCTGCTCCAGCAGTGGCCCTCCTTGGTACGGCCACGGCCCAGACACAGGAGGAAATCGAGCGCTACAAAGACATGACGATTTTCGCCGTGGGGGGTTCGCTCGCCGTGAATGTCGAGCCCTATCGAGGCCTCGAGGATGAAATTCAAATCATCCCCGTTCCGTTTTTCATCTTCAACAAGGGTGACCTGACGGTTGCTGGCCCCAACATCTCCTACCGTTTTGCAAAGCCTACCCCGACGACCACGGTATCTTTTGAAAGCCGCTATCGCTTTCAGGGTTATGATGCGTCCGATAGCGATTTTTTGGCGGGCATGGATGACCGCGAGGGAACCTTTGAAGTCGGCGGTCGGCTTGTGCACCGGATCGGCCGATTGCGCATCCAGCTTCAGGGCATGACGGATGTCTCTGGCACCCATGACGGTTTTGAAGCCGAAGCGCGCGCCACCTTTGAGGTCAGCAATGGCCGCATGATTTCCTTGAGGCCTCTCGGCGGTATTCGGTTCCAGAGCGCAAACTTCGTCGATTACTACTATGGTGTGGAGAACGACGAAGCGACGTTGGTTAGGCCGTTCTTTGAGGGAGAGAAGACGGCTGTTCCGTTTGTCGGCGCCAATATGCGCATGCGCCTGACCCGGAGGATCCAGCTCAATGGTTCTGTCACCATGAACCTTCTCACCGACGACATCACCGAGAGTCCAATCGTCGATAAAGACAGCCGGATCGGCGCCTTTATGGGCGTGAGCTACCTCTTCTCGGGCCCCGGTGTGGGCGGCAATTAAGCCACCCCTGGAAGTTCATCGGCGAAGGAAATCACGAGATTGCTATCGGTGAGCTCATCGCGGCGCATCGCACGAAAGGGTGCGTACTCTTCCGATGTCATAAAAGCGTGGGCTTGCTCCATATTTGGAAAGCGAGACAGCACCACCCAGTTCCCAGTGGCTTTGCCCTCGACCAGGACCGCACTATTTGTAGCCGCCAAAAATTCGCCCCCGAACTTTGAGATGATCGCGGGAATGTGCTGCCCGTAGCGCTCCATATACTCATCATGATCCTTCACCTGGATATAGCCGAAGCTGTAAACGGGTTTGCCCATCGTTGTGTTCCTCCGTTTTGGCATTCTCTGTGCCAGTCTTGGCATGACACGGGCTGAGACTGCCAGCCCGTTGCACTGCGAGAGGGGAGCGGGCATCAGTCCGCCATGACCCGAATTTTGATTACCTCTGCACTTCCCTACATCAACGGCATCAAACATCTGGGGAACCTCGTTGGCTCCATGCTGCCCTCGGATGTCTATGCGCGGTTCGAGCGCGCGCGGGGCAGCGATGTGCTCTTTATTTGTGCCACCGATGAACATGGCACGCCTGCAGAGCTTGCCGCGCGGGCGGCGGGGCAGGACGTCGAAGCCTATTGCGCTGAGCAGCATGAGCTACAGAAGGCGGCGTGCGCTCAGTTTGGTCTGAGCTTTGATCATTTCGGTCGTTCATCGTCACCCCAGAACCATGCCTTGACGCAAGCGTTCGCTGCGCGACTGAAAGAACGCGGGTTTCTGGCGGAAGTCGAAGAAGAGCAAGTCTATTCGAATACGGATGAACGGTTCTTGCCCGATCGGTATGTCGAGGGCACATGCCCCAATTGCGGTTATGAAAAGGCGCGGGGCGACCAGTGTGACAATTGCGGGAAGCTGCTCGATCCCACGGATTTGATTGAACCGTACTCGGCTATTTCAGGCTCGCGGGACATCGAGTTGAGAAAGACCAAGCATCTGCATTTGCTGCAGTCCAAGCTTGAGGACGAGGTCAGGGCGTGGGTTGACGCGCACCCCGATTGGCCCGTGCTGACCCGTTCGATCGCTTACAAGTGGCTCGACGAAGGGCTGCGAGATCGTTCGATCACCCGTGACCTTTCCTGGGGTGTTCCGGTGCCAGAGCTCCCCGGAAAAGTCTTTTACGTCTGGTTTGATGCACCCATCGCCTATATCGCAGCAACGGAAGAAAAGCTTGGTGCAGATTATCGCAAATGGTGGCGAGAGGATGAGGGTGCCCATGATGTTCGCTATGTGGAGTTCATGGGCAAGGACAACGTCGCGTTCCACACGGTGAGTTTCCCTTGCACTATTTTGGGCTCTGGTGAGCCTTGGAAAAAGGTCGATCAACTCAAGAGCCTCAATTGGCTCACCTGGTACGGGGGTAAATTCTCGACGTCCGAGGGCCGCGGGATTTTTATGGATCAGGCGCTGGAACTGCTGCCTGCGGATTATTGGCGTTGGTATCTTATGGCCAATGCACCGGAGTCGGATGATACGGCCTTCACGCTCGAGACGTTCGCGGCAACAGTGAACAAGGACCTCGCCGATGTTCTTGGTAACTTCGTCAACCGCATCGTTCGGTTTACTGGTTCAAAATTTGATGGCGAGGTGCCCGAAGGCGGGGAGCCGGGTGAGGCGGAGACAAAGCTCGAAGCCGATCTCAAAGCGCGGATCGCCGCTTATACAGAGCATCTTGCGGCGATGGAGTTTCGTAAAGCCTGCGCTGAACTGCGCGCGGCATGGGTTCTGGGCAATGAGTATCTCCAGTCTGCCGCGCCCTGGGCCGTCTTCAAGGAAGATAAAGAGCGCGCGGGCATGATCGTCCGCACCGCGCTGAACCTCATTCCGCTCTATGCCAGCCTATCGGCGCCGGTGATTCCTTTCACCGCCGAGAAACTTGCCAGTGTCTTTGGAACCAGCAACTCCACTTGGCCGTCAGCTAGCGACGATCTTCTCAACGTGCTGCCGGTTGGTCAGGCTTTTGAGGCGCCGCCGGTCCTCTTTAAAAAGGTCGAAGAGGAACAGATCGTTGAATGGTCTGGTAATTTCGGTGCGCCGCAGCAATAACTTCGAGTAGTAAGTAGTCAAGGCCGGATAAAGACATGTCTTTGTCTACCTTTAGCCGTGTAGTCTGGCATTAAAAAATATATAGTGGTAGTTGTGAACATCACTACCTACCTCCTCCCCAGGTTGTTTATGGAGGAGTTATGTACACGACCTATTTGAAGCTGCATGAGGCTATCATCAAACGAAACCATGAGCGTCTTCCTGGCGATCGTGCAGAAGTTAAATTTTTCTCCTTCGCAGCAGACGATCAACTGAGCCTACCATCCATCGATTTGCTCCTTGGGCAGAGAAATGTTGCTGATATCAGAGATCATTTGAGGCCCGCGATTGCCGAAATGGTGAATTCTCCGATGACTTGGGAGAGTGGCGTGATTAAAGGGGTGCGACGTGGACATCATTTTCAAATGGGCGACACCGGTAAGGTGGTTTTCAAACATCAAAGCGACAAGCCGCCCAATGAAATCGATTGGGTGATGACGGCAGTTGAGCTTGATCAAGATGTGCGAAGCCTAGGCGAGCATGTCGATGACATGCTCGACGATCAAACTGTCGATGCGATGTCGTCAGCCGTGATGAAAATTGCTGGCGTTGCTGGTGGCCCGAAGGCTACCGCTGCGGTCTCGCTCGCTGAACTGTTCGTTGGAGTGGTGACAAATTTCATGAAAAAGAACAAGAATGACCAGGTTGGGTATGTCGACCAGTCATTTGTACGGGCGCTCGATTTCGCTGATGGGTATCGGAAGGTTGAAATGAACCCGGACTATTCCGGAAATATGTGGTATACTTATAGTATTGCGACAATCGAGTCTTAGAAGTCTGAGCGAACCGTTGGTCGATAAAGTCAGCGGTTCGTGCTTTCAAAGATTTTGTCCGCACTTGCTGCGACAAATCCCTGGTAGAGCGTGCCGTCAGGCAGCTCAAACCGCTTGGCAAATTCGTAGAAGCAGCTTGGTAGTTCAAAAGAGCCATCGGTGAAGCTGACCGGCATTTTGGTCGCCATGGTGGAGCATTGCTCGAGAAAAACCTCTGGCGATCCTTTGATCAGCCCGCCCGCGGTGTTCATCGGATAACCGCTTTCTTCAATGAAGTGCGCAAGCTCACCAAGTTCATCAAAACTCGTCAGTTTATTGACAAAAACCGTGAAATGATTGGCGCAAAATCCGAACGCAGACAGCCACGCCGCATATTCGCTCTCCTCATAGAGCTTTTCATAGTCCGTATGGGTTGTTTCCCAAAGGCGACCCCTGTTGAGGAGCATGGGATCAGCAAGCTGTTCGTCAGAAAGCTGATCGACGAGTCCTGTCATCGTTCGCCGCAAGTCATCCGAAAACTCATTCAGCAAGAGCTCAGAGATAAAAACCTTAGGCAGGTCTTGATCGGGGTGTGCATAATACCGGGCAAAGAGGCGTTTGGCCTTAAACTCGTAAGTGTCCTGCGCTGTGTAGCCGACCTCGAGAAAGGCACGCGCGAGGTTATCGATGCCAAGGCGTGGATCGTCCAGCGTGCGGAACGCAACGTGGTCGTTGATGATGGTTTCGCCGCGTGCTGATAGTAGGCGATGCACTTCTTGTGCTTGCGGCGTGAGCGCCGCGTAACGCTCCCACAACTGATCAAAGAGCTGATCGGGTGTCATTGCTCACTCCGCGGGTTTGGTGTCGGCTTCTGGCTTTCGTTTGAAGGTGTCTTTGATGTTGCCGAGAAGATCAACATCGGCGCCGGCCCGCTTCATGATCACGTATTGCTGCACCACGCCGAGGAACGTGTTCCAGAACCAGTAAAGCACCAGGCCAGCGGCGAAGGGCGCGAAGATGAAAATGAAGATGATCGGCAACAACCCAAAGACTTGCGCTTGGATGGGGTCAGCGGGCGGAGGATTAAGTTTCGTCTGTACCCACATCGCAGCACCCATCAAGAGCGGTAGGATGCCGATCCCTAAAAACGGTCCCAGTAATGGGAGCACCGTTGGGTCAAAGGGCAAGAGACCGAAGAGATTGAAAATGTTGGTTGGGTCCTGTTCCGCCAGGTCTCGGATATAGAGAAAGCCCTCATGCCTGATCTCAATGGTCGTGAAGAGGACCTTATAGAGCGCAAAAAAGATCGGCATCTGAAGCAAGACCGGCAAACAGCCAGCGGCCGGATTGATTTTGTGCTTTTTATAAAGCGCCATGACCTCTTGCTGCTGTTTGACGCGGTCGTCTTTGTACCGTTCTTGCAGGCGCTTCATCTCTGGCGCGACCTTCCGCATCCCCGCCATCGACACATAGCTTGCGTTCGCCAAGGGGAAGAGAAGGGCCTTTACCACCAGGGTGAGAAGCAAAATCGCAACGCCGTAATTGCCCGTCAGGACAGCGAAGAAATGCATCAGGTGAAAGATCGGCCGGGTCAGGAAGAAGAGGAAACCCCAATCCACCGCCTTATCAAAATCGGTGATCCCGAGTTCGTCTTCATAGCGTTGCAGTGTTTCAACCACTTTGGCGCCCGCAAAGAGGTGCGAGGTCACGCTGGCCTGCTGGCCGGGTTCGAGAATAAAGCCGTCGAGCTGATAGCTTGAGCGGTAGGTTGGGGTGCGTGCGCCATCGACCTTCGTCAGTTTGAGCTCGAAACTCTCCGATTGGGGAGGAACAGCCGCGGCGAGCCAGTATTTGTCGGTGATGCCCGCCCATCCGCCAGCGCCCGATTCCTCGATCGTGTTTTTCGGCTTGTCGAGCTTTTTGTATTTCCTCGCCTGTAGCTCACCGCCAACGACGCCCAGCGGCCCTTCAAACAGGATCATGAAGTTCTTCAGGTCGTCGGGGATGCCTTTTTGGACAGCAAAGCCATAGGGCAGAAGGGCGGCTGGATCGTCGCCATTGTTCACCACCTTATGCTCCGTGGTGAACATGAATTGGTCGTCGACGGACACCGTCAGCTGATGGGTCACATCGCCAGCCTGACGGGTGAGGGTCACGGGTGTTTCTGGGGTCAGCTTAGCGCCTTCGGGCGCCGACCATGCCGCCGTGTCATCGCTGCGGCCATCAACGATCAGCCCTGACCTCAGATACGTCGCTGTTTGCGTCTCCCGAGGCGAGAGGACATGCACCATCGCTGAATTCGGGTCGGGCGCGACTCGGAAATTTTTCAGCGAAAGATCGTCCAAGGTTGCGCCGCGCAGGTTGAGGGACCCAATCACCTCAGGCGTTTCGATGGGGATACGGCCTGGGCCCGCGGCGATCGCGGCGTCGCGGCTCAAGGTGACATCCGAGCTCGACGGCGCTGCAAGATCCGACACCAAATCGCCGGCAGCTGTGGCGGCCGAGGCTTCAATCTCAGCGGCGGCGGCCGCAGCTTCACGCTGGGCCTCCTCATAGGCGGCGCGTTGTGGGCCTGCCACGAAGGCTTCCCAACCCACGAAAATCACGAGGGCTAAGCCGATTGCGAGAACAAAATTACGATCCATGGAGCGCTCTCATTGTACCGAAGGAGCGCTGCCGCTGATCCGGTGTCGTCTTTTTGCAAGGGCGCTAGGCGCCCGGTCGACCGCGGGGGTCTAGGAGGGCGGCGCGAAGCTCGTCAAGCAAAGCGCCATAAGGAATGCTGAGGGCTCTCTCCCTCGCCAGCAGCACATAGTCATGGCCGGGCGATGCGTGAAGCGGAAAGACGTCGCGGACTGCTGCCCGAAGGCGCCGCTTGATGCGGTTTCGCTGCGCGGCGTTGCCAAGTTTTTTGGTAACCGTCAGGCCGACGCGCACGAAGTTCTGCTCATTCGGGAGCACTTGCATCGTGAACGACGGTTTGGAAATTCGCTTTCCTCGGCGCAATCGGACAAAGTCCGCACGGCGCTTAAGGACCGCGACGCCTACGCTGACAGGCGTTTGCGACCCTTGGCGCGGCGAGCGTGCAGGACCTTACGGCCACCAACGGTGCTCTTACGTGCAAAATAGCCGTGGCGGCGTTTGCGCTTCAGGTTACTGGGCTGGAATGTGCGTTTCATCGGGGACCACCGGCCGAAATCTTTTAAAGACCGCGCGAATAACCAGAAACTTTCGCGTTGGTCAACGCATCAACGAGACAGAGATTGGAGAACTTTCATGGCGGACGCGAGCGGAACGATGAGCAAGCCAGATGAAGCCTTGACCATCACCCAAACAATTGAGGCCGATGTTTGTGTCATCGGCGGGGGCTCGGGCGGGCTCGTCGCTGCTGGCGGCGCGGGTTTGTCGGGGAAAAAGACCGTCTTGATCGAGGGCGATAAGATGGGCGGAGACTGCCTCAACTATGGCTGTGTCCCCTCCAAAACACTGATCGCGTCGGCCAAGGTCGCGGCGTCCATGCGCGGTGCCGAGCGGTTTGGAATCAAACCCGTCGATCCTGAAGTTGATTTTCTTCGGGTGATTGGCCGCGTCGCCGAGGTCATCAACGACCTCGCACACCATGATAGCCAAGAACGTTTCGAAGAAGAGTTTGGCAACATCGTCTTGCGTGATCGCGGCTATTTTGTCGGCCCACGAGAAGTTGTGTCGGGCACCACCAAAGTGGTTGCCAAGCACTTTGTCGTGGCAACGGGCTCGTCTGCCTTTGTCCCGCCGATCGAGGGTCTCTCTGATGTCAGCTATCTGACCAATGAAACGGTCTTTAGCCAGACCTTCCAGCCCAAGCACCTCCTCGTGCTCGGTGGCGGACCAATCGGTTGTGAGATGGCGCAAGCGCACCGGCTACTTGGTTGTGAGGTGACCGTTATCGAAATGGGTAAGATCTTTGGCAAAGACGACCCTGAGCTTGTCGAGGTCGTCCGTAAACGATTGATCCGTGATGGTATCAATATCATGGAAGGGACCAAAGCGACCAAAGTCGAACAAAGCGGCGGCGACATCACCGTTACCGTTGATGTTGATGGCCAATCCCAACAGATCACAGGCGATCAATTGTTGGTTGCCGTTGGGCGGAAAGCCAACGTCAATGGGCTTGGCCTCGAGGCGGCAGGCATTGACTACACACCGCGCGGCATCAAGGTGGACAAGCGTTTGCGGACCACCAACCCGCGGGTTTATGGCGTGGGTGACGTCACTGGGGGCCGTCAGTTCACGCATGTTGCGGGGTATCATGGCCGAGTTGCCTTGACCAATATTCTTCTCAAATTCCTTGGCGGGAAAAACCAAGAAGAAATGGCGCCGTGGGTGACGTACACGGAGCCAGAGCTCGCGCATGTCGGCATGACGGAGGCTGAGGCCAAGGCAAAAGGTATCTCCTACGAAGTGATCCGTGCTCCCTTTATCGACAATGACCGTGCCAATGCGGAAGGGGAGACCGAGGGTCTCCTGAAGGTCCTTGTCGGGCCTGGCGGGAAGATCCTCGGCGCTGATGTGGTCGGTGACCACGCCGGTGAGATCATTCAGCAGTTCTGCCTCGCCATCGCGAATGGCCTTAAAATGTCGGCTTTTGACAAGATGATCGCGCCTTACCCCACCCTCGGTGAGATCAGCAAAGCGGCCTATGACGAGTACAGCTTCAAGAAACTTTTCACACCTTTCAATAAAGCTGCACTCAAGTTTCTTGCGATCTTTGACTGATGGGTGACGACGCCTCCTTCTTTAAACGCGCATTCCAGGCCCTGCGCCATGACACGCGCAACCTGGAAGGAGGCATGGCTGTGATCCGCAGTTATCTCTTACAGCAAGGCGATCCCACAGCGGATCGCTACGCGCAGTATCTCGATGACCGGATGACAGCGATCCTGGCGCTTGGCCGCCGTGCTGAGGCGCTGGGTCACCCGCAACGACCTGATGTTGAGGATGTTTCCTTGCGTACCGTGATCGATGCGGCCCTCAGCAATCTTGGCCCCGCCCGAACCAAGGTCTCCGCGGCGCGCGAAGACGCCACACTTTTGGCTGATGAAGGCATGGCGATCTCGGCTCTGACGGAGGTGTTGTTGAACGCGGTCGGAGCGGGGACGGAGGTCGATCTCTCGATCCAGCAGGACGATGGCTTTGCGGCGCTGCATATCAGCGACAACGGCTCTGGTGTGCCGGAACTTGCCGAGTCGCATCTCTTCTCGCCTTTTAAGGGCGCTCGGAACCCTCGTGGGGCTGGTCTTGGGTTGCCCTTAGCAAGGGCGCAGATGGAAGCTCTGGGGGGCTCTTGTGATCTCTTGGAAACCGGCCCTGAAGGCTCGGTCTTTCGTTTGCGCTATCCGCTTAAGACGGCGTGATGTCAGCTGGCCACCGGCGATGGAACCAGAGCCACTGATCGGGCCGCGCCAGGATAAAACTACCAAGAACCTCGTTCACCTGAGCCGTGAGGTCTTCAACACTGTCCTTTGACGTATCGATCGGCTCATGCACCGTTGCCACAAAGCGCGACCCGGGACGCCGTGTCAGCTGGACCGGGATAATGGGGAGATTGTGTTTTTTGGCGAGGCGAGCAGCGGCCGGCGCGGTCATCGCCGGATGGCCCAGAAGCGGGACTTCGATCCCATCATTGAGTTTTTGGTCAACCAGCATCTGAAGGCAGTACCCGTCTTTAAGCGCTTGAAGGAGCTGCCGCCCCCCGCGCTTTCCTTTCGGGATTTGAAGCCGTCCACTATGTTCTGCACGAAGACCAATAATGTGTTCGTCGACCAGTCGATTGTTCGGTGCACGGTAGACCGTCGCTCCTTGGATCCCCGCTTTTTTCATGGTCGCGCCTAGCGCTTCCCAATTGGCGAAGTGACCTGACACAAACACAGCCTGGTCTCGACCATGGGCGTAGGGTTCCATAACTTCGATGTTCTCGATCGTGATGCGGTCCGGCAATTCGCCGAGATGCGCGTACTCGGCGGCGATACGGCCGAAATTGTCCCAGACGTCTCGCAAGATGGCGGACCGTTCCGCATCAGTCATCTCCGGGTAGATAAGCTTCAAATTCGCGTCGCCGCGCTTATGCACGGCCGAAATGAATGGGCCAACGGTGCGGAGGATGCGACCCATCAGATCCGCTGCCTGTTCGATCGAAAGCAGCTTCAGCAGTTTCAAAGTGCTCAAGAACAGAGCCGCTTCGATCCGCTTACCGATGGTTAGCTTACGGTTTGAACGTGCCGCGGGCAGCTCAATGTCGGCGTCCCAGCTTTTCTCGGTCGTCAGCGATGCGTCGCTCATAAAATCTCCTCGATGAGGCGGAGGATCGGCTCCCCTCCACGCCATCGCATCACCCCAGGAATAGGCGTGATGCCGGCTCGGTCGTGCGGTGTCAGCCGCACAAAGTCTTTCTCTGTGGTCACGAGGGTCGCGCCCCGCGCCTGGGCCTCTATCATAAGTGCTTTGAGTTCATGACCCCTGAAAGGATGGTGATCGGCAAAGGCATGGAAGGCGGCAACGTCAGCGCCCGCCGAAAGAAGTGAGTGTTCAAAACGCTCCGGTCGCCCGATCCCACAAAATGCAATCAATGGCCCCGGCGGCAGGGCTTCCTCGTCGATGCTGAACCAGGCTTCGGCGAGGGGTCGGTCGTCGGCAAAGGCGTGAAGCGCATCAGGCGTTTCTTGGTTCTGATCGGCCAGGACGCTCACCACAGCATCCGCGCGGTTCCGGGCTGCTTCAGGGCGCTCTCGTAGGGGGCCTGCTGGGAAGACCTCAGCGTTGCCAAAGAGGCTCGAGGCATCGACCAGCAAGAGGGATCGGTCTTTTGCGAGGCTTGGATTTTGAAATCCGTCATCCATGACAATAACAGAGGCACCCGCTTCTGCTGCCGCAATCGCACCCAAGGCTCGGTCGCGGCTGACCCAGACGGGAAAATCGCGGCTCAGCATAAGGGGTTCATCGCCGACCTCCTCAGCGAGGTGATCATGTGAGACCTGAACCGGTCCTTTCAACGCGCCGCCATAGCCGCGGGTGAGAATGTGCGGCTGATGCCCGCCTTGCGCCAATTCACGCGCCAACATGCGGACAAACGGTGTTTTTCCGACCCCGCCCATGGTGGCGTTTCCCACGCAAACCACCGGGCAGTCGGGGCGAAACGGCTCTGTTGTCGCCAGGCGGCGCTGTACCTCGCGATGATAAAGCGCGCCAAGCGGCGATAACATCTTGGCTCTTAGACTGGTCTTGGGTGCCGCCAGCCAAAAGCGCGGGGCCTTGAGGCTCATGATCGGGCAATACCGCCGCGGGCGAGCACCGGTCCGAGGGTCACAAGAAGGGTGTCGAGAACTGTCTCGGCGCTTTTGTCCGCCCACGTCTTGGCTTGTTCCGACATGGCTCGCCGGGTGAGGGGATCGTCCAACAGCCGACCAAGAGCTCCGGCCAGGTCGCGCTCGTTCCTGACCAGCGCTGCGCAGCCATTTTTCCGCATTTCTTGATAGGTGTCGGCGAAGTTGAAGACGTGCTCGCCATGCATGATCGCGCAGCCAAGCCGTGCGGGCTCCAGGGGGTTGTGCCCACCGACAGGAATGAAACTGCCGCCGACAAACGCAATATCACTGGTCGAATAAAAGACACCCAGCTCACCAAGTGTGTCGGCGAGATAAACTTGGGTCTCAGCTGTGACCGCATCGCCGTGGGATCGCCGCGCTGTCACAAAACCCATGCCCTGGCACAGCGCCTCAATCTCGTTCGCCCGTTCGGGATGCCGGGGCGCGATCAGCAAGAGCGTGTTCGGCGATGTCGCCAAGATCTCGCGGTGTGCGGAGAGGGTGATGAGCTCTTCGCCATCGTGCGTGCTGGCCGCGAACCAGCGCGGCCGATCACTGATGGCGTGTTTGAGCTCGGCCACCAATTCAGGCGAGGCTGGCAAAGGTTCGGCTGCGTGTTTGAGATTACCGAGGGTTTTTACATCCCGGCCACTTAAGACGCGAAAGCGTTCGGCATTTTCCTCATTTTGCGCGACCATTACGTCGAACACCGAGAGGAGTTCGCGAGCAGCACCAATCCGGCCCTGCCAGTTTTGGAAACTCTTGGGCGACATCCGCCCATTGATCAGGGCCATCGGAATGTTGCGGCTTTCGCACTCACCTAAGATCACGGGCCACAGCTCTGATTCGACGAAAAAGGCGGCGTCCGGCTGCCAGTGGTCCAGAAACTCTCGCACAAAATGCTTTTGATCCATGGGGATATATTGATGGATCGCTGCTTCCGGCAGCCGCTTAGCCATGAGCGCCGCTGACGTCACGGTGCCGGTTGTGACCAAGAAACGAAGGTCAGAGTGCCGCGCGGCGAGGGCTTCGATCAGCGGCAGAATGGAAAGGCTCTCACCCACCGACGCGCCATGCATCCACAGCACCAGGCCTTCAGGTCGGGGAAGAACGCTTTTCCCGCGCCGTTCGTCGAGCCGTGCGGGATCCTCTTTCCCGCGTTTGACCCGCCGTTTGAGAGCGACGTTGGCAACTGGCCGTAAAAACCCTGTTGCGGCGCGGTAAGTCTTAAGGGACCACGCTCTTTTCTCGCCCATGGAAGGCTCCATTAAATGATACGCACGTTAGGCTGTTTTCAGCAGCACCACAGATCAGGCAATCAACTGTTTGCCGCCCTTGGGCGCGATCTATAGACCCACCCTTCGCTGCTTGGCAAAGGAAGCTATGGTTCCCCCCAAACGTTCGGCCCTTTTGAGGATCTGGAAGGAGCATTTGGCCCGCTATACCGGGAGGCTTCTGCTCGCGCTCGTCTTTATGGCGGGGCTCGCCGCAGCGGAAGTCGGCTTTGTTCTCGTCACCGAGTGGATTTTTGCCGGTCTCGAGCCTGATCGCAGCACACGGTTTGAGAACGTAACAACGCGGCAGGTCATTATCTTTGGCCCGATCTTGGTGGTTGTGCTGGCGATGGCCCAGGCTGGGTTCTTCTATTTGCAAGCAATCACGGCCCAAGGCGTCGGGGCTTCTGTCTTACGTGACGTGCAGGGACGGATGTATGGCGCCATCGTGCGTTACGATGTGATGCAGCTTAAAGGTCGGGGCCGGGAAGGTGAGAACCGACTGGGCGGGCTGGTCTCGCGCTTTACCAATGATATGAATGTGCTCAACGATTCGCTGCGCCGTGTACCTAATGCTGCGCGGGACGTTGTGCGGCTGATCGGCTTTGTCACCGTTCTTCTCTTTCTTGATCCCATCTTATTTGGCTGTGTGCTGCTGATCTACCCGTTGATTGGACTACCGATCACAGTCATTGGCCAGGCCATCAGGCGCTTGGCGCGCCGGGTGCAGAGCCAGATCGGGGATATCACCGGTCTTCTGACCGAAAGCCTTTCGGGCCAAGAGATGGTGAAGAGCTATCAACTTGAAACAACAGAGACGGAACGCTTAGGCGCAGCTTTTGAAGAGCGAAGGCGTCTCGTCATGCGCCTCATCCGTCTGCGTGCGGCCAATGAGCCAATTATCACGGTCATCGGTGCGCTATCGATTGCCTTCATTATCGCGATCGCTGCGTTTCGGATTGATCGCGGCCTCTTGACCGGCCCGGAGCTCGTTGCGTTTTTGGTGGCGATGGCGCTCCTCTCTCAACCCGCGCGGGGCCTCGGCACCTTGAACGCTGTCCTGCAAGAAGGGCTCGCGGCGCTCGAGCGGGTCTTCGGTGTGGTTGATGATCTTCCCTCAATCACCAGCCCTGAAGACCCAAAGCCGTTGTCCTTGGAGAAAGGGCGTGCACCAACGATTTCGTTCAGAAACGTTATTTTTGCCTATGAGAGCGAAACATCGGTCTTGAATGATTTCAACCTCGATGTTCCTGCCGGCGCGACAGCGGCTCTTGTCGGGCCATCAGGGGCGGGTAAGTCGACCGTGTTCGGCCTTTTGCCGCGGTTCTATGATCTTCCGCAGGGGGCAATCACCATTGACGGGACCTCGATCGGAAAGGTCGCTCTTCATGACTTGCGACAAACCATCAGTGTCGTGTCCCAAACCCCCATCCTCTTCAACTTAACGGTGGCTGATAATATCCGCATGGGGCGCCTTGATGCTACCGATGAAGAGGTGGAGGCGGCGGCCAAGGCAGCCGCAGCTGATCGTTTCATCACCCGTCTTCCCTCCGGTTATGACACCCGCGTTGGTGAGGGGGGCAATGCCCTCTCAGGCGGTGAGCGTCAGCGCGTGGCGCTCGCTCGTGCGTTCCTCAAGGACGCGCCGATCCTTCTTCTCGATGAAGCGACATCAGCGCTCGATGCGGAAAGCGAACGACTGATCGAAGATGCCATGCTCCGTCTTCGAGAGGGGCGCACCACGCTGATCATCGCGCATCGACTATCCACCATTCGCGATGCTGACCTTATTGCGGTGATGGATCAAGGCGCGGTCGTCGAACAAGGCACGCACGACGCCCTTCTGTCCCGAGCCGGCTTGTATGCCCGACTGGTAGCGCTTCAAGAGCGACAGGCAGAACCCGCATGACCCCGTTCCAAATTGGCCTTTTGATCGCGATCTGCGCCTCTTGGGGTGTGCATATGGCCGTCGTTAAGGTGGCGATGGATCTCATCAGTCCGCTCACCTATGTGGCGATGCGGATGGCGATCATTGCCCTGATCTTATCTCCGCTACTCCGTTGGTATCCAGGTCAAATGTTCCGTATCGCCATCGCTGGGGCATGCTTTGGCGGGCTCAATTATGCCTTCATGTTCACCGGCATTATGCTGACGAATGCCTCCATTGGTTCAGTCGTGGCTGAAAGCTATGTGGTGATCGCGACGGTTTTTGGCGTCGTCTTTCTGGGTGAGCATGTTGGCTGGCGTCGTTGTTTAGGGATCGCGGCGGCGATCACCGGTGTGTTGATTATTGCGACAGCAGAAGGCGATCTTGTGGGCGGACGGAATCTTCCGCTTGGCGCATTTTTGATCGTTCTTGGCACGGCGGCGGAGGCGACAGGGGCGATTTTCGTGAAAAAGATCGACGGTGTTCAACCGCTTGCGCTTTTGGGTTGGTTCGGTGTCGTTGGGTTCTTTCTCACCTTCGTCCTGGCAGCGATCATTGACCGAGACCATTTTTCTTGGGTTACGGACGGATCGGCGATCTCTGTTGGCCTTGCAACACTTTATTCTGTGTTCGCGGCATCGATATTCGGCCATGCGAGCTATTACTACTTGCTGCAGCGTGTGCCGCTGAGCATCATCGCGCCATCGGGCCTTCTCATCACCTTGTTTGCCATTCTTGCTGGGGTGTTTTGGCTCGGTGAGCACCTCACGTTACGCGTTATTCTCGGCGCGCTTCTTGTTTTGAGCGGCGTGGCGATCGTGCTATTCCGCTCGCACCAACCCGATCGGAAACAAGTCTTGGCGGCGACTGTTGCCCGTGCAGAAGATAAGACGGGGTCGATATGAGCCTTGATCTTCTGCATACGCCTTCGCCTAATCACGGCGACCGAAAAGGACTGCCGGTTTCGCTCTTGGTGCTGCATTACACGGGGATGAAAACGGGCAAAGAAGCACTCGACCGCTTGTGCAACCCCGAGGCGGGCGTGTCGGCGCATTATCTGGTTGAAGAGGATGGCCGCGTTTTCCAACTGGTCCAGGATGATAGACGAGCATGGCACGCCGGTGTTTCGTTCTGGGCTGGCGAGACGGACATCAACTCCGTCTCCATAGGGATCGAAATCGTGAACCCGGGGCACGAGCACGGGTATCGCCCCTTTCCCTCGGCGCAAATTCATTCATTAATCCCACTTGTTCGTGGAATCTGTGAACGGCACAACATCGCCAAGCACCGCGTGGTTGGTCATAGCGATGTGGCGCCTGACCGAAAGGAAGATCCCGGCGAGCTCTTTCCCTGGAAGCAATTGGCCGAAGAGGGCCTCGCGCTTGCTCCGTGGTCTGGCGCCCTCCAAGAGAGGCTTCTTTCGCCGGCGATGGCAACAGACGCATTGTCGACGATCGGTTACGGCGTTGAACGCTTCGGTATCGATGCGTGCATCACCGCCTTTCAACGCCGTTTTTGCCCCGAAGCACTTGGGCAGGGCCTGGGTGCGGAAACACGCGCCGCAATCGCTGAGGTCAGCGGCTATTAGCCGAAGATTCCCATACGGAGGACGGCCCAAATCACGATCACCAGAAAGATCGCAAATCCGATCATACTCGAACTCTTATTCATTGGGCGTTCCTCCTTCACGGACTGTCATCGAACGACGACTTGTTCAGACCAATGTCCGATCGGCGAAGGGATGCGGCATTGGGATGAGCGACTTTCGCCGGATCTGACGAAGGATGAGATAGAGAAGAAGTCCGACAGGTCCTGCCATCAATGTGAAAAAGAGGGGCACGAGGATCAAAATGTGCGGCACCCGCGAGACCCTGGCGTCACGGACGATCCACGCACCCACAAAAAGATCGAAAGCGAGAAAATGGGCCCAGCCGATCAGCGCTGACCAAGGGTTGCTGAGCAGCGCCATGACACTGGCCAGCGATGAAAAGCTCTCGCCGTCAAACCCATTGCCCTCGGAGAAGAGTTTCATCAGCACCGCGGCATAAACAAAACAGAGAAGCGGCACGACGATCCCAAACGCCAGCGCTTGAGGTCCGCCCCAGCGCGGCAAAAAGAGCGGCACAATGGCGAGTGCCAGCCAAGCAGGCATCACCGCCATGCTGATGATCGAAAAAATAGATTCCGGTGACATGTTGCTCTCCCAAACGCCCAGGTCAGTGCTTTATCACGCTTTTTAGTCGTGGTCTCGCGGAACTCGACACATGAATGCACCAACCCGCAGTCGGTAGCGGGCGGCACTGCAATTTTTTGGCGACTTCGCCCTTTGGGTGATCTAATGTAGCACCTTAAGGGGTGGAAGTATGGGGCGTTGGAACATCCTTCTAGCGGTAACCTTTGTTGTGGGTGGCTGTACAACTGTGGAGATTTTGGAACAACCGCCGGATGTTCCGCAGAGCTACTTCGGATTTGTTCGCGTGAGGAGCGCTGATCCTGCCGATACGGTCAGGGTGCGAGGCATCACTATGGGGGGTGCATGGGTTGGCGGATCAGGTGTGGGCGTTGGTTACCTGCAAAACAATTGGGTGACGCTGGGTGAAGACTGCCAAGTCATTATTTTGATGAAGAATGATGAGCAAGCAGATGAAGTGACTGCATTGTTGAAATCCTCAGAAGGGTGGGAAGAGGGAAGTTTATGTATCGAGTAGCGTTTGTGTCGCTAGGGGCATTGTCTTTGAGTGGATGCGTTTTTTCGAAGTATGAAAATCCGCATAATGATGTGATGTTTTTCGGAACAGCAACAAAATTGGCAGCGGATGTGACGCTTGCGCCTGAGGCGGCGGGCGTTCCGGAAATTACCATTGGTTATAAACGAACAGAGGCGGTGTGGATGCCGCTTCGGCCGAACTATGACGACCCTCAGCATCGCGATCAAGCTGATTACAACGCAGACAATGCCTTGGAACGTTCGGTCGGAGAGGCACAAGAGATTGCCGACGCACTGACGGACTGTTCAACGCGCATGAAAGAAGCGGGCGTTGATTCTGCAGCCATTCCTGGGCTTTGTTTGTCGATTGTTCTTCCCGCCAAGAAGTATGTGTCGGTTGCCGCGGGCGTTAATGACGGCGGTGTTGAAATCGATACCTACTCAGTGTTCGCCAGTTTTGGTGCAAAAGGCCGGGTTGGATCTGGCGGCGGGGGTGGAGCGCTAGCCCAAATTTTCGCGACCGGGGTGGCCGCGCAACGACTGGCCGAGAATGAGTCGATAGCCAGTGTTCTCAATACTGAATCTCCGGAAGCGGAATCAAAGAAAGCTGAAGCGGAGAAGGCTAAATTGGAACTGGCGTTGAAACGGTTGAGTATCGGCGAGGCTATAGAATCAAGTCTTGAAGAATACCGCCCGTGTTTCACACCGTTCATTGAAAATGTAGCGTTTACTAATGTTGTGGATCGATCCCGGAACCAGGATTTAGACGAAAATGCAACAGACGCTACTACGAGCGAAAATATCAATGACTATTGGACGTTCCTCATGCGTTTAAGCAGTTATGACCAAGTCATCGACGATTTGGCTGACGAGCAGATGAAGTCGGACATATTTATCGGCTCAGCCGACGCCATCTGCGATCAGTAAGGAGATTGACGTGAAAAAACTATACATCGACGTCTGCGGAAATGATGACGACAAGCAAAACGAACTTGTTAAAGCGTCAAAGGATTTTAGGCAGGGTCGCGGATTTACGTTAGTACACCAACTTAAAGGCGATTTCGTCAAGGTGTACGAGCCTCACTTGGACAATGACAGCTTTCGCGAAGGTGATCATAGAGCTGTCGAGGCTGACGCCGTGATCTTGATCTATGAAAAGTCGATTTAGGACCGTCCGTAGAGAATTGCGCGATAAAAAAAGCCCGCCAGTGGCGGGCCTTTTTTTAGTTGTCGAGGAAGCTTCTGAGCTTCCGGGAGCGGCTGGGGTGTTTCAGCTTGCGGAGCGCTTTGGCTTCGATTTGGCGGATCCGTTCGCGTGTGACGGAGAATTGTTGGCCGACCTCTTCGAGTGTGTGGTCGGTGTTCATGCCGATGCCGAACCGCATGCGGAGGACGCGCTCTTCCCGCGGGGTGAGCGAGGCGAGGACCCGGGTCGTGGTTTCGCGCAGGTTCGACTGGATCGCTGCATCAATCGGCAGGATCGCGTTTTTGTCCTCGATGAAATCACCAAGATGGCTGTCTTCCTCATCGCCGATCGGCGTTTCGAGGGAGATAGGCTCTTTGGCGATTTTCATCACCTTGCGGACTTTCTCCAGCGGCATGGAGAGTTTTGCGGCGAGCTCTTCTGGCGTTGGCTCCCGGCCGATCTCATTGAGGATTTGCCGCGAGGTCCGAACGATCTTGTTGATCGTCTCGATCATATGCACCGGAATACGGATGGTCCGGGCCTGGTCCGCGATCGAGCGGGTGATGGCCTGGCGGATCCACCACGTGGCGTAGGTCGAGAATTTATAGCCGCGACGATATTCGAACTTATCGACCGCTTTCATCAGGCCAATATTGCCCTCCTGGATGAGGTCGAGGAACTGCAAACCGCGATTGGTGTATTTCTTCGCGATACTGATCACTAGGCGAAGATTGGCTTCCACCATTTCCTTTTTGGCGATACGGGCTTCGCGTTCACCCTTTTGCACCGTTTGCACAATACGGCGGAAATCATTGACCGTCAGGCCCGTTTCCTGGGCAAGTTGACCGATCTCATCACGGATCAAAACGATCTGCTCTTGACCCTTGGTGGTGAAGTTTTGCCAGCCGCGGCCGTCAAGAGCGGACACGCGACCGAGCCATTCTGGATCAAGTTCGAAACCGAGATAGGTCTCGAGGAATTCTTGGCGGTTCACGCCATAGCTGTCGGCGAGACGAACGAGTTTGCCTTCCAAAGCCATCAGAGCACGGTTGATGGCATAGAGCTGCTCAACCAACGCTTCGATCCGGTGGTTGTGAAGACGAACCGAGCGCACACGCTCGACAATATCACGCTGCAGTTTGCGCAGGCGTTTTTGCTGGCTTTCCGAAAGGTCTTCGCCTTGAAGCTGCTGTTCGATCTGAATATCTTGCAGCCTACGGAGTTTTTTGAAGTCCTCGGCAATATCTTGGAAGGTCTGCATCACCCCGTCACGGAGTTCAGCTTCCTTCGCCGACAACGACAGGTCGCCCTCATCGAACTCGTCTTCATCCTCACCGGTTTCTGCGGCGCGGGCTTCTTGTTCTTTTTGAACCTGCTCGGCAACCTCAGGGCGGGTCATGTCCGGACGGCTCTCAGGACCACCGGTGTAGGTCGCATCAAGGTCGATGATGTCACGCAGGAGAACGCGGCCTTCCTCGAGCTCCTCGCGCCACACCGTGATCGCTTCGAAGGTTAGGGAGCTTTCACACAGGGCACGGATCATCGATTCGCGGCCTGCTTCGATGCGCTTGGCGATGGCGATTTCGCCCTCGCGGGAGAGCAGCTCAACAGCCCCCATCTCACGCAGATACATCCTGACCGGGTCATCGGTGCGGTCATTGTCCGCTTTGGTGTTGGTCGTGACCGTCGCGGCGGTCTCTTTTTTAGCGACGGAGGAACCGGTCGCCTTCGCGCTGTCTTTATCTTCCTCGTCAGCTTCTTCGTTCTCGGTGACGTTAATCCCCATATCCGACAGCTTCGACATGATGTCTTCGATCTGTTCGGACGAGTACTCGTCTTCCGGCAACACGGCGTTGAGCTGGTCGTAGGTGACGTAGCCCTTCTTTTTTGCCTCCTCGATCATCTTTTTGACCGAGGCGAGATTCATATCGAGAACAGGGTTGTCCGTGTTGTCGTCGCGAACAGCTTGGGATGTCTTGCTCATAGAGCCTTTTCTCACAGCGTGGAGGAGGAGCTATCGTTCAGCCAGCGCCGCCCTCAGATGCTTCATCATCACCGTGCACCGCGAGGCTGTGGCGCACAGAATCCAACCAAATCTTCTCGCGCCCAGGATCAATGTGAGCTTCCGCCCCAGCCTCATTGACCTCAGCGCTCAAAACCTTGAGCCGGCGATTGATAAGGAACGCGTCCCGCCAACCTGCGGCCGCTTCCTCGTCGCTCGCATCTTGTCGGGTGAACCGGATGACCTTCACCAGGGGGTCCGCAGACCATCGCTGGTAGGTGGTTTCCGCTTCTGACCAACCCGTCAACTGAGAACGAAGGGTTGTGCTGTCAAGAGCAGGGTCGGCGACAATCGCATCGATGGTGCGTCTCCATAAGTGCGCTAGGTTTTGATCATCAAGAGATAGCGCCAGGATTTCCGTTTCAAATTGATGAAAAAGCTGCGGATGGTGGATCAGGCCGATCACCAATTGGGCCTCACGCACCACGCCCTGGCGACCCGCCGTCATGCCTTGGCCCAGCCTGTTGCGCAGGGCATCTGACAGGCGTGCAGGGCCTTTGCGCGGGGTACCAGGGCGCCGTTGTTGTTTGTTCGCGGCGAAAAGCTCCCCGCGGAGCTTATAGAAGCGGTCTTTAAAGGCGGCCTGGAGATGCCCCCTGAGGGAGGGGTCCGCGATCTGTTGGGTGCGTTCCTTGAGCTCCGTTTCGAACGCCGCGAGCTGTTCGGCGGACCCTGTTCCGTGACGTTCTGACGCGAGGCGCCACATGGTGCTCTCGGGATCACTTCGGGCGCTGAGGACCGCGTCCATCGCCGCGCGACCGCCGCGCTTTAAGAGATCATCGGGATCTTCACCCTCGGGAAGGAACGCAAACCGCAAGGATTGCTTCGCCGACAGCTTTGGCAAAGCGCGATCGAGCGCGCGTTCAGCGGCCGCTCGTCCGGCGCGATCTCCGTCAAAACAAAGAGTAGGGGCCCGTTCGAGACGCCAAAGCAGCGCCAACTGGTCTTCGGTGAGCGCTGTGCCAAGAGGCGCGACGGCGGCAAAGCCCGCTGCATCAAGCGCCAGGGCATCCATGTATCCCTCACAAATCAGGAGCGGCTGATCTCCCTTGAGGTGTTCTCGCGCTCGGCTGAAATTGTACAGCACGCGGCCTTTATGGAAGACCTCAGTCTCCGGTGAATTGAGGTATTTGGCCTGAACATCCTTCGATAGCGCCCGTCCGCCAAAGGCGATGACCCGGCCTCGGGCGTCGGTGATCGGGAACATCACCCGGTCGCGGAAGCGGTCATAGCGGGCGCGTCCGCCCTCGGGTTCGATGATCAGACCCGTGCGCATCATCAGCTCTTCGTTGATTCCTCGCCCAAGGAGGAAACGTTTGAGGGTGTCGCGCCCACCGGGCGCATACCCAAGACCGAAGCGTTGCAGGCTGTCAGCGCTCACGCCGCGCTTCAGCAGGTATTGGCGAGCGCCATAACCCTCTTCACCCCTGAGTTGTGCTGAAAAGAAACGTGCCGCTTCGGTCAGTACCCCCAAAAGCGTTTCACGTTCAGACAGGCGTTTACTTTCTTCGGGGGTCGCGCGGGGCACATCGAGGCCTGCCATGCCTGCCAATTCCTCCACCGCCTCGGGGAAGGTGCGATTCTGCGTGAGCATTAAAAACTTAAAAATGTCACCGGATTGTCCAGCCGAGAAATCAAAGAACATCGCCTTGTCGTCATTGACGTAAAAACTCGGCGTCCGTTCTTTGTTGAAGGGGCTTAAGCCCCTGAATTCACGACCAGCTTTTTTGAGCTGAACATGCCGACCAATCACGTCGGAGGCGCGCAGCCGGCTGCGGATTTCATCGAGAAAGGGGGGCGGAAAGCGACTCACCAGAAGAGCGTAATCACTTCGCGCCACCCGCACCACTTGAAACACTCAACATTTCAGCAAACCCGCGAAGTGGTCGCGAAATTGCACTTTGAGCGTGTCAGCCCGTTTCGGGCATCGCCATCAAAGGTTAATCGCGCTCTTGAAGATTGTTGATCCACAGAACTCCCCATCATGGGTTGCTGCAAAGGGCGCTGTTGCTCTGCGGAACGCGGTGCTTGTGCTCTTGTTGCTGTTGGTCATCACGTCCGGCGCCTTTGCGGCCTTCGGTGGTCCGGCCCAAAGCAAGGGAACCCTGAACCATAAGGCCGGTGGTCAGCTTCGTCCGAGTTCAGCGGCCGTTTATGGGTCTCTCGATCCCTTAGCGAAGGACGCGCATCACTACCCAACCGAGGGCGTGGATGCTTTTCGTCAGCGCTCAGAAGAGCAAGTGCGGGATTACTACGAAGAACTCGAAGAGGGCCTCTATCAGCGCATCATCGAAGCCGGCCTTGATGGCAAAGGCGGCCCTTTTCTCGGCGAAGACGGCCTCGGGCAGGGCATGGGCGGGGCGGAAGACAACCCCGTTCGGATGATTCAAGCGAGCTTTGGCGGATCGGTGGGAGGATCGTTTTCCGGCATGACCACCATGCCTTTAGAAAATGGAGCCCTTGATCCGATCTTTGATCCGGCGCGCACGGCCTCGATGGTTCCCTTTGGTCATTTACCGCAAGTCGTTTTCCCAGCACTGTCGGGGTCAGGTGCGTATGTCCCGACCCTCGTCTTGGCTGATGATGACATGATCGGTGAGGTGCCCGTGCCGGGCGCTGTGCTGCTTTTCCCGGCTGGACTGGCCTTCCTCATCAACGCCCGTCAACGCCGTAAGCGCTAGGCTAAACGGTCTTTCACCACCTTGTTGGCGGCGGAAAAATCCATGCGCCCAGCATAGGCAGCTTTTAAGGCGCCCATGCATTTGCCCATGTCCTTGAGCCCCTCGGCCCCAACGTCGGCGATCACGCCGTCGACGGCTGCGGTGATTTCGTCGGTGCTCATCTGTTTAGGCAGATACGCGCGCACGATATCAATCTCGGCGCGTTCTTGTTCGGCCAGCTCAATCCGGCCCGCGTCCTCATAGGTCTTCGCGCTTTCCTCGCGCTGCTTGACCATTTTCGTCAGCACCGCTTGGACCTCGTCGTCGGCAAGACCGCAGCAGCGATCCTGGGACCGCGCTTGAATATCGCGGTCCTGAATAGCGGCCTGCATCAAACGCAGCGTCGCCAGTCGCAGCTTGTCGTCCCGCGCTTTCATCGCCGCTTTCATGTCCATGGCGATCGTCTTTGCGAGTTGCCCGTGCTCGGTCATTGTCATCCTCTTCGAAGGGGCCGCAAAGGTCGCAGCCCCTATGGTCAATTCCCTCTTGCGCTGCGCGCGGATCTGATTAGATCCCCGATCGTTTGCGCTGAAAAGGGTGCCCGGTAGCTTCTGCCAGAAGGGCGCCGCGGGAGATGATGTGCCACTGAGACTGAGTCAAGAGTTGAGCCCCCGTCGGACCACCGGTCTTTTGGTTTTGGAGGATGGTACCATCCTCGAAGGTCAAGGTTTTGGCGCTGTTGGACACGCCGTCGGTGAAGTTTGTTTCAATACCGCCATCACCGGCTATCAGGAGATTCTGACTGATCCCTCCTACGCAGCACAGATCATCACCTTCACCTTTCCCCACATCGGTAACGTTGGGGTGAATGATGAGGACATCGAGAATGCGGCCGACAACGCCGCGATCGCAGCACGGGGCTGTATTGTTCGGGCGCCGGTCACGAGCCCGTCAAACCACCGCGCGCGGCTCGGTCTTGAAGCCTGGCTCCGCCGTCGCGGCATCATCGCCCTTTCCGGCGTTGATACCCGCGCTTTGACGATCCGCATCCGTGAAGAAGGCATGCCCAAAGGCGTGATCGCCCATAGCCCCAATGGCCAGTTTGATCAGGATGCGCTGCTTGAGAAAGCGAAGTCCTGGTCCGGTTTGGTCGGCCTGGATTTGGCTAAAGAGGTGACCACGGACAAACTGATGTCCTTCGAGGCGGCGGCAGGTTCGAGCCACGTTCCTCACTGTGTACTGATCGATTATGGCGTGAAGCGCAATATCGTCCAGCGTTTGACGCTGGCGGGTTGCCGGGTGACAGCGGTGCCGGCGACGACGAGTTTTGACGATATTCTTGCGCTCAAGCCCGACGGCGTGGTGCTTAGCAATGGTCCAGGTGACCCTGCGGCCACTGCAGAGTATGCGGCTCCCGTGATCCGCCAGCTGATTGAGGCGAAGATGCCGCTCTTTGGTATCTGCCTTGGCCATCAGATGATGGCACTGGCGCTTGGCGCGAAGACGATGAAGATGGACCAAGGCCACCACGGCGCAAACCATCCGGTCAAAGAGCATGCGACAGGTAAGGTCGAGATTGTTTCCATGAACCATGGGTTCGCGGTCGATGAGAAGACGCTACCTGATCACGTTGAAGCCACGTACACGTCTCTTTTCGACGGCACCAATGCCGGAATCAAGGTGAAAGGCGCGCCAGCGATGGCTGTCCAACATCACCCTGAAGCCAGCCCTGGTCCCGAAGACAGTTTCCCCGTCTTCCATCAGTTTGTTGATCTGATGCGGGCGGAGAAAGTCGCGGCCTAAAGACCAAGCATTTTCTTATACTTATCTTCGAGGGGGCGGTAGTGCTCCCAGAAGTCTCTTGGCGCGTGCCCTGACGCCAGATCGACCAGCAGATCGAGATGCGCATGCCAACCGGCCGATACGCCGGATTTATAGTCATCTCGTTTCAATTGCTCATGGACGAGACGCAGTTTTGTTCCGGTGGTGGTCGCCGACAACGTGATCGAGACATGTGTTCCGTCGCTGTCCTGTTCAGGCCAGGTAAAGGCGATATGATGCGGTGGATCATAGTCCGTCAGCGTACCTTCAAACGTTGGGTTGTCACCGCAATCACTATCGGGGGAGGGCTCGGAACCCGAGATTTTGCTGTCATCAAAATCAAACAGGATCCTGCCGCCGACCTTGTCATCCGTCGCACCGCCGCAAAACCATCGTTCCCGTAACGTTGGGTCGACAAGATAGGCCCACACTTTGTCTGGTGGAGCAGGCAAGTGCCGTTCGATGACGAGGTGATCATCAAAGAGCTGTGCATCAGTCATCCGTGTCCTCCTTTAATGCATCTTCCAAGGCATCAAGCGCGTTGGTCCAAAAGACTGCATAGCGTTGAAGCCAGGTATGGGCCCGGCGAAGGCGCTTGGCCTCCAGTGCGAGGATGTGTTGACGACCATCCCTCCGCCGACGGACGAGGCCAGCGCGCTCAAGCACTTGAATATGTTTCGAGGCGCCCGCGAGGCTCATTGAAAGAGGTTCGGCGAGCGCACTGACGGTCGCTTCTCCTTGGCTTAATTGGGCCAAGATCGCGCGGCGCGACGGATCAGCCAGCGCGGCGAAGATCCCGTCGAGATCATTTTGTTCAACCATAAGGTTGAGTATTGATGCAGGCGAGCAATTAATCAACCACTCGGTTGAACAAAAGACAGCTTACCGTTGACGGCGAGGCCGGCGGGTCAATTTCGGTGGAGCTGTTGTCGGTTTTGCTTTCGCGCGTTTTTTTCCCGAAGTTTTTCGAGCGGCTGCAGCCTTGGCTTTTTCATGCCGAGTCTTCGGCGGCGTTTCGTCTTTGGCATGCCGCGGTTTCGACAGCATCTCAAAGCGCAAGCCCCCTTGGAGCGGCGTGACTTCGAGGAGGCGCACTTGGACGGGTTGGCCGAGCGTGTAGGCGGCGCCGGAATGCTCAGAGATCAGCGCTTTTTTGCTCTCGTCGTGCTCGAACCTTTCCCAACCCAACGACCGCATCGGGACAAAACCATCCGCACCGGTCTCATCAAGAGCGATGAAAAGGCCAGCTCTTGTAACGCCGCTGACGCGCCCATGGAACACAGCGCCCGTCTGCTCTTCTAAGAACGCCGCGAGCATCCGTGCTTCGGTGTCGCGTTCCGCAGAAACAGCGGCCCGTTCGCACACAGAAATATCCTCGGAGATTTTCGGTAAGCGCAGCGTGTCCGCATCATCCTCACCACCCGCGCCAAGACCCAGCGCACGGACAAGCCCTCGATGCACTGTCAGATCCGCGTACCGGCGAATAGGGGAGGTAAAATGAGCATACCGCTTCAGCGACAACCCGAAATGGCCGATATTGGTGGTGTCATAGACCGCTTGGCTTTGTGCGCGGAGCACTGACATGGCGATGATGTCGAGCTCGTCCTTTTCACGGGCCTTCTGCAACACCCCGTTGAGGTTCGATGCGCGCACCTCATCGCCCTTGGGCAAGGTGTAGCCGAGACCTTCCAGATAGAGCCGAAGACCATCAAGACGCTCCGGGTCCGGCCGGTCATGCACGCGATAGACACAAGTCCGCTCGTGCTCTTCCAAGGTTTCAGCGGCGCACACATTGGCGAGCACCATAAACTCTTCGATCAAGCGGTGCGCATCGAGCCGTTCTTTGCGGGTCACGCCCGCAACCATGCCGCTCTCACCCATCACGAGCTTGCGTTCGCGCATATCAAGGTCGAGGGGTTGGCGCCGCTCACGTGCCATCATCAGTGCACGATAAGCCTTAAAAAGAGTCTTGACCTCGTGAGGGCCCGGCTCGTGATCGTCTTCGATCGCTTGCGCGCGCTCATAGGCGAGGTTCTTATGGTTTTTGATCACAGCACGGAAGAAACGATGAGATTTCTTGCCGCCGCGTTTGCCAATTTCGATTTCGCAGACAAGCGCCAGCCGGTCTTCGCCTTCTTTCAATGAACAAAGGTCGTTGGACAGGCGTTCAGGCAACATCGGCACGACCCGATCGGGAAGGTAGACAGAGTTTCCGCGTCGCTCTGCCTCTTGATCAAGAGCTGTCCCGGGGCGGACAAAATAGCTAACATCTGCGATCGCGACCAAAAGACGGAAACCGTCCTCTGTTTCTTCGGCGAACACCGCGTCGTCATGATCTCGCGCCTCGGCCGGATCGATTGTCACAAGCGGCGTTGTGCGTAAATCCTCATGGTGCGGATCAGCGGCAAAGTCGATGGCCTGACTTTCGCGGATCACCCGGTCGGGGAAATCCAGGCGGATGTCGTGCTCGGCCAAGGCAATCAGTGACAGGTTCGCAGCATCATCGACCGAGCCAAGCCGTTCGATCACCCGGCCGCGGGGAGGGCCGTATCCTTTTTGCGGCCGCGCCTCCGCCCAAACAAGATCACCGTTCTCGGCATCCATCGTGTCGCCGCGCTCAATTAGAAGAGCGTTTTTGACTTTGCGGCTGACTGGCTCGACGCGCCCGCCTCGGCGATCACGTTGATAGACCCCGAGCATGCGCGAGGCGCTTTTGCCGAAGGCCTTAATCACTTTGGCACGAAGCTCTCCGCCAGATTCGGAGAGTCGCCCAAGAAACCGGTCACCGACGCCGATCGGCGGCTTTGACTTCATGGCTTGAGCTGTTGGCAAGATCGCTTTTCGTTCGGTCTCGACCTTGCTCAGAACACAGAGAAGGTCGCCTTCGCTATCGGTTCCCACCACATCGAGGATGGTGACGGGGGGCAGTTGGCCGGGGCGTTTTGCTTTTTTGCCATCAAGATGAAGGCTGCCGTCCGTTTCGAGCTCCTTCAGAAGGGCGCGCAGGTCAGCCCGAGCGGGGCCCTTAACACCAAAGGCCCGCGCGATCTCGCGACGGTCAACGGGCTGTTTTCGAACAGCATTTTCGCGTTCGATATAGGCGATGAGGTCTTTTTTTGTGGGAATTGTCATGAATAATTGGGCCTTGCCTGGCTTTTCGTTCCACGGGAAGGGGCATCGAACCGTTAGTTGAGGTTAGCTGTTTCTTAACGGAGAGCGGCGCAGGCCTGTCCCAGAGTCAAACACCTTCGAAGCGGAGCCGACGATGTCTTTCGTGTCTCATCGCCACCTGTTCGCCACCGGAATTTCCCTCCTTGCTGCCGCTGCAACAGCGGCGGCGCAGGACACACCGGCCGTGCGCTATGGAACAGATCCTGGGCACACGCCCGTCGGCGCTCCTCAATATCTGAGCTACCAAAGCAACGACGCGCCGGCGCCCACGGGCGAGCTGCTCCACACTGTGCAAGCCGGTGAGACCGTCTATGCGATCGGCAGGATCTACTCGGTCTCTCCTGCCGCTGTGATTTCGAAGAACCAGCTGACGGCTCCCTATTCTCTGACCATTGGGCAAGGGATCATCATTCCGATGGGCGGCACGAGCCAAGTGGCCGCCGAGCAAGCAAGGTTTGGTGAAGTGGCCGTACCCGCTGTGCCGACGCCGCGTACCGCGCCACAGCCGACGCGGAACTTTGGTTCGAGCACCATGTATCCAGTGCAACCGGGCGACACGCTTTACAGCATTTCGCGCCGCTATGGTGTGACGGTTCAGGATCTGGCGGCGGCCAATGGGTTGGTTGCGCCTTACACCTTATCGGTGGGGCAGCGGATTGCCGTCCCCGGTGTCGCCTCGAATGGTGGGTTCGCCTCCCCAGGTGCGCCCACCACCACGACGACGGAACAGCGGACCTTAGAAGCGAAGATGATCGAAGAGACGGTGCTGCCGCCGACCCCTTCGGAGGTGGATAGCCGCAGCCGTTTCTCCTGGCCTTTGCGCGGCACGGTGATGACTGGGTTTGGGGATCAAAATGATGGCGTGCGGAGTGATGGCATCAATATCGCCGCGCCGCTCGGCTCGCCGGTTCGTGCCACAGCGGACGGAGAAGTGGTCTATCGCGGTTCAGAACTTGACGGGTACGGCAACCTTCTTCTCATCCGCCATGATGGGGGATGGGTGTCCGCCTATGCCCACACCGATGCAATCTTGGTCCGGAAGGGCGACTTTGTCCGCCAGGGGCAGGTCGTTGCAAAAGTCGGTCGCTCTGGGTCCGTGTCCAGCCCGCAGCTCCATTTCCAGCTGCGGAAGAACTTGCAACCACAGGACCCTGAGCTTGCGCTGCAGGGTGATCTGACAGGCTCGCAGTCTGCGCGGCTTCGCTAAGACGTCTTAGTAAAGCTTGGTCACAGTGCCATCGGCCGCAATAAGCTGCGGGCGTTTGGCCTGCAGTGATGCGCCAATGATCCCCACACGGCCGACAATCATCACCGGAACATAGGCGAGCGTGTCGGTTTTCAGTTCATCTGGAACCTCTTCGAGATAAACCCAGATATCCCCTTCGATGTCACCGCGGTTTTTCTCTTTATACCCCGCAACCTTTTCCTGCAGCAGCCGGCACCTGAGGGCTTTGCCCTCAAACCGGTGCTTGCCGGAGCTTCGAACCCGTTGGATGCCGCCCGCAGGCTTGGTCACGAGGTCAAAACGGCGGCGACCATCGAGCACGGGAATCCGCCGGTTACAGGGGTCTTCCCCTGCGGGAACCGGGGTAAAGGCAACGGCAACCAAGGCACCCAAAGGATCAACCGCGCCGCGGGCTTGTTCCACGGACACAGGCTGACGGAAACGATAGTTTGGAAGGGACCAAAGCCTCAGCCGATCCGCGCCGGTTTCTCGAAACAACTCCGTCTTCTGAAAATCATCGTCACTATCGTAATCGTGGTTGTAGTAGTAGCTGCTGACGATTTCGGCATTCTGTCCAAAAAGACCGGACGCTTTTGCTGTGGCTTCCCCATCGGAGAACCAGCGCGCGACGCCCTTTTGCTCCATTTTGTAATCCACCTCATAGCCCGCGTCGGTCACGGTGACGGTGAGGAAGATCCGTCCCACGTCAAAACTTGCAAGCTCGCCTTTCAACGTCGTTCGGTATTGGGTGCCAACGCCGATATCGTAGGGCGCTTTTCCCATCGGCTCGTCCTCCGGGTCCACAGCGAAGAGCGACTGCCAAGCTGGTGTGCCGGGTTTGGGGAAGGGACCGTCCGCTGCTGCGCCACTTGAAAGAGTGAGCAGCGCGGCCGCTAAAACCGCCGTCAAGAAGGCGTAAGATCCGTCAGTCATAGTCGTCCGTGAGGTTTGCCCAGGGTAAGGCTCTACCCAACCTTGCTTGAGACAGGCCTAAAGAAAACCCTGATTGCCCCGACATCTTCGTAACTCTTGACGGGGTCCAAGGCTGTGGCTAGGCGCGGCCCTTCCGATTTTCTCCTGTTCGAGGTCCGACATGTCCCGCGTTTGCGAATTCACCGGCAAAGCTCCGATGGTGGGCAACAATGTTTCCCACGCGCAAAACAAAACGAAACGCCGTTTTCTTCCGAATCTCTGCAATGTGACACTGATGAGTGACAAGCTGGGACGGAGCTTCAAGTTCCGTATCACGGCCCACGCTCTTCGTTCTGTGGATCACGTTGGTGGCCTTGACGCTTTTTTGGCGAAAGCCAAGAACGACGCGTTGTCCAATAAGGCGCGTAAGGTGAAGCGGGATATCGCGGCGGCGTCTGCTTAAGCTTTTTCGCTTAGTCTGCGCCCACCAGGATAAGGTGAGGGCGCATGGGCCTGCAGCAAAAATTTGATGACAGCCACGGTCCGGTGGTGATTGAGCGTTACCACGAACGAGCCATCACGGGTCGTTTTCAGGCGCGTCTCCTTCTCACCCGTCTTAGTGAGCGCCTTCTTTTTCTCGCAGCCATGGCTTTGCCTTTGGCCGCCTTGGCCGTGACAGCGATGGCGGCGGCTGATCTTGCGCTTCCGGTTTTTGGCGTTGAGGGCCGTGATGATTTGGCCTCCGCTGCCTTTTTAAGCCGCGGCGACCTGGCGGTGGCAGGCGGCCTCGTCATCTCTCTTTTTTTAGCGAGGCGCTTCGGTGCACAGGTGGTTAGCCAGGCGCTGGTTTTGGCCTGGGCGGCAGCATTGGTTGGCGCTGTTGCGGTGGTGATTGAGATTGCGCCCCAGCTTGAGGCAGGAGATTTCCCAAGCGCACGCTACCTCTTTGTCCTGATCGGTTCATGGTTCATCGGCCAGATGACGGGGCTCTCGGTCTACGATCTCACACGGGGAGGGGCGTGGTGGCGTGCACCGTTCTTTGGGGTGATGTTTGGCCTCGGCATCCAGGCGGCGATTTACTTTCCCGGCGCCTTTGCTGGACACGACGTGCCGTGGCTTTGGTGGCTATCGATGCGTTTTGTTGCGGTCACAGCGGTGGCTGTGGGGTTTGCCTGCCTCTACGCTCCGCTTCGGCGCGCGATCCGGCCGCGCCGGGGCCTCGGCGGGCGCTACTAGAGCGGGCATGTGTCGCCTAAGCGAAAGGTCATCAGCACGGTGCGCTGGATGCTGTTAAAGTTATCGTCGGAGATAATCATGAGGTTCTCTCCGCCATCGGATGACCGATAATAGGCGAGGCCTTCCATATTATCGGTTCCCTCCGCCAGCGTCAGGCTCCCTAGCTCGGCGGGGACCAGCGTCGCGGTGTTGTCGTCCATCGCGCTTTCAAGCGGAGCGACCGTGAGGCGGGTGCGCGGGCCGAGGGATGGGCTAAACGCACGCTCGACCGCAAACAAACGACCGCCCAGCTCGTCGGCGAAGATATCAGTGACAGCAAAATCATCAGCTGGCTGATAAAGGCCGCGATCGATAAGCCCTGCGCCGTCAAAAAACGTGATCATTGCTTCGCCTGATCTCAGCGTGCCTTCGCTAATGAAGATAGCTTGGTCGTTGCCAATCGCCGCGGCGGCTTCATAACCGCCATTGTTTGAAAGCGCTGCGCCACCAGAGAGATCCGCAATCGTCTCGGTGATGACAAAGTCACCGCCTTGCCGCTCGATCAAAAGGGCATCGTGAACCCGTTCGCGCGTGACGAGATAGCCGCCCCGCCAAGGCGTCAGCGCTTCGGTATCGCCGTTCCGTTTGGCGAGCGCGCGCCCGCTTTCATCAAGGATCGAATGCGACGCGCCGCCGGTGACGCCAGTTACTTCGCCGCTTTCCGTCAGTGAAAGGTTCAATTCTCTGATCCGGCCATTGTCGGCGAGAAGAAGCAAATTGCCCGTCTCTTGGTCGAGCACCATTCCTGAAAAGCCGCCGAACGTGCTGTCACCCGAAAGGCTGTGGGCGGATGTCATGGTCAAGCAACCAAGGCCAGTGGCTTCTGGTCCAGGAAGCGGCATCGGTGTCACCGTGACGGCGCTCTGCACCGTTGCTGCCGCGAGCCCCCCCAATCCTGCCAACAAAAGCGCCATGTGCGATCTCCGCTAAGAACAACGATCAAATTTGCGGGCCTTGGCGATCAAGTCGAGCGAAGATTTCTGACGTTTCGATGACAAGACGTGCTGCTGTCCACCAGAGCCGATGAAATAAAAGTCAGGCCAGTGCGTCGACCGTGTTGGCCACGGGCTGTAGATCGTGGATGTCTTTGACGCATTCGCCCGCATAAAGAGCAACGACGTCGACTAGCGATGCATCCATCTCAGGCGTGAGAGATGCGGGCGTGTAAAGGGGACGGCCCAGCGTTTGCTGAGCGGTGAGATCAGCCGCACCGCCCGGGCCAGAGAGCTTGGATGCCATCCGAATGATAAAGTGAAGAAAAGGCAGCCACGCTGGCCCGTCGCGACCCCCTTGGCACCATGTCTTGATCGCCGCATTCGGAACAACGCGGTGGGGATCGCGCCACCCGACACCGAAGAGATTGGTCACGACGGTTTCGGACGCTTCGATGAGGCGCTCCTTATAGGCGGTGTGCGCAGCAGCCTCAGGCGATGCCAGGAAGCGGGTGCCCGCGGCGACGGCGTCAGCGCCTAAGTTGCGGCAAGCCTCCGCACTCTGTGCATCATGGATCCCGCCTGCGCCGCAAACCAGATGATCGGGGAAGGCGTCCTTCACAGCGGGGAGGAGATCGGCGAGCCTCTCGTTGCCTCGCACATGGCCGCCAGCTTCATAGCCTTGGACGATGACACCGTCAGCACCCGCTGCAAAGACCTTTGACGCTTCCTCAAGACTGCCCACCTGAAACAAGACCGTCTTGCCAGCCTCTTTGAGCGCACGCAGAATGTTTTCATCGAACCCATAAAACAGCGTCACGATCGGTACGCGGCTCTCGAGACAGGCCTCAACATGCTCCTTAACGATGATCGGTAGGAGGAGGTTAGCTGCGAAGGTTCGTCCCTCAAGGCTGTCTTCGATCCGCTTCATCTCGTGGCGGAAGGCTTCAGGGGGTAAATAGCTGAGCGTGCCGAGCCCACCGGCATTCGCCACGCCCACGACCAGGTCATGCCGTGCAACCGCTCCCATCGCGCCTTGAAGAACAGGCTTGTCGATCGAGAGAAAATCGCAGGCATCGACCATGTCTTAAGCGCGCCTTTTTTGCCGCTCCGCTGGCACCACTTTGCCTTCTTCCTCAAAGAGGTTGGCCAGTTGCTCCATCATCACTCCGCCGAGTTGATCGACATCAGAGATGGTGATCGCGCGGCGGTAGAACCGGGTGACATCATGGCCAATACCGATAGCCACCAACTCCACCGGCGAGGTATTCTCGATCTTTGTGATCACTTCGCGCAGATGCCGTTCAAGATAGGAACCTCCGTTGGCTGATGACGTGGTATCGTCCACTGGCGCGCCGTCAGAGATCACCATCAAGATCCGGCGTTGCTCTGGCCGACCGAGCAGACGCTCATGCGCCCAGAGGAGGGCCTCACCATCGATGTTCTCCTTCAGGAGACCTTCTTTCAACATCAAGCCAAGATTGTCCCGTGAACGGCGCCACGGCACCGCCGCAGGTTTATAGATGATGTGGCGCAAATCGTTCAGCCGCCCGGGATGTTTGGGTCGTCCGTTCTCGACCCATTGTTCCCGGGACTTGCCGCCCTTCCAGGCGATGGTTGTGAAACCCAAAACCTCGGTTTTCACGGCGCAACGTTCGAGCGTGCGGGCAAGGATGTCTGCGCAAATGGCCGCGACGGTGATGGGGCGCCCCCGCATCGAGCCTGAATTGTCGAGGAGTAGCGTCACGGTGGTGTCGCGGAACTCTTGATCCTGTTCCTGCTTGAACGAGAGCGGCTGGAAGGGATCGACGACAACACGGGCGAGGCGGGCAGCGTCGAGCACACCCTCATCCATATCGAACTGCCAAGCCCTGTTTTGTTGCGCGAGCAATCGGCGGTGCAGCCGGTTGGCGAGGCGAGCCACCACGGCATGGAGGCTTTCCAGCTGGGTATCGAGCGTCTTCCTCAGGCGGACAAGCTCGTCCGGTGGACAAAGCTCTTCGGCATGGGCGATCTGATCAAATTCAGTCGTGTAGGGACGGTAATATTCACCACTGTCACCAAGGCTCTCTCGGCGCACGATCGGCGCATCGTCGCCCGGCTCTTCCCGCGGATCGCCCTCGTCCAAAGCCTGGGGCTGATCGGACATCTCCGCCTCGCCTTCGCTGGCGTCGCCAAGTTCGGGCGATCCCTCGTCCGGCGCGTCATCGCCGTCGGGCGCGTTGTCATCCTCGTCGTCGGCGTTCTGCTGATCGGGCTCTTCGCCCTCTTCTGGCGGTGCTTCGTCTTCTTCTTCGGTATGGTCTTCGTCGCCTTGCTTATCGCCAAGGTCGAGCGCTTCGATCAGTGCACGGCTGAGGTTAGAAAACACAGTCTGGTCGTGATGGCTGTCTTGCGCGGCAAGGGCATCAAGGGCTTCGCCGCAGGTCTTTTCGATATCATCACGCCACTGATTAACGAGCTCTGCTGCCGCGTCCGGTGTCGGTTGACCGGTCATTCGCTCCCGCGCGATGAGGCCAACGATGTCTTTCAAAGGCACATCTTGGCGGTCTTCCATCCGCCGATAGCCTTGCTCATCCAACCGTCGTTCGAGCGCCGCGGAGAGGTTCTTACCCACGCCTTCCATCGCGTTACTGCCGAGGGCCTCGCAGCGGACCTCTTCAAGGGCCGCGAACATTGCGCGACCTTCAGGATTTTCGGGCTGTAGCCGGGCATGCAAACCAGCGTCGTGGTGTGCGAGGCGTAACGCCGCAGCGTCGGCATGGCCGCGGCTGATCGCCACTTTCTTTTGATCGAGCCGCCGAGGGGGCAGGGGGAGGCGCGCTTCGGTGCCGCTGACCGAGGGGTTCTCTCCACCAAATTTCACCTCAGCCTCAGGCTCAGCCGATAAGGCGCGCGTGGTGAGGGCCAGCATGCGTTTAAAGCGTTCGTTCGGTGACTCGCGTTGATCCATTCCAAGGCCTTACGACGGGGAGGGGGACAAGGTCACCATGCAGGTGGGCACAAACTTGGTTTGCTTGTCTTCTCGTGTTGGGCGAGCTTCGGGCACATCAATTGTCGATCTCGGGAGGATCTAATGCCCATAGAGTATGTCGATACCGCCGATGCTATCGCCCGTGACGGTCTGCGCGTCACCATGGTGAGCCGTGTGCCGAGCCCTTGGGGGGAAGCCGCCAAGGGCCTTCTTCATATCAAGCGAATCGAATGGTCAGCGGTGCGCCTCGATACCGACGACAAAGCGCAGCTCGCCTGGACGGGCCACGACTCGGCGCCCGCTGCGGTCTATAACGACGAACCGGCGAAATCGAGCTGGAATGATCTTCTCTTTTTGTTCGAGCGCCTTCAGCCCGAGCCCTCTTTGTTGCCAGTTGATCCGTTAGACCGTGCCCTGATGCTTGGCTTGAGCCACGAGGTGATGGGCGAGCAAGGCCTTGCAAAACTGCGCCGCACGGTGATGGTTGATGCAGGTCTTGAGGGAACGGGCGGCTTTAAGAAACCGGTCGCGCAATATCTTGCGGCTAAATATGGACACTCTCCAGAGATCGCAGCCGTCGCTCGGGCCCGGGTTTCGCAGATTCTGGCGATGCTAGCGGATAGGCTGGAACATCAGCGCGCGTCCGGCAGCGCGTTTTTTGTCAGTGATCGCGTCAGCGCGCTTGATCTCTATAGTGCGACGACCATGGCGATGTTCCGCCCGTTGCCTCACGATCAGTGTCCGATGAATGAGGGCACGAGAGCTGCTTTTGAAACCATCGCGGAAGGTGATGACGCCCTGCGTCCTATCTTGATCGAGCACCGCGATATGATGTATAGAGAATATTTAGAGCTTCCCCTAAGCCTTTGACGGTTTGCTCCGGTAAAGACCAAAGCTCATCAGGAGAGCTGTGCCAAAGACTAGCCCCGCTGTGGGAAGCGGGGTTTGCACCACGTTGCTAGAGAAGGCGATGTTACCGATGGCGCCGGATCCTGACAGCGTAAAAAGCGCGCGCGTCACGTCACTCATCGCAAATTCCATCAGTTCGAAGGCGTTATCCGCCGCGCCGAATTGGTTGGTGACGGATCCAAAGGAACCCGAGGCTCCGAAAAGCTCGAGCTCGATTTTCCCCACCTCGTTGATGTCGAACGCCACGAAGCTTTGGAACTCAACGGGCGTGTCGAACACAAATTCAATCCAACCGCCGCGTGCGTTATCGTCCGGATCCGATGCGTCTCCATCTTCTGACAAGATCAGGATGTTGCCGGGCGCAAGGTCTGCCCCACCACGCACATCGGTAAAGGGCCCGGCGAGATCGTCGTCGCCCCCGGTGAAATTTTCTGAATCGAACACCATGGCGCGGTTGGTGGGATCGGCTCCCGGCCGATAAGCGCGGGAATTCACATCGATCCCGACACCGTCAGCCACCATCGTGGTGACCAAATCACCGGCGTTGAAATTCGAAAAATCGATCACGGCAGCTTGGGCCGAACCAACACAAAATGCAGCGACAAAGAAAAGAGTGCGAACCATCAGCCATTCCACAAGTTTGGTGAAATGGTACCGCTACGTCCTTATCGCCCCGTCAAAAAACAAGGTTAAGACGCATATTGTTGGTTAACGGAAAAATACGCCGTTAAACGTCCAAGCTTTCCTGGGCAAAGGCGGCGTTGTCCTGGATAAACTGAAACCGCGGTTCGGCCTTTTTGCCCATCAAGCGGCCAAAAAGGTCGGTGGCGTCAGCAAACTCCTCGGGCAACGTCACTTTAGCCAATTGCCGCGTTGCAGGGTCCATGGTCGTTTCTTTGAGATCGCGCGCGTTCATTTCACCAAGACCCTTGAAGCGGCCGACATCCACCTTGGCGTTTGCGTGGAACTCGCTCGAGCGCAAGGCATCACGCTGGGCCTCATCCAGGGCATAAACCGTCTTGCCGTTGTGGCTGAGGCGATAAAGCGGAGGCTGTGCCAAGTATAAATTTCCTGCACGGACGAGTTCTGGCATCTCGGTGAAGAAAAGTGTCATCAGTAGGGCCGCGATATGCGCGCCGTCGACATCGGCGTCGGTCATGATGATAACTTTGTCGTAGCGGAGATCGGCGATGTCGAAATTGTTCCCCAAACCGACACCCAGCGCCAGCGCGATATCCAAAACCTCTTGATTTTGCATAATTTTATCGCGTGTCGAACTGGCGACGTTCAAGATCTTCCCGCGCAAGGGAAGGATCGCTTGGCGCGCACGGTCGCGGGCTTGTTTGGCCGAGCCGCCCGCTGAATCGCCTTCGACAAGGAAAATCTCTGTGCCCGTCCGATCCTTCGCGGTGCAGTCGGCAAGTTTTCCGGGGAGGCGGAGCTTTTTCATCGCCGAAGCGCGCTGGACTTCTTTTTCCCGGCGTCGCCGCTGGCGCTGCTCGGCCTGGTCGATAACATGGGCGAGGAGTTTCTCCGCCTCTTTAGGATGATCCGCGAGCCAATGATCAAAGGCGGGGCGCATCGCGCTATCGGTCAGTTTGGTTGCCTCGTTGGTCGCCAATTTATCCTTTGTCTGGCCTTGAAACTCAGGGTTGGAGATAAAGACCGAAAGAACTGCAGCCGCCGTACCAAGAACATCTTCTGGTGTGACCTGTGCCGCTTTTTTGTTCCCTGACATCTCGGCATACGCTTTAAGACCACGGGTGAGGGCTTGGCGGAGGCCCTGCTCATGGCTGCCGCCCTCTGGTGTGGGGATGGTGTTGCAATAGCTCGATGTAAATCCATCCGCCATCTGTCCCGATGGCGCCTCGAAGCCCGCGGGTCCCCAGGCGATCGCCCATTCGATCGTGCCATGGCCGCCTTCGCGCTCCACTTTTCCAGCAAAGGGTTCGATCGTCACGGTAGGACGTTCACCGATGATCGACGCCAGATAATCCTTGAGCCCCGCATCGAATTTGAGGATATCCTTTTCGGGTGTTTTCTCATCGCCCTTTAAGGTCTCCGGATCACACGACCAACGAACCTCAACCCCGCCAAAGAGATAAGCCTTCGCCTTGGCCATGCGGTAAAGCCGGGCCGGTTTAAACTTAAGCGTTTTTCCAAAGATCTCCGGATCCGGATGAAACCGAATGGATGTTCCCCGCCTATTGGGTGCTTTACCTGATTTTTTCAGGGTCGAGGTGGGTGCACCTTTCGAATAGGTTTGGCGGTAAAGTGTCTGGTCGCGCGCGACCTCAACAGTAAGGTCGTCCGTTAACGCGTTCACCACCGAAATCCCGACACCGTGAAGACCGCCGGACGTCGCATAGGCTTTGTTGGAGAACTTCCCCCCCGCATGGAGGGTCGTCATGATCACTTCTAACGCGGACTTTGTCTTGAACTTGGGATGCTTATCAATGGGGATGCCGCGTCCATTATCGGTGACCGTCAACATACCGTCTGCATCGAGATGAACTTCAATCCGCGTGGCGTGGCCTGCCACAGCTTCATCCATCGCGTTGTCGAGCACCTCTGCAAAGAGGTGATGCAAAGCACGTTCGTCCGTACCCCCGATATACATGCCAGGTCTTTTGCGAACAGGCTCAAGGCCTTCCAGGACTTCAATATCCTTCGCGCTGTAGCTATCGGTCGGCACGGCTTTTTTGGCGCGGGCTGCGGGCATGCAGGGTCTCCAAGGTCGAGCGGAGTGAGGTCAGAAAAAAAGGCTTCTACGCTGTTCGCGCCAACCAGGGAAGCGCTAACGAAGCCGCCGTGGATTATGAAAACGCTCCATCGGCGGACCCATCTTCGAATCGGACTTGGGATCGTCTTCGTCTTCGTCTTCCTCAACCTCGGTTTGGCGCAACGGATCAGCGATCGGTTCAGGCAGCACGTTTTTTGCTGTCTTAAACGCATTATCCAACGGTTTGGATCGACGACGAAGCTTACGGATTAATTTAGCAAACCACGGATTGGCACTGATCAATATGATGACACTGATGGCCAGCAAAAAAATACCAAGCGGAATGGGTGACAGCGTCAGAGGGACGGCGATGATGAACAGTACCGCACCCAAGACGGAGCCGACAATGCGCCAAATCATAGGATTCTCACAAGTCCTCTCTTTATCATTTAAGCACGAGACTGTGGAAGCGCCAGGGCCTTGGTCACCAGACCACGGAAACATCTTCGTGAGCCTATGAAGGCTTTAAAGGACGAGGGGGAGGGGTAGGTAGAGGAGTTCTCTCGGGCCTCTCTGACGCATGAACCCCCGCTTTAGCGTCTGGCATCTCCTGGAACAGCTAAATTCAGTGTTGCCTCTTTTTTGCGATGAGCATCGCGGTCAGCTCCCGGCAGAGTCCAACAGCACGGGCAAGGGTGCATCGGGCGTGATCGCATCGGCGCCTACCAAACAGCGGACTGCGCGCATGTCGACCCCTTGGCTGGCGGCCCACACAAATCCCTCCGCATAGGCGGGATCAAGATCGGCTGCCGCGGTAACGCCTGTACCGTCGGTACGCTGAACGATAAAAAGAAGAATAGCGCGGTTTCCCTCATCCACCATGCGAGCAAGTTCGCGCAAGTGCTTGAGCCCCCGGGTTGTGACGCAATCAGGAAACTCGGTCACGCCATCCTCGCGTCGCATCAAGTGGCAGTTCTTGACCTCGATATAGAGATCACGTGCACCGCGCTGGAGCAAATCAATACGCGATCGTTCCTCGCCGTACCGAACCTCGCGTTCAAGCGGCAGGGCCTGATCGATGCCGTCCACCAGCCCCGCAAGGATCGCTTCTTCGGCAAGGCGGTTGGGGTGATGGGTGTTGATACCCACCGGCACCAAGCCCTGCGGTCCTTCACATTCGACAATCTCAAGCGTGCAGGGGAGTTTCCGCGCCTGGTTTTGAGACCGGCTGACCCAACAGCGCGCGCCTTCGGGGGCGACGCCCAACATCGCGCCCGGGTTGGGGCAATGCACCGTCTCCTCCCGCCCATCGGGTCGGCGGACATCGGCAAGAAAACGTTTGTAGCGTTTGAGAAGGATTGCTTCTTCGAGCGGCGGATCGAATTGCATGCATTGCCGGCTAAGGCCTTTTCGGTGCCAAAGCAAACGGGCGCTTTTCGCGGCTTTTCGGGATGCGATGAAGCGGCTAGTCCCTCCCGATGTCGAACGTGATCCCCCAAGCCGCCTGCCTACTGATCGGCGATGAACTCCTGTCTGGCCGCACCCAGGACAGTAACGCTTACCACCTAGCGAAAGTGCTGAACGCCCGGGGTCTTCCGCTTGTCGAGGTGCGAATCGTTCCGGACAAAGAGGATATGATCGTCACGGCGTTAAGGGAGTTAAAGGCGCGGGCGGATCTGGTCTTCACGTCGGGCGGTATTGGTCCGACCCATGACGATATCACTGCTGAATGTGTTGCCAAGGCGCTCGGTGTGTCGATCGGTGAGCGCGAAGATGCGCTGAAAATCCTGGCGCAACGCTACGAAGAACGCGGGGAAGAGTTGACTGCTGCGCGCCGACGCATGGCACGGATTCCCGACGGCGCTTTTTTGATCCCCAACAGTGTGTCTGGCGCCCCTGGTTTCCATTTGGACGGCGTCTTTGTGCTCGCCGGGGTGCCAGCAATCTTCCAAGCCATGCTGAACGCGCTCGATGAGGTGTTGCCGAGCGGCCCTGAGGAGACCGTCTACACCGTCACGGGCGAGCTCGGTGAAAGCCTACTGGCAGATGGTCTTCGCGATCTTGAATCGGCGCTTAAGGGCCTCAAAATCGGCTCTTATCCTGGCAAGACAGGCACGAGCGGCCCGCTTGCGATCGTCTGCCGCTCACCGATTGCCAAGACGGCCGAACACGCTGCCCTCGCGGTACAAGGGCTCTTTGCGGCGCAAGGCGTGACCGCGACGGTTGAGAAGGGCGATGGCCGATCCAACGCGGATCAAGCGTGATCACCCATTGCAGAGCATCGCAGCGCAGGCTCTAAGGGCGGATGCGCGGGCGTGATGGAATTGGTAGACATAGCGGACTTAAAATCCGCAGCCGTTAGGCGTGGGGGTTCGAGTCCCCCCGCCCGCACCAACCCTAAATTTTGGGTGCAGACGTCTTCTAACACTTTGAACGGTAACGCTAAATTGCGGTTTGAGAAGCCGTGTTCCTTATCGTATTGAAGGGCGTTGGGCAGGGCTAGTCTCAGGAGGACCCGTCTTTGTGCGAACGATCCTTGCTCCCAGATTCTCCAAGGTTTTCCAAGGAACTCCATGGCCGTGACGAAGGCCTGATCGAAGGATTTGAGCGGTTTGAGGGCGGTTTGGCTTTGCTCGGTCAGGACCGCCTTGCGAAGCTCAAGCTTTTTGATTTCGGCCTCGTAGGCGGTGATCAAGGCCTCGCTTTGCGTGCCGATGACGCGCTCCACAAGGTTGCTGATCTTCCGCTCGATGCCCGTCAGCTCTTGCCGGAGTTCTTGGCGCCGGATGGTCTCATTGCTGGCGCGGGCGTTCCAGATATCGGCGAACATGGCCTTGGCTGCACGGAAGAGCGCAGGCGCGGGCTGCATCCGCCGGATGAGCGCGGCGAAGTCACTCTCAATGCTCTCCTTACGGATGGATTTGTTTTTGAAGGTGCAGCCGTCGGTTTGGCAGGTGTAATAGCCGTAGTGGCGGCTCCGCCCCTTTGACCAGCTCGAGGTATAGGCGTTGCCGCAATGCGCGCAGGCCACATAGTTCCGAAGCGGGAAGTCTTCGCGGATATCGCTTCGGGCCGTGATGTTCTTGCGCCCTTCCAAACGCTCTTGAATGGCTTGCCATGTCTCAAGACTGATCAGGGCTTCATGCTTGCCCTTCAGCATCTCCACCCCCCAATTCGGATAATGGATGTACCCGGCGTAAATGGGGCGTTTTAAGATATCGGTCGCCATTTGGCGGCGGACGCTGCCGGTGCGGGTTTTGACGATGGAAGGGTACCCGCCCAAGAACCGCGCGACTTCCGCGGCGGTCTCAAACCGGCCGCAAGCGTAGCCCTCAAGCGCTTCGCGAATGATCGAGGCTTCGGGCTCTTTTGGGGTGAGGATACGCCCGTGCTCGGCCTGTTTTTGATAGACATACCCCACGGGGTGGCGTTGGCAGTAATAGCCCGCCATCGTCCGAGCCCGCATCTTTTGGATGACTTGGCGGCGGTTCTGGCGGCGCTCAAGCTCGCCTTGGGCGGCAAGGATGGTCTCAATAAACCGCCCCTCCGGCGAATCTTCGAACTTAAAGTTCAAGCACTCAACGCTGGCCCCGCGGAGGCTGAGCGCCTCCCGCAGCTTGAGGTGAAACGCCGTGTCCCGTGCGAAGCGTTTGAGGTCATCGAAGATCACCACGAATTGCTCAAGCGGGTTGGCATCAAGATATCTCAGGAGCGCGACCATGCCGGGGCGGGCCATGAAATCGCCGCCGCCGGAGGCATCGTCTGGGAAGACGCCCGCAACCTCATACCCCTGATCATTGGCATACTGACGGCAACGAAGCTCTTGAGAGTCCAGGCCGTGCCCGTGCGTCTTCTGCTTTGTGCTCGATACCCGGCAGTAAAGGAGGGCCTTGCGCTGCGGCTTCGGGCTTGGATCAGTTACATCGGCGGCGTTGTTGGTCTCAGTATTGCTGATGGTTTTGCTCATAGTTGGCCTCCTTTCTGGTTGGGCGTGCTTATCTCCGGCGGTTGGTCTTGTGTGGCTAATTCAGTTTTGTGCTGTCCTCTCCGATCAAAAGCGAGGTCAGATCGATGGCTTCCTGATCAGCACCATTTTCGTCGTGGGAGCCGTCCAAGGATAACACAGGCTGGGGCTGGCCAGCACCGCTGTTCCCGGCCTTTCTATCGTGTCCACAGCTTTGTTGGGAAGTCTGTTGAACCGGGTGGATGCCAAAGCCAAGATCCACACACTGCACCATGATCTGCCAAAGCACAGATAAAACCTCCCTGGCCTGATCATCCGTGAGATCGAGATCAGCCACGTGCGCGGCGTAGCGCTCATAATCAAAAGTGATGGTGGTGCGGGCCTTGGTGGCCTTTGGGGCTTTGGTGGTCTTGTTGGTCATGGTCTTAGTCACGGTGGGGCGTCAGTCGGGGGCTGTTGGTGGAAGCCCCAGAGGTGGGCTTCAGGAGGTATCAATCAGTGAACGCATCTTATGATTGAAGATGCTCAGAGTAAAGAACAAAAACAGAACATATTGACCGCTCCCTACCACTGCATGTCGAAGGGTACGACCACCGATCCCACGCCCTGGGCGGGATTAGACTGGGCAGGTTTGTAGCGGGCAGAATTAAAGCGGATGATCTTCGAGGTGGTCGATCAGCTCAAGCAGCAAAGTGCCAAGGGCGAGTGGCTCTTCGCTTTCGACGTTGAACGTGCCGTCTTTGTTCAGCGGCGTTTCATGGAGGGCGGTGATCAGCACATGGTTGTGCAGCACCCGAAGCTCCATGAGCCCGGCTTGATCCGCCCCACGCTCGCGGCCCCAGCGCATGTCGCTATAAAAGATCCGCACGCTGTCCGCGATCATTAAAAGCCGGAGGGTTTCTTCCAAGCCAAATGATGGAAGAAGCGGGCATTTCCGGCATTGGCGGGTTTTGCGCTTCCCGCTCACAAAGTTGTTCCAACACGTGGGATGGTCAAAGCAGCGCCCTAAGAGGAGATATTGCCGCTTGGCGAGCCGATCTTTCGCGGCCTGCACGGAAAGATCGACGTTGAGTTCGCCCACCGGGTGCCAGCGCGCGAACGCGGGCCGGATAAGCCGGGCCCGAAGATCATGATAAGTAGCGCGCACTGTCTTTGTGCTGACGCCCACACGCTTGGCGCAGTCCGGGATCGGCTCTTGCAGGCAGAACCCTTCGACCATGCCGCGCGTTACCTCATAGGGCAGCTTCGAGTTCCGCTTGAGCGGAATGGGCACCCACTCATTGTCTGGGTTCTTCGCGTCATGATCCTTGGCGCCTTGATCTTCGGGCTCACGCATCTCAGCTCAATTTTCCTATCACGATAAATCAATGGCTTAGGGCATAGGATCCGCCCTCTGCTTCCTTCCTAACGTAGAGCGGGCCGAAGCGCTCTGGTCTCTGCTTGACCGCTCTGCCATCCTAAAAAGGAGGAGTGTTTCCCTCCGTATACGCCTTTGATGCCGGGACTCCGTCCCGCATCGCATGCGCGGATTTGGCCAACGGGAGAGACACGCCATGAAGTACTACACCCAAGATCCGGGCTTCCGGATTGTCGCCTTGCGCGATCATCAGCTGAAAGATCGCATGATATACAGACGCCTTTGGGCGGATGCGATGCGTCTTGATCCGGTGATCGGCTCACGCCGCAATTGGCGGGCCGAGGCAGAAAAGCTCGATTGGCTTGATGGGTGCTTCCTCTTTGAGGATGGGAGCCCGTATCGGCTTACCCGCCCGGCCTTTGAGGTCTTTGATCTCAGCAATCGTTCGTGGAGCGCGTATCGCAAAGCCGATGCGACGGGCAGGCGACCCAAACATCACGTCCGCGCCTGGGAAAAACTCCGCCGCACGCACCTCATTATCGAAGTCTGGCGGATCGAAGGCACGTACCCCGATCATCGTCCAAACCCGCCCAGCGGGCATCGATATCGCCGTTAGCCTCGCACCCAGCCAACCAACCCCGGTTGGCGGGATGTACACAGCGAGGAGAACCCATGAGCATTCAAGCAGGCCGTATCAAGGCCTTACAAGACCAAGCGCTGCGCGATGCGCAGAAGGGGCGTCCGCCCGCCAATCTGTCCCGCCTCAGTTACAATGAGCGCAAGGCCTACAACGACGCTTACGCAAATAAGCGCCGCTAGATTGAGCGCAGACGGACGTATTGATACGAGGGCGGTGCAGCGGATACGCTGTGCCGCTCTCTTTTTTCAAAGAGAGATCATCATGACACTAAACACCAAAACACTTCGCCCACTGCGAGACACTAGGAAACCTGGGCTGTATCATCCGCATAACGGCGTATTATGCACGCTTACCGCCGGGGCGGTGATCTTGGCGTCTGTGCTTGTTGCTGCTACCTTGGAGGCCAGCGCCCAAACCTGGTCAGAGACGATGAGGCCCGGCAACGTTTATGGCTATCAGAACCCCTTTCAGGGGATAGTCCTTCGCGCCACGATTGGCGGGGGCATGGCCGGGATAGCGGTCGGGCTTTTGACCGCTGGGCTCCGCCTCCTTCTATCGCGCCATGGGTGGAAAGTGGCGACGGTGATCCTCACACTGGTTATCCTTGTGGGCGAGAGAGCGGAAAGCCCCACCACAACAGGGATGATGTCGGTGCTCTCAGCTATCATCTCGTTTTATGCCGGGATGGCGATCGTGGCGGCGCTGTTCCTTAGGGTTACACCGCAAACGGAGCTTCCCAACGTCTTTGGAACCTCGCGCTGGGCGGGCCTCTCTGATCTTAAGGCCTGGGGGCTGTTGCGGCGCGCGCCAATGGGCCGGACGCTGGAGAACACCGGGCATGATGGGCTGTTCTTGGGGCTTAGCCAGATGAGCGGCGAAGCCATCGTCTATCCCGGCGATATGCATGCGCTCACCATCGCCCCCACCCGGACGGGTAAGGATCAATGCCAGATCCTGCCCAATCTTGAGCGCTCAGAAAGCTCAATGCTGGTGATCGATCCCAAGGGCGAGTCGACACGGCGGACGCTCGCACGCCGTCTTGAGCTTGGCGGGCGTGCCATTGCCATCGATCCGTGGTCGATCACAACAGAGGCCGACAAACACGGCCCCGGGATCGATCCCCGGCATATCGGCAGGTTCAATCCCTTGGATGTGCTGAGGCCCGATGATCCCGACCTTCCCACCGATACGATGATCTTGGCCGATGCCTTGATCATCCCCTCCAAAAGCGAGCCGCATTGGTCCAACGAAGCCGCGGCGCTCCTGCACGGGATCATTCTTTATCTTGTGACCGAGCGAAGGGAGGCCGGGCAGCGGCATCTGGGCCGTATGCGGGATATCTTGTGCTTGCCGCCTGCACAGCCCGTGAATGGAGACGAGCGCGAGGACGAGCATGCGGAAGATGGCGGTGCCCCGGCAAGAGAGGAAGACGCGCTCCCGGATCTCACCGACACCTTCGATGAAATCCTGGCCCGGATGATGGCAAGCGATCATAAGCTCGTCCAATCCGCCGCGCACCGCGTCCTCCAAAAACACCCGCGGGAGCGCTCGAGCGTGATCTCCACCGCCCAGGCCAACACCCATTTCTTGGACAGTCCCGCAATCCGCGAAAGCTTGGAGGTCTCAGACTTCTCGTTTGCTGACATGAAGGGAGAGGCGCCAATCACCGTCTATCTCGCGCTTCCGCTTGATCGGCTACCAAGCTTTAGCCGTTGGCTCCGGCTCTTGGTCAGCACAGCCCTCATGCAGCTCACCCGGACGCCGTCCATAGATAGCGCGCCGCCTGTGCGCATGATCCTCAATGAGTTCGCGGCGCTCGGTAAGCTCGAAGCGGTCGAGACCGCCTTCGGGACCATGGCCGGGCTCGGCGTGCAGCTTTGGGTGATCACGCAAGACCTCTCCCAGCTTATGCGGCTTTACGGAGAGCATGGCTGGCAAACATTTGTGGCGAATGCGGGCGCGTTCTCCTACTTCGGCTCGCGTGACCACGCGACCGCAAAGTATGCGGAGCATCTGACCGGCATGGCCACCCTCAAGAAACGCTCGATCTCCTTCGGCCGGAACTGGGGCCGCGGCGGCAGCGCAGGCGCGCAGGGCGGGGGCTCCAACTGGTCCAGCGGGGAAAACGAGAGCATCACCATCGATGACGTTCAGCGCCCACTCGCCTTCGCCGATGAGCTCATGACCCTCGACCGCAACCAGCAGCTCATCTTCATCGAAAACCGAAACCCCATCCTCGCCAAAAAATGGTGGTGGTACAAAAACGCCTAACCCCATCCACCACAGCCCGCTGATAAATCAGCGGGCTACGCTTGGAAGTCAGCAGCTGTCCAATTGCGGAAATGGGTGTTTTACTCCGAACCACGCTGTTCTCTCTGCTAAGTCGCCATGCTCTATGATGCGGCGAAAGATAAAGTTCCGGTGGGACCGCGCTGCTCTCTCTGCTAAGTCCTGCTGCTTGTCCACTTCCAACTGCTGGAGGTTCCGGTGGGACCGCGCTGCTCTCTCTGCTAAGTCTGAGTGGCTTATTCAACAGGAACCCAACGGCGTTCCGGTGGGACCGCGCTGCTCTCTCTGCTAAGTCAAAGCCACAGTACAATATCTTACAGCGATTGGTTCCGGTGGGACCGCGCTGCTCTCTCTGCTAAGTCAGGCGATGAACTTTGTATGTCTTTCCTTTGGTTCCGGTGGGACCGCGCTGCTCTCTCTGCTAAGTCGCAGAGCGCTGGAAGGAGGAAATGGCGATTGTTCCGGTGGGACCGCGCTGCTCTCTCTGCTAAGTCGGACATGGCGCAAAGCGGTGTCGCCGTCTTGTTCCGGTGGGACCGCGCTGCTCTCTCTGCTAAGTCCGGAATAACTCCGTCGCCATCATCTTCCTTGTTCCGGTGGG
>JBCBUC010000023.1:0-66046 GCA_039818345.1 Pseudomonadota bacterium | reverse complement strand
GATGCAAAAGACCGCCGCCGCCACCAAAATCGTGATCGTCACCGAAACGCCGCAAGCGTTTGAGGCTTTGCAGCGCGGGGCGAGTGGCCTGCAGCAAAGCTTGAGCCAAGCGGGTTTTGATCCCGACGAGATGACCTTTGAACAACAGAGTGAACGCGGTGAGCGCGAGACGGCGGAAGATCGCCGCGAGCGCGAAGGCCGCGGCCGCCTTGACGATTCCGATGATGATAAACGCGTGGCGGTGATCCGTCCGGCCCAGGCCGAAGACCGCGGCCTCTTCCTTTAACGGACGAAAGACTTCGCCATGACCACTGTGACCCCCATCTCCGCCGAACCCACCACGACAACGACGACCAGCACCTCTTCGGTGACCCGCGGTGCGTTGACCGAGGACCTCGACACCTTCCTCAACCTGCTGGTGGCGCAGCTTGAAAACCAAGATCCGCTTGAACCGCTCGATGCGAATGAGTTCGTCGATCAGCTGACGCAGTTCTCAGAGCTCGAGCAGGGCGTCGAACAGACCGACGCATTGAACGAGATCTCAGCCAGCCTCGCAGCTGACAGTCGCCAAACCGATATCTCCTATCTCGGTAAGGACGTCGAAGCGCAGACCGACAACATCGCCCTCACCGAGAGCGGCGTGACCTTTGGCTACAACATCGATGCGCCGACCGATAACGCCGAGATTCGCATTTTCACTGAGGGTGGTTCACTGGTCACCAGCTATAAGGTGGACGGCAATGTTGGCGACTTCACCACAACCTGGAGCGGTGAAACGCAAAACGGGGACCAGGCGGCTCCTGGCATTTACCGTGCACAGGTTGTCGCAATTTCGACGCAGAACGATCAAGAGCGTCTGGCCGGAAACACCTATTCGACCGGCACTGTGAACGAGGTTCGTTTCGATAGTGGAACAACGGAACTGATTTTTGATAGCGGCATTACCATCACGGCGGATGCCGTTCGCCGGGTAGCTGTTCCGTCTTCGTAATCCCCTGCTTTGAGCAGAAACGGGCGAATGCTGCACGCGGGCCCGCGGACTTCAGATTTCTGTCATAAAAGGCTTTACCAAGCCCATCTCATCGGTCTATGGGCCGCTTCCCAAAGCGGTATTCACCTGCCGATCTCCCTTGGCCGCTCCTGCCCCCCATCGAGTGGCCCGGCCTTATCCGGTGAGTATCGATTCTAGCCCGTGGGCTTTATGGGTAGCGATTGCATGGCCCCCCCTAGCAATCGCTACCCGCCAAACGGGTTTCGGCGACCGGTGCATTTCTCCCCCCTGACACCCGCACCGGTCGCCGAATTAGGGGGTCACATCTGTTCCAATTATACAAAGATCGTTTGTGCGTAGGCAGGCCTTTTTCTGTGCACGAAGGATCAATCGATGCAAAGACGAACTCCGCCTAAAGCGTCAAACTGCGTTGGCCTGTTCTGTAGACGTAGTTGATGACTTCGGCGACGGCGCGGAAGAATTGGGCGGGGATTGGTTGGTCCTCTTCGATTCCGGCGTGGAGCGCGCGGGCGAGGGGCGGGTTCTCGATCACCGGCACGTTGTGCTTCTCGGCGATCTCGCGCATCTTCAGGGCAATGAGGTTCCGGCCCTTGGCAATACACATCGGTGCTTCGTTCTCTGACGGAACATAACGCAGCGCAACGGCGTAGTGGGTCGGGTTCATCACCAAGACGGTCGCTTTTGGCACCTCATCAAGGCGAGCCTTCCTTGCCTGGTTACGGCGGATCTCCGCCATGCGCTGTTTGACCTGCGGATCACCTTCGGTCGCTTTGAATTCGTCTTTGACCTCTTGTTTGGTCATACGCTGTTTGCGCTTGTGTTCCATCTGTTTCCAGATGACATCGATCACGGCGATCAAGATCATGACGATCAGCACTGCCGATAAAAGCTTGATCACCATCGCTTGCATACGGTCCGGCACGGCATTGAGATCATAGCTCGCCATCGCCGTGAAGTTCTCGATCTCGTTCATCGTGAAGGCGATAACGACCCCCGCCACGACCACCACTTTGGTGAGGTTCTTGCCGAGCTCGACAAGGCTGTCGCGCGAGAAGATACGTTGCAGACCCTTGATTGGGTTCAAACGGCTCGGCTGGGGCTTGATCCGATCGGTGGCGAAAATCAGCGCGTTTTGGCTGAAAGCCGCCAAAATCGCCGCGCCAGCAAAGGCGAGGAACAAAGGCGACATGGCCGCTGCGATCTTCAGCATCAATTGCCCAAGCGCCATCGTGACATCAGAGGGGGCATCCTGCACACGGATGTCGTGCACCGCGGAGGTGAATGGCCTGATCGCATCGACGATCTCGCGCGTCAGCGGCGGCGCCGCAAAGGCAACGAGCAGCACCGTTGCGATCATCGAGGCGAGCGTTGCCACCTCGCGGCTAACAGGGACGTCCCCTTTCTTTCTAGCGTCGGCTAGCTTTTTCGGGGAGGGTTCTTCTGTCTTCTGACTTTCGTCTGGTTCCTCGGCCACGGCCCCTCCTTAATAGAACGGGGCCGTCAGCCAGGCCGCAAAGGCCGAGCGGAAAGCAGCGAGAATCGGCGCGATCGCATAGGCGAGGACATAAACCCCGCCCAAGATTGAGACCGGCATGGCGACAAAATAGAGAGGCAGGCTCATCAGCATGCGGTTGATAAGGCCGACCCCCAGGTTGAAGATGATCGACAGCAACACGAAGGGCGCGGCCATCTGTATGCCGAGGGCAAAAACACCAGCAAAGATCTTGGTAAGGCCCGCGGCAGCATCGCCCATGTTTGGAAAACCGCCCAGCGGGATGATCGCATAGCTGACCGCCATGGCATCGATCATGAGATAGTGAACGCCCGAGACGAAGATGAAGAGAATAGCGCCCACCACGAACCAAGCACCAAGGATCGAGCTGGCTTCCATCAACGGGGCGCCGGACGCGAAGATGTTCGATAGCGACGTCAATTGCGAGGTCATCTGACCCGCGATCTGAGGCGCGGCGAGGAACATCCGCATGGCGCCGCCAAAAATCAGACCAGCCACGACTTCAGAGGCCATAGCGAACACGATATCGCCAAAGCCCTCAATCGGAGGAAGATTGCCGCCCACAGTCACGGACAGAATGATACTTAAGGTTAAGGCGATACTGAGGCGGATCTGCGGCTGGACGTAGGATTCGCCAAGGCCGGGCATCAGCATGCAAATGGTGCCGATCCTCGCGAAAGTGAGGATCAAGACCGTGATGGGTTCCGCCACGTTTTCGAGCGGGATCTCAACCATGACGATGCTTCGCGAAATCGTTGGGCCAGAGATCCGGGCCCAAGGCCCGCTGGAGACGACTGAAATCAGCGGGCAAAAGCGACGGCGCTGCTGCCAAGAGGCCATCGAGACGACGCTTGGTGCATTGGCGCGTGGACCATCGAGTGCCGTCGCGTGGCATCTGACGATCGCTTGTCACACAATGGCGAATGACCCGGTCCATCACGCTCACCGCGCGGGCGTAAACATGATCCCCAAAACTCAGTGCGTCGGCGTCTGCAGGAAGAGCGAAAGTATCTGAGATGACAATGGCGCCGCTATCGACCGTGGCGGTCATTTCATGGGCAGTGACACCAAAAGTGTCGGCCCCTTCCCAGATCGCAAAGTTAATCCCATGCGCACCCGGATAATCGGACGATCCTGGATGCACATTATAAGGCGTCGGCCCAAGGCGTCGTAAGATCCGCTGGGGAACAATGACATTGGTCAAGAAACTTAGGAGGCGCGTGCGCTCTGCGTTTTCTTCCGTGACGACATCAAGGCTTTCGACATTGTCGACCCACAGAGTTTCGATACCAGGCGCGAGGCTTTCAGCATGCTGGCGAAAGGCAAGGCCTTCTTTTTGGCCACAGAGGAAGAGAAGACGCCGATTCATCATCCGATCTGATCCACGGTTTTGATTGCCACCGAGCTATGCAGCTCATTGTGTGAAATAATTGGAACCATCGGGGCTGCGCGCTCGAGAAGAGAGCGGACAAAGGGCCGTGCCTCGGCCGAGCAAAGAATGACCGGGGGTGGGTCTTGGTCTTTGTACTTTTGAAGAAGCGCGCGGGCGGCGGCGATGAACTCTTGGACCTGGTTCGGCGGCATCGCGAAGACGCGCTCGCTGCCAGGGTCACCTTGGAGGCTTTCCAGGAAGGTGCGCTCCCACCGGCCCGACAGTGCGATCACGGCGACGTAGCCATCATCGCCTTGCAGCGCCGTGGAAATCTGTTTTGAGAGGCGCTGGCGAACATGTTCGATCACCGCGCTGGGGCTACGGGTCCATCCGGTCGCTTCGGAAACGGCCTCGAGGATCGCAGGCAGGTTCCTGATCGACACGCGTTCAGCCAGAAGCCCTTGCAGCACACGTTGCATCGCGACTTGGCTCAGCTGCGCGGGCACAATGTCAGCGAGCAGCTTGCGATACTCTGGCTCCAGCGTATCAATGAGCCGCTGCATGGCCGAATAGGTGAGAAGGTTCGGCAGGCTATCCTTGATCGTCTCCGAAAGGTGCGTGATCAGCACACTGTCGGCGGTGGCAACGGTGTAGCCCTTGGCTTCTGCTTCTTCCGCTGACGCATTGTTAATCCAACGCGCGACCATGCCAAAACTTGGTTCGGTGGTTTCTTCGCCGGGAAGGTCCACCGGGCCGCCAGCGGGGTCGATCGCAAGAACACAGCCGCTGCGTACGACGCCCTTCGCCACTTCCACATCGTGAACGGAGATTCTGTACTCATCCGGCGGAACGTAGAGATTGTCTTTGATCCGTACCGGCGGCAGCAAGAAGCCAAACTCCGTGGCAAAGCGGCGGCGTAAGGATTTGACCTTGTTGGGAAGGCCACGCTCGGGGTTTGAGATCAGCGTGAGGAGGCGTGAGCCAACCTCGAGCTGGAGGTCTTCGATTTTGAGGCTTTCCTCGGCCGGGATCTCTTTTTCCTCGACCACGGCTTCGTCTTGTTTTTGCAAAAGGGCAGCCGCGGTTTTTCGCCTGTTGGGCAACCAAACGCCCAATCCTGCGATCCCTGCGGCAATGCCCACGAACGGCAAAAACGGGAGGCCAGGAACAAAGCCCATAATGCCCATCATACCGGCCACCATCAGGAGCGCCTTGGGGTACTCACCAAGCTGCGCCATCACGGCTTTATCGGCGGAACCTTCGTTGCGGCCTTTGGTGACAAGAAGGCCGGCGGCAAGGGAAATGACAAGCGCTGGGATTTGCGAGGCCAGGCCATCACCCACCGTCAACGTGGTGTAGCTTGCCGCGGCATCACCCATCACGAGGTTCATCTGGGCCACACCGACGATCATCCCGCCGATGATGTTGATGAAGGTGATGATCATGCCGGCAATGGCATCACCCCGGACAAATTTCGAGGCACCGTCCATGGCACCGAAGAAGGCGCTTTCGTCCTCAAGTTCTTTCCGCCGGGTCCGTGCTTCGACATCGTCGATCAGGCCAGCGGCGAGGTCCGCGTCGATCGCCATTTGTTTACCGGGGATCGCGTCCAAGGTGAAACGGGCGCCCACTTCGGCGATCCGTGTGGCACCTTTTGTGATGACCACGAAGTTGATGATCACCAAGATCGCAAAAACGATAAGGCCAATGACGAAATTGCCGTTGATCATCAGCTGGCTGAAGCCGTAGATCACCCCGCCTGCAGCGTCCGCTCCGGTATGGCCATTGGAAAGAATAAGCCGCGTTGAGGCGATGTTGAGCGCCAATCGTAAGATCGTCGCAATCAGCAACACCGTGGGAAAAGAACTGAAATCTAACGGTTTTTCGATCCAGAGGGCGACCATCAAGATCAAAATCGAAAAGGCGAGAGAGAAGGTGAGGCCAAGGTCAAGCGCCCAGGCCGGGAGCGGCGCGAACAGGACGACCAAGATCGTCAGCACGCCGAGTGCAAACACGACATCACGATTGCTGTCGTTACCGATCAGCTTCAGCGCTGCGTCCACGATGTGTTCCTTCACTTACGCGAAGGGCTGGCTTCTGCCTGCCCAAGAAGGGGGGTTCTCCCCGCAAGCAATGGACAAGGACGAGGTTAATCTGGCGTGAGAGCGGCTATGATCAGCGACGGGTTTAGCGCAAGTAAGGCACTATTGGTCGGACAAACCGTCAGAACCAATGACGATGTCGCTTCCGGTGAGCTTTCCCTCGACAATCAGGAGACTATTATCCGGGTCGCGATGAAGTGTGCGTCCGATCCGGTAGTCCAAGTTGACAGAGAGCTCGCGCAGCGTGCTGATCTGCTCTGAGGTCAAGGTTGTTGGCAGAGCCGCAATTTCGTCGCCGCGCCAGTCGTCCAAGATAATGAACAACTTCCCCGAACGAACACTGGTGAAGAGAACGCCGCGTCCTTCCATATCGTCGATCACGCTCTCCGGGAGCGTATCAAATGGAGGCCTTAACGGACCGGTGTTCGAGCCACCGCGGTTTTGCCGCGATGGGCCATCATAGAAACTGACCTGTTGGTTGGATTGTTCGGGGGCCTGTAGATCATAACCCTCGATCTGCATCGTAAAGATCTGCTCATTCCGGCCAGTCTCTGGATTGACTTGATAGCCTCGCCGGCTGCGTCGTTGGATGTCGAGGTGAATGCTGATGTCACGAAAGGCGGGCGCGGTTTTCACCACATGCGCACGATAGGCCTCTGCCGCTTCGATTGGTGCGAGATAGAAGGGAAACGCATCACTTGTCCCGCCGATCAACGTGTTACCGCGGCTATTTGGTGTCCAAAGCGCCGCGAGTTCGGAATCCGCAGGCGCCTCTTTCAAAGCGCTGTCGGTAAGGTAGCCGAGATTCTCTGTGCTCGGTTCATAGGCGTCTGCACGCCATAGTGCTGCGAGTACGTGCTCGCGTTGGTGCACAGAGAACACTGTGCCTCGCGCAGGCCTATAGCGACCAAGCGCTTGTTTGTACGTCGTGATCCACTTGCGTTGAGGGGCCATCACCCCTTTGAAGAGCTGGTCATTATCGTTCATCTTCAGCATACGCCGGTAATGCTCGGCGTAGTGGCTTCGCACAAATGCTCGTCGGTCGCGTTGGCCTAGATAGGAACGGTCGAGACGGAGACGGAAATCGAGCGGTGAATAGGTCGAGACAAGACCTCCGTCATCGAACGCGCTCTCGCAAAGCGTGCTTGCTGAGTGATAGAGCCGCGGCTCCCAATAGGGCCATCCGAAAAGAGAATCGCGTCTTTCTTCGGCCGTGAGAAAGTAGGTGTTGGGAGAGAACCAATTGTACCGGTATCCATCACTGTCCGACGGATCATCAAACCGTTCACCGATGTTTTCATAAACGTCGACGCGCGCTTCTCCGATATACCGCCGGCACGTCCCGTTGAGCTGATTGCGATCGAGCGCGTCATCGTCCACAAAGGAGGTGTCGAGCATGGTCTCCGACAACTCTGCACCTTTCAATGTTGCCCCTGTAAAACGAGACAAGAGAAAGATCGCACCCGTTAGATCCGCATTCTCGAAATTGGCATCCTCGAAGTCTGACAACAAAAAGCGCGTGTTGCGCAGACTGGCACCAGCGAAGTTCGCGCCTTTGAAATCGGCGCCAATGAACTGGCTGCCTGAAAGATCTGCACCCTGAAGGTCCAAGTCTGGTGCGATCAGGAAGTGGCTTTCAGTATTCGTTAAGTTCGCGCCATCGAGCGTAGCACCACCGCTTAGATCCGTGAACTTCATTTTCGCTTCGGTCAGGATGGCGCCCCCGAGGTCAGCACCGCTGAGGTCGGTGAAATGAAGCGGGCTTTTGGAGAGATCGATGCCTTGTGCCTGGAGATCCCGTAAAGCGATGCCGGAGAAGTCGCGGCCTTGAAGACGCCGTCCTTGGGCACGCAACGCCTGCACGGCTTCGGTTTGACCAATATCCGTTCCGTCTCGCTCTGCCGTCGCCTGTGCTAGCCGTTCAAGGGCCACCGAAACACTCATCAGGTCCTCGATGCCCGTGAGGCTACCCTCTTGGCGTTCGCTGCTGTCCCGCAGGGCACCAAGATCGTCCTCTTGGCGTTCATTGCTGGCGCGCAGTGCATCGATGTCTTCTTCTTGCCGAGCTGTGCTTTCGGCGATGTCTGTGAGCGTCTCACCTTGCCGTTCTTGCTCGGCGGCTGTTTCTTGTAGGATCTCTGTTTGAACTTGTTGCTCAGCGCGCACCTGCTCCATCGTTTGGCGAATTATGCTCAGCTCACCGAGGATAGCTTGCTGGGCGTCTTGGACCTGCGGGACGAGCGCCGCCAATGTCCCGCCTTCATCGCGATTGGCGCCATTGAGCATCCAGAAGGGGAGAATAGAGACCGCAAAAATCAGGCTCGCCATCGCCGTTTTGGCGCGCCGTTTTTGCTGTCGTGGTGCCGAGACCCCTGATTGGCGATGCTTGCGCCAGCGCAGAAAGGAGAGCGCAAAAGCCGTGGCCGCGGCACCAAACATCAAGGCGTAGAACTGAGCAATGGGAGAGAAGACATCGTTGACGAGCCCGATCCCTGAGCCAATCGCCGCTGTCAAAGATGTCTGCCGCCAATGGGCATCGCGGCGCAGAAGACGCAAAACCGCACTGGGCGCACGCAACAAGACATTCACCTTCACCACAACATCAGAATCTCCAATGCCGAAGCCACCCGCAAGTCACATCCTCAGGCGCGGGCGCATGCTTTGCCAACGATCGGCGGTGCCAATAATTCGTTATGTCATGACCTATTGACATATTTTTGGTCGGCGTTATCTTCTGCCCATGGAAAAGGAACAAGCTCTCCAGATTTTCTCCGCCCTGTCGCAGGAAACCCGGCTCGATGCGCTCACATTGCTGGTCCAGGCCGGCGATGACGGCATCAAGGCAGGGGATGTCGCGCAACATCTTGGTGTACGGCATAATTTAATGTCGCAACATCTTGGTGTTCTCGGTTCTGCTGGCCTTGTCCGTTCAGAACGACTGGGGCGGACGATCCTTTATCGCGCTAATTTTGAAGCCCTTCGCGGCGTTGCGTCATTCTTGATGGCGCGCTGCTGCCAGGGCCTTCCCGAAATCATCGAAGGGCTGGAAGCCTCAGCCCTCCAAACCCAAGGAGCCACAGCATGAAACGCCTCCATCTGCATATCAGTGTCGATGATCTTCAGACATCGAAGCAGTTCTACTCAGCGATCTTTGGTCAAGAGCCGACGCTCGAAAAACCGGACTATGTCCGTTGGGAGGTCGAAGACCCCAAGGTGCACCTTGCCATCAGCCGGCAAGAGGCACGGGGCTTTGGCATCGACCATGTCGGGATCAAAACCGAGACGGAGACAGAGCTTCAAGAGCTTGCCGCTCGTCTCGCCTCGGTTGATGCGCCCATCAGAGATGAGCCGAAGGCGGAGTGTTGCTATGCCCATAGCGACAAACACTGGACCCGTGATCCATCGGGTGTCGTTTGGGAGATGTTCCACACCATGGCGCAAGCGCAAGTCTACGGCACCGACCGCGGACCTGAGTTTTTGGCGGAAGAGAAGAAGATACAAAAAACCGAAACCCGCTGCTGCTGACCGAGCGCCGCATATGGGGTAATCTCGCCCCATGATGCGACGGGTGATCGGTTTAACCGCAGTCTTTCTCGGCCTTTTTCTGGCCGTCTCGTTCCTTGGGGGTTCGGCCCTTTGGACATTGCTTGGGGTGTGGGACGATCTCTCGATCGATGGTCGAGCAGAGATCGTCACCACGCCACCTCCTGAGATCGGTGAGGGCTGGCGGGCCTATGGCGGCGACGCCAAAGGCACGCGGTATGCCAAGGCCGATCAGATCACGCCCGACAATGTGGGTGATCTTGACGTCGCCTGGTCGATCCAAACCGGTGCGCTTGATGGCCGAGAGAGCGTCAGCCGACGATCTGCCTTTGAAACGACGCCCATTTTGATCGGTGATCAGCTTATTTTCTGTACCCAATTCACCGAGGTGATATCGGTTGACCCAGCAACAGGTGCAGAGCAGTGGCGATTTGATCCAAAGGTCGGGTTGGAGCGTAATCCGGCCAATCAGTACACCTGCCGGGGCGTGTCCTATTGGGCTGATGAACAGGCTGCTTCGTCTGATCAATGCAGCAAACGCCTGTTTTTTGGAACGGTGGATTCGCGCCTGATCGCGCTTGATGCACAATCAGGCGTGCCGTGCACAGATTTTGGCGATGGTGGCGCCATCAAGGTTGAGCCGAACATGCCGCTGCGGTGGCCTGGGGAGTTCCAGATCACATCCGCGCCTGCAATCATTGGTGATCTGGTGATCACGGGTTCTGCGATCAGTGATAACTTGCGAACCGACGCCCCGTCCGGGACTGTCCATGCCTTTGACGCCCGCACTGGTGCCCTCCGCTGGCGGTTCAATCCTATCCCTCAGGGTCCAGAAGACCCCGCTTGGTCGACTTGGGCTGACGGCTCTGCAGCTCGGACTGGGCATACCAATGTGTGGTCGACGATATCGGTCGATCATGAGCGCGGTCTCGTCTTTTTGCCGACATCTAGCCCGAGCCCCGATTACTATGGTGGCAACCGGGTTGGCGATAATCGGTACGCGAATTCTGTGGTCGCGCTTGATGCTGAAACAGGCGAGGTCGCCTGGCACTTCCAAGCCGTGCACCATGACGTGTGGGATTATGATCTGCCGGCTCAGCCTGGGCTTTATCGGGTGACAAGAGACGGCGTGCCTCATGATGTTGTCGCCCAGGTCACCAAGATGGGCCTGATCTTTGTGCTCGACCGCGACACGGGCGAGCCATTTTTACCAATTGAAGAACGGCCCGTGCCGCAAGACCCCGTTCAAGGTGAGTTCCTCTCACCCACCCAACCCTTTCCGACGCTCACGCCGCCCCTCGTTCCCAACACGGTGGACCCAAAAGATGCGTTTGGCGTCACGCTTTGGGATAAGCGGGTGTGCGCAAGCAAGATCAGGAAACTGCGCCGTGAAGGGCTTTACACCCCCCCGGTGGAAGAGGGCACGCTCGCTTATCCCTTTCAGGGCGGTGGCGGGAATTGGGGAAGCGCTGCTTTTGATCCGGCACGGAACCTCCTTGTGGTGAACATGTCAAACATGGGCGCCTTTATCGAGCTGTCGCCGAAGGACGGTGATCGGCCCACGGCCCAATTCATCGCCGATGACGCCGAATTTGCACCGATGGAGGGTTCTCCTTTTACGATGCGGCGATCGCCCCTTCTTTCACCGCTCGGTCTTCCTTGTACGCCGCCACCATGGGGCGTTCTCGCTGGTGTCGATCTTAACACAGGTGAGATCGTTTGGCGGCGTGTTCATGGAACCACAGAGGATCTCACCGACGGTCTTCTTGCGTTGAAGACAGGGACCCCAACGATCGGTGGGCCGATGATCACCAGTGCTGGCCTGGTGTTCATCGGTGCGGCGATGGACAATGTTCTCCGTGCCTTCGACGTTGAGACGGGTGAGGAGCTATGGAAGGGTCGGCTTCCTGCGGGCGGACAAGCGACACCTATGACGTACACTTATCAAGGCAGGCAGTTTGTGGTGATCGCCGCCGGTGGACATGGCTCGGCCGGCACCACAAAGGGTGATCACGTGGTTGCGTTCGCGTTGCCTTGATCGGGTCTCTCGTTGTCATGCACCGCCTGGCTGTCGGTTGGCACAGTGTCGCGCTGCGATAGACCATAGTCTCTCACCACATGCGCGACCCTCAGCCGGTAGTCGGAGAAGATATCGTCCCGACCCTGACGTTGCGCTGAGCGATGCGTCTCCAGACGGCGCCATTGCGCGACTGAACCCTCGTCTCGCCAGAACGAGAGGGACAGAATTTTTCCCGGCGTGGTCAAGCTCTCGAACCGTTCGATCGATAAAAACCCATCGATCTGATCGAGGAGTGGACGGAGCTCTGCTGCTAAATCAAGATAGCGATCCCGCTTCCCCGCTTGCGGCTCCACTTCAAAAATAACGGCGATCATGGTGTCACCAGTGGCGCATGGGGCGCTGATGCGAGGGTCAAAAAGGTTCTGTCTTCACGGCGAATGAAGCGCTCCTTCATCGCAAACTGATAGGCTTCTTGTCCGATCGGGTGGGCGCGAAGTCGCTCTTTATACGCTTCGTAAGAAGCTAGTGACGGCAAGGTATAGATTCCATACCCCTTCGTCACCGAGCCCTCATGCGGGGCGAAATAACCGATCAGGTCAGCGCCGCATGCGGGGATCGCTTGTCCCCAAAGCTCTGCGTAATGGGCAAAGCTATCCTGCGCCCAAGGGTCGATCTCGTATTCAATCACGCAGGTGATGGGTCGGCTCATAATGTCCTCCTGTGACGAGGGAGCCTTTAGCAGCTGGACCGGCACGAATGGTTTGGGTATGATCAAACTATGTTTGAAGGACCAGATATTGCCCGAACAGCCAGCTTGATGGGGGACCCCGCACGGGCGAATATGCTCTGTGCACTGCTAGATGGTCGGGCGCTTACGGCAGGTGAGCTCACCGATGTCGCGGGCGTGTCCAAGGCCACGGCCTCAATCCATCTCGGTCAGCTGGTTGAGGCGGGCCTTCTGTCAAAGGAAGCGCAAGGCCGGCATCGTTATTTCAGATTGGCTAATCAAGATGTTGCGCTCGCGTTAGAGGCGCTGATGGGTGTGGCACAGCGCGGGGCGGGGCGGCGCGTACGGACGGGACCAAAAGACAGCGCAATGCGGCGTGCACGGGTCTGTTACGACCATTTGGCCGGTGATCTCGCAGTGCAGCTTTATGATCATTGGCTCGAAAACGGTTGGTTGGCGGAGGGAGAGGGCCCTGCGGTGGGTTTAACGCAAAAAGGGGCCGCTCGATTTGGAGCTGTCGGTATTGATATCGACGGGCTCGAGGACGCGCGCCGCCCGACCTGTAAGACGTGCCTTGATTGGTCCGTACGCCGTTATCATCTCGCTGGCGGTTTAGGCAAAGCTGTTTTGACGCTGCTTTTTGACCAAGGGTGGGCAGAGCGTGATGGTACAAGCCGCCTGTTGATGATCAATGAGCAGAATGAAAACGCGATCTTGGAAGCGCTGACCTAATTCAGTCCGCCTGACCTGATAATTCTATCACCCACCAAGGCGCCATATTTGGTCAGGGCTTGGAAAGTCATCGGAAGACTGAAGACAATCGTGGCGAAGATGGCGGCGAATTTGGGCACAAAGGTCAAGGTCATTTCCTGCACCTGGGTGAGGGCCTGAAACAAGGCGATCCCTAGACCGGTGATCGTGCCCGCGATCAATGGAGGTCCACAGATCACGAGGGTCGTGATGAAACCCTCACGGATGATTTGAATAACATCCGCTTCACTCATTAGATTGGCATCCGCATGATTTCTTGATAGCTCTCAATCATCTTGTTACGGATCGAAATAGCCGTCTCAACAGCGACTTCTGCCTTCACCGTGGCCTGAACGACCTCTTGCAAACTGGCTTGGCCATGCATGGCGGCGCTGGACATTTTTTCGCTCTGTTGGATCGTTTGGATCGAATCCATGGCTGTTCCTTTGAGCGCTTCGATAAAGCTTGGTCCAGCCATCTCCTTTGTTTCCATGACCGCGCTGGTCATGTTCACGCTGGTCGTGGATCCATTAGCAGCGACAGCGGCGATGGTTTCAATCATCCGTCAGTGTCCTTGTTTACCGATCGAGCAGCGCAAGGGTCGACATTGCCATGCCGCGCGCTTGTTCAATAAGGTTGAGGTTTGCATCATATGACCGGGTGGCTTCGCGCATGTCGGTCATTTCGATCAGTGGGTTGACGTTGGGCTGTTTGACATAGCCGTCCGCGTTCGCGGCAGGGTGCGACGGGTCGTAAGAGAGGGTGAAATCACCAGGATCGAGACCGATCTTCTTCACTTTGACGATGTCCGCGCCGAGGGCCCGATCAAAATCCGGTTGGAACACGATCGTTTTGCGGCGATAGGGATCAGCCCCTGGCGCTGCGCCGAGTGAGCTTGAGTTTGCGATGTTCTCTGAGACCATTCGAACCCGGAGCGACTGTGCTTCCAGGCCCGATGCCGCAATTTTCATAGCTGCTGAAATAGGATCCATTGTTCTATCCGTCCTTAGGCACGCGTCGACAGCGTGGCTTTCAACATGCTGACATGTTTTTTCATGAGGCTGGTGGCGAGCTCGTACTGACGTGCGCCATCAGCCGCTTCGATCATTTGCTCTTCGAGACTAATTTGGTTGCCGGAGGGCTCAACTTCCCACCCTTCAACGCGGCGATCTTCCCGATAGGTGGTGTTGCCTTGCTGGGACGTGATGTGTTTTTGATGCGTGGACATCATGCCCGCGGGTTCCACCGTGCGCAGAGCCTCTGAAAAAGGCTTGAGGTCCTGCGCCTTATATCCTGGCGTGTCGGCATTCGCGACGTTCTGTGCAAGGAGGGTATGACGAACGCCAAGGAAGTCGAGCTTCTGGCTCATGGTCTGGAAGAGGCTGATACCTTCAATCATGGGCGCGCGGGTTCTCCTGCTTGCACGGGGGGAGAAAACCACTCGCGGCTTAAACCCGCATAAAAGATCGTGAGGCAGGACGGGGTCGTTCTATGAAGGGACAAACATGAGCGATCAACGCGCAGCAGCCCGCACACTTGACGAAGCCGCCTCGATGTTGCGGCACCTCCCTGGTCCTGTTTGGGAGGGGGAGATTTCATCGGCCCTCGGTATGGTTCTTAAAGTCAGGGGATTGTCGGGCGTTTTATCCGGCGGCGACCTTTGCCATGTGGAGCGCCATGGCGGTGAACCGCTCGCCTGCCAAGTGGTGGGTGTGGAGCGCGACCAGACGCTGCTTATGGGGTTCTCTGATACCGAGGGCGTGCCCGTTGGGGCCAAGGTCTTTTTCAACGAACAACGTTTTCGGATTAAAGTCTCTGACGGTTGGCTCGGCCGGGTGATTGGCCCGATGGCGGAACCCATTGACGGAAAAGGGGCTTTACCAGAAGGCGCGTTCGCCACGCCGCTGCGCGGGACGCCGCCGTCCGCGTTCAAGCGCCGCCGTGTTGGCGCCATGCTTGATACCGGTATCAAATCGATCGATGCCTTCACACCAATTTGTCGTGGGCAGAGGATGGGTATTTTCGCGGGGTCTGGCGTTGGTAAGTCGACCCTTTTGTCGATGCTTGCCCGATCAAGTGCTGCTGACGTGAATGTCATTGGCCTGATCGGTGAACGGGGCCGGGAAGTACAGGAGTTCCTGCAGCGCGATCTCGGTGAAGAGGGGCTGAAGCGATCAATCGTTGTGGTGGCGACCTCGGATGAAAGCCCGCTGGCGCGCCGGCAAGCCGCATATTTGACGATGGCGGTGGCGGAAGATCAACGAAAGCGTGGGCGGAATGTCTTTTGTATGATGGATTCAGTGACGCGCTTTGCCCACGCGTTGCGCGAAATTGGCTTGGCGGTTGGCGAGCCGCCATCAGCACGCGGCTTTCCGCCGTCAGTCTTTGGCGAGCTTGCGCATCTGTTGGAGCGTTCCGGACCGGGCATGGCCAACCAGGGCGATATCACCCTCGCCGCCACGGTCCTTGTCGATGGCGATGACCATGATGATCCTATTGCTGATAGTGTTCGCGGTATTCTTGATGGCCACATTCGTCTGAGCCGCGATATCGCTATGCGCGGGCGGTATCCGTCGATCGATATACCAGGCTCTGTCTCTCGGCTGGTCCCAGATTGTTATGACAGTGACGTTGACGCGGCGATCGCATCTGAGGCACGGCGGCTGATGTCAGTCTACGAAGATAAGCGGGACATCATTTCGATTGGCCTTTATAAAAAGGGGAGTGATCCGGAGACGGATCGGGCCCTAGAGAAAGTTCCGGCGCTTGAGCGGTTCTGCCACCAAGATCGCTTAGAAAGTGTTCCAGCGGACCAGGGGATGGATGATCTTGCTGCCTTGCTCGGACACGCGCGCACGGACGAGACGGACGAAGAAACCGATCAAACAGTAGAAACGGATCAACCGGAAGACCAACCAATTGAGGGCGTTGAGGCACTGAATGCTGAAGTGGTCGAGGTTTAGACAGTCGCGTCGGTCGCCATTAAAAGAGGTTCGTGGCACCGAGTGTTGCTGAATCGATGGAGACATCTCCGGAGCCACCAGAATCGCCGCCTACACCATAGAGCGATAGCAGGCTTGAGCCTCCTGTGCTGCTCGGTGCGCCGTTCTTCACATCGTAAAGAACAGCAAATCGATTGATGAACTTCTCAAGCTGTTCAGGCTTCTGAAGATCTTCGATATCGTAGCGCGCTTCGAGGAGTTGAACGAGCCGTTCGGGCGCCAGCTGACCCATCTCGTCGGGGAAGTCAAAAGCCGTGAAGACGACCTCACGGAGGGCCGAATCGCCCAAAACGTCCAGCCAATTGTCGATCGTCGGTGCCTGCCGTTCGAAATACGCAGCAAGCCGTACACCAACATTATCGATGCCCGCTTCTGTCTCGGCGGTAACCCGCTCAAAGCGTTCGATCACGTCCGTGGCGAAATTTGGATTACGGACGTTCTTTGTTCCGTCCTCTGCAAAACCGAGATCGGCGGCGAGAATGCGATACTTCTCATCAATCAATTGGTTTGCAAGTGAGTCTTCGTCGGTGACGCCCTCTTGCAAGACTTTGCGGATAAGCCCCTGCGAATCGATTTGGCTTTCGAGGTCATAAGCGCGCAAGACAAAACTATAGAGGCGATAATCAGCAATTAAATCATCTTCGTTTTGTACCTTGCCGATATTCTCGCGGAAGTAATCGATCTCACGTTGATCTTCGGCACTAAACGCTACGCCGCGTAAGGTTTCGTCGCGCTCGTCCCTGGCTTGGGTTTCCAAGACTTCTGTGTTGTAGCGATCAACCACTGTGTTGACGAACGCGGTGTTGCGAACATTCTGATCACCGATTTCATTGAATGCGAACGCGCGGGCCAAGGTCTCAAATCGGCTATCCTGGCTGGTGTTCGCCGCTGATGTTGTCTTGAGGACACCTGCGCTTGGATTGTAGACACCGGCGGCCAGCGATTTGGTGATCAGCTCTTTGTTACCAAACTCCGCCTCAAGACCAAATGCACGGATGATAAAGTCGTAGAGACGCGGATCGCTCGTCAACTGTTCCGCAGTGAGTTGGAGGCCAGCATTCGCCGCAAAGTACTCGATCTCTCCCTCAGCGAAAGAAGCCTCAAGGACACCATCTGCCCGAACGGCATATTCATTGATCACCGTATTCACGGATTCAAAAATGGCCTCATCCAAAAGCACATCCAACGGATAGGTTTCTGAGAACCAAAACGTCTCTGCGAGACTGTTGATCGTGGATAGACCCGACTGTGCAGCGATTTGTTCATCAGTAAAGGGAACGTAAGGGTCGAATACACCCTCGTCGAGCACCCTGATGACAAAGTCTTTATTGTTGATCTGGTCTTCAAGGCCAAATGCCGTGAGCGCATAGTTCCAAAGACGCTCATCAGCAGCGAGTTCGGCGCCAGAGCTCACCTTGAAGATGTTGGCGCGGAAATAAGCTTCGTCCTGGGCAATGGTACTGGTGGGGTCGATGGTGGACGTATCGACCGGTGCCAGTGGTTTGCCATAAGTCCGATTGAAGGTGAGATAAGACGTGTAGGTCGTGGTCAATGTCGCCTCCCTCGGATCAGTTTAACTCAGTGAGCAGATTGTAATGACTTGCCCATTCGCGCTTCAGCTGCGGCATGAAATGCGCGATTTTCAGCCTCAAGCTCTGCTGGATATTGAGCTGACGTTTCAGCATCGGTTTTTGGCGGGAGCTCAAGCAGAGGATGGAGTTTGACCATCGCCTTATAGAAGTCACGCAAATGAACTTCATCGATCGCTTCCAAGAGAATCTGGCGATGTTCGTCATTTTCCATATGGGTGAACACATAAGCACCGAGTTTAGAGGCATGGCGCAACATGGCGTCATCACACCCAGAAATCAGCAGCATTTGTATGGTGAAATAAAGGCGCCGAATAGGCGACTTCGCGTCTTCTGGCTGTAAGACATATTTACCGCGTAAGACTTGGCCAAAACTGGATACAGTGATGGTGTTGCGGCGGTCACCATTGGTCAAAACGCAACCATTGACGATGATGCGCTCGTGTGGGCGGAGGCGTAGGCGGAGTCCCATGGATGGTTAACCTGCTTCTGGCTCGGTTGTTCCCGCCGGTTGCTGACCGGCAAGTCCCCGAATAATGCTGCGGTTGATGTCCAAAAGCGGCTCGATTGCTTTTTCACCGGAAATCACAAGAGGCGTGTGCCGATCAACGAAGATTGCAAGCGAAATGATGCCTGCTTTCAGCTGGGCCGGAAGTGGATTGTCTTTATAAGCACAATCAAACATCAATTCCCCCCAGAGCTTTTGGTTGCGGCTCAACGCATCGAGCGCTTCTCCTGAAAGGGGGAAACTCTTTGCTTTTGCGGCGCGCTCTAGGTCGCCATTGATCTGAAGAAACACCTTACGCTCAATATCGCGCGGCTCCTCGGTTTCTTTGATCGTCTTTTTATATGCGGCGTTTGCGCCGGCCCTGCCATACATAGACTGTTCTCGTCCCTCAATTTTCTTGGTTTCTCTCAAGAAGGTTTGGTACCCGGAGTTTTGCTCCGGGTACCGGTGTTACTGTTCCGCTTAACGGAAGAGTGACAGGATGGTCTGTGGACGCTGGTTAGCGATCGACAGAGCCTGAACAGCGAGCTGTTCTTGAACCTGCAGAGCCTGCAATGTGCTCGACTCTTCGTTGAGGTCAGCTTCTGTCAGAGCAGCCACACCGAGCTCGAGGGAGTCAGTGAGGTCTGAGAGGAAGGTCTGACGCGACTCGAGAGTCGATTCGAAGACACCCACGATGGTCGCCGCAACGTTGACGCGGCTGATCAGCGTGTCAGCGAGCACGAAGCCAGCTTGCACGTTAGCGATCGAGCTGTCTTCAACTTCGATCTGACGAGCAACCGAACGGAAGCCTGTTGCGTCAGCAAACGCACGAAGTTGAGCATCGTCGAACACGACCGACTGGAGGTAGGTCTCAACGTCAGCGAATTCAGCTTCAGCCGAACCACCAGTAAAGACGTCCGTCGCACCGCCTGTTGCCGCAGCGTTAGCAGCAATATAGTTGATCGCGACACCGCCTGTACCAGCAGCTGTTGCGTCAATCGTACCGGCAACGGTTTGTGTGGCGCCGCCACCGGTTGCCGAGTCGAGGTTGATCGCGATGACTTCCAGTGCAGCATCGCCACCGATGTTGCCGAGGTTTTGCGCACCAATACCAATCGAGTTTAAGAACGCGATGTCATCATCGTTGCCGTAGAACGTGAAGTATTCTTCAGCAGGCGTACCACCAAATGGGTTGGCAGGACGTGCGATACCATCGGCAGTCAACTGGTCGTCCGTACCTGTTGGGGTCAGGTCAACTGCGCCGTCGCCGCTGATGTCAAGACGGTCAGCAAGACCAGAGTTGAACGCACGATAGAGGTTATCGAACGCAGTCTGAGCTTGTGCATCGGTTGCGAAGATCGGCGTTGCACCACGGCGGCCAGCAATCTCGATGTTGTCGAGGTTTTGCGACTGAAGGGTGAAGGTCGACAGTTCGAACGAACCAGCTTCACGCGTGATGGTCGTCGTGATGGTGGTCGAATCGGTACCAGAAAGAAGGTTGATACCGTTGAACGACGAAGCGTCGATCCGGCCTTCGATGGACTCCACAACTTGGTCGATTGCGAACTGAACTTCGCTCAGGGCAGTACCCGTTTGAGCCGTGGTCAGAGCAGATTGAACCTGGTTGATGTCGGCGGTGATGCCGTTGAGACCAGACGAAGCAGTTGTCGAAGCTGAAATACCAACCGTGAGGTTGTCTTTCAGACCATCAAGAACAGCAACGTCACCGCGAATGGTTTGGGCGACCAGGAAGAACGCAGGGTTCTCAGCTGGGCTCCGCACTTTCAGACCCGTCGAGATACGGTCCTGAGTTTCTTGCAGGCTGCTTTGCGCATCGCGAAGTGAGCGAAGTGCGGTTTGAGCAGACGCGTTGGTAAGAAGAGATGCCATTTCTATGGGCTCCTTGGTTTCTCAAGTTGTCAGGAGCGCCTTCTGACGCCGGGCAGTGCGGCCCCTCACAGACCGATTGCAAGCATCAAGATAACCGGGTCAGTTTAACCCGTCGTAAAACATAAACTTTTAAGATTATCTCGAAAACCGGCAATAATCATTCACCATAGGTCTTGTTGTATCAAATAGAGACACAAGACCTATACTTATACGAGATGGCTCGGCATAAGCTGGTGAGATGAAAATGAGATTTTGGAAGATGCGGATCAACGCTGCCTGGTCCGACTTTAATCCAGGCGCGGTCAAGAAGGTTTGGTACCCGGAGCGAAGCTCCGGGTACCGGTGTTACTGTTCCGCTTAACGGAAGAGTGACAGGATGGTCTGTGGACGCTGGTTAGCGATCGACAGAGCCTGAACAGCGAGCTGTTCTTGAACCTGCAGAGCCTGAAGCGTGCTCGACTCTTCGTTGAGGTCAGCTTCTGTCAGAGCAGCCACACCGAGCTCAAGCGAGTCAGTGAGGTCTGAGAGGAAGGTCTGACGCGACTCGAGAGTCGATTCAAAGACACCAACCACAGTCGCCGCAACGTTGACGCGGCTGATCAGCGTGTCAGCGAGCACGAAGCCAGCTTGCACGTTCGCGGTGCTGCTGTCTTCGACTTCGATTTGGCGAGCAACCGAACGGAAGCCCGTCGCATCAGCAAACGCGCGAAGCTGCGAGTCGTCAAAAACAACCGACTGGAGGTAGGTCTCAACGTCAGCAAACTCAGCTTCACCTGAGCCAGCCGTGAAGACGTCGGTCGCACCACCAGATGCAGCAGCGGCAGCAGCTGTGTAGTTGATCGCGACACCGCCTGTACCAGCAGATGTTGCGTCGAGCGTACCACCGGTGGTTTGCGTGGCGCCGCCACCGGTTGCCGAGTCGAGGTTGATCGCGATGACTTCTTGCGAAGCATCACCACCGATGTTGCCCAAGTTGGATGCACCGATGCCGATCGAGTTCAAGAACGCGATGTCGTCGTCACTGCCGTAGAACGTGAAGTATTCTTCAGCAGGCGTACCACCAAATGGGTTGGCAGGACGTGTGATGCCATCAGCAGTCAGCTGATCGTCAACACCAGTTGGCGAGAGATCAACCGTTCCGTCACCGCTGATGTCAAGACGGTCAGCAAGACCAGAGTTGAACGCACGATAGAGGTTGTCAAACGCAGTCTGAGCTTCAGCATCGGTAGCAAAGATTGGCGTGGCGCCAACCCGACCAGCGATCTCGGTGCTGTCGAGGTTTTGCGACTGCAGGGTGAAGGTGGAAAGATCGAACGAACCAGCTTCACGCGTGATGGTCGTTGTGATCGTTGTGGTGTCCGTACCAGCCAAAAGGTTGATACCGTTGAACGACGATGCGTCGATACGGCCTTCCACCGACTCCACAACTTGGTCGATCGCAAACTGCACTTCGCTCAGGGCCGTACCCGTTTGCGCTGTGGTCAGAGCAGATTGAACCTGGTTGATGTCAGCGGTGATACCGCTGAGGCCCGACGAAGCAGTCGTCGAAGCTGAAATACCAACCGTGAGGTTGTCTTTCAGACCATCAAGAACAGCAACGTCACCGCGAATGGTTTGGGCGACCAGGAAGAACGCAGGGTTCTCAGCTGGGCTCCGAACCTTCAGACCCGTCGAGATACGATCTTGAGTTTCTTGCAGGCTGCTTTGCGCATCGCGAAGTGAGCGAAGTGCGGTTTGAGCAGACGCGTTGGTAAGAAGAGATGCCATTTCTATGGGCTCCTAGTTTTTCTCAGAATTGAGAGGAGCGCCTTCTGACGCGCGCATTGCGGCCCCCCACGGGCCGTTGCACGTGATAAACTATCGGTCAGGTCTTAATCGAAACTAAAACTTAAAGTTTGACTTTAGTATCGTTAATAGAAATTCGGTCGAGGCTCTTCTTTCCCCCGTCCCGCATATAAACGCCGTCACCTTTTTCTTCTTCAAGCTTACGCAAAGCTTGCTGACGGACCTGAACAACGGCGTCTTTGACCGCGCCGATCGCGCGCATATTGGACTCAACTGTGCCGTTGAACTCGGTCAACCGGGCTTTCAGCACATCCGATTCTAGAGTCTCCACGGCTTCTATGGCACTCGGGTCGTGCTCTAGCCGCTCGACCTGGCGGATAAGAATGCTCTTCTCACGCTGCAATTCGGTGAAGGTCTCGAAATCGCCATCGCGAATGGCTGCGGTTTCCTCGCTCAAAAGATCAGCCAAACGTCCCATGACGCGAAGAACCACAGGCTCGCGCGCAGGAGGGAGGTCGTCCTCCAGGAGATCTTGTGCGATGTCCTGATCTTCAAAGGCGTCGAGTTCCGGGAAGAGACTTTCCTGATGTGCGCCGTCAAGGTGCTGGGGAGGCTTATTCATTGAAACCCTCTGAACTTTGATTGATCTGTTGAAGGACCATATCGGCAATGCCGATACCGCCGCGCTCTGCAAACGCTTCAGCGATGTGTTGTGTTAGGAAGCCTTGCCACATTTTTTCGCCATTACCGCCGCCGAAGAGGCCGTCAGCATCAAGGCCGGAAAACATTGATGAGACGAACTGGGTCAGAAAGACCGCTTCAAATCCCTCCGCCGCCTTTTGTGCATCATGGGGCGCTGCCGCTTGAAGACGGCGAAGTGCGTCGTCCATGTTTGGCTCGTTCATCGCTTGTGTATTGAGCGCACTCACCATCTCAACCGTGCTCATTGGACAATAAGCTCCGCTTGCAGCGCACCGGCTGTCTTGATGGTTTGAAGAATTGAAATCATGTCCCGCGGCGAGACACCCAGCGCGTTCAGGCCGTCAACGAGTTCTTGCAACGTTACAGCCGTGTCCAGAGCTTTAAAACCAACACCCATTTCTTCTTCGACGTCGATTTCAGTGCGCGGAACCACGACGGTCTCGCCGCGCCGTGCAAAGGGTGACGGTTGGCTAGGGATCGGTCGCTCGGTGATCCGGATGGTGATGTTACCGTGCGCGACAGCGATCGGAGAGATTCGTACGTTTGATCCAATCACGATCGTGCCCGATCCTTCGTCGACAACAACACGCGCAACTTCGTCAACGTCGATATCAATCCCCTCGATCGCTGAAAGCATGGATGTGACGGATCCGCGGTAATCCACAGGGACGGAAACTTCGACCGTGGCCAGATCGATGGCCTCAGCAAATGTACCAGACAGGCGGTTATCGATCGCTTGGGCGACGCGGGTTGCGGTGGTGAAATCTGGGTTCTTGAGGATCAACCTTACACGATCAAGATCATTGATCGGAAAGGCGAGCTCACGCTCGACGGTGGCTCCTTCGGGAATGCGGCCCTGGGTAGGAACGCCCCGTTGGATCGATTCAGCACCGCCTTGCGCGGCAAAGCCGCCGATGATCAGTGGACCTTGCGCAACAGCATAGACATTGCCGTCAGCGGCGGTGAGCGGCGTTACGAGGAGTGTTCCGCCCTGTAGCGAGCGGGCGTCACCTAATGCAGAAACCGTCACATCGATCTTGTCGCCGCCGCGCGAAAAGCCGGGGAGGGATGCGGTGACGATCACGGCCGCTGCGTTTCGGGTCAGAAGGTTCTGATCACTGACCGCGACCCCGAGGCGTTCAAGCATCGAGGAGAGACTGCGCTCTGTAAAAGGATTATTCTGCAGCCGGTCGCCAGTACCAGCAAGTCCGACGACAAGGCCGTACCCGATCAGCTGGTTATCGCGCACGCCTTCGATCTTTGTGATGTCTTTCAATCGCGACGCATGCGCCGTCGAACCAGGTAACGTGACGATCGCGAGTGCAACAGCAAACGACGCCAACATATGGGCGATGGCGGTTCTCCGCCGGCGAAGGCGGTGGGCCGCCACGCTCTTCACGAAATAGATCATGACGTGCATCATAACGGTGAGGGTGAAACGGGCTTTAAAAAGCTTCGTTTACTTCCTATTAGTCTTGACTAAGACTTTCATTTCCAAAGAAATGATTACGAACGTGGTGACGTTTTCTCTACTTCTTCCGTGCATGAACCGGGATGTAGGGTCTACCGGCAGAAGCCATGGGGACTCTTCTCCGCCCAGGGCAAACAGGCGGATACAAACGGTAGAGAGAGCATGCGGATTATCCTGTTAGAACCGAACGCAACCATTGCGGAAGCGCTTCAAGCGCGTTGCAAAACATCCAACATCGACGTCGACGTCCTCGATTGTGAAGAGACTATTGCCACTGTTGCGGCAAAGGACCTCTCTCATTACGGAGCAATTCTTGTCGGCTCACTAGAACACCCAATTGAGGCCATTGAAGGGCTGAGAAAAGACTGTGGTGAGACACCCATCATTCTTCTCTCGGACATCAAGAACCCTCAAATGGCGATCAGAGCGTTCTCGGCGGGCGCTGATGACTTTGTCGTCAAACCTTTCAACGCATCTGAGTTGAAGGCGCGTATCTTGGCGCGTTCACGCCGCACGCTGGGTCAGGCATCCACAGCCTTTAAGCTCGGCAAACTTACGATTTTCTATGATGGCCGCGACCCAGAAGTGGCCGGAAAGCGGATCAAGCTTTCCCATCGTGAGCACGCGATTTTCACCTATCTTGCCAATAATGTCGGCCGGGTGGTTTCGAAAGAGAGTGTGTACTCAGCGGTCTACGGATCGATGGATTGTGAGCCTTTTGACAAGGTGATCGACGTCTATATCTGCAAACTGCGGAAGAAGCTCGCCGATGCGACTGGCGGACAGCAATTCATTGAGACTGTCTACTGCCGCGGCTATAAGATGGACCGTCCAGAGAACACCATCGTCCAACGCCTCGGTGGTGGTGGCCGCAAGACGGCAGCAGCCTAAACGAGCGCCAGCGGTGTGGGATGCACCGCAAGGCCCTCCTGTCAGAAACCAATTGTTGTAACCAGCCCGCCCCAGCCCTGGGGGCGGGTTTTTCTTATGCTCATTTGGGAACCGAACAGACGACTGCGCAGCACTGATCAAAAAAGAGCGGGCCCGTCTCTTGTTCTCGAGAGACGGGCCCGACCGCTTAGCAGCAAGTTTGTGGGGGTGGTCTTGCGTCTTAGCGGATGAAGTTGAGAAGCGTCAGGTTGTAAGCCCGCTCAGTGGCCAAGTAGCTGGCTTCTAATTGCCTCTCAATTTGGAGAAAGCGTGTTTGGGTCTCAAAGGGGTCAGCCTCTTCAAGCGCTAGAATCTGTGTCGTGAACAGCGCTTGCTCGGTCTCTGTATCTTGGCGTGCTGCGGCTACCAACTGTTGCTGGAGACCGAGATCACTTTGCACCTCTTGCAAGGCTTGAAGCCCCTGAGCGATACGATCAACCGCACCAAGACGACCTGTCGTGCCGCCGGTCATCAGTGTCTGATAAGCGTCGTCATCGGTGATCGTGTTGAGGTCAACATTAGCGAGCATGTAAGCGCCCTGCAGCACATCACGAAGGCCTTGGACGAACTGATCACTATCCTGCGTGATGACCGAGTTACCGGGCAGGCGAATCTCCGTGAGATTCCCCCCGATTTGACCACCGAAGAGGGTTTCCTCGAAGCTGTAGAATTGCTCCGGAGCCGGAAGCAACGAGTTGCTTGTCGCGCCGCCTTGGAAAATAGCTTCGAACCGGTCGATCAGTGCCTCTGCTTCGATAGCATCAGCGGGGATCGACAAATCTGGACCTGCAAGGGCGCCAGGTGCCGTCCCGGTGATCACCTGTTCGGACACCTCATCGGGGGTGACGCCGCCTGCACCTGGATTATCACGGAGGCTGATTGGTGCATTGTTGACATTGTCGCCTGAGAACAAAAAGCGACCTTGGATCTCAATATTGAATGCCGTGGCCAAGCGGTCGATCACTGTGTCCGCTGTGATTGAAAGCGCTGCCGCGGATGGCGCTGCTGAGCCGCTGTTGATACTGGCGAGCTCGAGAAGATCGACCGCCGCGTTTTCGCTTTCCAGCAATGAGTTTTGCATCAACTCAGCACGCTGCTCAAAAACCGTGGCTGTGCGTAAGTACTCTTCGTTGGCCGAGTACTGGTTGCGCACCGTCTGGAGCGTGATGAGCTGTGCACCAAGGGATTTGGCGACATCATCTTTCTTGCCGGTGGCGATCTCTCTGTTCGCGGTGGCCAAATCGCTTTCAAGCCGCCGCAGCTGGGCCGTCCGGAAGGACGTTTGGCCAAAAGTTGAAATGCGTTCCATAGTCTCGCTCCCCTACGAAGCAATCCGAGCAAGGAGTTCTTCGAACATCCTCGAAATCGTGTTGATGACTTGGGCGTTAGCAGAATAGGCTTGTTCAAGTTCGAGAAGGCGTTCGCTTTCTTCGTCGATGTTCACACCTGTCTCGTTAAAGCGACGAATTTCCAGCGTATCGAACAGAACCCGCGAACGGTCCGCTTGGTTCTCAAACGTTACGCGGTCATTCAGCACACCGCTGGAAAACTCAGAGGCGTAGTCCTGAAGTGTAGTAAAATCGCTCAGGCCCGCACTTGGGTTGAAGGTCCGTTTCGTGAACAAACCTTCAAGGAAGGCGAAAACTTGGTCGCTATAGCCTTCAGCCTGCGCTGGGCCGAGCACACCGTCACGAATGAGCGAGGTGTCACCGCCAGCGTTGGGATCGATCAATGGATTGATTTGGATGGTCCCGGCGAGGCCAACAATGTTCGCCGCCACTTCGGCGGGATCGACACCGTTACCCGCTCCATCGACAAAGATTGAGCCGGTAAAGGGCGGTGCGGGCGGCGCGGCTGCGAGGCTAGCGTCAGCCTGCTGGAACATGACCATGGTTTCTTTGGCCAAAGCATCAATTTGCTCTTGATACTGTACGAGGTCAGTATCACGCGCCAAGAAGTAGCCAGCAATCGCGCCAGTTCGAAGATCTTGTGTTCCGCCTGGCGGGCTCGGTGCAATGTCAAAACCATCGACGGTGAGGCCCGATAGGGACGTAAGCGGCGTCGCAGCAGTGATGGTCGCTGACGGCGTGAACTGAAGTTCCCGCGCTTCGCCATCGAGAAGAGTCACGCCTTCTGTGGTCGTGATCACCAATTGACCATCACCGCGCGTAAAGGTCCGAATGCCGATTTGTTCGGCGATGGCGTCGATCTGGCGGTCTTGTTCATCGAGCAAGCCAGAGACGTCTTTGCCTGCGGCGGTGGCAGCCACGATTGTGGCATTGAGCTCTTCGATGCTCGATAGCGCATCATTGACGATATCGACGCCCTGGGCGATTTTTGAATCAGCCTCGAGGCGGGCGCTTTGGATCGCTTCTTCTGAATCGCCAAACCGTTGTACCAGATTTTCAGCAGCATACAGTACTTCGCGCTGATAGATTTCGCTTTCCGGCGATCCGGATAAGGCCTGGAGCTGGTTTTCAAGATCGGTGAACGCGGCGGCGAGCGAACGTTCATCCGCAGGTGTTCCGATCACGTCTTCGACGCGCGATGCAGACAACGCTCGAACATCGTAGGTTGCAAGATTGGCGACCTCAAGCCGCAAATCACGGAGTAGTATAGAATCGACCTGGGTCCTGACGACCTCGCTGGAGACACCAACGCCAAAACCATCGGAGCTGAGCGACGTGACCCGTGCGTCTTTTTTGACGTAGCCCGCCGTGTTCGCGTTAGCGATATTCTCCGATGCCCCGGCGACTTGTCTTTGTGCCGAGAATAGGCCCGTCTTTGCGGTGTTAAGAGCTGTCGAAAGAGACATGGAGAGGTTCCGTTAGCTAGCGACTATCGACCCAGTCGTGTGACTTCTTCGAGCATTTCGTCCGCTGTCTGAATAACAGTAGCGTTCGACGAATAGGCCCGCTGTGTTTCAATCAAATCAGTCAATTCTGTCGCGATATCGACGTTCGCCGACTCAAGCGCACCTGATTGAACAAACCCAACATTCCGGTTCGGAGCGAGCTGGAGCGAAAGGTCGCCGGATTCTTGCGACAGCGCAAAGGCATTACCGTCAAGTGCGCCAAGACCATTCGGGTTCAGAACATTCGCGAGTGGAATTTGGAAGATCGGACGAATTTCACCATTATCGAAGATGGCGATCATCGTACCATCCTCAATGAAATCAATACCTTCAAGTTGGCCGAGGCTCGATCCATCAAGTGTCGTGAGTGGCGTAAAGTCACCGCCATACTGGGTGACGCCCTCAAGAGACCCCTCAGCACCGATTGTGATATCGATCGTTTGGGTCGCAGCGCCCGCTGGCCCTGGGATGGTGACTGGCAATGTGCCCGTGGCCGGATCAAATGCGCCAACGGCATATCCCGCTGGAGGAGCGGATGTGGCGACGGCGCCGTAATCAGGCGTACCCGGTGTGAAACCGCCAGCGCCAGTGAAGTCGATGCCCGAGAGGGTGGTAACCAACGTACCTGTACTGACCGTGCCATCATAAAGCTGGAGATCCCAGAGGTTGCTGCCGGGGACCGCTTGAGACCAGTTAAGGGTCATCGTGCTGCTTGCACCAAGGGCATCAAAGACCTGAATGCTATTCTGGAATTCGACAGGGGCAGCGAGGGTGCCCGTATCAGCTGGCAAATTACCGGAATAGTTGACCGCTGTCGTCGCCTGTGCCGAGCCTTGAAGGTTCGAGATGTTCACTGTTTCAAGGCTGTCAAATGTTGAGAGGCTCGGTGCACCATTGGTAAATGTACCGTCAGCATTAAGAGCGAAACCGCGTAGATAGTACCCACCATCATTACGCAGATCACCATTCTCATCAGGGCGGAACGAACCAGCGCGGGTGAGGGCAGGACCCGAACCGTCAGCGCGTTGCGATACGGCAAAGAAGCCTTCACCTTGAACCGCAAGGTCTGTATCTGCAGTACTGCTGATGATCGCGCCGGTGGTCGCAACCTCTTGGCGGACACTCGTTGTCACGCCGCCCGCTGTAAAAGACGGAGCATAAGGACCATTGACAACAAGGGAAGAGAAACGCGTGTCGCTACGCTTATAGCCGATGGTTCCGGAGTTCGCGATATTGTCCGAAATAGTGGCAATCTTCGTTGCTTGGGCACGAAGGCCATTAACGCCAGTTTGAAGCGCGCTGCCAATCGACATATGATCTGTCCTCAGTTCTTTTAAGAGCGTTGATCGCCCCGAGTGCAACTGACGTACACGGCGCCATTTAAATCGGCATAAAGTCTAGAATTTGAAGAATAACGGTGATTTATGGCGCTGTGGAAAACAGAAGATCGCCAGATGCTGCGACTTCTGAATGCACGCTGATCGTGATCCGGCGGTTTTTGGGATCATTTGGTCGCGAGGGAACCAATGGTTCACGTGTCGCTCTGCCCTCCACGGCTTCAACCCGATCGGTCTGTAGACCTGCGGTTTCCATCACTCGGCGCGCCGAATTCGCTCGGTCTGCAGAGAGTTCCCAGTTACCGCGGGAGCCGGCGTTGCCTGAGAATGGGCTACCATCGGTGTGACCCATAATCCTGATCACATTGGGGATGCTACGCAAAATTTCACCAAGATTGGAGAAGAGTTCGCGCGCACGCGGCGTCATTTGCGCTGACCCGGCAGAAAACATTGCGAAGGCTTCATCATCGTGGATCTGAATATAGACGGCATCCTCGCGCCGTTCGATATAGACCACGTCGTTAAGACCAAGAGGATCAACCTGTTGCCTAAAGGCCACCTGGAGCTTCTCCTCAAGGGCCTTAAGTCCATCATCCGCACCCGAATTGCCCTCGCCCACCGAACTGTCGACGAGGTCAGAGGGCCCGCCTGATTTGGTCGTACGCCCCATGGTTAACGGATCGTTACTGTCCGCTTTGTCGGAGGATTGTGCACCTTCTTTGGCGTTGGTTTGCCCTGCCGCTGCGCCATCGCTACCGGACTGCTGACGGCTTACCGAGATGGGGTTGAAATAGTCGGCGAGAAGATCACGTTCGGCTTCGCTGGCAGTATTGGCGAGCCAGAGGATCAAGAAAAAGGCCATCATTGCGGTCACAAAGTCCGCATAGACCAGTTTCCAGACGCCTGGATTGCCGCCGTCGTCGCCGCCCTTCTTCGCCATGGTTTCAGCTCTTCCCCAGCGGTTCTCTTACGCCTCAGCCGATGCCGCGCTGCGTGCGGCCTCGCTGGTGGCTTTTTCGACGTCGTCAAAGCTTGGTTGCACGTCTTCGAGCAACACTTTGCGTGAGTATTCGATAGCGATTTGAGGAGGATAGCCGTGAAGAAACGCGACCATACCGGACTTGATGCTCTGGTAGTAATTGAGCATTTGATCCTTACGCGACATCATCACCTGAGCCAGCGGCATCACCAGCGCATAGGCGAAAAGAACGCCGAGGAACGTTCCGCAAAGCGCGCCCGCGATCATCTTACCAAGGATTTCCGTGGCCGCGTTCACATAGGCCATCGCTTTAATAATACCAAGAACAGCTGCCACAATCCCGAAAGCGGGAAGGCCTTCCCCTAGAGTCTGCACCGCACCAACCGGGCGCTGAAGATCCTTGGTGATCGCAACAATTTCCTCGTCCATCAGGTGCTCGAGTTCTTTGGGGTCCTCGGCGCCGAGAGAAATCAACCGGAGGTAGTCACAAATGAACGCAACCGCGCGTTTGTTGGCAAGGACGCGGGGGTATTTTTGGAACATTTCCGACTCAAACGGACGTTCGATGTCGTTTTCGAGGCTCATCACCCCGTTGGCTTTCCCTTGACGGAAGATTGTGAAGAGGAGTGACATCAGCTCAAGATAGTCTTGCTCTTTAAGCGTATCACCGCGCACTGCGGCGAGGGTTGCCGACATGGAATCGATGATCACGCTTTTGGGGTTCGCCACCACATAAGCGCCTAAGGCTGATCCCATAATGATCAGAATTTCATAGGGTTGCCAAAGGACCGCGAGCTTGCCGCCGACCCCGATATAGCCCCCAAGCATACAGAAGCATATCATCGCAATGCCGATACCAAACTTCATAGCGCTCTCTCATCACCCGCCTCGTCGGCCTCAACCATTGAGACCGACTGGTCATCACCCGTCTCAAGCTTTTGCCCGATCCGGGTTAAACTGACGGCTAAGTCTACAACTTCTGCGCTAGGTACCAGCAGTGGCCGTAAATCATCCGTGTGGTAAACGGAAGGTTTCGGTGATCGTGACAATGCCTGTAATCTTGGATCGCTGATGGTTTCGTCGGCCTCGCGGGGAAGGCGCCTTCCTTCAGCGAGGTAGGTCGACACCGTGTCTTTCCAATCGGGTTCAGATTCAAGCAAGGCTCTGGTGCGGTTGAAAAGACCATACGCCTCTTCATCCCATGCGCGTATGCTGACGGTCTGAATGTCTTCCATCGTCGCGTCTTCGCTGATGTAGTTTGGAAGATCGTCAATGATCGCGGCTTTGATCATCAGTTGCGTGAAGAGGCGGGTTTGCGCTGGGGTCAGCGCTTCGGTATCGATCGGCGCGAGGTACCGTCGTGCTTCGGCTCGATCTTTGAAGATCAGCATCAGCCCTGCTGTATCGAGGAGGGCATCCTGTCCACCGCTCGCCAAGACGCTTGCTGGGTCAACGCCATACATCATCGCACTTGCGCCAGCATAGAGACCCGCTTCGGTGAGCATGCGGCTTAGCGCAAGGTCGCCAAGCCAGAACTCTTCTTTGGCCTGAATGACAGGACGGATCAGCTCATAAACATCCATCAGATCACCGATTGTGGATTCAACTGTCCGCCTTACGAAGAGATCTTCGGCGATATCGCGAATCCGGCGCTCTGCTTCCTCACGGACCGTTTCAGGCGCGCTGGACCCGGCAATGCCATCAAGTAGGCGCAGTGCTTGCGGCAGTTGGCCGTCAAAATAATAGGCGCGGGCAAGCGCCATGGTGATCCCTGCGCCGAGGGCTTCACCGCGCCAGAGCGTCACGAGTTCCCGCAATGCGCCCACTGTCTCTGGCGTTTCCAAATAGCCGGACCGCCACATCAGCGCGATTTTCCGTAACTCTGCTTCTGCGGAGAGAATATTTCCGCCATAGTCAGCAGCCTTGTCGTAAAGGGCGACGGCTTCGTTGACCGTGCCGTAGCGCTCGACAACACGGGCACGGATCATTGCTGCGTGGCCAATTTCTTCATCCGTTGCCGCGATGGTTTCAAGCGCTGTGGCGAGGGTGATCGCTGATCGGCTGTCACCTTCTGCGAGCAAACCACTGGCGAGATCAGAAGAAAATTGCGCGCGAATCCAGGGCGGTAGGGCTATGAACAGGTTAACCGCGGCGGATCGTGAGCTTCTTGATGAGATTTTAACGCCGGCGTCAGCGTTCGCGATGAGGAGCCAAAGAACAGCTTCGTTCGAACCGGCTTTCGCCTCCTCTTCAAAGAAAAGCCGTGCGTCTTCATTATCTTCTAAAAGAAGCAAGATGAGTTTGCGCAGGCGTTGGCGTGTGTCATCCATCCGCCCACCAATGAGCGGTGCTGTTTCTTCCCAAAACCCAGCGCCCGCCAGACAGGAAAGATCTTCAGGATCCGCCCGCTTTAATCGTTGGACAAACTGATTACCATATTCATAGCCGCACGCCCATTCCACGCCGTAGGCGCTTCGTTGAGCGAGGGCACCATGAGGGGCCAGGACCGCGATCATCCCGGCGACAATGAAGACCAGTCTTATCAGCCTACGCATCGGTATTCCCTGAAATCCTGGTTTAAACTGACCCCGCTAGTTTAAACCTGCGTTTCGTAGGATCTTGAGGATCAGCACGGTGCATGAAGACCGTGTGGGCAGTGGGACGCGAGAGGATGAACCTTGGATACGTCGCTCTACGTCAATCTATCGTACCAAAGCTCGCTGACCCGTCGGCTTGAGCTCATTGCGAACAATATCGCCAATGTGAACACCACCGCCTACAAGGCTGAACGGGTGATGTTTGACGATGTCACATTTAATGCTGGTCCGGCCGCTGACGTCTCGTTCGTCATTGACCGTGCATCGTTCACGGACTTTCAGGCGGGCACTGTCACCCAGACGGGCAACCAGCTCGATGTGGCGATTGTCGGTGAAGGTTGGTTATCGGTACAAACGCCTGAGGGTGTTCGGTACACCCGCGATGGCCGTCTTCAGGTTTCCGCGACCAATGAACTGATCAATGTGGATGGCGCACAGGTCCTCGACGAAGGCGGTAACCCGATCTTGATCCCACAAGAAGCCGCAAGCGTTGCGATTTCAAAGAATGGCGGCGTGTCGGTTCAAATCCAGGGTGAACCTACGCCTACGGAGATTGCTAATCTTGGTATCTTCGAGTTCGACGATCCCAACCAACTGATCCGCGAAGCAGACGGTCGGTTTGGCGGCAATGTTGAGGCGCAACTTGTAGAAAACGCGCGTGTCCAACAGTTTGCGTTGGAAAGCTCTAACATCAACCCCATCAAAGAGATCATCGAACTGATGGAACTTAGCCGGGCCTACACACAGGTGACCAGCGCCTCAGACGATATCCACAAACAAAAAGAAGACTCCATCGAGCGCTTAGGCGCCACGCAGTAAGCGCTCAACGAAAGGAAGATCCCATGCGTATTCTTGAGATCGCGGCCACCGGCATGATGGCTCAACAAACCAATGTTGAGGTCATTTCGAACAACATCGCGAATATCAACACGACCTCGTTCAAAAGAGCGCGGGCGGAGTTTTCTGATTTGATTTACCAGAGCCAACAACGCTCAGGGACATTCTCTTCTGACCAGGGAACGATCATTCCGGTCGGTGTTCAGGTTGGCCTTGGTGTGAAACCAGCGGCGGTTGCGCGCATCACGGAACAAGGCTCCTTGCAGCAAACCGGTAACCGGCTTGATATGGCGCTGCAGGGTCGCGGCTTTTTTGTGGTCGCCTTGCCCGATGGGACGCAAGGTTTCACCCGTGCAGGAACGTTCCAGCTTTCCCCTGAGGGCTCGATCGTGACACCTGAGGGGTTTGAGCTTGATCCGCCCGTTTCGCTTCCGAACAACGTCACCGATATTGAGATTAACCGCTCTGGCGAGGTTTTCGCCTTTACACCGGACTCTGAGCAACCTCAGCTTTCAGGTCGGGTGACACTTGCCACCTTCATCAATGAAGCGGGCCTCGACGCTCAGGGCGACAACCTCTATCGCGAAACGCTTGCCTCGGGTCAGCCCTTTATTGGTCTTCCGGGTGAGGAGGGTGTTGCCACCATTCGCCAAGGCTACGTTGAGAACTCCAACGTCAACGTGGTCGAGGAGGTGACTGATCTTATTTCAGCCCAACGTGCGTACGAGATGAACGCCAAGGTGATCGAGACCGCTGATGAGATGTCACAGCGCGTCGCGAATATGAGGTAATTGATGGCCCGCGTTCTCTTTCTCGCTCTTAGCATCATCATGGTCGGCGGGTTCACCGCGACACCGTTGGAAACGCGGGTCCTTGATGCATTGCGCGCTTCGTCAGCTCTTCCGGCGAATGCTGATCTTCGCCTTCTCGCCATGACCCAAGTTCGGGGCGCGGTCGAGACAGTAGAAATCGCTGAGTTTGATCTTCGTACAGGGCAATTCGCGGCGATTATTGGCCATGGCGCTAACCGCAAAACGATCAATGGCCGCGCGTCGGTCAGCGTTCCGGTGGTTGTCGCGCGTTCTAGCCTCAAGCGTAACCAGACGCTAAGCGCGACTGACCTTGTGTTGAAGAACGTGCCTTACTCGCAAGTTCCGTCCACTGCCTTTGCAGAGATCGCAGACCTTGACGGCTATGCGGTTCGCCGCTCCATGCCGGCGGGACGCCCGATCAGGGATGAGGATGTCGGTGCACCGCATATGCTCGATAAGAATGACGCGGTGGAAATCATTTATCGCCGCGGTGGTTTAGAATTGTCCACCCGCGGCCGGGCCCTTGAGGGTGGTGCGCGCGGTGATGTCATCCGCGTGTCTGGTCAAGGCGGCGGTAACATCGTCTCGGCAGAAATTACCGGCCCAGGCCTGGTTGTGGTGCAGTGACATGAGGAGAGTTTCTATGTTTCGCCTATGTCTGCTGAGTGGATCAGCACTCGCGATGACGGCTTGCGGCACGGTGCAAGAGTTGCGCGACGGACCTCAACTGTCGGAGGTGAGCAACCCGCAAGACTACGAAGAGGCACGCACGGTGGTCATGCCGATGCCGCTCAACGGTTCACGGATGAGTTCCCCCAACTCTCTTTGGGAAGCCAACAAGCGTAGTTTTTTCCGTGATCAGCGTGCACGGAATGTGGGGGATATCCTCACCGTTTTGATTGATATCGAAGACAATGCCCGGCTACGGAACTCCACAAGCCAATCGCGAGAAACCGAGAATGAGTTCGGCGTCACATCGCTTTTCGGCATTGATTCAGCGATCGATAACGCATTGCCGGATGGCTATGCGCCCAGCGCTGATGTTGAATCAAACAGCGGGACCACCGGCGAAGGCGAGATCAATCGCAATGAAGAAATCAGTCTTCGGATTGCGGCGGTGGTGACGGATCGGTTGCCGAATGGCAATTTCGTTATCGCTGGTCGTCAAGAGGTGCGGGTCAACAGTGAGCTTCGCGAGCTGAAGATCGCTGGTGTGATCCGACCTGAAGACATTTCTTCTTCAAATACGATCGAATATTTCAAGATTGCTGAAGCCAGGATTGCCTATGGTGGACGCGGAACCATTAGCCGGATGGCGCAGCCGCGTTACGGTCAGCGGTTCTATGAATTCGTCGTGCCGTTTTAGGCCAAGAGAGCTGGCCCTGTGAAAAAGATCATTATTCTCACGATTTTGACCGTGGTCTTTGGGATTGCCGGGTTCGCGCTCGGTGAGATTACCCAGAACACTGTCCGTATCCGTGAAGCAGGGACGACGGAAGAGGCCGAAAAAGTCATCTTTGAAGCCGGTCAGTTCACGGTCCCACTCTTTGAAGGCGGAAACGTTCCTTACTTTCTGTTGGCTGAGGTGAATGTGGAAGTGACGACCTATGAAGACGTGTCGCTTCTCACCAACAACCGGCCTGCCGTCCGGGCCATGATGCTCGAGACGTTCTTCGAGCTTGAACGGCGGGGTGAGATTAAACCTGAGACTCTCAACCCTGAAACGATCACCGCGGCGTTGAGAAATGATCTGGAAGCGACCTTTGATTTGGATCGCGTGTCGGCGGTTCTGCTCGATCGACTGTTGATCCAAGAGACCCGCAGCAAGCGCGCAGGCTAAAGACGATCGCTAGGCTACCTTCAGGGTGCAGTGATCGGAACCACCTAATCTTTGATGGTTAGAGCGACGCGACGGACTGGTCCGGCCGTCCGCGATTGGCCATGGCGCCCATCACGTCATTGGCCCGGCGCGGGGTCATTTTGCTCAAGATCTCAGCTGATGCGCGTTCGCCAAGCTTATCGAAAACATTGACGATGAACCTTGTGTCGTTTTGCTCCAGAAGGCGCGCGGCGTTTTTTGAGCTCATGTTGGCAACCACGGCAACAACCTTTTCCAGGTTCTCGTCTTCCTTGGTCTCGAGCTCATCGATCAGTGCAAGAACCTCTGTACGGAGATCTTGAAGACGATCAATTTCCTCAAGGGCACGGCGGTTCGCGAGGGCCACTTCAGCCTTGTAGTCAGCGAGCGTCGACCATTCCTCGCGCAATTGTTCGCGTTCCTTGCTGATGGTCGCGAGCACTTCGGTTACCGCCGCCATCGATGAGACGCGCGCTGCGGGGATTGGCAATTCATTGCGTTTGAGCGATTCCTCGATCTCGCGCTGGGATTGCGCAAGACCGCGCCGTTCGGGCGGTTTGGTGGTGTCCACCACCTCGTCAGCGCCAAGCGCGTCCTCGGCCCACGGCCGATCATGATCGCCAAACTCTTCATCCAGATTGTCTTGATCCTTCTTAGGATCAGCGGCCGCTGTATCCGGTGCGGGAGCCAGCATCATGGTCGGCATGGCGACGGTCGCGGGAACAGCCACGGTTGACGTCGCAAGACTGGTGACGAGCAAAAGACGGATCATAGGAAGTCTCCAACCCCAAAGCCCTCATCCTCATCAGTGTCGAGGTTGATCTCCTCGACTTGGGCGGCAATCTTGCTACCCTTGCGGCCCATAGGCCCACGGAAGAATTCCATATCCTCCAGCATAAAACGCACATCGGTTTCAGCTTCGGATTCGAAGGTAATCGTCTGGCCAGCCTTCCATGACATCACCTCAGCTAAGGTGGTAAGCTGCTGATGGAGGACAGCGTTGAAGTCGAGCTCGGTTTGCACCAGCGCCTTTTCGAAGTGGCGGTTCCAGCTTCGGTCACCACCGAATTGATCGCCCACGAACATTTGGGTCAAGGCTTCCTTGACCGGCTCCAGTGTGAGATAGGGCAGGATGACCTGCAATTCGCCGCGGGCCTTGGCGATATCAAGCTTGAAACGTGAGCGAACACAGGCGCTTGTCGTGCGCGTGATGGCCGCAAACTGGGTGTTCATCTCAAGCCGTTCAATGCGGAATTCGACCTCGGCGATCTGTTCAAAGGCTTCGGCCAAACGCTCGGCAATGAGCTTAAAGATCCGGTTGGTCAGTTGCAGCTCAATGGCGGTCGGCCGTCGTTGCTCGCCCTGGCGTTTTGAATCATTTCCAAGCGCACCGCCCAGAAGAATCTCCACCATGGTGAAGACGAGATCACCATTGATCATCATCAGGAAGGATTGATCCCATTCCACCGCACGGACAATAGCGATCACCGGTACTTCCGGCGGTTCGCTCATAAAGTCCTGAAAACGAGCATAAGCCACATCCTCAAGCTGAACCGATACATCGGTCGAGGTGAGGTGGAGGAAGCTCTCCGTCAGCATTTGCACCGTCCGGTCAAAGACGATATCGAGCATCGGTAGACGCTCGTTCGTGACCCCGCTATTGGCGAGGCGCTCCATGACGACACGGGCTTGTCCGGCTGATTGTGATCTTTTCATTTTGTCCTCGTCATCGGTTTATCCAGATGCGGAGTAAAAGTTATTCGACAAGAAACTCGCCGATTAGGATGTCTGCTACGGCCTCTTCGCCGAGAATCCGTCGCGCCCGGAAAAGGCAAGCGCGCCGAAGATTATAAAGCCCCATCGCCCCTTGAAGATCGCGTGGACCAAGCTCGCGGATATAGGTTTGAAGCGCGAATTGCACCTCGGGGAGGCGGTCGCGAACCTCATCGGCCCGGTCTGATGGTGTACGAATGGTAAACGCTGCGAGCACATAATTGCTCTCTTCACGCCGATTAAGTTGATAAATCGTCTTCTCAATCTCGACCCATTCATAGGTCAGGCTGACGGCAAGAAGTTCACCTTCTTCGGCCGCTTCTTCTTCATCAGCTTTGCCAAAGAGCTCTTCAAGCCCTTCTGGGCCGAGCGAAAGGTAACCCCCGCCCAAAAAAGCGCCCACTGATGATAAAAGGAGCATGAGACCAAAGATAAGAGGCCCAAGCTTTGACATCCCGCCACTGGCCTGGGGGGCATCGCCGGCAATCTCCTGGTTAGGGTCTTCGTCTTCCATGGAGCCTCAAACTATCAGAACGGCATTCAGCCATGATGCGGAGCTACACGGGCAGTTTTATCGCCAGTTTAAAAACCCAGACCTACTCACAACCCTGCGGCTAGGCAGAATGTCGGTAGCGTGGAAAATTTAGTTCAAAGACTCAAAGATCTTGGTGCGAACCGCCTCATGGCGGCAGGCGCCGTTGGTGCAGGCGTCATTGCGGCGCTGGTGGCGATCATCATCGCGTTCTCCAAACCTCAAATGGCGATCCTTTATACTGGGCTCTCCGATGCCGACGCAGGTTCGGTGGTTTCGGAGCTTGAGAGCATGGATGTTGCTGTTCGCGTATCAGCGGACGGTAAAACGATTTATGCGCCGTCGGGACGTGTCCCACGGCTTCGTATGTTGATGGCCGAACGCGGAATGCCTTCGGGCGGCGCGGTCGGATACGAACTTTTCGACGATCGCAACAATCTCGGTTTGACGTCCTTTATGCAGGATGTGACCAAGGTGCGGGCGCTCGAAGGGGAGCTATCCCGGACTATTCAGACCCTTGAAAGCGTTGAAAGCACGCGTGTTCATCTGGTGATGGCGCAGCGCGATCCATTCAGTCGACAGACGGCTCCGCCGACAGCTTCGGTGGTGGTCCGTATGCGTGGTGCGCTGGCGCTTAACGAAGAAAACGCCGCAGCGATCAGGCATTTGGTGGCCTCAGCTGTTCCTAATTTGAGCCCGCAGAAAGTGTCGGTGCTCGACGCTCGGATGGGCGCGGTTTTTGCGCAAGAGGTGGGCAGCCTTGCTGGCGCCTCGCGGGTCTCGGGCCTCCAAGCCGATATCGAAGAGCGGCTAGCCCGGGCCGCGGAAAGTGTTTTGACGCCTCACTTAGGTCCGGGCCGTGTCCGCGTGCGCGTGGCGGCTGATCTGAGGACCGAGCGCGAAGTTCGCCGCGAAGAATTGTTTGATCCCAACCAAACGGCACTCCGTTCGCGGCAAATCATTGATGAGACGGAATCCTCCAGCGAAAATGCGGGTGAGGCACCGGTCACTGTTGAACAGAACCTTCCTGAGGCTGATGTCGGCAATGAAGGCGATGGTACAGCATCAAGCGAAATTGAACGCTCTGAGCAGGTGGTCAATTACGAGGTGTCCTCGGTCCGCTCTGAGCAAATTATTGAGCCGGGTGATGTTGAGCGTCTCTCAATCTCTGTGGTCGTCGACAATGCGCGGGTGACGGATGAGGAGGGCAATGTCACCTTCCGTCCACGTACCGAGGAAGAACTTACTAAGTTGACTGCTCTTGTGCGTTCGGCTGTGGGTTTCAACGAAGAGCGGGGCGACGTCATCACGGTCGAGAACCTGGCCTTCGTCAATCTTGATGAGACGATGCCGCGCTTTGCGCCGAGCACGATCACAGAGGTTGTGTACCGCAATTTCAGTGCGATCACCCAAGCGGTGGCTTTGCTCTTGATCGGTGTGGCGATTATCTTCGGTGTGGTTCGTCCCGTCCTCAGCCGGATCCTGCCTGCTGATACCTATGATGCAACGGCTGAGGCTCTTCCGATGGGCGAGCTGACACTGGATGACATCACGCTCGATGGTGAAGAAGGCGCAGCCGGCGGTGTCGGCGGTGAACTTGGCGGCGCGACCGCTCATGCCTTGCCGCGCCGGACCATGGACGATGAGCTCGATCAGATGCTCGAAGTGCGGGATGTGGACGGCAAGGTTCGCGCATCGTCGGTGCAGAAACTGGGCCGGATTGCCGAACAGTATCCAGAAGAGGTGGTCGCGATCCTCCGCAGCTGGATGTATGAGGAGGCGGACGCATGACCGTCCGCGCCTTTGCATTTTCCCGGGACTTCTCCGCACCCGACATAGTCGTTGAGCCAGAACCGGAGGTCGAAGACCACCGTATCGAGCCCGAAGACGCTCGCCTTATGGCCGAAGAGGCCGCGCAAGAGGCGCGGGAAGAGGCCTACGCCCAAGGGTTCGCCGACGGCCAAGAAGCACAAAAAGAAGACATCGCTAACCAATTGGCGAGCGACGTGGCGTCGATGAATGAGGCCCTCGAAGCATTGCGCCAACGGGAAGATGAGCTTTTTTCCGAGGTTGAAAGCCGTTTGACCAGGCTAATGCTCGCAGTGGTTCACCATCTTTCCAAGAACCTGTCCGAACGGGAAGCTATTCGTTTGGCTGAGACGGTGGCGATGCGCGCGGTGCATGCCGTTCGCGGAAAACATAAAGTATCGATCCGTGCGACGGCGGAATTTTTAGGCCATTTGCGGGCGGTGTTGAAACTTCCAACGGACGAGTTGGCTGCCGAACACCGCATCGTCTTTGAGGAGCGGACACCAGAGCACGATGCACCGCTCGAAGTTGCGTGGTTAACCGGAAAAGTAACATTTGATCCGTACGCTTTTATGCAAGCGATCGACGATGTGTTCACAGAAACCCTTCAACGATTGACGGACGACCAGGGTGAGGCGTCTGAATTGGAGAGAACCGATGATTGATGAGCCGAACGAACCGACCGAGTCGGGCGAGGACGAAACCGGCGCCGAAGAAGGCCTGGCCAGTCTTGGCGAGGATTTCGGTGCCGCAGATGCGACTGGTGAAGACGCAGCGGACCTTGGCACGACCGATGAGGAAGCAAGCGAAGCTGATATTGCTGCAACCCTCGATGCGATGATCGGCGGCGGTGATGAAGGCGGTGCCGCAGGTGGCGGATCCGGCTTTGGATCCTACACCAATATGTCGGCCCTCGGACAGGTTCCTGTCGAGGTGCAGGTCGTTCTTGGACGCGCCCGTCTCCCGATTGGCAACATTTTGAAGCTTGGCCGCGGCGCGGTGGTCGAGATCGACCGCCGGGTCGGTGAGCAAGTCGAAATTCATATCAACCACCGCCCGGTGGCGCGCGGAGAAATCGTCATCGTCGATGATGATCGTCTCGGTGTCACCTTGACGGAAATTATCACCAACGCAGCGAACCTGCACTAACGCAAGAGAGAGCATGACCCGGCTAGCGATAAACGCGGCCTTGTCGACCTTGATTGTTGCGGCCCTGATGATCGGGCCAGAAGCGGCGGCTCAGTCCGTGACGCTGGATCTCGGCGACGAAGGATCTTCCTACTCAGGACGGCTGATCCAGCTGTTCTTGGGCGTCACTGTGCTCAGCCTTGCGCCGGGAATTTTGGTGATGACCACGTCCTTTATTCGGGTTGTGGTCGTCTTTTCGCTCCTCCGTTCGGCCATTGGTCTTCAGCAAGCACCGCCGAATGTGGTGATGATTTCGCTCGCCCTGTTCCTCACCGGTTTCATCATGGCACCGACGTTTGAGGAGAGCTGGCAAATGGGCATCTCGCCATTGCTCGAAGAGCAAGTCGACACGGTCACCGGTCTTCGTCGAGCGTCCGCCCCTCTTCAAGAGTTCATGGCGCGCCAGACCGAGGACGAAGATCTCCTCTTTTTTGAAAGTCTTGCGGCCCGCCAGCAGGCCGAGATGCCTGATGATGGTCTTCCTTCGGGGATGATGACCGACGAAGAGGTTCGGTTGCTCCTTGATCCAACGGTTGAGGATCAATTGGCGCTGCCGCCGCTCACCACGCTTATCCCGGCTTTCATGATTTCCGAGCTCACGCGGGCGTTTGAGATTGGTTTTCTGTTGATGATGCCTTTTTTGGTCATCGACCTCGCTGTTGCCGCAATTCTCATGTCCATGGGCATGATGATGCTCCCCCCGCAAACCGTATCGCTTTCGATGAAAGTGATTTTCTTCGTTCTCGTCGATGGCTGGCGTCTCCTGTCGGAGAGCCTCGTCATGTCATTCTTTTAGGTTCTCACCATGGCTGCAACCAGCACGATGCCCGCGATCCAAATGCGTGATGAAGTCGATACCCTCACCGGTCCTGAAAAGGTTGCGGTGATGCTGTTGACCCTCGGTGAAGAACAAGCGGGCCCGCTCCTTGAACGCATGGACGATAGTGAAGTCCGGATTGTGACTCGCTCGATGGCGGCGTTGGGCTCGATCAAAGGCGATGTACTCGAAGAGCTGATTAGACGGTTTACTGAGCAGTTTGTTCAGGGTGGTTCGATTATCGGTTCAGCTGATTCGACCGAACGGATGCTGAGGAGCTTCCTTCCAGCCGACCGTGTGGTCGAGATCATGAATTATATTCGTGGCCCGGCCGGTTCGTCGGCGTGGGAGAAGATCGGCATGGTCGATAACTCCATGCTCGCGAAATATCTTCAAGGAGAGCACCCCCAGACAGTGGCGGTTGTTCTTTCGAAGATCGACCCCGATCAGGCCTCCGCGGTGCTGGCGGATCTGTCTGAGAAGATGGTGTCTGATGTCCTGAAACGGATGATCAACATGAACTCGGTGACCGACGATGTCCTCGCGGATATCGAGGAAATGTTGCAGCGTGATCTTCTGATGAACGTGAAGCAGGCAGGCGACACGAACAACCTCAACCATATGGCGGAGATCTTCAACCGGACAGAATCGGAACGTTCCGATACGCTTCTCCAGACGCTCCGTGAGGACCATGAAGAGGAAGTGCATCAGATCAAACAGCTGATGTTCACCTTCGACGACCTCATGCAGCTTGATCCGCATGCGCTTCGGACGGTCATCCGTGCGATTGAGAGCGACGTTCTCACCCTGGCGCTGAAAGGTTGTGATACCGAGACCCGTAACAAGGTGGTTTCTAATCTTTCGGAACGGGCACGGACGATCCTCCAGGATAATATGGACACGCTTGGGCCCGTTCTGATGCGTGACGTCGAGGCCGCCAAGGCCACGATGGTTCGTAAGGCAAAAGAACTCTCCGAGGCCAATGTCATCATCATCGAGCGCGGCGGCGAGTCGCAAAGCCAGATGGTTTACTAACCATGCGAGATCCCGAAGCGGTCCTCAGGGCGTTCAAGCAGCGTGCGGATGAAGCAGCACGCCGCGTGGCCGACCTGCGCATGGCGCGAGAAAAAGCGATCCAAGACCAGGTCGATGCCCTTCGCTCGATTGAAGCGGCCTTTGACAGCGTGACGGGGAACCAAGACGCCCAATCATCAGCCGGCCGTTATGCTCGCCATGCCCTCAATCACGCAGCCCATATGCGAGACGTTGTTGAGCACATCGCGCGGCAAGAGGACGAGGCCCGGCAAGCCCTGCACGAACTCTACGCCGATCAAAAAAGGTTCGAGATCTATCTGGCGCAACGTCAGCGTAAAGCGGCCGCTGTAGCTCGGATGAAAGATGAAGCGGCGCTCACCGACTTGGCGGGCCTGCTCCATGAACAAGAGCGACGGAGTAAGTATGAGCATTGAGGCTCTGCACGGGTTGGGTTCGGCGGAGAGGGGTTTCACGTCAGTGAAGACCGCGATCCGCAATGCCGCGCGCGACTCAGGCCTCGATTTTGATCTGATGCTCGGTGTTGCCCAGCGCGAAAGTTCTCTTCGTCCCGATGCCCAAGCGTCGACGTCGTCGGCCTCAGGGCTTTTTCAGTTCATTGATCAAACGTGGCTTGGTGCTTTGAAAGAGCATGGCGAGGGTTTGGGCCTCGGCGATGTGGCACAGGATATCCACGTCAGTGACCATGGTTTTGTGGTGGATGATCCACAGCGGCGGCAAGAAATTTTGGACCTGCGCTTTAAGCCCGCCGTGGCGGCCGGCGTGGCGGGAAAAACACTGGCAGCGGCAAAAGATCGTCTGAGTTCCGCGTTGGGGCGCGAAGCATCGGGCACTGAAGTCTATATGGCGCACTTCCTGGGAGAACGCGGCGCTGCCCGGATGCTGCAGGCGGGTGAAAGCGCTTTGGCAGCCACGGTTGATCCGCGAGCCGCCAAGGCGAACCAGCCCCTCTTTTATGAAGGATCACGGCCCCTCACCGTCGCCGAGTTTAAGAGCAAGATCGCTCTTGGTCTCGGCGACGCGGGCCAGCCGGATACCGGTGTGTCAGGTTATCAGTATCAGGCCGACACCGCTCGGGTGCCGTACCGTCCGTCAGCGGAACCCCGGGTGGAGAGTTATGCCTTCGCCCAGCCTGGTCCGGTGGTGGCAGCATCCAAAGCCGGCGGGCTGCCAAACCAGCTCTTCTCCACGATCCTTGAGATGGAAGCGGAGTTTATCGCTGGTGCTGAGGCTGATCCTCTGTCTTCCGATCAAGAAGAAGCGGCCGAGAGCTGGCGCGAGCGCGACGAGAGCTAGCCCTCTCTGATGCGTCATCACGCGACCTCGCTCACCTAAGCGAGCGTGAACGCTGCCAAGATATCATCCAATCGCAAGATGACGAACAACAAGATCGCCATGTTGGCAAAGGGGATAAAGGCTAAGCTCCAAAGGATCGTTTCGGTCACGGACGAGGTCACCAGCCACACAAGGCCGATCGATAGAAAAACGGATAAGTAAAGGTCAGCGCCGATCTGACGTCCCCAATAAAGCCGTGCCATATTGCGCACCGTTTTGAAGAAATTCTCCCGCCGTGATGCGAGCACGGAATAACCGCAAAAGCCCAGCCATAAAGCGAGCAACACCATGCGGACGGCGCCCTTTCCGTTGTTGATCGTTAAAAGGTCGCCATTCCATTGGGTGGCGAGTGCGATCACCACAAACAGGACGAACCCGCCCCAAAGTCCGTATCGCGCCATGACGTTATCCTCTCGTTCGACTTGACCTCTAGGCACTGAGCATCGCAAGGTAATCAATACAATTACCTGGATATCATAAAGATCATGGACTTTGCTTCTGTCCTGGCCTCGCAAAGACGAGCGCGGCGGCTTTCTCAGGCGCAGCTCGCGTCCTTGTCGGGCGTTGCGCAACGCCACATCAGCTTTCTCGAAACCCGGCGCTCCCAACCAGGGCCGCAATCGGTGGAGAAGCTTGCGCGGGCGCTGGAACTCGACTTTGCCGATATCAACGCGCTTTATTCGTCCGCAGGCCTCGCGCCGCCGCGCCGAGAACTTGATTGGGCTTCAGAACAATTCGCTCCGGCGCGCAGCATCGTGCGGCGTATGCTGACCCGGCATGATCCCTATCCTGGATTGGCCATGACGGTGTCGGGCGACATTTTGCTGGCCAATGATGGGCTCAAGCACCTGATAACGTGGCTGTATACTGATAAAAAGCAATTCTCGATCGATAATCTCTATGACCTGACGTTCCACCGGGACAGCTTGTTGCAGTTTATGCTGAACCCTGACGAGGTGGTGCCGCATACCCTCAAGCGCCTGATACAGGCTGCGCAGACCAGCAACGAAGCGGCAAACACACTGGCGCGCGTTCGCTCCTACCCTGCCGTGCAGGAATCCCAGGCCTTAGCGAGCGACAAGCCTTTGTCAGCGGGCAGCATGATCATTGAACGGTACAAAGCGCACGGTACGCACCTCGCGTTCACCTCGATGGCGGCGAGTTTTGGCAGTCCTGAAGACGTCACAGCGCAGTTTCTGCGTATCCTCTTGCTCTTTCCCTCCGATAAAGAAACGGAGCGGGTTCTCGAAAGCGGTCTTGAAGTTGCGGGATCGCCCGAAAGACTGGCGTGACGAATGTCTGACACCAAAGGCAGTTCATCGCCCAATGCGATTGCCGAGTGTCTTAGATGGGCGAGAAAAGGCCGCTTGGCTGGCTGGACCTTGGAGTTATAGCCCTGGGCCCTTATGCGCCTTCTTCTTCGCCAACGAACATCTGGACAATGTCATCGTTTCGTCAAAGTGCAAACGCAACATCTCCGGCGATTACGGCTCAATTGTAATTGGACTGGCGCTGAAGAAACTATTTTGATAGCCCCGCGACCGAATGCTTGTGCGGGGGCCAAACATGCTATTTTCCTCTCTCGTTTCTCTTGTAAGCACCGCTGCAATCAGCACTGATGATCCAGACACGATCGTGGTTCACGGGCGCGGGCTTTCCTTAATCGGCGAAATCGAGGCGGCTTCGGAGGGTGTCGTTGGCTATGCGGACTTTGAGGACCGCACGCTGTCTCGGGTGGGTGAACTCGTCGAAGTTATCCCCGGCGTGGTCGCTACACAGCACTCGGGCGAGGGAAAAGCTAACCAGTACTTTCTCCGAGGCTTTAACCTCGATCATGGGACGGACTTTGCAGTCGCGGTCGACGGTGTACCGATCAACTTACCCACCCATGGCCATGGACAGGGATATCTCGACCTCAACTTTGTGATCCCAGAAGTCGTCGAGCGGGTCGATTTCCGAAAAGGTCCTTACCGTCCAGATAATGGAGATTTCTCAGCCGCGGGGTCAGCGCGATACCGCACCTATGACCGGCTCGATCAAGCCTTTGCGGAAGTGACGGCGGGCGAGTTCGGTTTTCTGCGAGGCGTCACCGCAGGAAGCATCGCGACAGGCGGGGGCGACCTGCTCGTCGCCCTTGAAGGTCAAGTCTATGATGGTCCGTGGCAGCTGGATCAAGAGCTTCAAAAGCTCAACGGTTTCGCGAAATGGACGCAGGACGGCAACAATGGTCATTTCCATATCATCGCAACAGCGTACGATAGTGAGTGGACGTCAACGGATCAAGTTCCGTTGCGCGCCATCGATGATGGCCTAATTGGACGATTTGGATTCATCGATGATGACCTAGGCGGAGAAACAAGCCGTTATTCACTGGCTGTCAGAGGCGCACGTGATCAGCTTGACGATGCTTTGACGACGTACTCTGCCTACGCTGTTTCTTACGATTTTCGTTTGTCCTCAAACTTCACCTACTTTCTCGATGATCCGGTCAATGGTGATGAGTTTGAGCAACGAGATCGGCGGTGGGTTTATGGCGGTGCAGCAACGCACGAACGTGCGCTCACCAATAGCTTGTCGCTTCGTACAGGGACCGAGTTTCGTTTTGATGATATCAACGACCTTGGCTTATTCCGAACAGCTGGCCGAGAACGACTGTCCACAGTGCGATCGGATGAAGTTCAGCAGTTTTCAGCGGCAGCCTGGGCGGAGCTGCAAGCGAAACTTACCGATCGGCTGCGCGTGAATGTTGGCTTGCGCTCATCCTGGTACGATGCAGACGTTGCGGCACTCAGCCTTCCTGAAAACAGCGGCGAAGCGGACGATCACCTGTTGACCCCCACGGGTTCTCTTGCATTCCGGGCTACAAAGTCACTAGAAATGTATGCCAGCTATGGTCAGGGCTTCCACTCCAATGATGTGCGCGGCGCCACGATCACAGTTGACCCCGTGAGCGAAGAAGCCGCCGAAACGGTTCCGATCTTGGTGAAAGCTGAAGGCGGCGAAATCGGCCTGCGCTTCGAGCAAGGCCCCATCAAAGCCACCATGGCTGTTTTCACGCTCGATCTTGATTCAGAACTCGTCTTTGTCGGTGATGCCGGAACCACCGAGGTCAACGACGCAACCACAAGGCAGGGCATCGAGACAACCTTGTTTTGGACACCCGTGGATTGGCTCGTTTTTGATACCGCTGCGTCTTACACAGATGCCGAATTCGATATCTCGGGTAATGAAACAAATATTCCTGGTGCGGTTGAAACAGTTGTCTCGGCCGGCGCTCTGGCGCGGCTTGACCCCCTCACCTTGAGTATGCGCCTCCGTCATTTCGGGGAGGCGCCTCTTATCGAAGATGGTTCCGTAACCAGTGAACCAACCACGCTTGTCAATCTTGGTGCGAACTATGAATGGGGGCCGCTGACACTCGATCTTGATGTTCTCAACCTCTTCGATGCCGAAGATGCGGACATCTCCTATTTCTTCGATTCGCAACTCCCCAGTGAACCAGCCCCCGTTGGAGACATTCATTTTCACCCGGTGGAACCGCGCCAAGTTCGCTTCAGTGCACGGTACAGGTTTTGAATGAGAGACAACGACACGAATAAAGGCGTCGTCTTCGAGCGCAAAGACCTGGACTGCGTATCCACGCTTTTGCATCCGTGTCGTGTAGAAAAGATCAGTTGACTTACCATACCATTCTGATGGGGGGCTCGGTTACGACGTTTGCCCGATGCACTTCAGCGATGCATTTCCTGGTTCCGACCCCAAACAGTTGCTCGCGCATTGGCAGGCATTGCCAAAAAAAAGTCGTTTGAGTGCCCGACGGCGACGACAGCTTTTGGATAGAAGCCGCCAAAGCTCCAGCGTCCGTTTTGAGGCGCATTAAGTCGCTCATCTCGGCGTTATGGGTGTTCATGGCTTCTTGCGGCGGCTTGGTGTGAAAGACTTTTTCTGCATCGAAACGCGCGATGACCGGTGGGGCGATGGGGGCCTGTCGGTGGCACCCCTCGATGCGGCTCTCGGCTCTTGGTTAGAAGGCTGCGGCTTAGACTTAGACCAATCACCACGACCAACAGCGTCGAACGCCTGCAACCGCGGAACGGTTTTTGCGCTTTTCGCCGCTGCGCCATAAGCTGTTGGCAAAACAGCCAAAGGGAGAGGCCCCATGGACGGTTTCGGAGACGTGACAATCACAGCCCAAGTGGCCGAGACGGTGGCGCGCCTGCGCGCGACCTACAAAAGCGGAAAGACCAGGCCCCTCACCTGGCGGCGTTCGCAGCTTCTTGCGCTCCAGGCCGGTGTTGCCGCGCATGAGAACGACATCGTCGAAGCACTCGCGAAGGACCTGGGGAAACCCAAAACCGAAGCGATCATGGCGGAGGTCGATTACCTCACCAAAGAAGCGGGCATGGCCATCAAAAAGATGGCCTCCTGGGTAAAGCCCAAGCGCGTGGGAAGCCCGCTGACGACGCTTCCCGCCTCAAGCAGGATCCAGCCTGAGCCGCTGGGGGTCGCGCTCATCATTGGTGCATGGAACTATCCTATCCAAGAGGTCTTTGGCCCTCTGATCGGCGCGATTGCGGCAGGCAATTGCGCGGTGCTCAAACCATCAGAAGGCGCACCGCATGCATCCGAGGTGTTGCGCCAAATCGTTGACGAAGTGCTTGACCCTGATGCGTTCGCAACGGTCCTGGGCGGTGTCGAAGAGACCACCGCGCTGCTTGATCAGCGTTTTGACAAAATCTTTTTCACTGGCGGGAGCGCCATTGGCCGCATCGTCATGACAGCTGCCGCCAAACACTTAACGCCCGTGACGCTTGAACTGGGCGGCAAGAGCCCCAGCATTGTGGCCGCGGACGCTGATCTCGAGGTCACAGCGAAAAGGCTTGTCTGGGCAGCCTTTCTCAACGGCGGACAGCTCTGTGTGCGGCCTGACTATTGTCTGGTTGAAGAGAGCATTTATGAAAAGTTCCTCAGTATCCTGAAGACGACCGCGGAGACTTTCTATGGCGAGACGATGAAAGACTCGCCTGACTTCGCGCGCATCGTGCATGAGCGGCATTTCGATCGCTTGGCGCAAAAGCTTGAAGGCGCCGAGGTGCTGATCGGCGGCGAGACCGATCGTGACAATCTCTATATCGCGCCAACCATCCTGCGGGATGTGACGCCCGATGCCCCGGCGATGCAGGAAGAGATCTTTGGGCCTATTCTTCCGGTCATCAAAGTTGCCGACATGGATGAGGCGATCGCCTTTATAAATGATCGGGACAAGCCGCTCGCGGTCTATGCCTTTACCGGTTCAAAGGAGATGGGCGAACGTTTTGTCAACGAGACGAGTTCGGGCACCATTATGGTTAACGATGCGGTGTTGTTCCAGCTCAACCATCATCTGCCTTTCGGCGGGGTTGGAGAAAGCGGCATGGGCGGCTTCCACGGCAAGCACACCTTCGATGCGTTCAGCCACATGAAATCCGTGATGAAACGCGGTTTCTTTGCCGATTCAGCGCTGCGCTATCCGCCCTACACGGAGAAGGCGCTCCAACTCACACGAAAGTTAAGCTAAGCGGTTCCTGGCCATGCCCTTTGTGACAGGATTTGTGCGCCTGCTGGCGGGGATCATCGTGATGTTCGCTGTCCAGATCGTTCTGTCTCGGCTTTGGGGCATGGGCGGTGTGACGTGGGGCCCCGACGCCTTACCCGTCACGCCCGTTCCTCAGTTTGCGGCGCTTTCAACCACTGCGGCTGCGATCTTTTCCGGTGCCGCCGCGGTGATTTTTGCGAGTGGGCGGCGAGCATCGATACCGTTCCATCTCTTTTGGCTTATTGGCGTTGCGGTGGATGGCTATGTCATGGGGTTGGTCGAGACGAGCTTGCCTCTTTGGTTTCGCGTGGCTTTCGTTGGATTGATCCCGCTCTCGTCGTTCTTGGCCTTGTCGCTCCTCACCGCTAGGGCACGGGCATGACGAAAGACATCTATCAGGGCCGGGCGGAGCTCGGTCAGGCCAGCCAGCAACCGCAGTCACCGGACGAGGCGACGCTCGATCCGGTGCCGAACCCGCATCAGGGGCTTCTCTACCTCACGCGGTTTGTGGCGCCGGAGTTCACCTCGATCTGTCCGGTGACAGGGCAGCCGGATTTTGCCCATCTGGTGATCGACTATGTCCCGGGCGAGCATTTGGTGGAGTCGAAGTCGCTGAAGCTCCTCCTTGGCTCTTACCGCAACCACGGCGCTTTCCATGAGGATTGCACGATTGATGTCGGCAAGCGGATCATCGACGCCGTGGCGCCGCAATGGCTTAGGATCTGCGGTTATTGGTACCCACGCGGAGGAATTCCCATCGACGTCTTCTGGCAAACAGGCCCCGTGCCGGAGGGGCTCTACGTCCCCGATCCCGGTGTCGCGCCTTATAGGGGGCGGGGTTAATCCGGATACATCGCCCGCACACGTGCAACACCGCCCGTGACAATCCCTTCAAGAGTATTGATGTCCACATCCGACAGTCGTTTGATGTATAAACAGCTCACGGAATTTTTGAACTTACCCAGGCGTGCGAGCATCTCTTCGAAGGGCTCAAACCCTCCAGGTAGGATATAGATGGTGAGGTTAGCCTTCCTCGGGGAAAAGCCGGTGAGGAAATAGTCGCCCTCGCGTCCGCTCGCATATTTATAGTGGTAGCTGCCGAAACCGACCATGCTGTCGCCCCACATCACGGGCGGCTCGCCTGTCACCCGCTCCATCATCTCGAGCAGTTCTTGGCAGTCGGCGCGTTTCTGCTCGTCCTCAACGCTCGCGATAAAGGCGTAAGGGTCGGCATCGGTGGGAAGGTGCTTGTTTTCAGCCATTTTATCTGTTGGCGATCGTACTTAATTCGTGTTCGGAACTATCGTTTGTGCCGAATGAGCAGCGCACTACCCGTTATGAAAAGCACCAAGCCACCCGGCACCGGAATCGGGTCCGCGGGCTCGCGAAGCGACAAGCTGGTGATGTCCCCAAATGCCAGTTCACCTGAACTGTTGGGTACAACAAGCAGCGCAGAAGGATAGTCTTCAAGCCGCAAGTCGCCGGGCAGTGCCGTGCCGGCAAACAGATCACCCGAATTCGCCGTAAGTGTAATTGTAAGTGACTGCACGCCGTCACTGAAAAGCGGATCAAGATCGGCGGCGGCGATTGAGAATGAGGCGCCGGCGCCGCCAATCTGAACAAAGTCTAAGCCTCCGAGCAACGTAAAGTTGTCGGTAATCGCGATCAGCGGCTCAAACTCTGCAACAAAGGCGCCGTCATCCAAGGCGTCGATGGTGAATTCGATTCCAAGATAGTTCTCAGCCTCGGTCGCCGAGGTGACGGATGGTGCTGCGGTGTCATAGCTGAAGCTGCCTGAGAACATGCCGTCAGGGGCCAGATCGTTGGTCCAAACCCCCGCAAAGTCGAATGTGAGCACTGTCGCCTGAGCGCCCGACCCCAACACCAATAACGACGCCACCAATGCAGCACTCACGCGAGCTAACATCTGCCCTTCTCCCCCAGTGTTGGACGCAGATAATAGCACAGCACAAACGCTCTGTTAACGATTGCCACTGAGTTGCATGGCGCGCTGAACAGCAGATTTGGCGGTGACGCTGGCTCTTGGTAGCGTCCCTCAAAACGAGGAGGGAAGCCATGGCTGATGGCAATCATAGCCCCGAAGAGCGGGCCACGTTCAAGGCAATGACCGAGGGTACGGTTGAGGATTATCAGAAGATTTTCACCGCCGCGATGGCGTTCAATCAAGGGCTAGCGGGCCGTATTCTTGATCACCTGAAGCTGCTCGATGGCGATTTTGGCGGCTTTCCGGTCGACCGGCTGACCCATTGCCTTCAGACCGCAACCCGTGCCCACCGTGATGGCCGGGATGAGGAATATGTTGTTTGCGCCTTACTGCACGACATCGGGGACACGCTAGGCGGCTATAACCATCAAGATGTCGCAGCTGCGATCCTGAAACCCTTCATCAGTGAGAAGAACCATTGGATGATTGCCAATCACGGCATCTTCCAGGGCTATTATTTCTTCCACCATGTCGGTCTCGATCGGAACATGCGTGATCAGTTCAAGGATCATCCTCATTACCAGTATACGGCAGAATTCTGCCATAAATATGATCAGACAGCGTTTGATCCTGATTACGAGAGTGAGCCGCTAGAATTTTTCGTTCCCATGGTGGAGCGGGTCTTCGCAGCGCCGAAAAACTCCATGTACATGGCCGAGGAAGAGGCGTGATCGACACGCCTGTCGTTGAGGAGTCCTTAAAGACGCCTTCAGCGATCGTCGCTGAGGCACCTTCTGATGCTTGGGTCACGGTCGATCCCGATCAGCTGATGTTGATCGATACCGCTGCGGGCCGGGTGACCGTGATGCTTTCCGACACGATGGCCCAAGCCCATGTGGAACAGATGAAAACGCTGGTGAGCCAGCGCTATTATGATGGGCTCAGCTTTTATCGGGTCATCGATGGTTTCGTCGCCCAAGGCGGGGTGCTCGAGGAAGAGCGTGATCTCGGTGCCGCGGCCGCCAAGCTCGCGCCAGAGTTTGACGAGACGTTGCCTAAGGGCGCACAATTTGCCGGCCTTGGGTACAAAGATGGTTTCGCGCCGGAGGCCGGGTTTATTGGCGGCATGCCCGCTGGACGCGACCCCGAAACGGGCAAAGCTTGGCTCGCTCACTGCACTGGCGCCTTTGCGTTTGGCCGGGAGGATGCCGCCGATAGTGCGTCGTCGGAGATTTACATCACCCTCCAACCGCAGCGTTATCTCGACCGGAACTTGACTGTGGCGGGCCGGGTGATCGACGGGATGGATGCCGTTCAGCGTTTCCCGCGCGGTGACCGCGAGGTGAATATCGGTATTATCGCAAAACCAGAGAACCGCGCTAAGATCATCAGGGTTCGTATGGCCAGCGATCTTCCTGAGGTTTCGCGTCCCCACTATCAGGTTTTTGATACGAACACAGACCTTTTCACCATGTACGTCAAATCTCATGCCAATCGGCCGTCGGGTTTCTTTTATTTCCAGCCAGACCATGCTGATCTCTGCCAAGTGCCCATTCCGGTGCGCGAGGTGGAGACAGCTGAGTGACCAAGCACGGTCCCTGGACAATTCAGTCCGTTCGCAACGCTTATGAAAGTCCGTGGATCAAGGTGGAGCACAATGAGGTGCTGCGTCCTGACGGCGTGCCGGGGATTTACGGCACCGTCAGTTTTGCCAATCTCGCCATCGGCGTCCTGCCGCTTTTCGCTGACGGTACAGTGCCGATGGTCGGGCAATTCCGGTTCCCCCTAGGCCGCGAGACTTGGGAATTGCCCGAAGGCGGCGGCCCTAAGGATCAAGCGCCGCTCGCCTCAGCGCAACGAGAATTGAAAGAGGAAGTCGGTGCCACGGCGGCCCATTGGATCGAATATGGGCAGGCCGATTTATCGAATTCAGTGACCGATGAACGTGCCCACCTGTTCCTCGCATGGGACCTTACGGAGGGGGAGGCTTCGCCAGAACCTGATGAGGTCTTTAGATATAAGCGGATTGCGCTCTCCGATCTGATCACCGACATCCATGCTGGACGCGTCGATGATGCGTTGACCCAGCTCCTGGTTTTGACGGCGTTGTCAAAGGCCATGGCCGGGTTGTTGCCGGAAGCACCGGCATCGCTAATTCTGAAGGCGGTGCGCGGGCGCTGAATGAGGAGAGACGGCATGACAGTGATCCAAACCAAGGGCGCGCCCCCGCTCGCTGCTGTGGATGGCGTTTGGTCCCGGATGCGCGTGGAAGCAGCGACCGACGCGGCGCAGGAGCCGATCCTTGCTAGTTTTTTGTCGGCCACGATCCTGAACCACCGGGATTTTCGGAGTGCGCTGAGCTACCGTCTCGCACAAAAGCTCTCCGATGGTGAGATGAACGCCATGCTGTGGCGTGAAGTAGCCGAGGATGCTTATTCAGGTGACGACACGATCGTCTCAGCGGCCATGGCTGATATTCAGGCCTATGTGGACCGTGACCCCGCTGCCAAATCGACGTCCCAGCCTTTCCTCCATTTCAAAGGTTATCAAGCGATCCAATCCTATCGTCTTGCCCATTGGCTTTGGAAAGACGGTCGCGAAGCGCTGGCGCTTTATCTTCAGTCTCGGATGTCGGAACTCTTTCAGGTGGACATTCATCCCGCGGCTGTGCTCGGCCAAGGGCTGTTCTTTGACCACGCCACTGGCATCGTGATCGGCGAGACGGCAAGGGTCGGTGACAATTGCTCCCTTCTCCACGGCGTCACCCTAGGCGGCACGGGTAAGGAGACCCAGCAGCGTCATCCAACCCTCGCAGCGGGCGTTTTGATTGGGGCTGGCGCTAAGGTGCTTGGCAATATTTTGGTGGGCGAGGGGGCGAAGGTCGCATCCGGCTCTGTTGTGCTTGATCCGATCAAACCTTATTGCACCGTGGCGGGTGTCCCCGCGAAACCTGTTGGTCGTTGCGCGAAGGCCGCCGCCGAAGAGATGGACCAAAGCCTTCCGCATGAAGAGTTTGTGGGGCTTCCTTGATGAGGCATCTCCTTGCCGGACTGATCGCTGGTCTGATGTTGACCGCCTGTGCGCTAGAAGAAAGTCGAGCTGACGATCACCAGCGCCGTGCCATCACTGTGCAAGGTGAAGGGATTGTGACGGGCACGCCCGATATCGCTATTTTACGCTTTTCGGTGCGCACGCCCGGAGAGGGCGCTGCTGAGGCGTTCTCCGCGAACAGCAATCAAATGCGGAGCGTGGTCGACGTCTTAAAGGCGCAAGGCATCGAGCCGCGCGATCTGCAGACGGATCAAATTTCGCTGTCGCCCGTCTATGACCAAAACAGCCGCGGCTATCAGGATCGTCGCCGCATCGTGGCTTATGAAGCAACCAACAGCCTGACTGTTCGTTTACGTGATATCGAAGCGGCAGGCGCTGCCATCGATACCGCCGTACGGGCTGGCGCCAACGAGCTGCAAAGCTTTCGCATGGGTTTTGATGATCCAAAATCGATGCAGGACGAAGCGCGAATTGCTGCGGTAAAGAACGCAAAAGCTAAAGCCGAGGCCATGGCGGAAGCCGCAGGTGCGCGTCTTGGCCCTGTTCTGACGATCAACGCCTCGTCTTCATCCTCTCCCCAGCCCGTCATGATGCGAGCGATGGCGATGGAGGCTGATATGGCATCGCCCGCTCCTATCGAAGCGGGCGAGCAACAGGTTCAAGTACGGGTCACCGCAGTTTTCGAGCTTCAGTAGCTTTACTTCCTGCTCGCCATCCGTGCGGCGATGACTTGCTGCATTTCTTCAGAATGCAGACGCTGTTCAATGACCTCGAGCTCATACCGCACGAGCGGCAGGACCGCTTCATAGTCGCCTTGGATCAGCCTTTTGGTTTCTGAGACGCTGGTTGGCGGAAGAGCGACAAGGCGTTTGGCGGTTTCCTTTGCACGGGCGAGTGCCATGCCATCGTCAACGACTTCGTTGACCATCCGCCACTCATAGGCTCGCTCCGCTGGGATGGCTTCGGATAGCAGAAGCCATTCTGCGGTAATCTGCCGACCAAAACGCTCGATTAGATACTTGGTTGCACCGGCTTCGGGTACGATGCCAAGCTCCGTGAACGGCATTTTGAACTTGGCCGAACGCTCCGCATAGATAAAGTCGACATGCAGCATCATGGTGGCACCGATACCCACGCACCATCCTTTGACGGCAGCGACAACGGGCTTTTTGATCGAAAGGCCGTTGCGGATCAGCGCAAGGACAGGCGGCTCTTCACCCGGGTCCTGCGGTGTGACGAACGATGATAAGTCGTTGCCCGCTGTGAAGCTTTGGCCTTCGGCTGCCCACAGAAGAACGCGGACGTCGCCGTCTTCGTTGGCCCTTGCGAAAGCATCGGACAGAGCCCGATACATTTCCTGGGTCATTGCATTTTTCTTTTCAGGACGATTGAGGGTGACGGTCAGTACCCCATCTTCCAGTGTCGTGATGACATGTTCACTCATCGACAATACCTCCATTTGGCACCAATGAACCCATTTGATGTGGAGGGCGCAAGCACATGAAATTGGTCATCGCTGAGACGGGTGTCCCGCCGGTGGGCCTCGGCACTGAATGGGGATCCTACCCGGACATGTTCAGTGCCATGTTTAGGAATGCGGGTGCGTCGTTTGAGGTCCAGACCTTTAATGTGATGGAGGGCCAGGAGCTCCCATCGCCAAAGCCAGGGGAGGCGCTGCTTGTCACTGGTTCTCCCCAGGGTGTTTATGAAGAGCATGATTGGATACCCGGCCTCGAGGAGGCTGTCCGCCATTGGGCGACGGCAGAACGTCCGGTTTTAGGGATTTGTTTCGGTCACCAATTGATCGCTAAAGCGTTCGGTGCGCCGGTCGAGAAATCCTCAAAGGGCTGGGGTGTCGGCGTTCACACCTATGAAGTGGTCGCGGATACCCCGTGGGCCGAAGGTCCCTTGCGGTTCTCGTGCGCGGTGTCCCACCAGGATCAGGTCCAAGCGGCTCCGGAGGGGTTCACGCGGATTGCCGGATCGGCATTTTGCCCGTTCGGGGCATTGGCCCACGATGTGCTGCCTGTCCTCACCTTTCAGATGCATCCAGAGTTCGATCACGGTTTCGCCGCTGCGTTGATGGATCTTCGTGCCGACCGCATTCCGCAAGAGCGCCGTGATTTGGGTCAGGCAACGCTGCGCAACGAATCACACCGCGCTGATATCGCGGGGTGGATGAGGGCCTTCATTGAACAACGAGGATAAAATCCCGCACCCTCAATGGTTGCATTTGTGGCAGATGCCGCGGACCTCGATCCGAACGCTTTCGGCATTGAATTGGCCAGCGTCGTAGGCGTCGTGGACCAGCTCGTGAAGGGCTGGGCCTAGGTCCTTGAGTTCGTCGACGCTCTCGCACTTCTGACACACATGGAACGCCTCGACCGCATGAGGCTCCCCGTGTTTGCACACGACAAAAGCGCCAAGCCCATCAAGCTTGTGCACAAGCCCCTGTTTTTGAAGGCGGTCCAAAGCGCGATAGACAGTCATCGGTGCGCCGATTCCCTGTCCTTTCAAGCGCTCGAGTAAATCATACGCTTTAAGAGGGCCATCGGCATCCTCGAGCGCCGACAGCACCAATCGGTCATTCTTGGTGAGGCGAACGCGTCGTCCTTCGCTCGGAAAATTGTGCTGACTTGCCAGACTGGTCATATGCCTGCGCCCTCGTACAATCTGCGGGTTTGCGTTCGTGTGGAGTCGCAACCTGCAACACCGAGAGGTTGAACTAATCCGGCCTACCGCACAAGAACCTGAACCAAGATCACACCGGGGATGAGGGGCATGAGCGAGACAATTTTGGTCACCGGCGGTGCCGGATATATCGGGAGTCATACATCTTACGCGTGTATCGACGCCGGACTCCGGGTCATCGTTCTGGATGACCTCTCGACTGGGTCAGAGCACTGTATCCCTGCCGCTGCTGAGTTTGTTCGCGGCAGCGTCGACGATCGCATACTGCTGCAACAGCTGTTTCGCGACGAACCAATCAAGGCTGTCTTCCATTTTGCAGGGCGCATCATCGTGCCAGAATCTGTGGAAAATCCGATCAAATATTATGCGGAGAACACCGGCGCATCCTTGGGTCTTCTGGCGGAAATGGTCGCGGCCGAAGTGCCGACGATTCTCTTTTCTTCGACCGCAGCAGTTTACGAACCCAGGACAGATGGCGCGCCTTTAGAAGAGGAAGCGGCCAAGGCCCCTCTATCGCCCTACGGCCAGTCCAAGCTGATGACCGAGGCGATGATCCGTGACATTGGTCGCGCCCACGGGCTTCAGGCCGGCATCTTGCGCTATTTCAACGTAGCGGGCGCCGACCCCCACGGGCGGACCGGCCAATCAGGCGCCAATGCCACCCATCTTCTCAAGATCGCGAGCCAAGTGGCCGTCGGCGCGCGGCCCTATATGGAGATCTATGGCGAGGATTACCCAACGCCCGATGGCACCTGCATCCGCGACTATATTCATGTGAGCGATCTGGCTTCGGCCCATGTCGAGACGTTCAATCATGTCATGAGCGCGGGCGGACAGATCACCATGAATTGCGGCTATGGCCGCGGCTCCACCGTGAAAGAGGTGATTGCGGCAGCAGAACGGGTGACAGGGCAAACGATCGATGCACGTGCCGCAGACCGCCGTGCTGGCGATGCGCCTATCTTGGTCTCGGACACGACAAAGATCCGAGAGACGTTGCCAAGCTGGCAACCAGCGCATGATAGCTTGGAAGAGATGGCAAGAACCGCCATCGCATGGGAAAAGAAACTCGGCACGTTGAATTAAAGTCGAGCTTTCACAAACCCATGCATGGAGATTGCATGGCGCCCAATGATCGGTGATCCGACCGTCACAGGTTGGTTGGCGGTTTGTCTTTACGCTGCGGTTTCGTGCGTCACGCTGACGCTCGCCTTAGCTTGCCGACCGCCAATATTTGAGCGGTCAGAGCTTCGCTTCTGGGCGTTGCTTGCGTTCTCGTTTGCGGCTCTTTCGATCAACAAGCAGCTCGACCTGCAGTCGCTGATGACGGAGGTAGGACGCTTCCTCGCCAACGAGCAGGGTTGGTACAACACCAGGAAACAGGTGCAAGCGGCCTTCATCGTTGGGGTCGGCGCGAGCGCGTGTCTCGGTCTTTTGGTGGTCGTGGCGTTATCGTGGAGAGCACCGTGGCCTAATCGTGTTGCACAGCTCGGCACTGGCTTGGTGATCGCCTTTGTGGCGATCAGAGCATCGTCCTTCCACGGCATGGATCTTTTAATCAGTTATGAGCCCATTCCGCATCTCAGAATGAACGCTGTCTTGGAGCTTGGCGGCATCAGTCTTGTGCTGCTCGGCAGCACGTGGAGGCTGATGGACGCCATTGGCCGGGTTCGCGCAAGACAGCGCTGGGGCTTTGAAACCCGTTAGCCCGCCATGGTGAAGGGTTCGAGCCCCGAAAGCTTCATGCTGCGCTCGATCTCAGGGATTTCCCGCGGCGCAATGCCCTTCATCGCTTCGGCATAGGCTGCGATATGCTCAGGGGTCGTGCCGCAACATCCGCCAATGATGTTCAACAATCCGGACTCGGCCCATTCTTTAATGTGCTTCGTCATACGTTCAGGCGTTTCATCATACTCGCCGAAGGCATTAGGAAGACCAGCATTGGGGTAGGCAATGATATGGGCGTCGGCAATTTTTGCGAGCTCGTCGACATACTGCCGCATAAGGTCTGGTCCGAGGGCACAATTAAGACCCACCGAAATCGGTTTTGCGTGGCGTACAGAGTGATAGAAGGCGGTGGCCGTCTGCCCGCTCAATGTCCGGCCTGATTGGTCAGTGATCGTGGCGGAGAGGATGATCGGGATGTCCTTGCCCGTGTCATCAAAAAGCTCACCAATACCGAACAAGGCGGCTTTGGCGTTCAGGGTGTCAAAAATCGTCTCGATCAGGAGGAGGTCCGAACCACCTTCGATCAGCCCCTCGGCAGCTTCGCGATAGGCGACCGCCAACTCGTCAAAAGTGACGTTGCGGGAGCCTGGGTCATTAACGTCAGGGCTGATCGACGCCGTGCGATTGGTGGGCCCGATGGCGCCGGCGACAAAGCGTGGACGGCCATCGGTCGCCTCAAAGCGGTCAGCCTCAACGCGGGCAAGCCGCGCGCCTTCGACGTTCAATTCTTTGGCGAGGCCCTCCATACCATAGTCAGCCTGAGCGATCGTCGTGGAGCTGAATGTATTGGTCTCAACAATATCAGCGCCCGCTTCGAAATATTCTCGGTGGATGTCTGTGATGATATCGGGACGGGTCAAGTTCAGAAGATCATTGTTCCCCTGAACATCCTGGCCCCAATCGGCAAAGCGCTCTCCACGGTAATCAGTTTCAGACAGCTTGTGCTGCTGAATCATCGTTCCGCCGGGACCGTCGAGAATAACAATTCGCTCGCGGAGCGCTTCTTTAAAGGCTTCAGTTCGGTTCATCGCTTTTTCTTCGTCAGTGTAGAGCTGACGTCACACTGCAACACTTGTTTGGCTTCAAAGTGCTCGTTCGAGTAGTCCGAGCAATGCGTCATGGACCTGATCTTGCGTGCTCTGTGGCCCGATATAGAGACAGTGATCGGCTTCCGGAATATGTACAAGCTCGCAATTCGCCATGCCGCGGGTGCAAAGATTTTCTGGGTCCTTGGTTGTCACGACTTTCTCTCGACCCACGGTGATCATGGTGACGGGAATATTGAGGGCGGCGAGTGCTTTGTTCTTTTCAAGCTCATTGCCCGACTCGGTGAAGCCGAGCGCGTATTCGTTTGAGACGCCGCCGACGCGAAGCTCTGGTTGGGTGATGAAAAGCGACTGGTTCTTCAGCACGCGGTCCAAACGATTATCGCCGCAAAATTCATAGGCATCAGGGCCCCACGCATCGGGGTCCCAAGGGCCTTCTCCCTCAAGATAGGCGGTGGGGCTTCCTTTCTTGATCGCGCTGCGAATAGAGCGAAGCGCGAGCCACTCAGGAACCCAACCGAGATTGGCTGAAAGACCAGGCACCAAGGGGAAGAGAGCATCGGCGCCCTCAAGTTCGCCGTCCGCTGCCGCGCGGAGCAGCACATGCCCCCCGAAACTATCGCCAGCGACGATCAATGGGCCGTCCGACGACCGCGTTGCTCGAATGTGATCGAACGCCGCTCCGAGTGCTCGACCATAAAGGTGGAAGTCACCTGTGTACGTCTTTTGGTAGTCATCGTCACGACGCACAGAGCCGCCTTGGCCGGGCATGTCGACGCTGCTCACCTCAAAACCAAGCTCGAACCAGCGCGCCATGAAGTCAGAAGCGAGCTCAGGGCTCGAGGTATAGCCCGGCACGAAAAGAACCGTGGCCTTGGGGCTTTCCGGCACGGCGTGGCCAACGCGCAAGGGTTTGTCGTCATCGAAGGTGATCCAGGAAAACGCCCAGCCTTCTGGAAGCGGTGTGAAATTGGCTTCCAGATAGGCTTTCGCTTCGACGATTTCCTCGGGCGTCACCGCCCGGGAGGGCGCGGGCTCGTAAGGTTCGCCTCCTCCGCATGCTGCTAACAGGGCTGCTGCGGTGAGCAGGCTGAAGAAACGAACAAACAAGCCGCGCATCGTGATTACTCCGAAGGTGTCGTTGCTGCTGGTGCAGGTGCTTCTGCAACGCCAAGAAGTTCGACGTCGAAGACCAGTGCTTGGTTAGGGCCAATCGGGCCGCCAGGAATTCCTTGCTCTCCATAACCAAGAGCAGGCGGAACGTAGAGCTTAAACTTGTCGCCGACATTCATCAGCTGCAGCCCCTCTGTCCATGCGCGGATCACACCGCTAAGTTGAAACTCAGCAGGCTGACCACGTTGCACAGAGCTATCGAACACCGTGCCATCAGCAAGCGTGCCCGTGTAATGCACAGTGACGAGATTGTCAGGAGACGGCGTATCGCCTTCAGCGACGTCGGTGACCGCCTCATAAAGAAGGCCGCTTTCGGTTTTCAGCACGCCCTCGCGGGCCTCTTGTTCGGCCAAGAATGCACGGGACGTAATCGCGTTGGCGAGGCCGAGTGCGCGGTATTCCTGCTGCGCCATGGCTTGGACGCGTTGCACGCCGGTGCTGATCGTGTCGATCGTGCTGTTGGCTTCAGCGGCGAGGCGTTCAGCGGCGCCCGGATCAGACGCCGGATAAACCTCAACCACTTCGAGGTCATACACTGTCACTTGGTTAGGGCCGACGGGACCGCCGGGCATGCCTTGGGCGCCAAAAGCAAGCGATGCTGGCAAGGCAACACGCACCAGGCTACCGCCGCGGGTCATCGGCAGAGCCTCGGACCAGCCTGGCAAAGTGTCGTTCACTTGGAAGACAACCGAGCCGCTGTTCTCATAGGTCGACTCAAACGGCTCGCCTTGCCCTGCCAGGCGGGCCACGAACTGCACCCGAACAAGATCCTCAGGCGTAATCTCTGGCCCTGTGCCTTCGCGCAGGGTCTGCAAAACAAGACCGCTATCGGTGCGCTCAGCGCCAGCGATCCCGGCAAAGGCCGCAAGGAAGTCCTCACCGGTCGCGGCTGGAAGGATCGGGTTTTGGAATTCAGCCGGAATTGCCTCCGCGTCAAAAAGCGATGGCGCCGTCTGGGCTGATGCCACGGCCGACGGTGTGGGTGCAGCGGTGGTCGCTTCATCGGCGCACGCGGCGATCGCCAAGATGCTGGTGGCGACGGCAAGGAGGGTGGTGGTCTTCATCGAAAAGGGCCTCGAAACTTAGGTTGCTCAGCAGTCCCTAGCGACCTGAGAGATTCTGTAAATGGAGGGTGAAGATGGACGCTAAGATGTTCCTTGGCTGCTTTTTCCGAATCACTCTTGAAAACTAGGGCTAGGCTTTTTGTGAACGACGACCCCAAGATATGGTGTCTGATGCGCTGAAGCCCTTCCGCGCCAGTGAGTAAAGGGATGCCGTTATGAGTGCCACGGAGACGACCGTTTCGGAGCTGAAACACGGGGAATCGACCCCCAAACCAGCCGCTGTGAAACCTGATCTGAAGATCGTTCCGCAGATCAAGATCGTCACTGACCCATCGCGCGACGCCCTTCTCACGGATTTTGGCAAAAAGACGATGGATGATCGCTACCTTCTTGAGGGCGAGAGTTATCAAGACATGTTTGCTCGTGTCGCCGTCGCTTATGGCGATGACCAGGAGCACGCGCAGCGCCTCTATGACTACATCTCGCGCCTGTGGTTCATGCCGGCGACTCCTGTCCTGTCCAATGGCGGGGCCAAGCGCGGTCTGCCGATTTCTTGTTTCTTGAATGCGGTCGATGACAGCCTTGAAGGCATTGTCGGCACGTGGAACGAGAATGTGTGGCTTGCGTCCAATGGCGGCGGCATCGGCACCTATTGGGGCGGTGTCCGGTCGATTGGGGAGAAGGTGAAAGGCGCGGGCGCGACGTCCGGCATCATTCCGTTCATTCGCGTGATGGACAGCCTCACCCTGGCGATCAGCCAAGGCTCCCTGCGTCGCGGCTCGGCAGCGGTCTATCTTGATGTGCACCACCCCGAGATCGAAGAATTCCTGGAGATCCGGAAACCCTCCGGTGATTTCAACCGCCGCTCGCTGAACTTGCACCATGGTCTCAACATCACCGATGATTTCATGGACGCTGTCCGTGAGGGCCGGTCCTTCGCGCTCAAATCGCCGAAAACCGGCGAGGTGATGAAAAAGGTCGACGCGCGCGAGCTGTGGCAAAAGATCCTCGAGATCCGCCTTCAGACCGGTGAGCCCTATCTCATTTTCTCGGACACCGTGAACAACGCCATGCCGAAGCACCAGAAGGACCTGGGGCTTAAAGTGTCCACCTCGAACCTCTGTGCAGAGATCATGCTGCACACCGGCGAGGATCACCTCGGCAATGACCGCACCGCCGTCTGCTGCCTCAGCTCCCTCAACGCGGAGACTTATGAGGAGTGGAAGGACGACGAGCAGTTCATCGAGGATGTGATGCGTTTCCTCGACAATGTGCTGGAGTCCTTCATCCAGGATGCGCCAGACGATATGTCCAAAGCGAGCTATTCAGCCCAGCGCGAACGCTCCGTGGGCCTCGGGCTCATGGGCTTCCACTCGATGCTCCAGAACAAAGGCATCCCGTTTGAAAGCGCGATGGCCAAGTCCTGGAACATGCGCCTTTTCAAACATATCCGTATGCGGGCCGATGCAGCCTCGGTGCGCCTTGCTGAAGAGCGTGGGCCGTGCCTCGATGCCGAAGAGCGCGGCATCATGCAGCGTTTTTCCCATAAGCTGGCGATTGCGCCGACCGCGTCGATCTCGATCATCTGCGGCGGGACGAGTGCATGCGTCGAGCCGATCCCGACCAATTACTACACCCACAAAACCCTCTCAGGTTCGTTCTCGGTCAAGAACCAGGCGCTCGAAAAACTCCTCGAAGAGAAGGGTCTCAACGACGACGACACCTGGGCAGGCATTCTTGAGAATGGCGGCTCGGTCCAGCATATTGATGATCTGACCCAAGACGAAAAGGATGTCTTTAAAACGGCGTTTGAGCTGGATCAGCGCTGGGTCATCGAGCTCGCCGCCGACCGCGCATCCTTTATCTGCCAGTCCCAGTCGATCAACATCTTCCTCCCCGGCGATGTCGATAAGTGGGACCTCCACATGCTCCACTGGACCGCATGGGAGAAGGGCGTCAAATCCCTCTACTACTGCCGCAGCCAAAGCGTTCAGCGCACAGCCTATGCCGGCGGCAAAGAGAAGGAAGACAGCGCCGAGGTCGAAGGCTTCACCGTCGAGAAGACCGACTATGATGAGTGTTTGGCTTGTCAGTGAGGTGATTAGTGGAGCGAGACCTTCACGAGGCTAGATCTCATGCCATAGCAGACAGCAAGATTGTCTGGGATAGAACCGTACCTCTAGAAGTAGAGTACATGGCGAATGCCACGCAGTTTTCATCTCTAGTAGTTCGGAGTGCTTTCCTTCTAAACGGTGGCGCACTAGTTATCTTTCCGACCTTTTTGGCGGCCCTTAAAGATAATCCCGAGAGTATAGATGAGAAGCTAGTTATGACCGCAGCATTGTTCCTTGTCATTGGAATACTATTTGCTGCTTTCTGCTCATGGCTAGCTTATATGAATTACAACTGGACTGTTCATAGAGTTTCTTACGAGAGGGGCCGCGATCTTCTATTAATTGACGAATATCATGATGTCGCGACTTTCCATTCCAAGCGGGATTACAGGGATAGAACTCTTTTGTGGTATAAAGAGCGCCTAGTGAAAAATTCTAGACTTATTGAATATTCCTTTTATGCTTCCAATGCGAGTGGTATATTGTCATATTTATTTTTTTTATCGGAGCCTACTATTCCAGTCGTTCAATATTTGCCGCTGTCTAAGCTTATTGGATCGGAGTGATTGCTAGACAATATTCCACGTCTATACTTGAGCTACTGCGATCTCCTAACGTCATCCCGGAAGCCCGAAAGGGCTATCCGGGACCCAGGGCCGACCCTCAGATCCCACGTAGGCTCGAACGTCACTCTTCCCGCCATGGGTCCCGGCTCTCCGCTTCGCTTCGGCCGGGATGACGGCGGAGAACAATCCTCGCTCGGGTCACCCCATGCTAAACTCCCCCCATCGGTAGGACCGGGGCGAGCCGGATCGTTGTGCGGGCCACTGCCGTGGCCTTCTCCGCCTTCGGAAGGTCCACTGGACCTTCCGATGTGCTGGCGCACACCGGCTGCGAAGCCTACCGTGATGCGTTTGTCCGTCTGGCGACGATCTTTGGCGTGAGCTATCAGTTTGGCCGCCAAGGATCCGTGACGGCGC
>JBCBUC010000022.1:0-67160 GCA_039818345.1 Pseudomonadota bacterium | reverse complement strand
ATTGGAGGCTTTCGATTTTGTTTTGCTAACAGAATCGATGAATGATCAACTTGTACCTGTTTTGAAATGGATGGGTTTATCAACGGATGTTGAGAGGCGCCGGGTTGCGGAAGATAAAGCGTTTCTCGACTTAAGCGATGACGAAATCTTAGCAGCCAACCAAGAAGACTTGGCCTTGTACGAGGCATGCAATCGTCCGACTTCATTCGACAACGGCATCCTTAACCCTCTGAAATATAATGCTGAGCATCGCATCGAGACGATAAGGAGAATTCGGCGGCAGGTGACCGAAGACCATATTCTTCATAATATGCATACACGGATCGCAATGGGTCTGTGCAAAGAGTATTGGGCCGTTGGAGCTCTTGAATGGCTCGACAAAAAACCTGACCACATCAAAAATCCCGATGCCTTGCGACGATATGTTATCGAAGCTTGGGAAGAGGCCAAACCGGAGCTGAACGAAGAGCAAATTGATCTCGTTCAACAAAAGTCTAAAAGACTACGCATGAAAATTAAGTCGATAGAGTCTTCCAAAGAATGACGATAGAAAAGGTATTGATATGCATGCAAGCTCTATGGAGAATATGAAAAGGTGTATCTCTAGCTATTTATTGACGAGCCCAATTAATGAACGAGAAGACGTGACAATCCTAGATATCGGTGGTCGCGATGTTAATGGAAGTTATGCAGATTTATTTAGAGATCCAAAATTCCACTATAAGGGTGTAGATATCGAAGACGCAGAAGGCGTCTCGATCGTTTTGGACGACCCCTATAAACTACCTGTCCCCGATGGTTCGGTCGACCTTGTTGTGTCGGGACAGATGCTCGAACATTGTGAATTCTTTTGGCTCACATTTATGGAAATGATGCGTGTCCTAAAAGACGATGGATTTCTATTTCTCATAGCACCTTCCGGTGGACCAATACATCAGTACCCTGTCGACTGTTATCGTTTTTATCCAGATGCATACCGTGCCCTTGCCAAGTATGCAGATTGCTACGCCGTGGATGTTTGGCACGATAATCGCGGGCCTTGGAATGACCTCGTCGGCGTCTTCAGCAAAACAGACTACCAACAGCAATATCGCCCAGTGATATTTGCCGAAGAGATGAAGGATGTCTCTCGCCTTGTCGGTGAGAAGCCTGAGAAATCGGATTTGTCCGAGGCGACCTCGGGCGTCGCCCCCTATCTCGACACGCTTGAGCTGCTCCATCAACGCATGAAACCGAAAAACTATTTGGAAATAGGCGTATGGACGGGATCAAGTTTAGCCCTAGCGGAATGCCCGGCCGTTGGCGTTGATCCCTCGCCCACCAAGAAGGCCGCTCGAGGTCCACAGTCGCGTGTTGTCAGAATGGGGAGTGATGATTTTTTTGCCCAAGGCGACGACGAAATTCTTCAGGGCACGATCGATTTTGCGTTCATTGATGGCATGCATCTCTTCGAATATGCGATGAGGGATTTCATGCATATCGAGAAATACGCAAACCCCCAAACCATTGTGGTGATTGACGATATCTTCCCAAATCACGAAGACCAAGCAAAGCGTGAGCGGGTGACGTCCAGTTGGACGGGCGATATATGGAAACTCCACCAAATCCTTAAGCGCTTCCGGCCAGATCTAATTCTCGTACCGATCGATACAAGCCCGACCGGACTACTTCTTGTTCTAGGCCTGGATTCCAAAAGCAAAGTTCTTTGGGAAAAATACAATCCGATTGTTGACACGCACATTCCAAAACATCCGCCAACAGATGGCGTTATACAGAGGCATGGCGCCATCTCACCTAATGGGGAGATTTTCTCAGAAATTCTAGATTTGGTGGAAGAAGCACGTCAAATGAATGTTCCTATTCGACGGCATCGTCCAAAGATAAAAAACTTGTTGTCTTAAGAGTAAAGACTCGGCAATTTTACAGGGTCATCCATAAAGGCTGAGCTTGGAAACGAGTATTTACCAGCGAAAACGTTTTATTGGTTTGGGTAAAATTTCTCGTAGTCGAGTTCGTAATAGTCGCGAATTTTTCGTCTCAGTTCTGGCGTTAATTCGGAGGATTCGAGACTTGCACCAGTTTTGTGAGGGGCGCGGTGTTGGTAGAATTTCCCTAAGTTCGCGCCCATTCGTTGCGCAAGCATATCCAAATCATTCTGAAACGATTCGAGACGGCCAACGAAATCCAAATCGATCCAATGGGCACACGTTGTATAGACCTGCGGCATCCAATGCCTGTTAGCGTTGGCATGAGGGGTATCGCACACCAGGCCAACAAAAGCGTCAAATGATACGTCAACCGATAGATCCAATCCATCATAGCCAAGCGTTTTCAAGACCAATTTTTTCTCGGGGGCGCCCCCCACAATTTTATCTCTATAGGCAGACACCAACCTAACGGATGGCTCTCGAACGAAACAAAAACGCAGGTACTCACCTGAGGTCAATAAATGGTCCAATAGCTTTGGAGAGAGTTGGTAAGGCTTCGTATGGACTGCTTGATTTAACGGTGGATGTCTAGTAATCTTAACCGACTTCATAGAACGAACCTGTAGACTTTGTAGTGTAAAGTCTAAGGATGTTCCGGCTACTTTTGGATTACGAAACCAAATATAGTCATCTAACTGCGAAATGCTAATAGTCTGATTGGCTTTCATCCGACCCAGAAAGCTAACGATGTCTTTGAATATACTCATTTTATAAGATTCTGTTGTATGCTTCACACGTAGATTTCCTATCGCAAAACCGGCCCTCGATGCTAGGAAAATCGACAACGAGTTCGTGGAGGGTGAAAGACAAACTGAGCTTCGCTTCAACGAACATCACGACATGCACTCATTAGAAAAGCTCTCGTGCCGCGGGCCTCCTGCGGAGAAAGCAGGTTCAAATCAATGTAAGTCACCCCCAGTGACTAGCTCATCAATCTTGACACTGATGAAAAAGGTGCGAAATAAATACATCGCACATGATGTGTCGATACACGACGATGCCTAGGCTCTAAAATTCTTCGCCGAAACGTCAGATAAGAATTGTTGATGCCATTCCTTGTTCTTACTATTCCCAACCTTCACCATCTTGCGTTGTTTCTTATCGATCTTTGAGAGACCAATCGCTTCGGCCATGACATCCAAATGGATCATATTAGGATCGGCTGAAAACTCTTCATAAACCAAGTTGAAAGGCTTTATTCCGTATTGCTCAAAAAATGCAGTCCAGGCCAAATTTTCCAACGTGATCGAATTAATTTCATAAAGAATAGCATCGTACTTATACTTCGTTCGATCGTTGTACTTGGGATCATACCCCTTGAGCAGGTTACCCGCAAAATGCTCATCATTTTGTTCTTTGGTGGCGTGGTTGATCCCTGTCTGTCTAGCCATCAATCGAGAGATGGCCTGATAGATAACGTCCCGTCTCGAAATCTTCACCCACACGGCGTCGGCAAAGATCCGATAAAAATACTCAAAACTCTCTGTCGGTTCGGGCTGTCCAGAGAGGCATCGATCGACCTTGGCCAATTGATTCGCCATCACCTTTATCGCTACGATCCCGGTTTCACCGGTTGCTCGATTGAACACACCGTCGAGCTGAGCATTCCAGTCGATATCAGTTTTTTCCGGGTCCCACGGCACGAACCATTCTTCCGGATTCCCGAGCTTACCGGTGTTCCGCATGTCCTCGATGACCATCGTCGAGCCGCATCTTTGAGTTGCGCACAATACTATCTTCGGTGAGGTCAATCTTGCTTCCTTATCTCTATCTAGGTGCATCGGCACCCAGCGAGTTATCCCATGTGCCCGTTAGAGAGGCCTAAATCCTAAGTCCTGATCCAAGGTTCCATCAAGCCAGCCAAGCAAGTGCGCTTGGTTAAGTTTTGCACGGAAATCAATGTCAGCCTGAGGCAATCCGTTCTCAACACCCCATTTCGCGTCACGATCATTCATACCGATCAGTGAGGTTTTTGCCTGGCCCTCACTGGTCAAAAGCTCGTAACCAAATACTTCTCTGAAAAATTCCGCTTCCGTGTGGGAACGTTTGTAGTTCTCATCAACGCTGTAATCATGCGAGTGGAAAACAAGGGCGCTGGAGGCATAGATTTTCTCGTAACCCTGCTTGATAATTTCCCAAGCCCAGGCCTGGTCCTCACCATATTTTATTTCTGGATACGGAATTTTATCCCAAACACTTCGACGTAGGCATGAATTGTTGTCGCTGAAATAGTGGAGGCGCTGAATGTAAGGACGATCCTGCAAATTCCACAGCACACGGTCCATGGACTGGTGAAAGACAACAGGACCCTTGTCCATACTTAAAAAGAAATTCGAAAGATCACGCTTGGTGTAGGCGGTGGCGTGATTATACGCTTTATGTCGGCCATATCCGCCGGCTGAATTGGGATAAGCCTCTGTAATTGTAACGAGATTATAGAGCCAAAAATCGTCCGCTGGCAGGGCATCTTGCGTCAGAAAGCAGACAAATTCTGAATCGGTCCTTTCAACAGCGCGGTTTCTGGTCCCACCATGCGAAAACTCGCTTTGCGGGATCTGGTGAAACTGAAAATCAGGGAACTGAGATTGTACCGCCTCAAAAGAACCGTCGGTGGACGTGCTGTCCATCAAGAGAACGTCAAAATCCCACGGTGCTCTCTGTTTTTTTACCGACGCGCAGACTTGCGATAACAAGTCGCCGCCGTTGAAAGTGGGAATGATGACCGTGGCTTTCTTGCGCGACGATCCGATGTTGGCTTTGGCCACACTGGCTGACGTATCAGCGGGAGGCTTTTCGATAGCAAGCTTCTCGTAAATCGCCGCCTCGACCATTTGTGCGGACGATTCCCAGCTGAACTGCCCAACCCAGTCTCGACCAGCTTTTCCGAGTTCCTCCCGAGCCGACTTGTTTTCAATGAGCTGCTTGATGCCTTGGACAATGCTGCGAGGCCCAAGGCCGACCTTGAGGGCCGCGTTGTCGGGATAGACAGCCTTCGAGCACTCGCTATTGAGCTCGACCACCGGCAGACCGGTGCCCATCATCTCTTGCGGCACAAGAGAGTAGTTTGTCGCTGAAAAACAAATACCTATGTCGCAGTCCTGATAAAGACTGGCCAATTCACCTTCCGAAAGAACGCCATGGGATGTTGCAGGAAAGGGGCAATTGGAGACGTCAAAATCTGCCCCGAACAGATGGGCGTGAAACTCAATACCTTGGATGGCCAATTCCTGGAGCGCCATCAAACTGAGATCGACTGCTCGACGTTCGGTAAAGTGGCGGGCGTACACAGCGATTTGCGGAACATCGTGGGCAACACGTTTCTTCGGTGGGCAGTACAGTTCTTGATCGTAGGCGAGCCAGAAGTGCCGGGCCCACGACCCATACTCTTCCATTAAGGTCCGCAACCATGGACTTGCGCAAACACAGTTGAGACCCCACTCATAGGTTCGCTGAGCCAGGATTGCGTCCGTACCCGTTGGGTAAAATTCGGTCTCGTGGTCTTGTACAAAATAGAATTTTTCAACGAAGCCATGCGCTTCTCTGACAAACGCCGCAGTTTGCCATGCGGTTGCAAAAATCGCGTCTCCCGATGCCTCGTAAAAGCTATTGTCCAAAAACTTGATGTCCGCCTGAAGCGGTTGAAAGCTTTGATGAATGGTTTCTCGAGCCTGCTGCTCCGTTGCATGAAAGGAGGGCTGCATGATCCAAATGGTCAGCTTATGACCATAGACCTCGAGCCAATTGATCATTCTAAAGATCGTCATGTGTCCCCCGCTTCCCTTTCGGAAGTCTGGAATGACGAAATGAATGTTCAACCGTGATGGATCGGCCTCATGCAAAACCTGATGGCCGCCAATTTCACCCTCGCTTTTGAAAAAATGTCCATAAACCGATGTTTTTGGCAGCCTGGCATTTTTGTCGATAAGAACCGTGCTCGCATCGGCTGTTTGGAAACCACGTTCCTTACCGTATCTTAGATAGTGCTCAAATGGACGGCCATCAGCATCTGATGGATCCATATATTTTGAGCGGTAGTATGTCGAATCAAAGAACGCTGCAGGGTTCCGGTCGTCGAGTTCTCCGCTCTCGATAAAATCTTCTAAAGCACTATTGGCCTTCCCCCCGACATCACCGTATTGACTTATATAATAATCACTGTCGAATTCCAAATCGTATAAATCTCGTACCGAATTTCTCTTAAGTGGCTTCAATATTACTTTAGGTGGTATTGGACTGTAACCCATATGACAGCCATAGGTCAAATAGTGATATAATGCGCCCCCCGGCGGCGTCTTTCCCCAGAGATAACTACTGATATATGCCTTCGGATCAAACCAGTTGTTTGGACTTAGACCGGCTTGCTCTCCAAATTGCAAATAATGATCAAGCAGAACAACACTAGGCGACTCCGGAACCATTGCTTGTTTCTGGTAGTGCAGCTGATCAAATTCTTTCGAAACAATATCAAGCACCTTCGGTTCAAGATTCAAAAGCGTCTCTGGCCTGGTTCCTTGCTCATTTGGTTTTCGGCCCTCGAGGATTCCCCACCTCAAATAATGATAAAAGGGTTCTAGCCCTGCGTCCTTAACGTCTCGATTGCTCGCCAAATAATAAGCAATATCAAACCAGCGATTTGGTGCGTGTCTCGCCATCCAGCCAAACGCCAAATAGTGTCGCACTGGATCACAGTCATTCGCTTTCAGACCAGGAATTTGCTCGAGATAATAGCCGTAGTCAAAATAGGCTGATACAGCATCAACATTGGATCGGTCATGAGGATCCAACGACTTCAGCGTCCGCAGTGCCGTTTCGTCTAAATCACTGTCCTTACAGGGGCGCCGGCCTTCAAAACGCCCAGCTGACATAAAATGTTCAAATGGATCGATTTGCTTATTGGCAACATCTGGATTAGCCTTGATATAAAATTCAACATCAAACCAATGATTTGGTCGATAACCTAATCGCCATCCTTGCTTTTGATAATGCTCAATGTTTTCTTGTCTTGAAGCTTTTTCTCGATCTTTATAGGCGTTTTGATAAAAAGTATTATCAAAATAGTCTTGAGGTATTTCGATTTTTTCCTTGTCTATTGGATCATCAAGCAATTTTCGTTCGGCGAAACGGAAGCCTCTGGCCAGTAAATGCTTCAACGGTGAAAGGCGCGCAGTTTGGTTCATGAGGAACGAGCTCTTCGTTGAATAGTTGGACCGAAATTTGTTGTTCTCAGTTTAGTCGAACGCATTTGACGCCTCATCTCGACAAGTGTTGCATCGGTAAGCGGATTGATAGCACTATCATGCGTCTCCGGTTATGCCTCGAAGTCACCTGAGTAAATTCTGTCATCGGACGAACTTTTGAAGTAGAAATCCAGTCACTTGTTGCATGCGACCCTAGCCTCTGATCATCATGTGGCCAGGAACGTTGACCGCGATGAACAGGCACGGTTGAGCTCTTCGACCATCACCGAAGCAGCACATTTCCACGGACTCCAAACGCTCACGCTCGACTGTTCAAGTTGGATACATCACGCCTATGGTGAGCTCAAGAGACTCTCGCCCAGGCAGCCAACACGACCAGAACCCCAAGACCGCTTTCAAGCCATGCACAGTGGTTGATCCACAACGGGCCGCAAGACTCAACAACGATGACGGGCGCCAAGCGCAAGTCGATTTATCAACACAGAGCACGCAAGCCGTTGCTAAGCTTGTAGTTTCCTCGAGGGTGTACCGCATTCATGAGAGCACTGATTTTTTCGCACTTTTCTCGCACCAATGCGCTGTCTTCTCATGTCTTGGAAACACTGACACAGTATCAAACCCATACGGATGAGATCGTCTTTGTGAGCACCAGTCCATTGCCGCGCGCCGGACATGATCAAGTCAACTTGCTGTGTTCTCACGTCATCGAACGCGACAATGTGGGCTATGATTTCATGAGCTGGAAGACCGGCTTAGATGCGCTCCCTGGCCTCGATCATGCTGACGAAATCATCATCGCCAATGACAGCGTGCTCGGCCCATTAGGACAAACTGATCGTCTGTTCTCGAGGTTACGCAAGGACACGCGCGAAGTTTGTGGGCTGACCCTAAGCTGGGAGCAAGCGCGGCATGTTCAGTCCTACTTTGTGCGTTTCAGCAGGGCGACGTTGCGTTCAGGAGCGTTCCACGACTTTTGGCGCGGAGTCACTCCGCTCCACGATAAGCAACACGTGATTGATCGCTACGAACTCCAGCTCTCCTCGTTTATGGAACAGCGAGGACACACAACTGGCGCTCTTTTTGAAGCTCCGCGAGGCTTCACCGTTATGGACCGGACAAAACGGTGGACGAAGCACGTGGACCTTCGGCACCCGGTTAAGGCGTTGCGATCTCTCCGCCGGAGTCTCGACCTTAAAGATTTGAACCCAACGATTGATCTATGGCGGGAATGCTTAGATGCGGGCATTCCATTTGTTAAAAAAGAGCTCATTCGCGACAATCCGCCAGGCGTGAGCATCGAGGGCGTGACGACAGAATTGGCGCGACGATTTACGGTCGATCCAGACGCGATACGTAAATGGTCGAGAACTTGATCACAGGCACGCCGTTGGAGTAGGTAACGTCGACGCGTTCACGCGCAGGAAACGCGGCCATGGCTAGATAGGCCGCGGCTTTCACATTGGCTGTCTGTAATCGTAATGGGGCAATGAATGCCAAGAGCGAAGATGTTCGCAATGAACTGCCTGACCAATCTGCATAACCCTGAAAATACGCACCGCAGTGCGTGTGAAGTCTAGGATTTTTCGTGTCCAGCACGCCTCATAACGACATCAAGGTGACCAGCACGCTCGAGTTGCCAAGCTACCGCCTTGCTTGGCGCGATCTCATTGAAGCGGGACGAGACCATCAGCGTTGGCGGCGTTTTGCGGTTCTGAAGCTCAAAAGCGCGTATTGGCGAACGCGCCTGGGCGCGATTTGGCTGCCCTTGAGCTTCATGCTGTTTATTATTGGAATGTCCATTCTTTGGGCGAACATTACAAGCCGGGATATCAACTTCTACCTCCCCCATGCCGGTTATGGGTTTGCTTGTTTTGCCTTCATCAGCGGGACGATCGCTGGGGGCGAACAGGTGTTCGCGGCGAATTCCGGGGTTATCCGAGAATTCCCGCTCCCCCTCAGCTTCTACGCCTATGCCAAAACAGCGCGAGACTTCATCACGATGCTCTTAAGCCTCGCGGTGATGGTGATCATCGACGTCGCGTATATTCATGCGATCAACGTCAATACTCTGCTCGCTTTGCCCGCACTGGTTGTTTACATGGTGACGGGTGTTTTAACGGGCTTGCTGATGGGGATGCTTGCGACACGGTTTCGCGACTTTGGCCAGCTCCTTCCAACGGTGATGCGCGCCGTCTTTTTTTTCACACCGATCATCTGGTCTGTTGACAAAAGGCCATCGCGTGCGGCCTTGGCCAACATCAACCCGCTCTACCACTATATCGAAATCGTAAGAGCACCCATGCGCGGAGAACTTCCTTCGCTCACCAATTGGGCCGTAGCCATTGGAACCACGTCTCTTATTTTTGTGCTCGTTCTGACATTCTATAAAATTGGTACACGGCGTATTCGAGTATGGCTCTGACAGCAAGTAACGAAGACAACGCGGGCAAACCCGCCCTCACTTTGTTGGAAGCCCCTCCGCAAGAGGGACCGTTCTTTCAGCTCCGCAATGTGTGCGTCCATTTTCCGCTCTACCGTAAGGTTTCTGGGTCAGCGACATCGAAGGTTGGTGGCGCATTGGTGAGCGACGACCAAGGTCGGCAATGGGTGCGCGCCATACATAACGTGTCGTTCGACATCCAGCCGGGCGACAGGGTTGGCATCTCAGGGCATAACGGCGCTGGTAAATCGACCTTGCTGCAATTGCTTGCAGGCACGCAGCTTCCAAGTAGTGGGACCTTGTCGTCTCGAGGCAACATTGCGCGTCTTCTGAGCCCCATGGCCGGCATGCAGATGTCGGCAACCGGCTACGATAACATCAGGATGCGCGGCATGTTGCAGGGCATGAGCGATGCTGAAATCGATGCGGCTCTTCCCGAGATTGATGAGTTCACGGAGCTTGGAGCCTATTTGCATGTACCAATGGCGCAATATTCAGGCGGCATGCGTTTGCGTCTCGCATTCGCCGTGGCGACGGCAATGCGGCCCGACATTTTGTTGATTGATGAGTGGATGGGTGCAGGAGACCGTAGTTTCCAATCGAAAGCAAAAGAACGCTTTGATGCGTTTACGGAGAGTGCAAGCATCCTTGTTCTTGCCTCGCACAATCCTGGCCTGCTCAAGACCTTCTGCAACGTGATCTATCACTTCGAAAAAGGGCAAATCGCCGATATCGAACGCCCTTGATCAAGCGCGTCTTTGCGCCGCCCCCGATCAGGTATTCGCCAGCGCTTGACGCAACCGTCCGACGGCGCGACCGAGCAGTGTCGGTTGTTGGTCACGACCGTTCTGCTGCGGAACATCGACAATGCTCTCGTTGTACCGCTTCACCCCAAGGTCGAACGCATCCAGAAGGTTGGACGAGTAATGGTTCTCGATCGTGGAGCGAATAGCCGCCAAGAAATGGGGCTGTATCTCTGTACGGAGAGTCCAGGGCATCAGAAATGAGGCGATCAACGCCTTTTCAATCTGCCCGCGATCCTGCCCCAGCCGCAACGCAAAAATGTTAGGCTCATCTGCAGGCTCAACGATACGCTGGTTAGTCGGGAACTGATCAAACAGGATCTTCGGACCAATCCCAAACGGCACATTCTGCTTTCGATAGAGCAGCAGGTCGTGGTGGACGAGGATTGGATTTTCGCCGCGAAGAAATGGTACGATGCACAGCGTATCAATGGTGGTCCATGGATGCTGATGGTTCGCGTCGACAAAGGCCATGTCGAACATTTCACCCAAAACAGGCACATCGAGGGCCGTCTTGAAAGGAAGCTTCGTCACCTCGATCGCTGTGCCTTGGTAGACCTCTTTGATCAAAAACCCGTTGGGTTTCGAGGGGTCGCCAAAGAAGGTGTCATCATGGTCGATGGTGATCAGGCGCTCACCGCCGTTCTCTTCCATGATCGAGGCAATCAGCCCCGCCGAGAGGCCCGAAGCGGTTCCGATTTCAACAAACGACTTGGGTCTTTGTTCGCGAATAAGGTCCTGCAGGAATGCGACCTCTCCCGCAGCGATCGAACCAAAACCCTTGCGCCAATGCTTGCGAAAAACCGCCGAAATATCTTCTGGCGTCATGATTGTTGTCCTTTCGACGGAAGGATCCGACCTGCTTAGCTGTTATCGAGTGAGTATGGGAAGTCATTTCCGTTTTCGCCGACCGACGCAACGGTCATTGGTGGGCAGACCTTTAGGAAACACCTCGCCATCACAAACGCGAATCAGTAGGCTCCCATCGCATCCTTGATGCATTCCAGTCAGCAGCGGAAACGACATGACATCAAAAACCAATAGCGTGTTTAACCGCGGCATGAACGCCGCCCGGCGCGCCAAAACCTTGCTCTCGCGGCCGCGCCCATTACCAGCATGGTCTGATCTTGGCCCGCTGTTCGGCCTGCACGCGACGCCAGGTGATCCGCTATCGGACATTGCCGCTGCGAACCAGGTGGCCCTTGCCGAAGTGGAAAAACACGCTTTGTGGAACCTCGACGCGAAGGAAGGCGTTCAAAAGCAAGATCAACTCAAGCACCAATACCCATTTATCGGTTTGGTGAATTGCGAGACCGCAGGCCAGAAATTTCACCTCTGGCACATGAATGATGATGTCGTGGCCTGGTACTTTTTCTGGAGAAAGTCGTTTGAACACCGCGTTTTCGAAACGCTCTCAGCGCTGTCAGTGAACGCTCGTCACTTCTTGGATGTGGGCGCTTATACGGGATGCTATAGTCTTTTTGCGGCGCGATGTGGTCTTGAGGTTGACGCCTTTGAGCTTGTTCCCCGCACGGTGGAGCGCCTCAAGATGAACGTCATCATCAACGGGCTGCAAGACAAAATCCGGATGCATAATTTCGGGGTGTCAAACAGAAGTGACCTGATTGATATTCATATGCCGCGCCCTGAGGATTTTTTAGGAACGGGAAACAGTGTTGACGAAAAGGCCCGGGTGAAAACGATGTCTCGGACCCCTTGCCGCGTTCGGCCCCTCGATGAATGGTGGGAGGAATCAGGGAAACCGCAGATTGATATCATCAAAATCGATGTTGAAGAGCACGAGTTTGAGGCATTGAGCGGCGCCCGAGGGCTAATCGGATCTTGCCGACCCAGCATGATCGTCGAGATCGATCAAAAAAAGCGCGAACCGATTGAAAAACTGTGCGCTGACATTCGGTACTCAATCGACAATCTTCAAGGAATTAATTTTCTCATGACGCCCGACTAATGGCCCCTGAGGAATGGTCGAGTTGCCGTTTTACCTCAGGCTTCAGCGCCAAGTTCGTTATAAAGATCAATATGCGGCGCAAGGATTTTTTCAAGCAGTTCCTTCACGCTTGGTGGGATGGGTAAATCCTCCGTGGCGTTGGCCTTTTTCGAAACATTGATCGCGGAAAAATCGTAGTCCGATACGCCCAAGAACTCGATGATCTTCGGAAGCTCGACCAATGGATTGTCTACCACGTCTTCAAGCCGCACGATATGGAGTTCCTCAGGGGCCAGATTACGGCGTAGGCTCGCGACGACGTCAACGTAACGCGCATGGGACGAATTGATCCCTGATAAGAACGCTTCGGCCATGCCAACATCGGCGTTCAACAGAGCATCGCGCTGCCCTGCGGGGAGCATCTCGAACTTCATATGAGACCAACACCGCGACACGGGTTCACGCATGACATACATCACACGGAGCTGTTTGCAGTGCTGCCGCACATTCGCCCAGCCCTTATCGGACAACAGGGCATTGTAGTTAGAAAAGTCCGCACACCAACGCCCATTGGCCTTCTCGTACACGCGGTCGAGCCATTCCCGGTCAATAGGGTTGCTCATATAGCGATCAACATACCAATTGACCGCGGTGCGGATCTTTTTGGGATTCTTAACCTGGGCGTACCGCCGCTTCATCACGGACGATAAGCGAAGGCGACGGAAATCATCGCTCAACACCGCGTCGGGCCCGATACCGCGATAGACTTTGAGTGGGCTAGCCATCATCGGGCGCTGCAACCGCCAGGACAAACCTTGCGTGTGGGCAAAATAGTGCAGCTCCTTCTCCGGTGAAAAGTAGATGTCTGGGTGCCTCGCCAAGACACCGTAGAGGAACGTGGTACCGGCCTTCATCGCGCCAACGGACAAAAAGAGTTTTTCGGTGTTCATGGGGCAGACGTACGATCGTGTTGGGGAAGCTCGTCGTCGACCGACGACGCACCACTATAGGCAGCAGCCCTCTTGGACGCCAACTCCTGAAGCCAATTCATCGCCTCTTTTGCCTGGTGATCAAAGGTTGTGATGACCCGTTGGTCGAACGCAGGCGGCGCTGTCCTATCGGCCAATTCCTTGAGAGCGCCAGCCACGGACGCCGCCGTCGGCGGGAATGCCAACACACGACCATTGACCCCATCATCGATGTCTTCGGCCAAACCGCCTGCATCCGATGCGATCACCCATTTGCCGCGGATGGTCGCCTCACGCGCAAAGAGGCCAAAGGTCTCTTTCCAACGAGAGGGGCAAATCACCGCGTCAAACCGGGCAAACGCCGCATCGATCGTGTCAGGCCGATAACCAGGAACAATTTCGATCGGCAGGTCATCGGCATTTTCAAGCAGTTCTTCTTTCCACGGATGACCGGCGTTAGCGCCTGCATCAACGGCGATAATGCGAACACGGGTTGTCAGCTGAGGATCAGTCCTAAAGGCCTCGATGATCAGATCCCACCCCTTTATCGCGCCAGGCCCGCCAATGAACCCGACCCGCACCGGCCCGTCAGTCCAGTCGGTGCGACCCCGCCCATCGGCCGAAGACGGCGCCGCCACACCATTTTTATTCACGCGAACCTGGTCAGGGGCAAGACCATTGGCGACCAGCATATCTCTTGCATAATCACTGGGCGTCACAACGAGATCGGCTTTCGCTAACTGGCCCATCAGATACGCTGTTCGGTGCACAGTCTCCGCACGATTGGATGAACAGGCTGCACACCGATCGATATCAATTGCACGCTGGCCACAAAACTCCCCAGCAATGTCGATCATGAACTGCCGCTCGCAAAAATACCAAAAATCATGGACCGTCACCATCAACGGAATCTCACGGGCCTTGAGCTCATCAAAAAAAGAGGCGCCAATGTCTTGTGTGCAGTGGACGTGCACCGCATCCGGGGCGACAAAATCGAGAATGCGCGATAGGGCCTGGTCAAAAGCCTCATTACGGGTACGGACGAGTGGCTTTTGTGAATCAGGGTTAGGCAACGAGACCTGAAAACCATCGAACCCAAACCGGGTGTGGTACCGGGTTATCCGGTACCCGGAGATCTTTTCAAAGGTGGCCGACACCGCGGTCACCTCGTGCGTGGCCATTCGGTCGATTTCCGCGGCCACCTGCTCAGCAACCACAGTCGCCCCGCCAAACGACATGGGGTCGAAAAAGATATTAATGACCAACAGACGCATACGGTTGTCCGAAAAGCAAATTCTGATGTTCCGCGTCAAGCGCAGGCGCATAGCTACCCACCGCGTAGGCTGTCTCCACAAAATGCCGTGCCCGTTGCGCGATGTCGTGACGGCCTGCCGCATTAAGGCACGCCCGCGCTAGGGCATGATCCCAGCCATCATCAGTCACCAGCCACCCTGTCTCATCGTTCCGTACAAGGTTGGCATAGTCGCCCACCATCGATGCCATAACCGGGGTCTGCACCAGTGCCGCATCGAGAAACCGGACGACACTTTTGCAGCGGTTAAACCCGTTATCCACCAGCGGCACGACGACGAGATCACAAGCCGCCACGGCGCGCAGATAAGGCTCATAATCAGCGACCGCATGCCTTGTCACACGATCTGAAAGTGCATCAAACATCGGACGCGGACCAAGATGGCCGAACAGCAGCAACTCAACATCGTCGCGCGACGCCAAAAGACGCTCGAGCGCTGGTGCTGCAATGTCGAAATCGGCTTCATGGGCGAGGGAGCCCGAAAAATACCCAATCTTTAGCGACGTGGACTGATCGTTTGCGGCTTCACGAGCGAGACGGTCACCGAGATCAAGCGCGGCCTGATCCGCCACGTTGCGCCACACAAAAGCGGGTTTGCCGCCACTGGCTGCATTCATCCGGCTGGCAAGATCGGGGGTGCTGGCTAACAGCGCGTCGCAAGATGCCATGGCCCGCCGGATCGACACAGCATCACGATAGAGGGCCGATTGGATAGCTGGTTCCAATGCCTCGGTGTTGGCGTTTTGTGCAATTAAGCCCTGATCGAACATCGGATCATCAATGTCGTAAAAGGTCGGCAACCCCAATCGCTCCGCCTCCCCATGATAGAACATGAAAGCATCATCCATCATCGAGCGGTAAAAGATGACGCCGCTCGCAAACTGGAGGGCCGAGATCACCTCATTGGGCTGGTTCGCATCAGCAAAGCAGACACCAACGCCCTGCGCCCTGAAATACTCAAGCTTGTTCTCAATGCGATAGCGATAGCACTGCGGGATGGTCGTATCGGAAATGATCACGATCATTGGCGAGCGCGGCGGCCTTGGGGCAGGCCGATCGGCGATCGGACTGAGGGCTTGGTAGTGGGCATCAAAAGCATTGAGCTGCACATGGCCCAGCCCTGACGCTGCGTGCTGCCGCAGCGATGAGACGACGCGCATCATCGCCCCCCTCGGGCCCCTGGTCCGCACCGCTAGCCATGTCTTTCGGATAGCGCCGGTCAGACCATGGGTTTGGTAAGCTCGGCTTAGTCCCGCGCTAAGGCGGGACAAGCGGATTTGCCATTTTGATATCAAGGCCGTCGCCACGTTCATGCCTGTCCCTCATTGCGCTTCCGTTGCGACAGCACAACGTCGCTCGCATCGTCCATCCCGCGATTCTTGCCACTGGATCGAAGACTGGCATCTTGAACGGTGGCTCTTAGGCTGGCGCAAAACCAACCTTTCAAGGAACCAAAACTATGCAAGACACCCCTGTGTTCATGATCGTCAATCTAAGCGCCATCAATGACCCGGACGGTTATCGCACCTATGAAAAGGGATTTTTCCCTTTGCTCAAAAAACATGGCGGCGAATTCGTGACCTTTGACGACACGCCGGATACGTTTGAAGGAACCGATTCACTCACCGGTCGTGTGATCATTTTCAAATTCCCCAGCAGTGAGGCAGCAAAGGCCTGGTATGCTGACGCAGACTACCAAACCCTGTCTGAACATCGTCGCGGCGCCACCGAGCTCAAATTCCTCACCATGGTGAAGACCCTGCCGCCGCGCGGCTAATTTAGAGCTGGACGTCGGTCGTCACGACAAAGGGCGGCCGACGGTACCCATAATCGCCCTCCCCGCTCCACGCCGCACCATCTGGGAAGCGGATCTCCACACCGATGAGGGCATCGCTCGCAAAGAGACGCATGTTGACCCCCGTGGCACCAGGATCCGGGGCCTTAGCCTGGAAGTCCTCCGTCAACGTCCAATGGGTGGTGCTATGGCACGATGGGCAAGAGTGGATTTGCACCGCAGGCTGATCTTTATCAGAACGGACAAAAACAGAAGTTTCACCCGCCACCCGCACCTGACTGGCCGTGAAATAGCCCCACGCCGCGCCGCTCTTCCGGCAAAGCGAGCAATTGCAGTCATTGATGAACGCCGGCAGCGCATCGATTGATACCGTTACCGCTCCACAAGAACACTGAGCTTCCAACAAACGCCTCGCTCCTTGGACCGATTGAGTAGCAAGAAATTGCGTACGAACCAGTCGTTTGGTGCAGCAGCGGCGCCTGTCCTCAACTTTTTTGCTCCTGCACTCTTGAAGAGGATGGACCTACCTACTAGTTGGTTTTTCATGGAACGACGAGATAGCATATTGGATAGCGCAGAGCGCCTGGCCCGTAGCCGCGGCTATGATGCCTTTAGCTATGCCGACCTCTCCGCAGAGGTGGGTATTCGCAAAGCGAGCATCCACCACCACTTCCCCACCAAGGCGGACCTCGCCCTGGCGCTGATTGAGCGGTACCGTGAGACCCATGTGGTCAAGCTTGCAGGGGTCGCCAGTACAGCGACAACGGCAGCCGAGCGTATCCGAGAGTTCGTCGGCGCTTATCGCGAGGCCCTTCAGGGTGGGCACTCTCTTTGCCTCTGTGTCGCCTTCGCGGCTGGGCCAGAGAGCCTGAGCGAGCAGGTGCTGGAGTCGATGAACCAGTTCCACAAAGACAACACGTCTTGGCTTCTTCAAACCTATGAAGACGCCATGACCGACGGCTCCATCAAAGGCGTTGTGGACCCCGCGGCCGAGGCCGCCGCCACCATCGCCCTGGTCGAAGGCGCCCAGCTGATTGCGCGCGCAGCGCAGGACGCAAGCCACTTCGACCAAGCCACCCTTTCCCTCGAAAGCCGGCTGACATGACCGGCTTTCATTTTACCCAGCAAAACTACCAACTAGTAGGAAGGAATATGACCATGTCTCAGCGTTTCACAGGTAAAGTTGCTCTTGTCACCGGCGGTGGTTCGGGCATTGGCAAAGAAGTCGCCAAGCGTTTCGTCGCGGAAGGCGGACGTGTGGTGATCAACGGCCGCAACGAAGCCAAGCTTCAAGAAGCCGCCCAAGAGATCGGCAACAATGATCAAGTGGCGATCCTCGCCTCTGATGTCTCTGACACCAGCACAGGCGATCGCCTCGTTGCTCTCGCCACGGAGCGGTTCGGCGGCGTGGATATCCTCTTCAACAATGCAGGCGTCTTTGAGCCGAAACCGTTCCTTGAGCTGACCGAGGGCGACTACGACCGGTTCCTCGACATCATCCTGAAGGGCAAGTTCTTCGTCGCCCAGGCCGCAGCCAAAGCGATCAAGAAACGCGGCGGCGGAGCGATTGTGCAGACCGGCTCCATGTGGGCGATCCAAGCGATCGGCGTGACACCATCATCAGCTTACTCGGCAGCCAATGCCGGTGTGCACCAGCTGGTCAAGAACCTCGCAATTGAGCTTGCTGGCGACAACATCCGCGTCAACGCTGTAGCACCAGCGGTTGTCGAGACGCCTGTCTACGGAACATTCATGAGCGAAGAACAGGTGGCCGAGACGCTTCCCACCTTCAACGATTTCCACCCGATTGGCCGGAATGGTCAGCCAGCGGATGTTGCCGAAGCCCTCCTCTACCTCGCGTCTGATCAGGCATCCTGGATCACAGGATCCATTCTTTCTGTCGATGGCGGCGTGACCGCCGGTCGTCAGTAGCAGTGAACCGAAAGGGAGCTCACGACATGTTCAAACGGACCCTTTCGGCAGTGGCCGCGGCGACCCTCAATCTGGGGATCGCCGTGAGCACGGCGGGTTTCAGCGCTTACGCTGAAGCCCCCCTGCCCCGACAGAGCCATGGCTACGAAACGGTGGAAGGCCTTGAGATCTTTTCCGGGAAGCTGGGGACCGATCGAACCCGGCTATCGTGCTGCTGCACGGCTTTCCAAGCTCATCCCATCAGTACAGAAACCTCATCGATGATCTGAGCGATGATTTCTACGTCATTGCGATGGACTATCCCGGGTTTGGTGCCAGCGCGTATCCTTCTGCGGACGAGTATGAGTACTCTTTCGACAACATCGCAGAGACGATCGATCTGTTCCTCGAACAGCGCGAGATCACGCGCTACTCGCTGTTCATCCAAGACTACGGTGCGCCGATCGGTATGCGGATTGCGACCGAGCACCCAGAACGCATCGAGGCCCTGCTCGTTCAGAATGGCAATATTTACGAGGAAGGTATCAACGAGGCCACGTGGGCACCGATCATGCAGCTTTGGGAACAAGGCCGAGGTAATCACGAGCTGGAAAATGCCATCGTGGACCAAATCTTCTCGTTAGAAGGTCTCAAATGGCAGTACACGCACGGCACGAGAAACCCAGAAGGGATCTTGCCAGACAATTGGCTGCTCGATCACCAGGCACTGTCCCGCCCAGGTCAAGACGAGGTGCAGCTCGGCCTTTTCTATGACTACCGGAACAACGTCGCGCTCTACCCGGAGTGGCAGGCCTATCTCAGAGACCATCAGCCGCCTGTGCTGATCGTGTGGGCCCGCAACGACGCGTTCTTCCCGGTGCCAGGTGCAGAGGGTTACCTTCGGGACGCCCAGGACGTCGACTACAACATTCTCGAAACGGGACACTTCGCCCTGGAAGAGGACGGTGCCCTGATCGCTGAGAAGATCAGGACCTTCCTGCACGAACGAGACATCCGGTAACTCGTCCCACGCTCGAAATAGCGAAATCCCTAGGCTCAAATCTGGGGATTTTCCAAGTATTTCTTGCAATTAGCCTTCTAAGCGCATGGCGTCCCAATCTGAAGGCCTCAAAATTCCCACGATTGCCCTCTTCTTTTTCTTGATATTCCCACGATTGCCTGCTCATAAAGGTGTGGGAGACCCACGATGATAACGACAGACGACCTTATTCGTCGCGCAGAGCGGCTCAGTGAGACCTCTGGCCTCTCCCTCACCACCATTTCCCGCAAGCTCCTCAATGATGGGAAGGGGCTTGAGCGTATCAAAAACGGGGGCGGCATGACCGACAAAACCCTAGAACAAGCGACCCAGCGTCTGGACGCGATGGAGGTCGCCGAGACCCCCCGCGCCGAGGGCCTGATCTCGCCGGAAACGATGACCCACCTTGATCGCCTCGAAGCAGAAGCGATCCACATCATGCGCGAGGTTGTCGCCGAGGTTGAAAACCCGGTGATGCTTTACTCGATCGGTAAAGACTCCGCGGTGATGCTGCATTTGGCGCTCAAGGCGTTCTATCCCGCCAAACCGCCCTTCCCGCTCCTCCACGTCGACACGACCTGGAAGTTTCGCCAGATGATCGAGTTCCGCGACGCTCTACCGGATCGGCTCGGCATTGAACTCCGTGTATGGACCAACGAAGACGGCGTTCGGCAGGGGGTCAACCCGTTCAGCCACGGCTCTGCTGTGCACACGGACATCATGAAAACCCAAGCGCTGAAACAAGCGCTCAATCACTATAAATTTGACGCAGCCTTTGGCGGCGCGCGCCGGGACGAAGAAAAGTCCCGCGCGAAGGAACGGATTTTCAGTTTCCGGACAGCCGACCATCGCTGGGACCCAAAGAACCAACGGCCAGAACTCTGGAACATCTACAACACGCGGACCGCGCCTGGTGAATCGACCCGCGTGTTCCCGATCTCCAACTGGACGGAACTTGACGTCTGGCAGTACATCGCTCGCGAGAACATCGACATGGTTCCGCTCTACCTCGCAGCTGAACGGCCAGTTGTTGAGCGCGACGGTACGCTCATCATGGTCGACGATGACCGCATGCCGCTTCATGACGGCGAGAAGCCTGAAATGAAAATGGTCCGTTTCCGGACCTTGGGCTGTTATCCATTGACCGGTGCGGTGGAGTCAAACGCCACCTCCCTCCCTCAAATCATCGAAGAGATGCTCCTTTCCCGGAGCTCTGAGCGTCAAGGCCGGGTCATTGACCACGACCAATCCGCCTCGATGGAGAAGAAAAAACAAGAAGGATACTTCTAATGGACGGCTCGGTCTTCAAAGACGGCGACGATATCCACGAGTATCTCGCCACCCACGAACGCAAAGACATGCTGCGCTTCCTGACCTGTGGGTCAGTGGACGACGGCAAGTCTACCCTGATCGGGCGCCTTCTTTATGACGCCAAAACGATCGCCGACGATCAGCTCGATGCACTGGGTTCGGACAGTAAGAAATTCGGTACCCAAGGCGGCGAGATCGACTTTGCACTTCTGGTTGATGGTCTGGCTGCGGAACGTGAGCAGGGCATCACGATTGATGTCGCCTATCGCTTTTTTTCGACCGATAAACGCAAGTTTATCGTCGCTGATACACCGGGCCATGAGCAGTACACCCGCAATATGGCGACTGGAGCATCAACCGCGGACGTTGCGATCATCCTGATCGATGCGCGCCAAGGCGTGCTGCCGCAAACCCGCCGCCACAGTTTCATCTGTTCGCTGCTCGGTATTCGCCATGTGGTGGTTGCCATCAACAAGATGGACCTCAAGGATTATCGCGAAGACATTTTCCGCGGAATTGAAGAAGAGTATCGCGAGTTTTCAAAGCCGTTGGGCTTTGAATCCATCACCTGCATGCCTTTGTCGGCCCTCAAAGGTGACAACATGCTGACCCAAAGCCAAAACACGCCGTGGTATGATGGATCAGCGCTTCTGCCTTACCTCGAAACCATCGATGCGTCGCGCAAGGAAGAACAACCCTTCCGCATGCCTGTCCAATGGGTAAACCGTCCAAACCTCGACTTCCGCGGGTTTGCGGGCACGGTCGTTTCCGGCTCGGTGGCACCTGGCGATGAGGTGGTGATCCTGCCGTCAGGCAAGCGCACGACGGTGGAGAGGATTGTCACCCGCGAGGGCGACCTTGCCATGGCAGATAAGAACCGTGCCGTGACGATCACACTCGCCGACGAGGTGGACGCCAGTCGGGGTGACGTGATCGCCGCTGCCCAGCAGCCATCTGAGCAAGCCGGCCAGTTGCAAGCCAAAATTCTTTGGATGGATGACGAAGAGATGCTGCCCGGACGGCAGTACATTCTTAAGTCAAACAACCGGATGATCCCTGCACAGATCACCGATCTGAAGCACCGGATCGACGTGAACACGTTGGAGCATCTCTCCGGTAAGACGCTCAAGCTCAATGAAATCGGCGAATGCAACATCTCGCTGAACCAACGTCTTGTGTTCGATGCTTACACGGACAACCGGGCGATGGGGAGCTTCATCCTGATCGACCGCCTCACCAACCACACGGTCGGTGTCGGGATGATCGATTACGCGCTTCGCCGGTCGAAAAACGTTCATTGGCAAGCCCTCGAAGTCGATAAAAATGCTCGCCAGCAGATCGTCGGGCAAAAGTCTTGCATGCTTTGGTTCACCGGTCTTTCAGGCTCTGGCAAATCGACCGTCGCCAATTTGGTCGAGAAGCGCCTACATGACCTTGGCCGCCTGACCTATGTGATGGATGGCGACAACATTCGCCATGGGCTTAACAAAGACCTCGGTTTCACGGATGCTGACCGTGTGGAGAATATCCGCCGGATTGGTGAAGCCGGTAAGCTGATGGTCGATGCCGGGGTGATCACCCTCGTTTCGTTCATTTCCCCATTCACCGCTGATCGCAATTCAGTCCGTGAGCGTATGGAAGAGAACGAGTTCATCGAAGTCTACATCTCTACACCGCTCGAGGTCGCCGAACAACGCGACGTCAAAGGTCTTTACGCCAAGGCGCGCAAAGGTGAGATCAAGAACTTCACGGGCATCGATAGCCCTTATGAGCCGCCCGAGAACCCCGAGATCACGATCGACACCTCAGAAATTGCTGCTGAAAAAGCAGCTGAAGAGATTGTCGAATACCTCGATCGCAAAGGATATCTCTCGGTTTCCTAATCGGGAAGCATGGCTTCTAGAAAAGAGAGCTGGTCGGCTTCGCCGGCCGGCTTATCCCAGCGCAGCCGGTTGATGCGCGGAAACCGCATCGCCACACCGGACTTATGCCGAGGAGAGCGCTGCAGCCCCTCAAAGGCAACCTCAAAAACAAGGCCGAAGTCAGGCTCCGCCCGGACGGCGCGGACCGGTCCATAGCGATCGACCGTATGATCACGGACGAACTTATCAATTTTCTTGAGCTCCTCATCGGTGAAGCCATGATAGGCTTTGCCAACAGGGACGAGCGCACCGTCGCGCCAGCAACCGAACGTGTAGTCTGAGTAAAAACCAGCGCGCTTCCCCCGTCCTCGCTGGGCATACATCAAGACCGCATCCACAAGGCGCGGATCCTTTTTCCATTTCCACCACGGGCCTTTGGGGCGACCAGGAACATAAACGCTGTCTTTCGCCTTGAGCATCACCCCCTCGATCGCATCAATCGGTGGTGACGAGCGACGTGCCTCCAAGGACGGCCAATCGGCGATTTCAATCTCTTCACTGAGGTCAACCCGCGGCAGGCCATCACCAATGAGGTTCGCAAGGGCAGCGCGGCGGTCTTTTAACGATCGCGCCCGTAGGTCTTGCCCCTCCGTCCAAAGAAGGTCGTAGGCACGGATAAATGCCGGAGAGGCGTTCAGCATCTTTGCTGTCACGCTTTTGCGGTTGAGGCGTTGCTGGAGATCATTGAACGGGCGCACCTCGAAACGGTCGGGCACGGCGGGATCGAAAACCAACAGCTCACCGTCGATCGCCGCATCCACGGGAAAGCCCTCAATCACATCGGGGAACGTCTGTGAAATGTCATCGCCTGTGCGCGTGTAAAGCCGCGCTTCATCGCCTTCACGGACCATCTGAACACGGATCCCGTCCCACTTCCATTCCGCCGTCATGGCCGCAAGATCGATCCGTTCCTTGTCCGCTTCCTCAATCGGATGGCTCAGCATCACGGGCCGAAACGGTGCCTTCATCGCATTGTGCGGCTTTTCGGCTCTGCCTTCGAGCCATGCAAAGAGCGGCTCGTAAGGCGGTTGAAGACCATGCCAGAGCTCTTCGATGTCTTGCGGCTCTTTATCACCAAACGAAGCAAGCGCCAGTTTCACAAGACGGGCAGCCACGCCAATACGCAAGCCACCGGTGATCAGTTTAATGAGCGCCCAACGTCCATCAGCATCAAGAGCATCAAACCACGCCTCAACAAGCTGCGGCGCCTCAGTTCGCGACGCAGCGTTGAGCTCTGTGACGACCTCCGATAGCGTCGGCACCCGATTGGCGCCCGGCTTGACCGGCCAAATGAGCGACACCGCCTCGGCTGTGTCCCCGACATAGTCCCGGCTTAAATCAAACAGGACTTCGTCGACACGGGAGATCACCAGCGTTCGGATCGCTGCGTTTTTGATCGTCTTGATCTCTAAATCTCGCGTGATAGCGGCCACAGCCCAACCGCGGTCAGGGTCTGGCACCTCTTGAAAAAAGTCAATCAAGAGGCGGATCTTACCGTGACGCGAAGGGGTGAGTATGAGCCGTGTCAGGAGTTCTGCGAAACGGATCACGCCTCCACCCCTTCGTCATAGCCCACAAGATGAAGCGGCCGCGCCCGGCGCCCGTCAAGCTCTGCCCACCGCACAAGTGCATCGTCGCGGCCATGAGTGACCCACAACTCCGCTGGATCAACCTCGCGCACGGTGTCGATCAACTCCTGCCAGTCCGCATGGTCCGAAATAATGAGCGGTAGCTCAACGCCGCGCTGCTTGGCGCGCTGGCGCACCCGCATCCATCCGCTCGCAAACACAGGCAAGGGATCAGGGAAACGTCGCGCCCAGGTCGCACCAATGGCCGAGGGCGGACAAATCACGATCTGCCCGGCGAAGCGGTCTTTGCTGTCTTTTCCTTTTTCGATGGTTGCGGGCAGGAGTGGTCCAAGGGACACGCCGTACTCCTCGTAAAGAGCACAGAGCTTTTCCATGGCGCCATGGATGAAAATGGGCGTCTTATAACCCTCCTCACGGAGGTGACAGATCAAACGCTGTGCCTTACCCAGCGCATAAGCACCAACCAAATGCGCACGTTCGGGAAACTGCTCTGTGGATTTGATAAGCTTCCTTGCCTCACCCGCCGTGTCCGGATGGTTGAATACAGGCAAGGCAAACGTCGCCTCCGAGATCAAGACATCACACGAGACCGGCTCAAAGGCTTCGCAGGTGGGGTCGCGTCGACGCTTAAAGTCGCCGGTCACCACCATCCTTAGACCTTGATATTCGACCACAGCCTGGGCTGAGCCGAGGATGTGACCAGCGGGTGCGAACCACACAGTGACGCCGCCGATCTCGGTGACCTCACCAAGCGCCAGCGGACGGCGCTCATCTGTGAAGCCCTCGCCATATCGTACCGCCATGATTGCGATAGTCTCGGGCGTCGCCATCACCGCGCCATGACCAGCGCGCGCATGATCCGCATGCCCATGGGTGATCACCGCTCGTTCGACGGCGGCCGTGGGGTCGATAAAAAAATCACCTGGCGGACAATAAAGACCTTTAGGTGTTGGATGGAGAAGATCTGACGGTTGCACGCTCACGATATAGCGCGCAGTTTCAGCCGCTCAATGGCCCTCCTTGACAGGCAAAAAACGTCAAGAAACAAGATCCTCGCTAAGATGGAGATCGCTATGCGTTTGACCTTTGCCGCCGCAGCCTTTGCTGCCCTTTCGGTCGCCCAGGCGGAGACACTGATTGTTGGCAACAAGGTCGACGACACCATCAGTTTTGTCGATCTCTCCACCGGTGAAGAGGTCGCCAGACGCGAAACCGGGCGTGCACCGCACGAGATCGCTCTGTCACCGGACGGAAAAACCGCTGTCGTGGTGAGCTATCGCGAGAGAGGTTACGAAGGAAACACGCTGCATCTTTTCGACGTGCAGACGACGGAACCTTTGGGCGTAATCTCGTTGGGAGAGAGCCGCGGGCCCCACGGTCTTAAATGGATCCCTGGCACCTCGCGGGTCATCGTCACCACCGAGATCAGCCAAGACGTTGTGGTGGTCGATATCGCCGACCGCTCAATTGTCCGTACTGTGAAGACGGATCAGGAAGGGACCCATATGGTGGCGCTCTCCCCTGATGCGACACGAGCTTATGCCGCGAGCATCGGTTCGGGGAGTTTCACCGTGATTGACCTCGAGACCTTGACCAAGATCCGGGATGTCAAGGCGGGCGAAGGGACTGAAGCGATTTCCGTGACGCCGGACGGTCAAGAAATCTGGGTCGGGAACAACCGATCACGATCGATCATGGTGTTTGCGCCGCAGACTTTTGCGTTGATCGACACCATCGACACTGAAGGCGTGCCGATCCGCGTTGAGGTGAGCCCGGACGGAAAACTGGTCGCTGTGAGCCACCCTTACAAAGGGCAGGTCACTTTTTATGACCGTGAAAGCCGTGAGCGTCTTGGCACCACCGATCTGATCGAACAGAAATTGGCATTCCCTGTGACGCTCTTGTTCTCCCCGTTAGGCGATGTGGTCTGGGCGGCGGCGACTGGTTCCGCGTCGGTTGCCGAGATCAGCACAGAGGATTTCTCTATCCTCCGTGTCCTTCCTGCCGCGGCTGGTTCGGATGGGCTTGGTTATACCCCTGTCACCACAAACCCAGCTGAGTGATCAACTTATCCCCGTCCCTATCGGCTGGTGCATGATCGTCGGAAGCCCAAGGAGCGCCCATGAGCGATCAAAGCACCCGCCTGTCCTTACCCTATCTCGCCGAGGCACAATCGCAGAAGCATGTGACCGTGAATGAGGGCCTTCGCCGCCTCGATGCCCTTGTTCATGCCTCTGTTCTGAGTGCGAACATCAGCGCCGAACCAGCATCACCCAGTGATGGGGATGCCTATATTCTATCCTCCGGCGCAACGGGTGCATCGTGGGCCGGGCAAGCACAAAACACGATCGCCGCAAGGCAAGACGGCGCCTGGACGTTGATCGCGCCGATCACGGGTCTTGTGGCTTATGTGGTCGATGAGAACGCCCTCCAGGTTTATTCCGGCTCGGCATGGGTGAAACTCAGTGAGCCCCCGCTCTTGGGCGTGAATGCTTCGCCGGACAACACCAACAAGCTTGCGGTGAAATCCGACGCGGTGCTCTTCAGCCATGACGATGTGACGCCTGGGTCTGGTGACGCGCGACTGGTGATCAACAAAAGCGCAAGTGCGCAAACGGCATCCTTGGTTTTTCAGACCGCGTTTTCCGGGAAAGCCGAGTTCGGCCTGACGGGGTCGGATAATTTTGCCATCAAAGTGGCAGACGATGGCGGCGTCTTCCGCGATGCCATCGTCATTGATCGTCAGACAGGTGCCGTCAGCCTGCCCAACACGCCCTAATCACGCCTCGTCGGGGACGAAGTTCAAGGCCACGCCATTGTTGCAATAGCGCAAACCCGTCGGCTGTGGCCCGTCACGGAAGACGTGCCCTTGGTGACCGCCGCACCGTACGCAGTGGTACTCTTTACGCGGATAAATGAGCTTATAATCGGTTTTGAAGCCAAGCGATCCTTCGATGTAATCGAAAAAGGATGGCCAGCCGGTACCGCTGTCGTACTTTGTCTCCGAACGGAAAAGCGGTAACGCGCAACCTGCGCAGATAAAAACGCCTTTTCGTTTCTCATCATTGAGCGGCGACGACCCAGCCCATTCAGTGCCCTCACGGCGCAGGACGCGATACTCTGGACCGGTCAGACGCTCACGCCACTGATCTTCTGTGACGGCATCCCAATCGACATCACTTTCACCGAGCGGCACAGGTACTGGGGGCATGGTGCTGTTCTCCTCTCGTGAACCACGTTGGGCACCGGCAGCTGCTGGCAGTGCCAACGCCGCGGCTCCGGCAGCAACAGCTGCGCGCCTGGTCAGTGGTCCTGAATTTCTCACCTTATCCATGTGGGTCCCCTCTCATCGCGGTCCACTAAAGAGCAAGCATCGCAGCCGCGATCATGCCTCCAGGCCAAACATTCGATTTGAAGAGAAGAAGGTTACGCGCGGGGCTATCCTTGTCGAGCGTTCGGACTTGCCAGGCCAAATGCGCCGCGGGCGCGAGCAGTAAGGGCAGCCAAGGAAACGCACCGCCAACCACCATCGCTGCGCCGCAAAGACTGATCGTGGCCGCGTAGAAAAAGGCAACGCCTCGCCCCACGCCGTCCCCAAGGCGTCTTGCGCTTGATTTGATCCCGGCCAAGGCATCATCCTCGATGTCCTGCAACGCGTAGATCGTGTCATAACCGAGGGTCCAAAAGACGCCCGCGCCATAGAGTAGCAAGGCCGACAGCGGTATCGTCCCGCTGACGGCCGCCGCGCCGACCAAAACGCCCCAATTGAACGTAAGACCGAGCCAAAGCTGCGGCCACCAGGTGACCCGCTTCATGAAGGGGTATCCTGCCACCAAGGCCAGCGACGCAATTCCGACCACAATTGCGAGGCTATTAAGCTGAAGCAGCACGACCAACCCGATCAGACTCAATCCCACCACAAGACCAAGAGCAGATTTGGGGGATACTGACCCAGAAGGAATAGGACGATCCTTGGTGCGCTCCACCGCGGCATCGAGGTCTCGATCGATGTAGTCATTATACGCGCAACCCGCCGACCGCATGACGAAGGAGCCCACAAAGAAGAGGATCGCGAGCCACCAAAACTGACCAGCATCCATGCCGTCAGGCCGCGCGGCGATGACGCCCCAAAGGCAAGGCAGAAACAAGAGCCACACACCAATGGGGCGATCCGCGCGCATCAGGCGCAGATAAGGTCGCCACGCTGGAGGCACGCGGTCAACGAGGCTTTCCCGTGCATCAATGGTCTTTTGATCGGTCGTTGTGCTCATGGTGTTGGGCGTAGCACCGAAGCGGTGAGATCAAAACGTGCCAGAAAGGACGATGGTGAACCGTCTATTGTCTGTACGCAGCCGGTCTTCGATAAACTCAATATCGGACTGCTCTCGCCGCCCTACCCACCTTGTGCGATCTTGGTCGTAAGTGACGTCGAAAATGTTATCGACGGTCAGCCGTAAAATCATCCCACGCACATCTTTATGCTCGACAAAGACGCGTGCCTCTGGATGCGGAATATTCGCAGACGCGATCTCATCGAAACGGTAGACCACGACGTCCTCAAAGCTCTCGACGCGAAAGCCCCAGGCATAAGGCGTTGAGGGAATGTCATGACGAAATTCGACATCATAAAGCCAGTCCTCGACGCGGCTGAAGGATCTTGTCTCGCCGGTCACTGGGTCTTTTACATTGGTGTCACGATAGGTGCCGGAAAAATCAATCCGCCCACCGGGCAATCCCCATCTTTCGGTTTCTAACGTGCCCTCAAGATTGACGTCCCATCGTTCAGCTGTGTCGATGTTTCCAACAGCATCCGTCACCGAGATCAGGTTGCCGTTCGCATCAAACTCTTCGAACGGCACTTGGTCCACCAGATCTTCGATGAGGCGACCTGAGACTCGGAAGATCATCTTTTCCTGATCACTGATCGCGGCCTCAAGCTCAATTTCGCCGTCCCAGGATTGTTCGGGCACGAGGTTTCGGTTGCCCGCCTGCTCGCGCTCTTCTTGAAAATTCTGGTTGCTGATGAAATCGCCAAAGGAGAGCTGCCCGACGGAGCGCTCAAACCGGGCTCGCAGGTCGAAGCGATCAGACACGGGATAAGCGAAGGTGACAAACCCCTTTGGCCGCGTGAAACTGCGTGTCTGCGTGCCCGCCCCTTCATCAAAAACAATAGCGGCACCGTTGGTGTTCGCCGGCACTTGCATGCTCGTGTCGCTGAGCACGGTGATTTTTGACCATTCGCCCGCAGCAGACGCCTGCACCGCCAGTTTCTCACCCACCGTAAACCCGCGGGTCAAAGAAATCTGTTCACGCAGTTCCTCGACTCGCACATCGGGCGACACGACAAAAATATCACTGCCAAGGCCGCGTTGACTAAAGACCGATTCAGAATCGAGGAAGTTGAACGCCACCTCGCCCGCAATTTCCCAGGACACACCGTTCTCTTTTGCGAACGCATATTCCGTCCGCCCAATAAGCTCGCCTTCGTTGTTGGTCTGCTCGAACTCGCTGACGACCAAACTGCTGCCAAAGGTGTTGGCGAGTTCCCTGGTCGTGAGAGGGCTGTGCTCGAACCTATCATAGGCGATCACTTTAAGCGTCCCCGGACCGATGTCGTGACTAAGCTCTAAGGAGCCTTCTGCATTCCACTCATCCTCAGCACGCAGCGTATCGCGTGAGGACACTTCCGGCACATCAGAGAACTCCCATCGGTCCACGTTAAACGTCGCAGCAGAGCCGGTGAAGGTCAGGTTTGTCCGGTCACTGATGGGATAGCTGACGGATGCTGTGAGGCTGGGGTTTTCGCCGCGGGAGGAGAACTTTTCTTTCCGTGTGGCGACGAGGTTGCCGTCACCATCAAAGACATCCTCCGGCCCCTGTTCCCCTTCCCGGAAGCTTCTGTTGTCGAAACCGAGGGTGTAACTGAGGTCGCCTTTCTCTCCCGAAATGGCAAACGTGCCATTGGTCAAACGCGGGCGAGCTCCGTCCTGGAATTGTGGCTCATATTCCCAATTTCCGGTCAGGGAACTTCGGTCCAGAACGACATTCGCGACTTGGCCAGTGAGCCCCGTGACACCGAGTGTCGCGGCGTCAGCGATTTCAATGCGTTCAACCGCTGAGGCAGGTGTGCGCGACAAAACATCGGTCGCGTCTGTGTCTTTTGATGTGACGCGGGCACCATTGATCAGGACATTGACGCCCCCCTGACCCAAACCGCGGTCGTCATCCTGTTCTCTGACGCTGAACCCGGGCACGCGGCTGACCATGTCGAACGCGGTTTGGGGGGCGAAGCGCTCAAAATAGGCGGGTTCAAAGATTTGCCGCGAGTCATCCTGCGCAACCGCATCAACGGTCGGCACGAGAGCCGTGATCGCCAGCAACAGCGCACTCCGGAACACCAATGGTTCTCCCCATAAACGCTAAAAAATGAATGCGTTACACTCTCTAGGGGATTCCGTAACGCAATTCACTCTCATCGACAATCTTGCTCAAGCAACCGCATTCCTGCCACCCTAGGGCCGACCTGACAGCATGCTAAATTGTAATAGCCTGTCGCAGCGGAGCCGATGATGAGCGACCAAGATTTTTTCCTGCTCCAATGCGCTATACTGAGCGTGATCGTTTCGCTGTTCATCGGCACGGCGTTCTTCCAACTCAAACCAGATCAGCTTGATGGCCCGAAATGGCGAGCTCTTCTTGGCGCGGGGATTTTTGGGATCATGTTCGGGCTCGTCATCGTCAACGTGGCGTTGCCGCTGCGAATCGAAGGCCGGGCGGAAGACGCGCCATCATGGCTGCCAGCGGTTTTTTTGGTGGTGTTCGCGCTGCGCTCCGATCGCGTGACCGCGATCCCCCTTCTTGGCAAACCTTTGAGGGCCTATCGCGTCGCGACCCTGCGGCGCACGATCACGCAGAGCCGCCAGCGGCTGGACAAATTGGGCGCTGCTGGCGATACCAACCCATCAAATTCGGAAGAGTGACGTGCCATGGCTGACCGCACCCCAACGCGCAATCAACCCGAGAGTTTTGCTTGGTCTCAGGACAACAGCGCGTGGTGCGATGCCCAAATGAAGAAGTACCCGGAGGGTCGTCAGGCCTCCGCCGTCATTCCTTTTCTTTGGCAGGCACAAAAGCAAGACGGTTGGATCTCGATCGCCGCGATGGAAACGATCGCGCAACAGCTCTCCATGCCGTATATCCGCGTTTACGAAGTCGCGACATTCTACACGATGTTCAACCTGCGGCCTGTGGGCAAATACTTTGTCCAACTCTGCGGCACGACACCATGCATGTTGCGTGGCTCGAACGATCTTGTTGAGGTTTGCAAAGAAATCATCGGCCCACAGAACACGATCAACAGCAGTGGCAACCTCTCTTGGCTTGAGGTCGAGTGTTTAGGCGCCTGCTGCAACGCACCGATGGTGCAGATCAATGACTATTACTACCAAGATCTGACGCCCGAAGTGTTCCGCGACATCTTGCAAAAGCTCGATCGAGGAGAGGACGTCCCGCCCGGCGTTTTCAATGATGGTCGGCATACGTCTGATCCGGAGGGTGAAAACACGACCCTCACCGACTCGTCCATTTATGACGGTTCATCAGCGACACCGATCACCAAACTGCCAGGAACAGAGGCCGCTTAAGGCCCGCTTTTCTGCACTGCACATCACAGTCGCGCACCGAGAAATGACGTCTTAAAAGCATGCGAGATTTGCTGTGAGGACATCTTGGATAAAAGCGCGACCGCCGATTTTGTGAACCGGTTCTATGCTGCCCGCATCGCTAACGACGTTGCGGCGGTGACCGATCTTTTCAGTGATACAGCGCATGTCGAGCTGGCTGGTGCAGCCGATGATCCAACCCTCAATAAAGCTGAGCAGACCGCCAGCGGGATCAGAGCGTTTGTTGACGTCTTGGTGTCCACTTGGGTCTGGCATGGGATTGATATGCAGTCCCTCGTTATTGACGGTGAGAGCGCCGCGACGCGTTACCGGCTGGAGGTGACCCACGTCCCCTCAGGCACGCGGGTCTCGACCGACATCGCCGATCACTTTCAACTTCGTGATGGTCTCATTGTGTCGTTTGTGGAGTTTGTCGACACCGGTCTTGTGGAAAGGCTCTCAGCAGAAGCCGCGCGCTAGGCGGCTTCTTTTTCAAGCCCCCAGTTGATTTTGCTTTCATCACCCCCTGCCCATTCGCGGACCTTGGGGTTCATCACCTTGAACCAGAGCGGCGGGAAGGTGATCAGCGTGAAACAGCCTGCATAACCTGTGGGCAAACGCGGCACATCGTGAAAATTTCTGAGGCACTGATAGGGCCGCATGGCATTGGCGTGGTGGTCAGAGTGCCGCTGCAAGTTCACCGACAGAATATTGGAGACCACATGGTTGGCATTCCAGCTGTGGTGCGGTTTGCACGCCTCATATTTGCCGTTCGGTAGCTTCTCGCGCTTCAGGCCATAATGCTCGATATAATTCACCATGCTGAGCACCAACCAGCCAAAGAAATGGTGGATCAAAAGGAACGGCAGAACATTCCATCCAAGCCATGCGACGATGCCCGCGCCGATAAGCACCGACAGCGCATACGACTGAAGGATTTCATTCTCGAGGCTAAAGAACCCCTTGCCGCGCGCCTTAAGCCGCCTCGCCTCTTGCTCCCAAGCACCCCGCGCCGCGCCCGTCATATCGCGGAAGGCGAAGCCATAGACCGTTTCATTCATGCGGGCCGAGGAACAATCCTCCGGCGTCGCGACGCGCACATGGTGGCCGCGGTTATGCTCGATGCAAAAATGCCCCATGCCGATGAGCGCCAGGGCAATATTGGCAAAGGTCCGGTCGAATTTCTCCGTCCGGTGACCAAGTTCATGGGCCAATGTCAGGGTCTGCCCTGAGGCAAGCCCGACGGCGAAGACGAAAGGCAAAGCCGCCCACAGCGGTACTGTCTGTGTACCGAGAACATACATCGCAGCAATAAAGCTGATCGTGTACATAGGCAGCGTCGCGAAGATCACATGGGTGTAGTAGCGATCAGCCGCCAAGGCTTCGTAGTCAGTCTCAGGAGGGCTGGTGATGTCCTCGCCAATGATCGTGTCGAGAGCAGGCACCGCCACATAGGTCCACACAAACGGGATGAGCAGCGCCCAGTTGGCTCCGTCGAGGAAGAAATAAAGAACGACGCTTGCCGCCGGCACCAACCCATGGGGCAGACCCCAAAGAAACATGAGCCGCCGAGGCGCTCGTAACGGGATGGCATTCTCGTTCTCTAGGCGTGCAGTCGCGCTCATCTTGATCCTCCGAACGGGCCTTATACCGGCCCTTATTCGGTGCAGAATACACGATCTGGGCTTGGACGGCTATAGTCTTGTCATTGACAAGATCTATGGCCGTTATTCGCTGGCAATGCAATCCTGTCGCGAATGGTCAGCCTGCACATGATTGTGTCGCCGCGATAACATCTTCAGTTCCAATCTCTTGCGCTGCAGCAAAAGGCCGGTCGGTAGCGATGATATCGAGGCCTGCATCCTCCAGCATTTGATAAACGCCGCGGCGGCCATCCTCCGCTAGCCCATCCAATCGCCCAAGCGCGCCGCCCGATGTGCTGATCGCACGTTCACCGAGCGACTGATAAAGCGCATCAAGCGGGCGCTCATCAACGATTCCTGTCCATGCAATCATCTGCTCACGCGGCAAACCGCGACCAACAAGTTCGTCAAGGTGGTCCGTGCTGCGCACCGTCACAAAGACGGAAACGCTGTCGGATGTATCCGCTACCATCAGGGCGCCCTGGTCCGTGTACGTGATAATCGCCGCATAGGCCTGGGCATCGGCGGCCTCGACCGCCTCGGTCACCTGACGAAGGCCTACCCCCCTTTTCACGTCAAGCTGCAGGACTGTCCGCCCGCGTAATTCTTCCAACGTTTCAGCCAGCGTGGGCACTCTATATTTGGTGGTGAGGTCAGTGTCATCATCGACAAGAAACAACTCTTTAAGTTCCGCCAACGTCATATCAGCAATGGCGCCCTGACCGGTCGTTGTCCGATCCACAGTCTCGTCATGCATCAGTACCAAAACGCCGTCGCGTGTTTCGCGCACATCGAGTTCAATGAGGGCTGGCACCTGATCGAGGACATGAAGCGCGCTTTCAATCGCATTCTCAGGGTAGAGCGGCATCGCACCGCCCCGGTGTGCGCTGACGATTGCCGCTTGCCCTTCGAGGCAGGATAGAAACTGAGCGGCAGTTTGCGGGCCATCGAGATCAAAATCGATGGGTTCGGCCGGTGAAGGGAGCTGCTGTTCTGTGCAGGCTCCCACAAGCAAAGCCGCGACCAGCGCGCGCCGCCTCAAGGTTTCTGTCATCGTTCGTTCTCCGGATTGGCCAACACGATTTAGCATGCGCATGGCGACCACATGATGACGAGGCTGCGCCGACCGGCCGCCTTGCACAGCGGTGCTGACACACGTAGCCCATCCTAGCCATTTGTTCGATGAGACCATGCTTCAAGACAAAGACCGCATCTTTCAAAACCTCTATGGCCTGCAGGATCCCTTCTTAGACGGCGCCAAGCAGCGCGGGGCATGGAACGCCACCAAGCTGATGCTCGACCAGGGGCCGGAATGGATCATCGAACAGACCAAGGATTCGGGTCTGCGCGGCCGCGGCGGTGCTGGGTTCTCCACAGGCCTCAAATGGTCCTTCATGCCAAAAGAGGTTGGGGACCGGCCGCACTATCTCGTGGTCAATGCCGATGAGTCAGAGCCCGGTACCTGCAAAGACCGCGAAATCATGCGCCATGATCCGCATTTGCTGATCGAGGGTTGCCTGGTCGCAAGCTTCGCGATGAAAGCGCGTGCTTGCTACATCTATATCCGCGGCGAGTATGTTTTCGAGCGCGAGCAGCTGCAAAAAGCGATCGACGAAGCCTACGCGGCCAAGCTCATTGGCAAGAATAATATCCACGGTTGGGACTTTGATCTCTACCTGCACCATGGCGCCGGCGCCTATATCTGCGGCGAGGAAACCGCTCTGCTCGAGAGCCTAGAGGGCAAAAAGGGACAACCGAGGCTGAAGCCGCCCTTCCCTGCGGGTGCAGGTCTTTATGGCTGCCCCACCACCGTGAACAATGTGGAATCAATTGCCGTTGTCCCCACCATCCTTCGTCGGGGGGCGGATTGGTTTAAAGGGTTCGGTCGCCCGAACAACCACGGCACCAAGGTCTTCTGTGTGTCTGGACACGTCAACAAGCCCTGCAACGTCGAAGAAGAAATGTCGATCCCGCTGAAAACGCTGATCGACCGACATTGCGGCGGTGTGCGCGGTGGCTGGGAGAACTTAAAAGCAGTGATCCCTGGCGGGTCCTCCGTGCGCTGTCTTCCAACCGATATCTGCGACGACATCCTGATGGATTTCGATGCCTTGCGTGAGCAAAAGTCGGGGCTTGGGACAGCCGCGGTCATCGTCATGGACAAGTCCACGGATATGGTTCGCGCGATCGCCCGCATCTCTTATTTCTATAAGCACGAAAGCTGTGGTCAGTGCACACCATGCCGAGAAGGCACCGGTTGGATGTGGCGGGTTTTGAACCGCATGGCCGATGGCGATGCGGAAATGTGGGAGATCGACAAGCTCCTCGATGTGGCCGGTCAGATTGAAGGACACACGATCTGCGCGCTTGGCGATGCTGCCGCATGGCCCGTCCAAGGCCTGATCCAGCATTTCCGCCACGAGATCGAAGAGAAGATCACCAACTACCGCAAAGGCCCAGGCCACGTCGCCGTGCCGCATATGGCGGCGCAATAGATCCGCAGGCGTTAGCAAATGATCAAAGGCGCGCGATGAGATCGTCCGCCTGCATAGCAGTCAACCATTGGCGTGTCACGCTCGACCAAGCGAACTGCTCACGGGCATCGCGAACACCGGCGCCTGCTAAGCTTTTTGCAAGTTGGGGGTTCGTCGCCAACCGGTTCATCGCATCTGCGATCTGCGGAACGAGCTTATCAGCAGGGGCGGGTTCGAGCCGAATGGCTGAATGATCCGTCGTCAGAACGCTAGGGCCACCATGGTTCACACACACAATTGGTAAACCGAGGGCAAGAGCTTCTTGGACGACGATACCGTTTGCTTCGGCCAAAGAAGGAAAAACAAATCCTCTGTACCCAGCCATCGCATCGATCAGATCGTCGTGGCTATCGAGCCAGCCCTTAAAAGTCACGCGGTCTTGCAGGCCCAGTCGGTCGACCAAGGCACGCCATTCGCCGTCCATACCGCCCTTGCCATAGACATCGAGCGTGATCCGCTCATCTGCCTCAGCGACCGCGCGAATGGCAAGGTCGATCCCTTTGTGCGGATCAAACCGGCCATTGCACAAAAACCTAAAGCACTCGCCTTGAATAGGAATGACCGGGCGATCGATGATCTTTGAGCTGACAGCACTATCCCACACATCGGCAATTTGATCGCCTCGCGCGCCGCCGGAGACTAAAGACTGCCTCGTCCGATCCCCGCCCGAATTGAGAATCCGAGAGAACTGCTTTTTCTCCGGCCACGCGGACGCCACCATGTGCAGTGATTGGCGCAATAAGCGTGAGTATTTGTACCGCCTTGGTTCGGTTTCATGCATCACCGGCGGATAAAAAATATTCCCCGTGACCGGCCCCAAAACACTGCGCGAATTTTTGACCGGCAGGCGGATTTGCAAGGGCGACACAGGAACCATGTACTGAAAATACGTGTCAGGATCGTCTTTCATCATCCGTTTAACGAGGGTTCTGACATGCGCAAAAAACTGCATATGCACCGTCGGCCGAAAAAGAACGCTCTTCCAAGCAGCCACTTGGAAAAAGTCATCTTCAATGATGTGCACTTTGATCTTATCGCTGAGCGGCTCAAGATGGCTCCGGCTACGCTCATGGGTGATCAGCTCAACAGGAATGTCGGTGGTCGCGAGGTGGTTAAGGTACATCATGACCTTAATGGCTTCACCCGACATATTCTCCGACACGTTGGGAGCAACAACAACCAGTCGCATTCCAGCTTTCCTTGCTCACAGCTTTTCGTGCGCAGACGATAGCGCGCCAAGACTAATATCTAGTTTGGCACGTAAGGTGTGAGTTTCTCCCCCACCGTTCTCCTAAAGCCTTGGAGGCGAAGATCGGCGTCCTCAACCGTTTCGTCACGTTGAATAGGCGACATCAACCGTATCATCGATCCGTCCGAACGCTGTTTGGTGGCAACGTCCCAGATCAACAGGAGCTTCATCCAAATCTCGTCGGCGACATAACGCCCACGTTGTTCGTACCAGTAATAGACCAAATAGCTGGTTTCGCCCCTCTTCATCAGAATGCGGTTGTAGGGGTGCCCGAATGGATTGTCGTCGTTCGCCGGTATGATTTCTTGGGTGACAAACTCCCAACCACCGCCGGGCAAACATTGGCGAGGTGAGTGCCAAGAACGACCGTCACGCTGCGCCTCAAGATAGGCGACATACAGATTGAATTGTTCTTGTTCCGGGCTGGGGCTCAACATATCAAGGACGATATAGTCGTCAGCACCAAGCGCCTGCTCAGTTTCCACATCAAGCGGCCGTTCCTGGATCTTCCAGCCGGTGAACTCGAGAGGCAGGCTCGCCAAGCGCTCGCGCTCAGGAATGTTGAGCTGTTGCTCGCTCGTATGGATCGCAACAGCAAGAACCGTCACCATCGCCGCGCCAGCGCCAGCAAACCGCATGAAGCTTTTCTGATCCCAAGCCTTTGAAGGCGCGATTGGTTCAACGAACGGCAACCCAAGGGTCGCGAGAACGTTTTTGCGACCCGACAGCCGCGCGATACTCACCAAAACCACGAACAGCAAAACCATACACAGGACGAAAACGACCCAGCCTTCAAAGAAGTGTAGGAACCCTTCCGTGTGCGATGGACCATATCGATCCGACAGGACACCGGTGATGGCAATACGGAAACTGTTCATCACAATGGTGATGGGGATCGCGCTCAAGACAACAATCACGCGCTGCCAGATTGGACCCCGGTAAAAATAAGCGGCGATTGCCGCTAGGCTGATAAAGGGGAAGAGGTAGCGCAGGCCCGAACACGCCTCAACGACTTGAAGCGTGATGTTTCCAAGCTCGATCACGTTGCCTGACAAAAACACAGGCACATCGAAAACGCGGATCATCGCCACGCCAAGTTGCGACGACCATAGCTGGAACTGCCAGGAGGTCTCAGTAATAATCCAGTACGGCGGCGGGATCATGAAAATTAGGTAGGCCAGCGGGAAAAATGCCACCCGGAGCAGCGAAAGCCCGCCAATGAGCAACGTGATCCCAAAAACGCTGAGATAAAGACCGATATGCTGCAGCAGAAAAATATGCGTGGTTTCATAGCCGAGCACGAGCAAAACGGAAAAAGCGAGGATCGCAAAACCCCACAAATTGGGGGCTCCCATACTCGCCTTTAGTGCGTCTCGACGCTCCCACAACATCCAAGCGGTGATGGGCGCAATAAAGTAGGAATGGCTAAGCTCTTGCTGTTGCCCCCAGCGGAACCACAGATTAGCGAGGCCCTCAAACCCAAGAAAGATGACAGAAAGCATGAGAGCGGCGCCGACCACATGTGGCCAGCTCAACCCTGGAATCGGAAACTGATTACGCGCGGTGGTGCTCAACGTTCTCACCTAAACTGTTGCTGTTATCTCTCTACGCTCATCTCGCAAATTTTGGGTAAGCGACGGCACGCATGAGAGCAACTCCCCTGGTTTATAATCGCGACGCTCAGGCCTCTGGTCCTCGCGCGCGGCTTTCTCTAGCTCCTCATTGTGGCGCTGGAAGATGAAGATATGACCGACCTCAGGACGATCAAAGTTAATGGCCGCGAGATTGACGTCGATCCGCGCCTCACCCTGCTCCAGGCTTGCGAAGAAGCTGGCGAAGAAATCCCTCGGTTCTGCTATCACGAGCGCCTGTCGGTCGCCGGCAACTGCAGGATGTGTTTGATCGAGGTGAAAGGCGGACCGCCCAAGCCCGTCGCCTCTTGCGCCCAGAATGTGAAAGACCTGCGCCCCGGTCCCGAGGGCGCCCCGCCTGAACTCTTCACCAACACGCCGATGGTCAAAAAGGCACGCGAAGGGGTGATGGAGTTTTTGCTCATCAACCACCCGCTCGATTGCCCCATCTGCGACCAGGGCGGCGAATGCGACTTGCAGGATCAGGCCCTCGCCTATGGCCGTGACGACAGCCGCTTTGCTGAGAACAAACGAGCCGTCGAAGAAAAAGAAATGGGTCCATTGATCAAAACGATCATGACCCGCTGCATTCAGTGCACCCGCTGCGTTCGGTTTGCGACCGAAGTCGCCGGTGTTGATGATCTGGGCCTCGTCAATCGCGGCGAGAACGCTGAAATCACCACCTATCTTGAAAAAGCGGTGGGAAGTGAGCTGACCGGTAATTTGATCGATGTCTGCCCGGTGGGTGCTCTCACCTCCAAACCCTACGCATTCACCGCGCGTCCTTGGGAACTCAAAAAAGTTGAAACTATCGACGTGATGGATGCTGTCGGCTCGAACATCCGCATGGATCTACGTGGCCGGAGCGTCATGCGTATCCTTCCGCGCACCCATGAAGGGATTAACGAAGAATGGCTCGCGGACAAAAGCCGTTTCATTTGGGATGGACTTGCCAAGCGTCGCCTCGATCAGCCGTTCATTCGCGAAGGCGGCAAGCTGCGCCCGGCGAGCTGGGACGAAGCCTTCGACGCCATCGCGGCGCGTCTTGAGGGAACAGCCCCTGAGAAAATCGCCGCGATCGCAGGTGACCTCGTCGCCGCCGAACCCGTCAAAGCGCTCAAAGACCTCATGTCCGCTATCGGCACTCCGCACACCGACTGCCGTCAAGACAAGAGCACGATCGGGATCAAACCAAACGGCGAAAAAGCGCCGCGTTCAGCCTATACGTTTGCACCAGGCATCGCGGCGATCGACGAGGCCGACGCCATTCTGCTGGTCGGAACCAACCCGCGCGTGGAGGCTCCGATCATCAATGCACGGATCAGGAAAAACTGGCTCCACAAAATGGACTTTGAAGTCGGCGTTATCGGCGAAAACCATGATCTGACGTATGAGACGGTGCTGATTGGTGCGGGGCCGGATAGCCTCGGCAGCTTAACCGCTGGTGACCACAGCTTTGCGGAAACCTTGAAAAATGCTGCGCGGCCAATGATTGTGATCGGCGCTGGCGCACTTGCGCGCGATGACGGTCAGGCGCTGATGGCGGAGGCGCTTAAATTGGCAGAGGCTGTAGGCGCGATCGGCAGCGCGGACTGGAACGGATTTGGCATCCTCCACAACGCGGCTGCTCGGGTTGGTGCACTCGATGTTGGATTTCTTCCGTCCGGGGAAGGCCGAGACTTTTCAGGCATCCTTGACGGTGCCCAGTCCGGTGAGATTGAACTCGTCTATAATCTCGGTTGCGATGAAGCAGATCTTTCCGCCCTCGCCGACGCTTTTGTCATTTATCAAGGCCATCACGGGGATGCAGGCGCAAAGGTCGCCGATGTGATCCTTCCGGGTGCTGCCTATTCGGAACAGTCAGGGCTCTATGCCAACACCGAGGGCCGCGTACAGCTTGCCAATCGCGCATACTTCCCGTTTGGCGATGCGAAAGACGATTGGGCCATCATCCGTGCATTGAGCGAAAAAATCGGCAAGACGCTGCCCTATGATGATCTCTTTGCTCTACGCCAGGCGATGATTGAGGACGCGCCGAGCTTTGGTAGCCTCGACACGGTCGAGGCCGGTGAGGCGCCTTCGTCTGCAGATTGGGAGGGAGCAGGATCAGTGACCTCCGAGCCCTTCAAAGCTGTCTTCGACAACTACTATCTCACCAACCCGGTTGCCCGGGCGAGTGAGACGATGGCGGAATGTGCGCAGTCTGCTCGGGCGTCACAGCCCTTGCTTGCCGCTGAGTAGCGCCTGCGCTCGTTACTGCCGGATGGGGCCTTCGACGGTGTAACCCCGAGCGGCGAGCAGCGCGGGGACACCGTCTTCGCCGATCAAGTGCGCAGCGCCCACGGCGACGAAGTCATTGCCGCTGCCTTCTAGCTCTTCTGATAAAATCGTCGCCCAGTCTTGGTTCCGGCGTGTGATGATCACATCGTAAAGCTCTTGGGATGTCTCTTTAATTGAATCGATCACCAAGGTCTCGAGCGACGACAGATCACCAACCGCCCAGGCAACGGCAAAATCTTTAATCTCTTGTTGGCCGCGCTCGATATCGCTCAATGTCGATTCAAGAAAGGCGGCTTCAATATCATCAGATAACGAACCAAGAAACGAAAACTGCTGCTCCACTGTTTCAAGCCCACGTTCTTTTTCATCAGGTGTGTCGCGCCCGATCACCATTTCCACCCCAGACGCCGGATCAAAGCCATCACGAACGAGGTCCATCGTCGCCAGCGTCACCGCCACCATCCAGGGGCGGAAAGGCTCGAGACGCTCAATCGACAACGCCAAATCAGACGCAAGCGCCTCAACACGACCATAGGTTTCAGCGTCCAAGCGTTCTGATAACGGACGGTCCGGGCTCATACCGTACGACATCGTCAACGCCTGCACCGATGCTTGGTCGTTAAGCTCGGTGGGCAGAACCTCGAACCAAATCTCATCCGCTTCGGAAAGGCGCAAATCGACGGCCTCGCTTTGCCAGCGAAGATCAGAAGGCAACACGTGTATGGTGGGAAAGAGCACCATCGTGCTGTCTTCGTCGCTCACGATCCAATAGGCGACGCCCGGTTCGATGTCGGCCAGTTCAGCGGACGTTTCGGCCTCACCATCAACCTCATGGGCGGTGGCCTTTTGATCCCCGGCACCGCCGCAGGCCGCAACAAAAAGAGCGAGCACAGTCGCCAGTAGAGTCGTGTGGTTCATCGAAAGAGGCCTTTCATCAATCGCAGGCGCTCTCTAGCCGCTCTTGGACCAATTGTCCTTCGCTGTTCGGGGACCTGCACCCGCCGTGCCAATATGGTAAGGAGCCCCCATGACAAAACAATTTCGCATTTCCCATGACGGACCCGTCGCCACCCTCACTCTTTCCTCGCCTGAAAAGCGCAATGCGATGGAAGCGCCGTTCTGGGAGGACCTTCCAGAGGCTGTCCGCGCGCTCGACCAAAGCGGTGAGACCCGCGTGTTGGTTGTTGCCTCGGAAGGCCCACACTTTAGCGCCGGCATTGATCTCAGCGTGCTTGCGTCATCAACGCCTAAGGATCTTGGAGCTTCTGGCGGGATCGATTTCTATCACACCGTGAAACGCATGCAGGACACATTCACCTGCCTCGAGAAAGCTCGGATGCCGGTGATCGCCGCTATTCAGGGCGGCTGCTTTGGCGCCGGGGTTGATCTTGTGACCGCGTGCGATCTGCGCGTTTGCGCTCAGGACTCGTTTTTCACCATCTACGAGATCGTGGTGGGCATGACGGCCGATGTCGGCACCTTCCCGAGGATCGTGAACCTTCTGCCTGAAGCGATTGTTCGCGAGCTGAGCTACACGGGGCGCCGGCTTTCGGCGGAAGAAGCGCATAAATACGGCTTTGTGAATCGCGTCGCGGCGGATGCACAAGCAACCCTCGCCTCGGCCTATGAGCTAGCCCATGAGATCGCGTCGAAAGCGCCGATGGCTGTGGCCGGCTGCAAGGACATCATCACCTACTCCCGTGATCACACCACGGACGAAGCGCTCGATCGCATCGCCCTTTGGAACGCGTTCATGCTACACGAATCTGAAGTGATGGCTGCCATGACAGCGAAGCAGACGGGCGAGCCTGGCAACTTTACGCCGCTGCCGCCGCTTCGGTCGGTCGACGGCCGCAAGCTTTAGCAAACTTCAGCGCGCGGCGTGGGCAAGAATGCGCCGCGCGCGTTTGATGACGGGCAGCTCGACCATTTTACCGTCAAGTAGCGCGACGCCTTCCCCGGCGGCATCAAACGCTGCCACCACACGCTCTGCTTCTGCCACCTCCTCCACTGTCGGCGCCAACGCCTCATGGATCGGGTCAAGTTGTGCCGGGTGGATCGCGGCGCGGGCCTGGATCCCTATCATCCGGCCACGGCGCGTCTCGCTTTTGAGACCCTCAGCATCGCGCACATCGAGATAAGGCACATCGAAGAAGGCTTTGCCAGCCGCCGCAAAAGCAGCAACGCATCGCGACCGGCCGTAAAGATGCGTCTCCCACGAAAGATCGCAGCCAATCTCCCCTGCCAGGTCGATCGCCCCATAGATGCCGCCAACGACTGCAGGGTGATCGGCAATCGCCTCAGCGATCCCGAGCGAACGGGCGGTCTCCATCACCACGATAATCCGGTCATGCCCGTAGGCATCGCGCAGATCGTCAATGTCACGGAGGGCCATCGGTTTCGGCATCATCACGAAATCAAGCCCTGGCGCACCGCTCAGGCCAGCAAGGTCTGATGCATAAGGATCAGTTCCAGCCCCATTCACCCGCAAGCCCAAAAGGCTGGGTCGCTTCGTCGCCCCGGCGAGAAAGGCAAGCGTCGCTGCGCGCGCCTCATCTTTGCCGCCCGGCGGAACTGCATCTTCAAGGTCGATGCAGGTTAGATCGGCACCCGCCGCGGTGGCCTTCGCAAAGCGATCGGGCCGCGCGCCGGGCACAAAGAGGAGGCTCCGCCAAGAGCTTGGTTCGAGATCAAGCATCGAAACCGTCTTTACGATCCGTTCAGCACCCGGTCGATGTCTGCGGCGCTGTGGCGTTCTCTGAGCTGTTTCGACTCATCGCCAAACACTCGATTGACCGCCTGACCACGGCGCACTGGCTCCCGTGCTTTGAGTTGTTCCGACCAGCGCAGCACATTTTTGTACTCATGCACCTGAAGGAATTCAGCCGCGCTGTAGAGCTTGCCCAACACCATGCCGCCATACCACGGATAGGTCGCCATATCAGCGATTGTGTACTGATCACCCGCGAGGAACTCGTTATCGGCAAGGCGTTTATCGAGCACATCCAACTGCCGCTTCACCTCCATCGCATAACGATTGATCGCGTATTCGACTTTGAGGGGAGCATAGGCATAAAAATGGCCAAAGCCGCCGCCAAGGAATGGCGCTGAGCCCATCTGCCACATCAACCAGGACCACGTCTGTGTCCGCGCTTTGTGATCGGTGGGCAAAAACGCTCCGAACTTCTCAGCCAGATAAACGAGGATCGCACCGCTTTCAAAAACAGGCGTTTTGGGATCGGTCGAATGATCCATCAGTGCAGGGATTTTGGAATTAGGGTTGATGTCAACAAAACCGCTGCCGAACTGATCGCCTTCGCTGATATTGATCAGCCAGGCATCATACTCTGCCGCCGAATGACCAGCGGCGAGAAGCTCTTCAAGCATAATCGTGACCTTCACCCCATTCGGTGTCCCGACGGAGTAAAGCTGCAATGGGTGCTCACCGACAGGAAGTTCCTTGTCATGGGTGGCGCCAGCGATCGGGCGATTGATGTTAGCGAACCGTCCGCCGCTCTCTTTGTCCCAGGTCCATACCGCCGGGGGCGTGTAATCTTCAGCCATGGTTGTGTCTCCAGCTGTGCTCATGTTTGAGCGGAACTTAAGCGTTCGAATGGAGAAGTGCCAATCAGTTGACCGCACGGCCTGTTGAGGAGTTCTGAACACACGGTGCTGGAGCGGGTAGCGGGAATCGAACCCGCGCGTTCAGCTTGGGAAGCTGACAGGCTACCATTACATCATACCCGCTAGGGCCGAGGACCATGATCGCGGGACTGGGCCCTGTCAACGAACGATGGGATTGGCTGTCCGATGAAGCTCTATTCAACCAGCGCGGCGCGCAACAAAGAGATCATTGCCGACGCCTTTCATCGGCTGTTGCCCAGCGCGGCGCATGTTCTGGAACTGGCATCAGGCACCGGCGAACACGCCGAGGCAATCCTCGCTGCCCGTCCTCGTCTTGGCTGGCAAGCCAGTGACCCCGACGAAGAGGCAAGGGCCAGTGTATCGGCACGCATGGGTGAACTTGGCCAAGCCCCTGCGATGTCCTTTGATACCCGTACGAACCGGTGGTGGAAGGACATCCGTGAGCCGATCGATACGGTGGTTTCGATCAATATGATCCACATTACGAGCTGGGTGGGCGTGGAAGGGCTTTTCCAAGGCATGGGTGCCCTCCTTGGCGACGGTGGGCATCTTTTTCTCTATGGACCGATGAAGCGGCAGGGCCTGACAGAAGAAAGCAACCAGCAATTTGATCAGAGCCTCAAGCTGCGTGATCCCAGTTGGGGTGTTCGAGACCTTGACGATGAGCTTCAACCCCTCGCCGCGCGCTTCGGGCTCAGCTTAAGCCATGCTGAGCGTGTGCCTGCGAACAACCACATCGTGCTCTTTAAGAAAGTTGTACACGGAGAAAACTGACTTCAGTATCACCAAACTGCCGAGTGTCGTCGTGTTCCATGCCGTCGGGCAGTTCGAACCGATCATCTTTTTGGTGCTCAGCGACAAGCAACGCGCCGGGCGAGAGCCATTCACCGCTCATCAAAATGGCCAGCGAGGGTGTCAACAAGCCCTTGCCATAGGGTGGATCGAGGAACGCAAGATCAAAGCGCGGGCCAACCCCTGCTGGCTTGGTGCCTAAACTGTCCGCAGGCCGACGGTGAATGCGGGTGTTTCCAAAGAGGCCGAGCGCCTCGACATTGTCGCGGATCACGCCCCGCGCTGCGGCATCGGTTTCGACGAAGAGACAAAACGATGCTCCACGGGACATCGCTTCAAACCCAAGTGCGCCCGAGCCCGCGAACAGGTCAATCACCCGCGCGCCATCAAAGCTGAAACCGTCCCGATGGGTCAGAATATTGAAGAGCGACTCGCGCGTGCGGTCGGTGGTGGGCCGCGTCGCTCGACCCGCTGGCGCGGCGATTTTCCTACCGCTGAACGCTCCGCCTACGATCCGCATCGCCTAGCGCGGCCCCGCGCCTTCGGGCATGCCAACGCAGACAACGTGTCCGTCAGGATCACGAAGGTGTATTTCTTTCATTCCGTACCAGGTGTGTTCCGGTCCCTTGAGCGGCGGTTCGGTGAGCCGTTCCAGGATCGGCGAAGGATCGAGATCACGGATATAGATCCAGCTGGTGCCCGCATCACCGTCACCATCGGGAACCACCGAACGGGCATAGGCGCGCGTTTGCAGCATCAATTGGCTGCCTGCTATCGAAAGCGCCGCAAAAACAGCATCGTTCGGGATATCAGGATCATCAAGCATCGTGTTTCCCGGGCCAAGCACCATCATCACCTCAAGACCGATCACGTCGCGGTAAAAGCCGACCGACCGAGCAATGTTCGCCACCGTGAGATTGGCTATGATCATCGTGTTCGTCCTCGTCACAAGCGCCCAGCCCCAATGATCGACCCTTCCTCAGCGATCATCAAGGCTTCTTGTTCTGGCGTGGTGCCGGGCGGCGGTGCCAAGAGAGGTTGCAGCATGTCTTCGCTGTCGCGCATGGCCAATTGTTCGACCACGCATCGAACCTGGGCTTGGTCGAGGACTTCACCCCTACGCGGCTCAATGGTGAAGGCTGAGGGATAAAGCTCCGCGATGGTGATGCCCGGTACGCACCGCAGCGCTCGATCGAACTCAGTCTCGAAGGGCCAGACCCGAACATGATCCTTAAGCGTCGCGCGTTGGCGCAGCGCCTCGAGCCGCGCGATGCCCGTCATGCTCTGCCCACCGACACTCCCGGTGGTGAACATTTTCCAGACCGGCTGCGCCCTCGCAAAGTACCGTTCGGCCATCCGATGCTCAACGATAGCGCCGTAGCTGACCTCCTTCTTAGCGGGCAAGGCCGCAAGGTCCGTGCGGCTCGGCGGACGGCCCCAAAACTTGGGCTCTGCGGAGAACACATCGGCATTGAGGGCGTTGGCCACGTCGAAACGATTGTTGGCGTTGTCCTCACCATCGGTCAGCACCCGCGCAAAATAAGCCCATAGGCTTTGCCACGTCCTCTCACCGGTGATGGCCTGGGCCGCACCGGCGGGGTAGCCGAAGCTGAAATCAAACCCGGCCAAAACGCGATGACCACGCGCGATCAAGTCTTCAAATCGCGTGGTCAGCCATGCCATCGCGGCGCTCCGTGTGGTGAAATTTTGAACATTGACGGTGCCGCCTACTTTTTCAGCAGCCCAAATCGTGTTGGCAGCGCGCGGTTTGGTCGGCGCCGATGCCGCGGACCAATCAACCATCAAGTAAGCATCAAAAAGCGGCACTTACAGCCCAAGGTCTGCGGAGAGCTTTTTCCCCAGCTGCTCTTTCAAGATCCGTCCAGGAACTTCTTCGATCGCTCCCTCTGCCAAGGCACCGAGCTGGAACGGGCCGTATGCCACCCTGATCAAGCGGTTCACCGTCAGCCCCAGGTGCCGCATCACATTGCGCACCTCGCGGTTCTTCCCCTCCGTGATCGACAGTGTGATCCAGCTGTTGCCGCCCTGCTGACGATCGAGCGTCGCGGCGATCGGCCCATAGACGACGCCTTCCACCTCAACACCATCTTTGAGCTGATCGAGCCTGGTCTGGCTCACCCGGCCATAGGCCCTCACCCGGTAGCGGCGCTTCCACCCCGTGCTCGGCAGTTCAAGGACCCTCGAAAGACCGCCATCATTGGTCAGAAGGAGCAAACCTTCGGTGTTGAGGTCAAGCCGGCCGACCGAAAGCACCCGAGGCATCTCGGGCGGTAATGCTGCAAAAACTGTCGGGCGATCTTGGGGATCTTTATGGGTGGTCACCACACCTGACGGCTTATGAAAACGCCAAAGCCGGGTCGCTTCAGGCTGCCCCACCCGTTCGCCATCGAACCGGATATCCTCCGTTCCCTGGACAAAGGTCGCGGGCGTTATGACCACTGCTCCGTCGACGGTGATTCGGCCTTCGGCGATCAGTTTTTCAACATCGCGGCGCGAGGCAACGCCGGCTCTTGCGAGAACTTTTGCAATCCGCTCGCCTCTATCGCCTTCAAAATCCACAAAAACGTTCCCAACATTACATTAAGTTGCAAAACCCCATCGCCGCTGTCATCGGTCTGATATAGAAGCGTGGAACACTCGAGTTTCCATCAGGCTTTCGGACGGAGTTGTCGATGAAGAAGTCCATGATCGGGGCAGCAGCCCTTCTTATTCCTGTGGCCATGACCGGCTGCAGCACCAATCCCTACACCGGTGAACAGCAAGTGTCCCGGACGGCGCGCGGCACCTTTGGCGGTGCAGCAGCGGGCGCCGCTCTTGGCGGTATCGTTGGCGCCATCTCTGGCGATGTGGATCCTGCCACGGGCGCAGCGGTGGGCGCGATTGCTGGCGCCGCTGTTGGCACCGGCGTTGGTGCCTATCAAGGCCGCCAAGAAGAACGCCTTCGCCAGGAACTCGCTGGCACGGGTGTCCGTGTCCAACGCGACGGTGACAACATTACGTTGATCATGCCGGGCAATATCCTGTTCGCAACAGATCAAGAGTCGATTGACGGCAGCTTCTACGCGACGCTGAACTCCGTCGCGAAGGTGATCATCGAATTTGACCGCACCACGGTTTTGGTCGCCGGTCACACCGACAGCACCGGTTCTGATGCTTACAACAACAGCCTCTCTGTTAGCCGCGCTGTTTCAGTCGGCAACTACCTCGCTGGCCAAGGCGTTGCACCGCAGCGCATTGATGCCCGGGGCTTTGGCGAAAGCCAGCCCATCTCCAGCAACGACACCGCTTCTGGCCGTCAGCAAAACCGCCGTGTTGAGATCGACTTGATCCCGACCAATTTCTAAGAAACGCTCGTTCTTAGAACAAATCCAAGATCTTAAGAAGAAGCCCGTGGTTTAAACCGCGGGCTTTTTTGTTCCTTGCGGCATGCAACGTTCCGATCAGGACGGGCCCGAGGCATCGCTCGAACCCGCCGCATGCAGATCAGTCGTGAACTCCCTTTGCCACGTCGGCAAAGCTTGACTGGCCTAAAATGACCTTTTGGGTTCGCGCCGAGACAAAGTTGATCGCCTGTTGCGGTTTCGGTCCGGGATGAACAGACCGACGCAAGGGGCGAGAGCCCGCCGGCATGGCGATGATCTCAGCGATATTGCGCGGAATATCCATCGGATCACTTTCCCCGCCGCTTGCGCCGCGCGCCCTGACCGCCTCAATCATCGCGCTATAAGCATCAAGAAGCTCAGGACCTGTCCGTTCGAGGAGATCTTCTGTGAGCACTGATGCGTTCTCCCAAATGTCCGTGGGGTAACCACCCGGCTCGATGATCGTCACTTCGATCCCTTGGGGCGCGATCTCATACGCCATCTGCTCGCTCATCGCTTCGAGCGCGAATTTCGTTGGCGAGTACTGAGCAAGCGTTGGGAAAATCACCCGGCCAAGCTGCGAGGAAATCTGGAAGATCTGGCCAGAGCCTTGCGCCCTCATCGCCGGCAAGACGGCCCGCGCCATCCTATGCGGCCCATAAAGATTGGTGTTGAAGATGTTCTGGGTCGCCTCAATGTCCTGCATCTCGATGGGGCCACCGTAAGAAATGCCCGCATTGTTGACCAGCACATCCAACGTCCCGCCGGTGGCTTGCAAGACTGCATCAACACCCGACGCCACCTGCTCATCCGACTGCACATCAATTTCGACGATGGTGATGTCGAGATTGTCAGCAGACGCCAGGTCCATCAGCTCATCCGCTTCTGGTCGCGGTACGTTCCGCATGCTGGCAAAAACCTTCGCACCGAGCCGCGCGTAGTGCTCAGCCCCCAGGCGCCCAAACCCGGACGACGATCCTGTGATGAGGATCGATAGGCCAGATAAGTCGATGCTCTCGTCTTTTGACGCCGAAGCCGTGCCGGATGCCGCGCTCGCTATGCCTGCTGTCGCCGCTGCGCCCGCTAAGAGCGTGCGTCTGTTGATCTCGTCTGTCATCTTTATCTCCCAAGACTTTTGAGAGGAAGCTAGGCCGCAAACGAGCGCGAGGCCAGAGCGCGATGAGAGTCTGGTGAGCCCATAAAAAAAACCCGGGCCCTGAAGCCCGGGTTTGTTCTCTAGTCTCAAGGGCTGGCGGCCTTAGAAAGCCTCAGCGTCGAGCGCCATCATGCTGTCAGCGCCGGTTTTGAGTTTGGCCAAGTGGATCGAGCTTTCAGGCAGCACGCGCTCAAAGAAGTAACGCGCGGTGATCAGCTTGTTCTTATAGAACGGATCATTGTCGCCTTCGCGCTCCAACGCCTCTTTGGTCATCATCAGCCACATGTAGCCGATCGCAACGAGACCAAACATATGGAGATAATCGTGCGAGCCAGCGGCGGCGTTGTCGAAATTCGCCATCGCGTTTTGCGCAAGCCACTGGGTGGCTTCTTCAAGCTCTTTCTTGGTACCGCCCAGCTGGTCGATATAGCCGTCAAGAACGTCCGACTGACCCTTGTTATCAGCACCCCAGTCGTCGATTTCCTTAAAGAAGGTCTGCCAGTACCGACCACCTTCGGCCATCAGCTTACGGCCAACCAGGTCGAGCGCCTGGATACCGTTGGTGCCTTCATAGATGAGCGCAATCCGCACATCACGGACGAATTGGGACATGCCCCATTCTTCAGTAAAGCCCGAGCCGCCAAAGACCTGGAGACTGTCATTGGCGCCCTTGGACCCTTTGTCCGTGAGGTACGCCTTAATGACCGGCGTCAAAAGCGCCATGAAGTCGGATGACTTTTGCTTGGTCTCATCATCAGGCGCCTTGTGGGCCATATCTTCTTGCAGACCAGCCCAGAACGTGAGGGCACGGGCGCCTTCGACAAATGCGCGTGTGTCCATCAGCATACGGCGCACATCGGGGTGCACGATGATCGGATCGGCTGGCTTTTCAGGAGCCTTGGTACCGGTCACCGAGCGTGACTGGAGCCGATCACGGGCGAACGCGGCGGCGTTCTGCATCGCAACCTCAGCCGCGGCATAGCCTTGCAGGCCAACACCGAGACGCGCTTCGTTCATCATCACGAACATGGCGCGCATGCCCTTGTGCTCCTCACCGCAGAGGAAGCCGGTCGCCTCGTCATAATTCATGACGCAGGTTGCGTTGGCGTGGATGCCCATCTTTTCTTCAAGGCCGCCGCACGAGACATTGTTCCGCTCACCGAGGGATCCGTCGTCATTGACCATGAACTTCGGCACGATGAAGAGCGAGATGCCTTTGATCCCCTCAGGTGCGCCTTCAATGCGCGCAAGAACGAGGTGGATGATGTTGTCCGACATGTCGTGCTCGCCGGCCGAGATCCAGATTTTCTGACCAGAGATTTTGTAGGTGCCGTCCGCTTGCGGAACAGCCTTCGACCGGATCAAACCAAGATCCGTGCCGCATTGCGGCTCGGTCAGGTTCATGGTGCCGGTCCACTCGCCGGACGTCATTTTCGGCAGATACATGTCCTTCTGCTCGTCCGATGCCGCCGCGTGGATAGCGCGCCATGCACCGCCCGAGAGACCAGGATACATACCGAACGACTGGTTGGCCGATGACGTCATTTCCGAGATCGCGAGCGCCAAGGTGATGGGGAGGCCTTGACCGCCATAGTCAGGGTCCATTGCCAGCGCGCCAAAGCCTGCCTCACAGAACTGCTTGTAGGCTTCTTTGAAGCCCGTTGGGGTGGTCACCGAGCCATCGTCATTGCGCTTGGCGCCTTCGATATCGCCCACGCGGTTCAGGGGCGCGACGACGTCACGGTGAAATTTGCCAGACTCTTCGAGAATAGCGTCGATTGTATCGGGGTCAGCATCAGCAAAACCGGGTAGGTTCGAATAGTTTTGGAGCTTTAGGACCTCGTGCAGCACGAACTGCATGTCACGGATAGGTGCCTCATAAACTGGCATGGTAATCCCTCCAGAAGGTTGTTGCGCGGCTTTTGCCGTCGCAAGACGAACAAAGTTGTCCGCGTCGTACCCGCCTTCAAACGGCAAAGCAAAGATGCGATCGGTCGCGGTGACAAAATTGTGGCACTTCGGTTGCCTCAACCAATGGGTGCATTCAGTCGCTCATGCTTAGAACTTTCTTAAGCCTGCGCCTTCACCCCTGATTGAAATCAGCATAACGCCGAAGACCTCGGTCGATTTGAACAGTTTCAGCGGTTTTCGTGCCGTGGAAAAGACCGACGAGAAGGAGCCACTGCGTGAAGTCCAACGTCCCTTGGAGCGTAAAGGGGATCGACCCAGACGCCCGCACGGTGGCCAAGGAACTCGCGCGTCGAAATGGGATGACTCTCGGCGAGTGGATGACCCAGATGATCAAAGAGCAAGGTCTCGGCGAGGTCGCACCGGGCGGACAGGAAACCTCTGTCTCGGGGGTGACGACCGATCAGCTTCGTGCGGTGGTCGATACGCTCAACCGTCTCAATGACCGCCTTAAATCCGCCGAAAAGCAGCTTCAATCGAGTGACATGCAGTCGCGAGAAGCCATGGGCGGGCTCAACAAGGGCCTCGAAACCGTTTTTGAGCGGGTCAAAAGACTTGAGCGCGAGACCGATGCACCGGCTGATGGGCTTGGGATAGCGGAGCGTCTCGACCGGCTCGAAGGCGCGCGGGAAAAAGACTCCTGGGTGCGCAGCCTGGTGGCCTTAGAAAAAGCGCTCAGCACCTTGGTTGACCAGGTTGAACGCTCCCGTGCCGACACCGAAGAACGGCTTGATCGGAACGAGGACATCGTCAGCGAGCTGAAGTCTCGCTTTGATCAAGAAGATGCCCTGTTGCGCGGCGAGTTGAGCGCGCTTCTTGAAGCTGTCGATTCCACCACGGAACGCGTCTCGACCACCGAGGGCCTTGTCAGCGAAGCGTTGACAGCGGCCAAAGAGGCAATGGGTTCCCATGATGAGACCTTCATCGAAAGGACGAGCCAGCGGCTTCAGCTCTTAGGAAGCGAGATTAAACGGACGAGCGACAATATCAGAACGCTCGAGCACAATGTCGCGCGCCTCTCAGAAAAAATCGAAGCCGGAGAAGAACGCTCCGCTGAAGGTATCAGCCGGGTGGCCCAGTCGGTGGAAGCCCTCCGGCGCGATGTCCAAGAAACCAGTCTTCACTCTTCCGGTCAGGGATCCACAGGCGAGGTACGGGACGCCGTCGCCGAAGCCGATCGCCGGATCACAGCATTGCAAGGTGCGTTCGCCAGCGTGGTGGACAGATTGGAAAACCGCGACCAAGATGAGGCGATTGGTGGGCCGGACATTGTCCAGGAATTGGCTGAGGCTTCTTTGGTCGAAGACTTTAAGTCGGGGGCAGAAGACGACGACGAATTCGACCGGGTCTTTGACGACCCGCTCGATTTTCGCGTGCAAAAAACGTCGCCGTCACCTGCGAACGAGGTGGACGAACCAATTCCGCCGCGCAGCCCTCATCCGGCAAATTTTGGTGCCGTTGACGCGACTGATTCAGACGCCCCTTTTGGCGGCGACAACACAGGATTTTATCGTCAACCTCCTCCGGAACTCGCGGCCCAAGATCCTGAGCCTCACTTTTCACCGGAGTGGCGCGCTGAATCGGACTTCGACGGAAGTCTTCGAGATGGTGCGATGCGTTTTGGTGACGCTGATCCGTTTGCCGATGACCCCACCTGGTCGGAAAAATTTCGTTCTCTCTTCGGACGTGCTTTTGCAGAACGCGGCGATAACAACACCCAATTAGGGTGGGTTCTGATGACTGTTGCGCTCGCTGCTATGGTATTCATGGCTGTTCGCTTGGTTGCCGAAGATCGAGCGGTTGATGAGCCATCCCCTATTGTGGCGACAAGTTCACCGACCTTGGAGCCCGCAAGCCGCCGATCAGCGCCCACCGACGACACCAGCACGCTTTACGCCGACGCCAAGACCCTTCTGGCTAGCGCGGTGACCGCCGATGACATTGAGGACGGCGTGAACGCGATGATGCGGGCAGCCAGGGCGGGCTCGGCCGCTGCGCAGCACGACCTGGGTGAGATGTACCTCACCGGCAATTTCGTCACCGCCAACACGGACAAATCACGTCAGTGGTTTGAAGAAGCATCAAAGACGGGCAATGCGCGCGCCGTGCATCGGCTGGCTTTCATGTCGATCGATGAGCGCTACGGCGAGGTTGATGTGGATGCAGCAATCCGCGGATTCGAGCGCGCAGCATCCGCCGGGCTGACCGACGCGATGTTCAATCTGGGGATGATCCTGTCACCGGACATGGACTATATTCCTGCGAACCGGAGAGACGCGGCCCAGTCTTATTACTGGTTCCGGCTTGCGGAGGAGCAAGGGGACAATAATGCAGGCGTTGAGGCCACTCGGCTCGGCGCAAGCCTCGACCCGCTGATCAAGCGTGAACTCGATCGCTTGGTTGCTGCATGGCAGCCCGTCCCCCTCAGAATGTAACGCAGACGAAGTCTGCCCTTTCCTCACCCCTCCAATCAGGGCAAACGATCACGAGCGGAAATTAAGCGGGTTGCTATGACGATGATCGGCGTCATCGGTGCATCGAGCTACGAAGGGCGGCAAATGTTGTTGTCGCTGACGGATCGAGGCTTACCGCATCTCGGCTTTGATAGCGACCGATCAACGCTTCAGCCGTCCGACCAACCCTTCCTTAAACGGATTGATGTTACCTCATCCGATGCCGTTCGTGATGCGTTCAAAGCCCATCAGGTTACTGATGTGGTCCACTTTCCTGACCGCGGCACGGTCGAGCGGTCATTGAAAGACCCGCTCGATGCGTTCGAGAGCACGCTTGCCCCCTTGATGAGTGTTTTGCGGGGAGCCGTCGAGGCCGGGGTCAGCCGCTTTGTCTTATCGTCCACTGCCTCTGTCTACGGAATGCCCTCGCGCATTCCCGTGCCAGAGAGCGAGCCTTTGACCCCTATCTCGCCACTAGGGGCGGCTGCGGCCGCGGCCGAACGCGTCGCGAGCGATGTATGCGAAGGGCACGGAATAAAGCTGGTGATCTTGCGCTACTTTAATGCCGCTGGCGCTGACCCCACGGGACGATCAGGCGATGCCAGTGCGCCCAAACACCTCATCACCGCAGCGGTTCGCGTCGCCACCGGGCGAAAGGATGGACCACTGAAAATTTACGGGCATGATTACGACACGCCCGATGGGACCGCGATCAGAGACTATGTCCATGTTGCTGATGTGGCGGCAGCCCATGCGGATGCCATCGACTATATGCGCAGTGACGGCAAGTCAGTCACGCTCAATTGCGGCTATGGCGAGGGCGTCTCTGTCCAGGATGTCGTGCAATCCGTTGAACGTATCACCGGCAAACCGATGGACGTCGTTATCACAGGGCGCCGTGCCGGTGATCCGCCCCAACTGATCGCTGACACAGCCGCCATTCGTTCGATCTTGGGATGGCGCCCTCTCTATAACGATCTTGATCTGATTATCCGTACCGCGATCGCATGGGAAGATCGTGGTGACGTAGACAGTCGTGAAATCGCTTGATCTTCGCCTCACCGCGCGGGTGCTGGCTGTTGGTGCTGCTTTAGCCATCGCGGTTTTGTCGTTATCGCCGTCCGGCGATACAACGATGGAATTCCTTCACCTCTTTGAAGGTCTTGCTGAATTCTTTTTCGATGACGGCTCGCAGGTCGACAAGATTGGCCATTTCTTGGCCTATGCGGCTCTTGGCGGCTTGTCAGCATTCGGCGTCCGGATGGTTGGCGATGCCCGCAGGGTTTTGGCGCTGTTGGCACTCGCCCTTGGGTTTTACGGCGGTCTTCTTGAAGTTCTACAGGGTTTGTTTCCTGATCGCGTCAGCTCCCTTGCCGACTGGATGGCGAATATGCTGGGTGTCTTTGCAGGCTTTGTTTTGGCGGAGCTCGCCCACACCTTTTCGAGAACGTATCAATGATGAACAGACCACTGATTGTTATACCAGCGCGCTACGGATCGCAGCGGCTCAAAGGCAAGATGCTGCTGGCCGAGACAGGCAAACCGCTTGTTCAACACACCTGGGAAGCGGCCAAGAAAGTGGCCGGCGCCGACGTCCTGATTGCCGTGGATGACCCAAGGATCGCAGATGCCGCTCAAGCCTTTGGCGCCGAGGTGGCGATGACGGATCCCGACATCCCGTCGGGGTCTGCACGGGTCGCGGCAGCAGCAAAAGGCCGTGATGCTTCGGTAATCATTAATCTTCAGGGGGATGAACCCGAGGTTGAGCCAAGCAATATCGAGCGCCTGATCGAAGGACACATGGAAGCGGCGGCGAGTGACCGACCCCCTCTCATCTCAACCTTAGCCTGCCCCTTCCCCACCGACATCGATGCGAACAATCCGAACACGGTGAAAGTTGTGACCACAACGTCCAGCGAGGCGTGGGAATACGCACTTTATTTCTCGCGATCCGTCATGCCATTCCCAAGAACACGAGACCACCAACCGAAACTCCATATCGGGCTCTATGCATTCTCACCCCAGCCGCTTCAGACGTTCGCGTCCCTAACACCGTCAAGCCTCGCTGTGACAGAAAGCCTTGAGCAGCTGTCCGCACTCGAAGCAGGAGAAAGCATCGCCGTCATGATGGTGGAACGGGCAGCGCCGGGGATCGACACGGCGGATGACTACCAAGCATTTGTCAGTCGTTTCAGAGCGAAAAACCCGAACGTCTAAACGTTCGCTGCTTGCATCCCGGAATCTCGGTTGTCATCAAGCACAGTGCGGGTTGTCCATTCTGGCTTGAGTTCTGGGCGACCGATATAGAACCCTTGCAAAAAGTCGACACCGAGCGCCTTCAGCATGGCAGCATCGCGCTCATTATCGACCCACTCAGCCACGGTTTTCATACCAAAATTCCGCGCCAAATCAATCAGCGTTCTGACAAACAATTGATTGTCACGGCTTTGTGCTAGACCCGTGATGAACGATCCATCGATCTTCAAAATATCGATGTCGAGGGCCTTGAGATTGCGGAAGGATGTGTATCCGGCACCAAAATCGTCGAGCGCGAATTTCGCACCCAGGCCCTTAATCCGTGTCACGAACTCTTCCGACGCTTCAACCGCGTCAACAATGCGGGTCTCCGTTAGCTCAACCGTCAAACGATCCGCCAGATGAGCGTTGGCCCGTAAATGCGCAACGTAACCATCAGCCCACACAGGATCTTTCACGGTTTCCCACGATACGTTGACCGCCAATTCAATGTCGGGCTCGCGGGCAAGAGCGATCGTGGCAAGCTCTAGAACACGGCGATCCAAAAGATGCACAAGACCTAAGCGTTCAGCCGCCGCAATAAAGTTCGGCGCAGAGAATGGTCCGTCGTTTTCAAGATCAAGACGGATCAAACACTCGTACTTTTCGAAAGGCACATCGATATCGGACACGATGGGCTGGAAGGCGATTTGGACGCGACGCTCATTCAGTGCCGTGAGAATGACGTCGCTCATTTCAACATCGCGGTGCCGCGCCGTGCTGGCGTCGGTGACCGCAGAGAACATCGACCAGCTCGATGGTCCGCTCATCCGCGCCTGATCAAGCGCGGCCTCCGCCCGGGCAAAGGCCATATCGGCACTCACCACATCATTGGTCAGAGGCACCGCCCCAAGACACACCGAGACGGCGATACCGCCGCTGCGGGTGTCCACCACGTCTGCACGGATCAGGTTGAGGATATCAATCGCCAATTTGCGGATCCCCTCCGCGGTCCCGATCGGAGCAAGGAGCCCGAACTTCGTTCCAGCCACGCGCCCGCAGCGGATCTCGTCCCCCAGCCCCTCACGGAAGCGATTCCCCACCGTCCGTATCACTTGGTCAGCTGCATCAAAGCCGAAGCTCAGATTGATGCCGCCGATATTGTCGATCGCGACCAAGAAGAAGACGTGCGATGGCTGCGCCGAAGCAGACGACAACGCCTCATCCACCAATTGCTTGGTCCGTGTTCTGTTGAGCGATCCGGTGAGCTCATCATGGGCCGCAAGATAGCTCAATTGCTCTTCGCGGTTCTTCTGGGCGTCGATGCGGCGGATCACGCCGACCAGGCGCTCGCTCTCGGCCACCTTCATCCAAACGCCGCGCTCTTCGATCCACCGAAGTTCGCCGCCGCCAGCATCGAGTCTGTACTCGACCGTATAAGCGCGGCCTTCAGCTTTCGCCTGGGCGATTTCTGCGCTTCGCGCCATCGCATCTTCGGCGGTCACGTGGCCCATTAAGGCGTCATAGGTCACGGTTTGAAGCTCAGCCGACAACCCGAGCACAGCTCCAACCTGCTGGGCATCGGCCCAAGCAACGCAATCCTGTTGGGGGTCGAACTCGAACATCACCTGGCCCGCGGCCTCGAGGGCAAAGCGGACGGTGTCAGGGCCGACACTCGAATCGAAAGTCGTAGTCATTCAAGTCCGTCCAGCACCATCGCGAGAAATTACACGACCTAGGCGTAAGCTGTCCGGGTGAAGAAACGCTAAAATAGAAGTAAATTAGAGGTTTCAGTCGGTTAGGGATCAACCGACACCAAAGTCCCGTCGAGCCGCGCGGATCGTGATGATAAACCCAGCCATAAAATCGAGCGCAGTCATCAACATATAGATGAAAAATACAGAATTACTGTAAGCAGGAAGCAGCACGAACATGAGCATGGCGACGATAAAAACGCCGGCAGAAAGTCCGTGGTTCCAAATTGAATCTGACCCGGTTTCGGTCGATCGCAAAATCTCGACAAACAGAAACACCATCGAGACCATCAAGAACAAATCGCCCCATGTGATCACCCAAGCCTCGCCAGAAATCATCTCAATCGGGGGCAGGGAACTGGCGTACCAAGGGCCATCGAACGGCAAGAGCGCCAACAGACTGTAGATCACCAAGCTGATCGTCAGAAGTGGGAAAATAGTGAACATAGACGAACCCTTAGCCCTGTGGTCTTCAGCAAGTGCGTGTTGACCCAGCACGGCAGCCGTCGCTATTTTTGCGTCGCGATCAGCCACCGATGTTAGACCTCCTCAACCGCACTTGGTTGTTTAGCGCGATCTCGTAACCACAATACGCCGAGAACATCCCGGATGGCTACGGCTGCACGCCCAAGATTGGTGTATTTTGAACGCCCTGAGAACCGGGGTCGATGCTGAACCGGATGGGCTTCCACCAAAAAGCCTTCTCGCCGCATCAAGATCGGCAGGTAGCGATGCTGGTGATCAAAAAAGGGAAGCTGCAGAAACGCTTGTTTTTTAAAGACCTTCAGTCCGCATCCAGTATCGACAAAGGGATCGCTGAGCACCCAGCGGCGCACCATGCGCGCAATCGATGAAGCAAGAAGCCGAGAGGGTTTATCCTGCCGACCGGCTCTTGTTCCGCCAATCATCCCGAGGGCGTCAGGTGCATCATCGCGCATAAATTGCGCGTAAAGCGCGATGATCCCGGATGCGGGATTTTGCCCATCACCATCAAGCGTCGCTATGATCTCGCCACGAGCGGCCTGCACCCCGGAACGAATGGCGCGGCTTTGTCCAACATTTTCTGCATGATGGAGGACGCGCAAGGTGGGCAGCTGATCTTTTAGGTCTTGAAGCGCAGCCAGCGTTCCGTCCGCCGATCCATCGTCGACCGCGATGATCTCATAGGGCATGGAACCGAGGGCCTGCGCGACATCATCGACGACAAAGGCGACGTTACCCACCTCGTTGTACATTGGAATGACGACAGAAAGGGTCGGCCGCGCCCAATCCGGCGCGACGGCCTTAAACACATCGATCGACGCGATCTGGTTCAAAACCCAATTTCCCACCCACTGGCCTTTATCTGAAAGACCAAAGGCGCGCGCTCAACCCTCGATCGCCCATCAAATTCGCGATACCGCATCACAATAGTCTGATCGGGCTGCCAAAAAGGCGGCGAATATGGCATGTGAAGCACCAGCTTCTGCTTTTTGGTTGTCGACGTCGTCCCTCCCCATGATCGCCCGCGCCCGCGCCTTTATTGATGATGAGCCCGTGTTGGCGGCCTTGCTTTTTAGCGTTGGCGTGTCGCTCGCGCGGTATGGCCATCTGGCCATCATTCAAACCGATCTCGGTGCAGATGAAGCGCAGTACTGGTTTTGGTCGCAAGAGCTGTCATGGGGCTATTACTCCAAGCCGCCGATGATTGCTTGGCTGATTGGTCTTTCCACGTCGCTTTTGGGCGATACAGAGATTGGCGTGCGGGCGCTGTCACCGCTTCTCTTGGCGGGAACAGGTTTCGCGCTGTTCGCGGCAGGCCGCCAATTGTTCGGTGACAAGGCGGGATTGAGCGCCCTTCTTTTTTGGCATTTCATGCCCGCTGTCGTCTTGGGCGGCACGCTGATGTCCACGGATATCCCGCTTCTTTTCTTCTGGTCGATCAGTCTTTGGGTTTTGATCAAGTTGATCGAAGCGCCGCGCAGCGAAAAAAACCCTTGGGCTCTGGCTTTGGGTGCGGCCCTGGCAGCCGCATTTTTGTCGAAATACGCAGCGATCTATTTCCCCATCGGATTGGCGCTTGCGGCGATGTCATCATCCTATGTCCGCCGTGGGCTGACCATCGGATCTTTGCTCCTTGCGACAAGCCTTTTCGCTGTGCTGATCGCACCCCATCTGCGCTGGAACATGGCGAACGGATTTCAGACCGTGAAGCACACCGCCGATAACGCCAGCTGGTCGGGTGTCACCCTTCAGTTCGATGAACTTGGTGATTTTCTCGTGGCCCAATTGGCGGTCTTAGGTCCCATCTTGTTCATCGTCTTGGTCATTGGCGCGGTGCGCTATCGTTTTCGGGCTGATCCGAAGGAAGCGTTCCTCCTCAGCATGGTGCTGCCGCCGTTTTTGATTATTTGCGGTCAGGCACTTCTCTCAAGGGCCCACGCAAATTGGGCGATCGCTGCGTATCCGGCAGCCCTCGTCCTCCTTCCGCTTTGGATTTTACGGATGAAGATTGAACGATGGGCGCTCCCCTCAACGATTATTCTTCATGGCATGGCGTGGGTTTGTTTTATCAGCATCACGACAGATTTCTCCCGTGCCGATGCGCTTGGCCTTTCATCCGCATTGCATCGAGAACGGGCCTGGGGGGAGACAGCTGACCTCATCCGCCCTCATCTCATTGGTAAGGACGGCCTTATTCTCGATGATCGGGAAATTGCCGCTCACTTGATCTGGGAGTTTCGGCACGATGACATCGACATCGAAGTCTATGACAACAATCATCGGCCAGCGAACACGTTTGAGATCACCCTGCCTTTCTCGCCGCAAGAAGGCCGATCAAGGCTGCTCGTCACCAAAGTGCGGGGGCGCGCCATCACCACCTACACCAGCATGTATCCGTGGGAAGAGCTTGGCTCGATCTATATTGATCTGGGAACGGAGAGGCATGGCCTCCCTGAACGAACACTTGATCTCTATGCGGTCAATCGCTGAGACTAGTCAGCGCGTTTGACGTATTCCAACGTCTCCGTGTTGACGATGATGGCCGTCTCCGCGGTGATATGTGGGGGGACCATCACACGCAGTCCGTTTTCAAGCATTGCCGGTTTGTAGGACGAGCTGGCGGTTTGCCCCTTCACGGTTGGTTCTGTCTCCGTGATCATCAGCGTGACTTGTTCTGGCAAGGCAACACCGATCGGACGAGCTTCATGCATCTCGACCTCGACCGCCATCCCGTCTTGTAAGAAGGCCGTTTGATCACCGATGAAATCGGCGGCGATCTGGATCTGCTCGTAGCTTTCTGAATCCATGAATGTCAGCATATCGCCTTCGGCGTAGAGGAAGGTGTGCTTCTTTTGCTCAAGGCGCACTTTTTCCACCGTTTCCGATGACCGGAACCGTTCATTGAGCTTTCGCCCATCGAGGAGATTTTTGAGCTCCACTTGGGCGTAGGCAGGACCTTTGCCTGGTTTCACCGCCTCAACCTTGACCGCCCGCCAAAGGGTGTCCTGGTGCATGATGGTGTTACCGGGACGGATTTCGTTGCCGTTGATCTTCATCGGGTGCCTTCAGTCGCCAAGGGCCGCGTCCGCGCAGCCCGCTCTTTTTCAAGTTTCTAGCGCGTCTGGCACTTTGCGCGGTTGGCATCAAGCGCAGCGACGAAACGTCAATTGTCGTTGGACTGCACCTTTTTACCGTCGACCCGGATGTTCTTCCCGCTAGCGAGCAATTGACCGCTGACAGCCCCGACATCGATCGAACCAGCGCCACCCGTCGAAAGGTCTGCGTTGATCGCCGTTCCCGCATAGCGCAGCTCACCGGAGCCCGATGTCTGGACATCCAAATCGCTGACAGCGCCGCCGTCGATATCGAGTTCACCAGACCCATGGGCATCGACCTTGAGCGACTTGGTCACCGATTGAGCGGTCAAATCGCCTGACCCATGGACCGATGCATCAAGACCGCCGCCAATCTTTCCAAGCGTCAGATCGCCCGAGCCATGCACCGATGCGCCGACGCGGCCGCCGACATCACCAAGCTCCAAATCACCGGAGCCGTGAACCGATGCTTTAAGATCCCCTGCGATGGAGCCGCCTTCGAGATCACCTGATCCGTGCACAGCAATCTGTGCACTCCCGGCATTATCAAACACCAAATCGCCTGATCCATGGACGTTGCCATCGAACGCTCCCGCGATGTTCCCCAGACGGAAACTTCCTGTGCCGATCACCTCGACGGACCCAGTTTCGATATTATCCATCTGGCCGAGCAACATCGAATTGCCTTCAATCTCCACGGCGCCAGCGTCGCCGCGCACCTTCAACTTCACAGCACCGTCGACCACGCGGATCGCGGTCCCTGGTGCGGCGGTGATCGTCAGGCTGGGACGCTCTTTCAGCATATCGAGAAAGGCGCGTTCTGACCGATTGCTGCCATTGGGATATTTCCGCATGGCCCGGCGCAAATCGGTCTGAAAATCGCGATGGTCGAACTCGCCCAAGATGCTCACGGCCCGTCCCTCGCGCAAACGAAGGGCGTCAGCCTCTGGCCCATCCAAGTCGACCACGAGAGGCCCTTCATTTTCTAAATTGATGGTCACCGTGCCAAAGACTTCGCGCAGCTCAATGCCGTCCGATCCCTCAAACGTCTGCGCGAGCGCGGCATGGCAAAGTGCAATAGCGGCAATACCGCCGATGATGATCAAACGCATGGGTGCTCCCCTTACTTTATCGAGGAACAGGTAACGCATATTCCGATTGACTTCAACTGTAGTCAATCGGCACTGGTGGATAAAACGCTACCCCGCCAGTTTTTCCAGGTCTGCGTCAGACAGCTCGAAATTGGCAAAGACCTGCTGCACATCGTCGAGATCATCGAGGCTGTCGAAAAGCTTCATCATGGTCTCAGCTTTGGCCGAGCTCACTTCGATCATGTTTTGCGGACGCCAAGCGAGTTTTGCCGTGGCGGCCTCTCCGTATTTTTCTTCGAGTGCTGTGGAAACCTCAGCGAAATCGTCTGCAGCCGTATAAATCGTGTGGATTTCTTCACCGGACTCCACATCCTCCGCACCCGCCTCAATAGCGGCTTCGAGAACGTCGTCTTCTGAACCGATCTCAGCTTTGTACTCGATCTGACCCACACGGTCGAAACCAAAGCTGACCGAGCCCGTTTCGCCGAGGTTGCCGCCATTTTTTGAGAAGGTGGAGCGGACTTCCGACGCGGTCCGGTTGCGGTTGTCTGTCAGAGCCTCAACGATCACCCCGACGCCTTCAGGACCAAAGCCTTCGTAGCGGATTTCTTCGTAATCATCGCCCTCGCCGGCTGAGCCTTTTTTGATCGCGCGGTCGATGTTGTCCTTGGGCATCGACTGGCCTTTGGCGTTCGCGATCGCCAGGCGCAGGCGCGGGTTAAAGGCGGGATCCGGTGCTCCCATTTTCGCAGCAACCGTGATCTCTTTGGACAGCTTGGAAAACATTTTTGACCGCTTGGCGTCTTGGCGCCCTTTGCGGTGCTGAATGTTGGCCCATTTGGAGTGGCCTGCCATGGTGCCTCCTGCACATACGATACGAGCCCGAGCGTCTAAGACGCGCCGGGCTCTGTGTTAAGTCCTCGTGATGACCAGGCTTAGCGTTTGGCAAATCCGCGGACCAAAACGACCACAAAAATGCCCACCGCCAGCAAAATCCAAAAGCCCATCATCTCCTTGATGCTGAGGCCCATGAGCTGGTTCCAGTTTTTGGTCATGTAGCCGCCGGCTGAAAACGTGCCATTGATCACGCCCAAAATACCGTTCCAGACGAACATCACACCGCCAAGAAGCGCCATGCCACTGGTGGTTGCTCCTGGAACTTTGCTGAGGCCACTGGCTGAAAGACCCTGGCGAAGCGCAACGACCACAAGCGGCAGCAACACCATCAAAGGGTCTGCGTTCGCGGCTGAGCCGAGCGCTGAAAGAAGATCAGCGATCATTTTGTCAAAAATCATAAGGGCCTCCCACGTCGTTCCCCGCTTGGGAGGTTAACCGATCTTAAGCTTTGGGCGAACCCGAAAACGACGTGGCGAGAAAGTCGATCAAAAGACGCACGCGTTGCGCGAGATGTCCGGTTGGCGGCCAAAGGGCATGCAAACCGGTGGTTGGCCATCTAAGGTCAGGAAAGAGACTGATAAGCTCGCCGCTATCCATGCGGTTCTGCATCAAGAATTGCGGCGCCCAATAGACCCCATGCCCAGCAGCCGCGAGTTCGGTCAGAATGTCCCCGTTGTTCGCGCTGATGGTTTTTTGCAACTGCACCTTTCCGGTGTTTCCGTCGGCGTCGACCCAATCCAGCATGTCGTTACGGGCCCGGTTAACATAGGCGAGCCCGGGCAGCCCCTCGAGATCTTGCGGAGCATGAAACGGCCCATGGCGCTTGATAAAATCGGGCGAGGCACAGGTCACTGAAGGCACATCGCAGAGTTTTTTGGCGATGAGGGTCGAGGGCGGAAGATCGCCAATCCTCAGTGCAAGGTCAAAACCGTCTTTGACCAAATCGACGGTGGCGTCCCGGAGGTCAATGTCTAGCGAGATATTGGGGTGCTGCTTTAGAAACTGATCGATTGGTTCCACCAGCGAGCTGAGGCCAAAGGACATCGGTGCAGCGAGACGTATTTGCCCGGAGGCGCCGAGTGCCTCATCCCGCATCTCTTCTTCAAGAGCATCGATGCTGCGAAGAAGTTCGGTGGCTTTGGCAAGGTAAGCTTCGCCCGCGGGCGTCAGGACCATGGCACGCGTGGTGCGCCGGACAAGCTCGATCCCCAGCCGGGCTTCCAACGCTTTTAAGCGGCGCGAAACAGCCGAAGGCGCAACGCCGAGCTCATGGGCTGCCGCTGAAATGGTTCCCATCCGTGCAAGGACTTGGAACGTGGCCATATCCCTGGCAGCGTCCATGGCTACTCACTCGTCTCGACACGAATAATTTCGTCTTCCGACAGGCGGCGCCAATGTTGCGTCCGGCAGATAATGCTCAGGCACCCTTGCACAGCGAGCGTCTCCTCCGAGGACCGATAAATGGCCGACCGATAAGAATTGCCCTCGCGCGGGTCATAAATCAGACCCCGCCGCCATTTACGCCCACCCCGCTCAAAGCTATCGACGAGCACCGCGCCTAGGAGCTCGTCTGGGTCGTCATTCACCAAGAAGGTTTCGCTGTTCTCCATCGCCTCGATCACAAGCTTGGGATACCAAATGATCTCGCCGCGCGGCGACCCGGTCTCGTCGATGACGATCTCGACATGCGCCTTACCATTCGGCGGAGCCCAAACACCGGTGACGTCAAACGGGTCGAGCGCCTGCATCATCATGAGCAGCATCAGCATAAACAGCAGTTTTCCCTAGCTTGAGATGACGCCCTTAGAACGAGGGAATGGTCGGCGCCAGCCGTCCACCCACGCGCAGTGCCTCGGCGTTGATGGCAAGTCCGTTAGGACCGGTCTCCACCATAATGCCGCAGATCGTTGCTTCACCAGCAGCAGGCTGCATCCGCGCGATCTTCATTTTGGAGAGAAAACTGCTGACCGGCACCGATTTTTCCATACCGATGACGCTGTCATAGTCGCCGCACATACCAGCATCGGCTTGGAACGCGGTACCGCCGGGAAGGATTTGCACGTCAGCGGTCGGGATATGGGTGTGGCTGCCGCAAACAAGGCTCACCTTACCATCCAGCCAATGGCCGACGCTGTATTTCTCGCTGTTCGCCTCTGCATGGACGTCGACAACAATCGCGTCCGCCTCGCCAGCGAGATCCATGCCCGCAAGTTCACGTTCAATGGCTGGTGCGATCGAGTCCGTTGGCGGCATAAACGTCTGGCCTTGGACATTGACGACCAAAACGCGGTGTCCGCTTTGGCTTTCATAGAGGCCAGCCCCCCGGCCGGGATTGCCGTGCGGGAAGTTCGCTGGCCGCAAGACCCGCGCCTCTTCATCGTAAAGTGCAAGCTCGTTGCGCTGGTCATACGCGTGGTTGCCAGTGGTGATGCAATCAACGCCCGCATCGAAAAGATCAGCAGCAATCGCGGCGGTGATGCCAAACCCGCCGGCTGCGTTCTCGCCATTGGCTATAACGAAATCGAGCCGAAGCTGTTGGCGAAGACCAGGAAGTTGTTCGGCGACCGCGGTGCGGCCCGAACGACCAAAAATATCACCAAGAAACAAAAGCCGCACGCGTGCTCTCCTACCACCGTTCCGGTGTGACACCCCCGGGCTGAGAAAACCACCGCGATGGCGTCGCAAGGGACGAGGTTAGGCGCGCTCTTTGCCAGTGACCACGAGATGCGCTGGACGGCGCATGGCCGCCAAAGCCGCCCGTAAGGTCTCGACGCTACCCGGCCCATCGGTCACCGCGAGGGTGCGGCCGAGTTCACGCGGATAGTTGGTGCCATCGACGATCAGGAGCTCCGGCTCCAAGAAGGCGATACGCCCCCCATCCATCACGAATGCGTGCCAGTTTTCGAGCACTTCGCGTTGGTAGGAGAGCACGCGTGCGGCTTTTGTTTCTTGGTGATATTTTTGGTCGTTCGGGCCGCACCGCGGT
>JBCBUC010000021.1:0-68239 GCA_039818345.1 Pseudomonadota bacterium | reverse complement strand
ACTTAATTGATGCTTGCGAGCGCGGTACTTATGTTCCCCGATCTAAAAATATTATACGATAATTGTTTTTGAATTACTTAGAGTTAACTCATCCCCTTTGAACGCAAGTCTGTCCAGCGCCATTATTCTGGGCCATTTCTGAGTAGAATTTCTGGGGCCAGTGGGCAGGTTCAGTTGTCCTTGCCCCCTAAGCTTGGGCCACGTTTTGAGGTAGGTTTCTAGTTTTTGGGATTGATGACGATGGCGGGGAGGCGGTTCTCGGACGAGGAAGTGCTTAAGCTGTTGAGGTGGATTTGAGCTCGGGTTCAAACAACGAGACAGCCTGCCGAACCGTGGGAATCAGCACGGCAACTTATTACAACTGGCGACGCCGTTACGGCGGTGTGGGTCGCAGCCAGCTATCGGATGTCCAGCCCCGTCATTCTGGGCCATTTGTTGCTAGAGTTTCAGTAACGGGTGGGCGCATGTTCAGGGCTTGATGAGGCCGAACCTGGTTATACGGCCAGAGCCACTTGCTGATGACAGTCCGTTCTTGGCCGATCATTGTGAACCATTCCGTGTTCAGCACTTCCTGGCGGAGCGTTCTGTTGAAAAGCTCGTTGTAGTCGTTTTCCCAGGGGCTGCCTGGGTAGATCCCGATGGGCTCGACACAGACAGTAGACAGCATCTCAGCATCCCGAACTCGCCCAACTCAGTCGCTCGCCAAAAGCCATGCAGCGTCTCCTTCTAGCGAGGGTTTGCCCCTCGTCAGCCACGGACGACAGGCACTCAATCTACTTCGTCCTTTTGTGCGAACTCCTTAGCGCCAGCACATCAGCTTTCAGCGCCCCAAGCCAGGCGAGCTCCCGCCCATCAGTGAACTCACCACCATCCTCAAAGCAGGCATCCTCAAAGACCCTCAGCTTAATGAGAAGGTCGTGAAGGGTCTGACACGGTGCCTGTCGGAGCAGATATTGCGCTTGATTGCGCTGTTCGAGGCCTCGTGCGATTTGCTCGTCCGTGCCCGTGATTTGGGAGGTCGCAGCATAGTATTCGCTGGCGGCTTCGGTCACCCCAAGGAGCTTCTGACTTTCAGGTGAGAGCGCTTCTGGCGTCGCGTTACCGAGATGGCGCTTCATAGTCTTCTCTATGTCAGCTCTCGCATCGCGAACGCGGCTGTAGATGTGCTCACTAAGCTCGGTGCACATCTGTGGATGGCTATCAATGGCCCACCCTAGCGCCATGTTGAACGCATAGATCTCGCCGAAGTAGGCATCCAATCGCTCAAGGTCTTCGTTCAGACTTGGTTCTCGGGGAAGTTTAGCCCCGTCGGCACGCGAGACCTCATTGCGCACTTCTCGACTGCATTGAGGGGATGATTGAGGGATCTCAAAATCCAAGCCCCCGTCATACCTCTGATCTGATTGAACTTCTCGAGTTTCGTGGCGGAGGAGGAGGGATTCGAACCCCCGGGACGCGTAAACGCCCAACGGTTTTCAAGACCGCCGCTTTCGACCGCTCAGCCACTCCTCCGGAATGACGGCCCCTAGCGTGGCTTGCGCGTTTTGGAAACGGTTTCCTCGTGTGTTCTTTTAATATGCCCGGATGAGCCCAGCGAGCCGCCCCTGCACCTTCACCTGGTTGGGCCCGAAAATGCGGGTTTCGTAATCCGGGTTCGCCGCCTCTAAGGCAATGGAACCGCCTTTTTTGCGAATTCTTTTGAGGGTAGCTTCCTCATCCTCAACCAAGGCAACGACGATTTCGCCGTTCTGCGCATCGTCACACCGAGCAATAATGACGGTGTCCCCGTCGAGAATGCCTGCATCGATCATCGAGTCGCCTTGGACCTCGAGGGCGAAATGCTCCCCTCCCCGCAGCATGCAGTCGGGCACCTGGATGCGGTCCGTTTCATGTTGGATCGCCGCGATCGGCGTCCCGGCCGCAATCCGACCGAGCATGGGCACGCCTTCTTCCTCAAAGCCGCCGGGATCGGTGGAGGTGTCAAAATCATGGTTCTCAATGAGAGCCGGTTTGAACGCTTCACGGCGAGGCGGGGCCGCAGCCTCAGGCAGCCGCAAAACCTCCAATGCCCGCGCTTTATGGGGCAAGCGGCGCAAGAAGCCGCGTTCTTCAAGCGCTGTGATCAGCCGGTGAATGCCCGACTTCGATTTCAGATCAAGGGCGATCTTCATTTCCTCAAACGAGGGCGAGACGCCACTCTCTTCCAGACGCTCGTGAATGAACATCAACAGCGCATGCTGTTTTGCTGTGAGCATAAAAACCTCAAGAACAAATCATGATCGTTCTAAGGTTGTTCTCCTAGGCCGTCAACAGCTTCAAGGAGTTGGGTCAGCGCCAAACCAGGATTGGGCTGGCGCATCAAATGCTCGCCGATCAAAAAGCGCTTCACGCCCTCGCCGACCAAGGTGCGGATTGCGTCGGGGCCGTCGACCCCGCTTTCACTAACGATCGGAACTCCCGGCGCGAGAGCTGCCAAACGCGGTGTTGTTGCAATGTCGGTGTGGAAGGTTTTGAGGTTGCGGTTGTTGACGCCCAGAAGGTCGGGATCAAGGCACAGCGCACGCTCCACCTCCCCTTCATCATGCACCTCGACCAAGACGTCGAGGCCCTCCTCCCGCGCCGCGGCCCGGAGCTCTGACGCGACCACTTCGTCGAGGCAGGCCATGATCAGCAGGATGGCATCAGCGCCCGCCGACCGCGCCTCCACCACTTGGTACGTATCCACCATAAAATCTTTGCGGAGAAGCGGGATCGTCGTCGCCTGGCGTGCCGCGGAGAGAAAATCGAGGTGTCCTTGAAAGCTCGGCGTGTCGGTGAGAACAGAGAGGCACGCCGCGCCGCCGTGCTCCAGCGAAGCCGCAAGGTCCGCAGGCTGAAAATCTTCACGGATCAACCCTTTTGAAGGGCTGGCTTTCTTCACCTCAGCGATGATGCCAAGGCCATGTTCTGCGGTCGTGTGCACACGATCGGCGAACCCGCGGGGGGTGATCGCATCGGCTTGATCCCGAAGCGATGAAAGAGGACGGGCAGCCTTGGCGGCTGCGACTTCGTCCCTTTTATAGGCGATGATCCGATCAAGGATGGTGCTCATGGCTTGGCCGCCGCTAAGAGCGCAAGCTTGGCCTTCGCCGCGCCGCTATCGATGGACTGAGAAGCCAAGGCTGCACCATCACGAAGGTTATCCGCCCGACCTGCCACAATGAGGCAAGCGGCCGCGTTAAGAAGCACCGCATCACGGTAGGCGCCCTCTTCTCCATCCAAGACCGCCCGCAAAGCGAATGCGTTTTCTTCAGGTGTCCCGCCAACAAGGCTCTCATTGCCGCGCCGGGCAAGGCCTGCATCCTCCGGGGTCACCACAAAACGTCGAATCTCGCCGTTTTTGAGTTCTGTCACCTCATTCCCGCCCGCGAGCGACAGCTCATCCATGCCGCCAGCACCAAAGACAATCCACGCATGCTGCGATCCTTCTGCGCGCAAAACCTCAGCGAAGTGAGGTGCAAGCCGCCCGTCAAAAACACCAAGCAATTGCCGCCGCGCTTGGGCAGGGTTCATCATCGGCCCTAGAATATTGAAGAGTGTACGGAATTGCAGCGCACCGCGTAACGGCGCGACCTTCGCCAGCACAGGATGGTGGTTAGGCGCAAAGAGGAAGGCCAATCCATCCTCAACAAGGCGCCGCTCTTGGACCTCGATCGTCTCGGTCAGGTCCACGCCCAGTTGGGAAAGAACCTCCGACGATCCCGACTTCGAGGTCACCGCGCGGCTACCGTGTTTGGCAACGGTCACCCCCGCGCCCGCCACCACGATGGCAACCGTCGTTGAGATATTGACCGTGCTGATCCCGTCACCGCCTGTACCGCAACAATCAATCGCATCCTCAGGCGCTTTTATGGTGCGGGCACGGATTTTAAGAAATCGGATCGCGGCGAGAAGCTCCTCGGTGGTTTCACCCCGCACCCGTAAGGCCGTGAGGAGCGCAGCCGCTTGCACATCCGGCACCTCACCCTCAAAGAGCGCCGTGAGCGCCGCCTCCATCTCACGAGGACGCAACGGATCGCCGCCTATCGCGGTGTTCAAGATGTCAAGAAAACTCATGCGGCTTGCCTTTCACGCGCCATGCGGAGGAAATTCTCGAGCATCGCTGCGCCGCCTTCACTGGCGTAACTTTCGGGGTGGTACTGCACACCGTAAATAAGGTGCCCGCGGATCTTAATAGCCATGATCTCGCCATCGTCCTCGGCTGTGGCGATTACCTCAATCTCTTCGGGAAGATCAGCGCGTTCCACCGAGAGGCTGTGATAACGCGTTGATGTGAAAGCGCTGCCGAGACCAGCAAAAATCGAGTCCGATGTCACCGCGACACGGCTCACCTTGCCATGCATCGGGACACCGGCGCGGATAATCGTGGCACCGTGCGCCTGGGCAATGGCTTGATGACCAAGGCAAACACCGAAAAGAGGGATTCTCGTGTCTTTTGCGAGGGAGACGAGGTCCAGACAGATGCCCGCCTGTTCGGGGTCACAAGGCCCTGGTGACAGAATGATGGCCGATGGCCGAAGCGCGATCGCTTCGTCTGCCGACATAGCATCGTTGCGAATGACCCGAATGTCTTCCTCAAAGGGCGCAAGAAGCTGCACCAGGTTGTAGGTGAAGCTGTCATAGTTATCGACGACGAGGATCATGAAGGAGCCATTCTTCTGGAGCACAGCGGCTTACCATTTGGAGCGAAGGGCGCAACGCGGCTCATTCTGCTAGCCGCGCTGTGGTGCTCGGCTGCAATGGCCGGGGATCTGAAAGCCCCGACCGTCGATGCTCCGGCTAGACTAACGCCTCGGTTTGACGAGCGTGCGCAACTCGCCATCGTGATTGATGATCTTGGCCTTGATTGGCAGCGCTTTCACAAGGTGATGGCGATTGAGGCCCCGCTCACCCTGTCGTTTCTGCCTTACGGCAAGGACGCCCAAGAGATGCTCGATTTGGCCGCGGGTCAGCACGAGGTGCTGCTGCATCTTCCGATGCAGCCCTATGGCACGTTGAACGCGGGGCCTGATCAGGTGACCCCTGGCTCCGACGCATCGATTAAGCGCCAAATGCGCAGCAACCTCGCTAAGCTGACCGGCTATGACGGCGTCAACAATCACATGGGCAGCCGCGTTACCGCCGATCGCCAAGCGATGCGCTCCGTGCTGGGCATCTTGCAGGAGCAGGACCTCTTCTTTCTCGATAGCCGCACCACAACGCGTTCCGTGTCAGCCGATATCGCGCCCATGGTCGGCGCCCGCGTGGTCGAAAACGCCCACTTTATCGATGGAGACGCGGGCCGCGGAGGCAAGCGCGAAGCTCTTCGGCAGCTGCGACTGGGTGCCCAGATCGCAAAGCGTGACGGCAGCGCCATCATCATCGGTCACCCCTACCCCATGACGCTCGCGGCCCTTGAAAGCTGGCTAAAGTCTGACGAGGCCAAGAGCGTCAAGCTGGTGACCGTGAGCGCCATGGTGCCGAAATCGGAAAAAGCCGCCAGCCGGCAGGGAACAAGCCTTCGCTTTTAAAGCCCGAAGTCCAAAGACGGTCATCCAAGCGTGCCTTTTTGTTCTGTATTCGACCTTTCACGCGGTTAGCGAGACCCCAAACTGGTCATGGCCACAAGGACCGCTATCTTCCTCTCAAAGTTAAGCAATGGGGATTGTGATCGTGGTGTTTAGGGGCTTGGCATGCATTAGCGCATTGGTTTTCATGCTAGCCTCGACCCAAGCCGTCGCGCAGGACGTAGAAAGCGATGTGCAGTCATGGAACGCCATCGCGATTGCTGGACCTATCCAAGATGATAGCCGCCTTCTTGTTTGGTTCGATGGTCACGCGCGCTTTCGCGACGATGCATCCGAACTTCGTGTCACCATCGTTCGTCCCGCACTTGGCTGGCGGGCCCATGACAAGATCGATCTTTGGGCGGGCTATGCGCGGGTCGTCTCCCGCCAAGACGCCATCCCCGACGTGACGGAAGACCGCGCGTGGCAACAGGCGACCTTCGCCATTCCCTCCGTTCTTGGTGGTTCGATGTCAGGCAGGTCACGGCTTGAGCAACGCTTTCGCGAAACCGGCGACGACACAGGCTGGCGGTTTCGGCAGTTCATCAGATGGGGAAAAAGGATCGATAGCACCGATTTTTCCCTGGTCGTGTGGGACGAGCTGTTCGTCAATCTCAACGAAGCAGATTGGGGGCAGCGGGAGGGCTTTAACCAGAACCGCCTCTTTGTCGGCGGCGCCTGGCACCTTGGTGATCGCGCACGCCTTGAGGGCGGCTACCTCAACAACGTGCTCGACACACCCGGTACGGATGAACAGACCAACCATAACATCTCGCTCACGCTGTTTTGGAGTCTCTAGAGCGTTTTCAGCCAAAGTGGAGCCGGTTTGGCGGTTCGAAAACGCGACAAATCAAAGACCTAGAGCATTTTTCAGTGGCTCGAGGATCACTGAAAAATGCTCTAGCGTGATCCGCTGACGGAAAGTGGTGGCAACCAGCGTTCAACAGAAAAATAGAGGCGTGCGAATTCGATCCTAACCACCGCGCGAAGCTCTGATGAAAGCTTCTTTGATGGCACGGCTTTTCGCCTCGCATTCAGCAAGCTCTGCCTGCGGATCACTATCGTAGACGATCCCAGCACCTGCTTGGATATGCGCTTGACCATCTTTCACCACAGCCATGCGAAGGCCGATGCAACTATCAAATTCACCATCCGCTCCGAAATAGCCGATCGCCCCGCCATAAACGCCGCGGGCGGACACTTCGAGCTCGTCGATGATTTCCATCGCACGGATCTTTGGCGCACCGGTCAGCGTGCCTGCAGGAAAGCCATTGAGCATCGCATCAAGCGGCGTGAGACCTTGCTTAAGGCGCCCCACCACATTGGAGGTGATGTGCATCACGTGGCTAAACCGTTCCACGGTGAACGTTGCGGTGGGCTCTACTGTTCCTGGTTCAGCACTGCGCCCGACATCATTCCTGCCCAAATCAAGCAGCATCAGATGCTCAGCCCGCTCTTTTTCATCAGCCAGCAGCTCTTTTTCAAGCGCTGCATCCTCTTCAGGCGTGGCGCCGCGTGGCCTCGTGCCTGCGATCGGTCGTATGGTGACATCCCCATTCCGGACACGCACCAATATTTCAGGGCTGGCGCCAAGAAACGTGGCCGGTTCGAAATTGAGGTAAAAGAGAAACGGCGAAGGATTGATCCGCCGCAACTGTCGATAGGCGTCGAGCGCCTGTCCTTCATAAGCACTGCTGTAGCGCTGGCTCAGCACCACCTGAAAAATATCGCCCGCGCGAATGTACTCCTTGGCCTGCTCCACCGCCCCAAGATATTCTTGGCTCGCCATGTTGGACTCAAAGACAGGCGCTGGAGTTGCAGGCGACACAGCAACGTTGAGCGGCTCGCGCAAACGTTCGATCAGCGCATGCAGACGCTCATCCGCTTCAGCATACGCAGCATCGGCGGTCTGCCCATTCTCTGGGCGCGCGGTGGTCACAAGAACCACCTCCCGTTTAACACTGTCAAAGGTCGCCATCACGCGAGGACGGACGAGATACGCATCCGGAAGCTCAAGGTGATCGTCAGGCCGGTCCGGCAAATGCTCCACATACCGAATGAAATCATAGGCGAAATAGCCAAAAAGGCCCGACGCCATGGGCGGCAAGTCTTGCTCCAGGCTCGCCGTCATCTTGACTTGTGCTTTGGTGACAAGATCCCGCAAGGCCGCGAGAGCCTCATCGCCCTCTCTCAAAAGACCGCCATCCGGCGTTAACAGCCGAGAAATTCCGTCCTTGCACTGCCAAATAAGATCAGGATCAAGCCCGATGGTTGAATAACGGCCGAGTTGCTCACCGCCCTCAACGGATTCAAGCAGAAAGGATCCCTTGGCGTCAGCCGTCAGCTTCAGATAGGCCGATAACGGTGTTTCGAGGTCACCGACGAACCGGCGATAGAGAAGTTGGGGCTCACCGGCGTCAAACCCTGCTTTAAACGTCGTAAAGGCAGGCTGCAGACTATCAAAGCCATCCGTAGTCACTCGGTCAGACCCAACGAACGCGCAATCACTCGTTCATTCTGACGGATCTCGGTCTCTGCTTCTAGCGCCTCAACATAGGCCTGGTAGAGTTCGCTTGTCAGCTGATCACCAAACTGGTTTCTCACCAGGGGGACGACCATCATCGCTTCCGTTGCGTCTCCATACTCAACGCTCTCGACACGGACCGCGTAAACGCTGTCTCCATTGCCCGGTATGGTGGTGGTTTGGCCAACGCTGAGTTCGAGAATCTGGCTGACAACGGGGATGGGGATCGTGGACTCGACGTCCCGAGACAGCGTTTCTGTTCGTACCGTCCCGCCAAGCGCCGTTGCGACTTCATCAAAGCGGAGGCCGCTCGCTTCTTGGGCGGCAAATTGAACGCCCACTTGGGTGGATGCATCGGCAGCGCGCTGTTCGGTCAGGGTCGATCGGATCTCGTCTTGGACCTCTGTCAGGGCAAGCGGAGACGGCGGTAGAATGGTTTCGACCGTGACAAAACCATAGCCATCCTCAAGGCGAATGCTTTGGCTTTCCTCGCCTTCTTCAAGCCGGCCGCCTTCTGCCGCAAGCACGCGGTTAATCGAGGCAATCGATCCATTCCGTGTGAAGAGCTCCCGGTCGATAGGTCCGACACTGCGCGCTTCTAAGCCAAGCGTGGCGGCTGCTTCGCTCAAAGTCGCGCCTTCGTCTCGGGCAATTTCCACGCCTTCAACAAACTCGATGATCCGCTCTTCTGCGATCTCGGCGAGCAGTTCATCCCGGAGCTGCTCCCGCATGTCCTCAAAACTCTCGACATCGGAGGAGTTGATCGCTGTGACCTCCGCATAAAGATCACCAAACGGTGTTGCGATCGGACCCAGCACTTCGCCTTCTTGTGCATCAAAGACTGCTTCAGCGAGATCGCTGTTGATCAATCCCTCACGTGTGCGCTCATCAAGCGCGGTCACCGGCGCACCCGTCGCCTCGACAATCGTATCGAAACCGCCGCCAGCGGTCACCGCGTTACGCGCGGCCAATTTAGCGTCATCGGTCGCCAAGGTGACCTGGCGATAGTTGCGGGTCTCGGCCGCCTCATTGGCACCGACCCTGGCATCGTAGAGCTGACGAACATCCTCATCGCTGACATCGATATCGTCCGTGACGTCATCCATCCCTATCGTCAGGACCGTGAACGTCCGATACTCTGGCGACAGAAAAAGGCTGCGATTGGCTTCGTAGAAGGCAGCGATGTCTTCATCGGACGGATCCTCGACATCGCCCCGGGTGAGTTCAGCGACCTTGATCGTGCGCTGTTCGAACTCATTGAGAAGGAGAAGGCGTGTCATTGCTTCAGGCGCCGTAGCGGTCGCCTCAATGGCGCCGGCCAACTGGCTCCGCATAAGATCCCCTGCGGCCCGCTCACCGAATGCCTCCAAGGAAATACCCTGGCGCTGCAAGAAAAAGGTCAGCAGCTGTGCGTTGAACTCGCCGGTATCGGGATCTTTAAGGCCTTCAGCATTCTCAATGTAAAGACGAATGACGTCGCTCGGTGCAGCCAGACCCAATTCGTCAGCGGCATTGCTCAGAATACCCCTTAATGAGAGGACGCGGATCGCTTCTTGGGCAATTCCAGCATTGATGAGCTGCTCACGCGTCACGTTCGGATTTTGCGCTTGCGCCTGTTGCACCCGAGTTCTCACCTCAAGCTCAAAGTCGCGTCCTGAATAGTCGGTCTGACCAACGCTGAGCGCAGCGCCGCTTCCAAAATTATCAAGGGCAGGCACACCGACCACAGCCATCGCCAAAATGATGAGGACTCCGATCACCCAAGCCATGACGCCGCGCAGCGCATTGCGAAAACGGTTTAGCACTCCGTAAGCCTTTCGTTCTTCACGAAAGACGCGTTTGGATGGCCTTCTTCCGCTTTGCAAGGCGGGGGCTCTCCCTCAAACGATGTGAAACGAAAGGTGGGCCGGATGGCGTTGATTATTGGCAACTGGAAAATGAACGGATCGAGCGCATCCTTGGCTGAGGTCGGACAAATGATCGATGGCGCCGAAGCGGCCGCAAAAGACGGCATGCAAATGGTGGTCTGCCCGCCCGCGACCATGCTGCGCGAGGTGAGTGCCGCGTGTCGCGACACCAAAGTGCAAACAGGCGGACAGGATTGCCACGCCGACCCGTCCGGCGCGCATACAGGGTGCATCTCAGCAGAAATGCTGGTCGAAGCTGGCGCATCCTATTGTATCATCGGTCATTCCGAGGCGCGCGAGCGCAGCGGCGACGATAACGAGACGCTCGGCGCCAAAGTCGAAGCGGTGTTGCGCGTGGGCATGGTCCCCATTTTTTGCGTCGGCGAGAGCCTTGCGGAGCGCCAAGACCTTCGCGCGGTTGAAGTTGTGACCGGCCAACTCGATGTGGTGGCAAAGAAAGCAGGCCAAGTGATCGTGGCTTATGAACCCATTTGGGCCATTGGGACCGGCCTTACGCCCAAGGAAGAAGACATCGCGGAGATGCATTTGGCCATGCGCGAAAAATTAGGGCCCCAGCCACCGCTTCTTTATGGCGGTTCTGTGAAGCCCGGTAACGCAGCCGAAATCCTTCGCATCGACAATGTCGGCGGGGCCCTGGTTGGCGGGGCCAGCCTTGTGGCCAAAGATTTCTTGGCGATCGCGCGCGCAATCTGATGTCGGTAAAACTGCTTCTTCTTGTGTCTTTCACCCTGGTTCTGGGGACGATCCTGTTTTCGTTCATCCAGGACCGGGCGATCACGAGACGAAAGCAGCCTGCTGGTGACCTGATCACCACCGATGAGGGCCTTGTTCACGTGATTAAACGCGGCCGGCCAGGTGAGAAGCTACCAGTGGTGATGGTCCATGGCACCTTCACCAACGGGCTCGATATGGACATCGACCTGGCACGGGAGCTGGCGACCGAACGGCTTGTCCTTTCTCCCGACCGGCCAGGACATGGATTTTCTGACCGCCCACGCGATGGCTTTCGCATGGATGTGCAAGTGGCTGCCATGCGCGAAGCGGTGCGCGCGAAAGGGGCGGAGCGCTATGTTGTGGTGGGTCAAAGTTATGGAGCTGCGACAGCGCTAGTTTGGGCGCTCGCCTATCCCGAGGATGTCGCGGGTATCGTGCTGGTCGCGCCGGTCAGCCACCCCTGGCCAGGTGGCCTTCGTTGGTACGCCGAGGCCGGTAACCACCCTTATTATGGCTGGTTTTTCCGGCGGAGCTTTATCGCTCTTTTTTGCCGATACGGATTGCGCCGGGCGGTCGAACGCTCGCTCGCTGGTGCCAAAGCTGTGTCTTATTACTTCGACCGCGTGCAATCGCAGCTCGCGTTCCGGGCGCAGGAGTTTAAATGGAACGCCGAGGACCTGTGCCGCCTTTATGAGCAGCTTGTTCCCCTCTCTAAGCGCTACCACGAAATTGACGTTCCGGCAGAGGTCGTGGCGGGAACCCACGATTTAACCGTGCTTTTGCCAGTTCATGGACGAAAGCTGCAGGCAGAAATCCCTGATTGCGGCCTCGATATTATTGATGGCGGCGGGCACGCCCTCCACCATACCCATCCCGACCGTGTTCTTGCGGCGATCGATCGTCTCGACAGACGGCTTGAAATTGCAGGTCGCTCGCCCCTAGAGAGCGCTCTCCGAGCGATCACCGCGGTCTTCCCGCAGCGTATCGCGACCAAGCAGGAAGCTTCATGACCGCGATCATTCTGACCATTCACACCATGGTGGTGCTGGCCCTCGTCGGCGTCGTTTTGTTGCAACGCTCTGAAGGCGGTGCCTTGGGAATGGGTGGCGGAGGTGGCGGCCTGATGTCAGGCCGGGGCGCAGCGACGGCGCTCACCCGCACGACCACCATTCTCGCTGGAATCTTTTTCGCCAGCTCCCTCACGCTCGCGCTGGTGGCCGATCGCGGTCAGTCGGAAATTGACTTCCTGCCAACCGAGGAAGAGGCGCTAGATGCCGATGATTTCTCGGACATCATTGGGGCCGCCGACGAGCCAAGCGAGGCTTCTGGCGAACCAGTTGATCTTTTCACGCTACCCGATGACCTTGGCGTGGTGACCGACGAGATCCCAGCAGCTGAAACAGCCGTTGACGATACGCCGCCGCCCGACGAGCCGCAGAATTAGAACTTCCGCGAGAAGCTGACAGCGCCAAAGGTCTGCGTCTCATTTTCCTCGTCAAACTGCGGGGACCGAGCGACCAATGACAACGCGACTTGGTATTTGCCGCGTTGAACCACAGCACCAACTTCGAAATCAGCGACCCACACGCTGCTTTGCACGTCGATAAAGTCGTCTTCGCGGAAGAAGCTGTCGTCGAGGACGATGTTGTGCGCCACCGCGCGGACATCGCCGCCGCCAAAAATATACCACCCGAACCCGCCATCAGCACGCGGGGTGAAAAAGCTGGGCCCACCATTCACGGCAGTCCGCACCCTCGGAAGCGCGAAGGACGTATCAATCCCTGGGCCCCAGCGGAGCGTCGTGCTGCCGCCGATGCCGGTGTATTTATTCCCGGCTGACGCCACACCGCCGACGATCAGATCGACCGGACGACCAAGGAAATTGGCATCGCGCGGGAAACGCTTCTGCACATTGTAGTGGAAGTTGAGCAGCACCTCGTCATCCACCTGCGTGTCCCAACCTTGAGGATCGACGTCCCTCGTGATCTCGTGGGTCAGCTTTTGGAGGTCCTCGCCAAGCGCCGATGTGCCGACAAAGCCAGCTTCAATCGAGAACCGGTCAATCCGATGACGCTGCTGCACCATCCAGGTGGTTTCGGCGGTGAAAAACCCTGCATACGGGTGCTCAGCGGGCTGGAACTCCGCAATCCTAAGATTGTCGGGGGTGTAGAACGCATGGGTCAGCATGAGGCCGCGTCGGGCAACGGCTGCGCCTTGAGGACGCACGATCTGATTGGCGAGAAACTGCGAAAAGCCCGAAAGCTCTTTGGTGCCGCTGACGTAACCGAGGTTGACGCCACTGGTGTAATTGTCGTCCTCGCGCGTGATGCTGTCATTCTCAATGAGCAGCGTCCACGTCGCATCAGGATCGTCCAACACTGGCTGCGCCGCAGCGTGACTAAGCCACGCTGTACCAGCCATGACGACGAAGAAACGAACCATCATGGTCAAGAATCTCACCCCACCATCCCAGTTTGATACAACCACTATGGTGTCTCGTCCCGGACGTTCCATGCCGCAAGGTCCGAATCCAGAAAAACTATGGCCGAAATGCCACATCGCCTACATCCATTACGTGTTTGCGCCCTTTCAAGGGCTCCTCACGCGGGCATCCCTGCGAACAGCGTGCCAGAGCGTTATTTGGTCCGCAAAGACAACAAGCTGATGACAAGTCGGCGAAGAACGAACCACCACAGCGCGGCGGCAACGGCCACGATCAACACAAGGGCGAGGACGGGAATCCACCAAAGAGCTTGCATGATCCGCGGAACCGCTCGCGCCACCGCGGCCTCGTTGGGATCATAGCCTTCTGGCAACGCACGGACGCTCATCTTGCGCGCATAAACCCCATAATCGGACAGCATGTCCTGAAACAGCACCGGCTTGGCAAAGGACAGATCACGCGTTTCGCCAGGATCCTCATCGATATTGAAAAGGCGCCACTCACCGTCACTGCCCGGCGGTTGATTGCGCACAATCTTATAAGGGCCTCGGAAAAGCGCAGCATTGCCCGCAAGCTCAAGTCCCACAGCATCCAAATCTCCGTACACGCGGTCATCGACGCCCAATAAAATCGGCGATAAAGATCGCCCGGTCAGCTTGTCCCGTTCAAATGGAGCATTGGCGAGATCAAGGATGGTGGGGGTGATATCAGTGATGAAGCTGAACGCTTTTGACTGCTCGCCAGCCGATATTCCTGGTCCAGCAATGACGAGCGGTACCCGTATCCCGCCTTCTGACGCGTACCCCTTAAAGAGACCATGAGGCGATGCAGCTGCCGACGCCCATTCAGGGCCGATGGTGGCAAACGTTCCTGGCTGACCCAAACGTCTGGTTGCGAACGAATAGCCTTGTGTCCGCGCCCAGAGCCTAAAGATCGTGTTTGATTCGTCGTCGCCGCCCTCAGGGCCATTGTCGGAGGCAACAATGAACACGGTGTTTTCTAACTGTCCCGTGTCATCAAGGTGCTGAACAAGGCGACCGAGATTCTCATCAAGACTGTCAATCATGCCCGCATAGACAGCCATTCGCTTAGCGTAATTTGCCTGCTCCGACGGTGAGAGTTCTGTCCATTTCCGGCCCGCTGGGATAAAATTAGCAATCGGCGCATCTTGGTGGACAACGCCTAGTTCCTTTGCACGTTCCCACCTTTCCCGGCGAAGAACATCCCACCCCTCACGGTACCGTTCTCGGTAAGGCTCCATGTTCTTATTAGGCGCTTGAAGCGGATAATGCGGTGCAAGGAAGCCGACATAAGCAAAGAAGGGCGCCTCTTGTGCCTTCCCGTCATCGATATAGCTGATCACGCGGTCGATAAGATCCTTCGACGAATAAAAATCGTCAGGAATGGAGACGTTCTCACCGTCCTCAATCCACTGGGTTTTGCGATCGATCGGCACATGGGCCCGTTCGCTGTAATGATCCCCACCGGTGGCGTTGATCACGAAAGAACGGTCAAAACCGTGCGCAGGCGGAAGGTGTTCTGACTCACCGCCCAAATGCCATTTGCCAGCCGCATAGGTCCGGTAACCGATCTCCTGGAGGCGGCTCGCAACGGTGCGCACCCCCGCCTCAAGATGGCCGCGATAGCCTGGCTCGCCCTCAAACTCAGGCGGAATGATCGTGGTCAGACTGGCAAGACCAGCCTCATGACTGTCCAGTCCAGTGAGCAGCATGGCACGGGAGGGCGCACAGAGCGGTGAGGCATGAAAATTGGTGAATTGGACACCGCGTGCCGCAAGCGCATCAAAGGTCGGCGTGGAAATCTCGCCGCCATAGGCCCCGAAATCCGTGAACGCCGCATCATCAGCCAAGACAACGACAAAGTTCGGTCCCTGCCGCCGCTCAAGCGCTGGCATTTCGGCGGCTTCGACCATCTCCACCGTTTCGATTTGGGCGATCGCTGAGCCTATCCCGCCGATGAAGAGAGCGGATAGACCAGCAAAAAGAAAAGCAGCAAAGCGAGGCATGCGTTGAAACCTTCCAGACATGACTGGGGGTAATAAACCCGAAGGAGGGTGTTCTGGGAAGAACGCTTGAGGATTAGCCCGCCAATGACCGCTCGCTGTCGTCGTCCTCGTTCCCGCTTTCGATCGCGATCCCAAAACTCTTTTCAAATCGGCCAAGGTCACGGGGTTCAAGCCGCACCGTGACCGTGCGCTGCCCGCTGTCTGACCATTCCTCGTTGAGGACGTCACCGTGTCGATAAAGCCAAGCCGCCGCTTCGCCTGCATCAGCCGGAACGTCGATCGACACTTCGCATCGGCGCGCTGTCAGCTCTTGATCCAAAAGGTCGAGAAGATCGGCGACCCCCTCCCCGGTTAAAGCGCTCAACGCAACGGGCAGCGGATCCTTTGGCGTCCCATCGGCGACTTCAGCGCGTTGCCGCGCCGCTGTTCTCAACTGGCCGGCTCGGCCAGCGTGACCATCGCCCTCGGGCAAGGCATCGAGTTTGTTCCATGCCTCAAGAAAGACCGCATCTGTGTCTTCGGTGAGGCCGAGTTCCGCCAAGACCTTGATAACATCAGCACGCTGTGCATCACTCTCGGGATGGGCGTAGTCCCGCACGTGGACGACGATGTCCGCCTCAAGCACCTCTTCGAGGGTCGCGCGGAACGCCGCGACAAGCGTCGTCGGCAAATCGCTAATAAATCCCACCGTGTCCGAGAGAATGGCCGGTGTTCCTGATGGTAAACCGATTTGCCGCATCAAAGGATCAAGCGTGGCAAAGAGAAGGTCTTCAGCAAAAGTATCTTCGCCAGTGATCCGTTTAAAGAGTGTCGATTTCCCGGCGTTGGTGTAGCCAACGAAGGCCACAACAGGCTGCGGCGCGCGTTTACGTTTCCGGCGTTGAAGGTTCCGTGTACGGCGAACGTCTTCTAACTCTTTTTTCAGTCGGTCGATCTTCTCCTGCAGGATCCGGCGGTCGCTTTCGATTTGCCGTTCGCCCGGACCGCCGAGAAAACCCGCGCCGCCGCGCTGTCGTTCAAGGTGGGTCCATGACCGCACGAGCCGTGATTTTTGGAAGGTGAGATGCGCCAGTTCGACCTGCAACGTGCCTTCTTTCGTCGAGGCCCGCTCACCAAAGATCTCGAGGATCAGCGCTGTGCGGTCCAGCACCTTGACCTTCCAAGCGCGTTCCAAATTCCGGTGTTGGACAGGCGTCAATTGGGTGTTGAGGATCACCAAGCCAACGCCGTCAGCCTCGTCGAGCCAGCTGGCAATTTCATCCACCTTGCCTTGGCCCAACAGGGTTGCAGGACGTGCGTCTTGCAAATTGACGATTTCCGCCCGGACGGTCTCGATCCCAATCGCCTTCGTTAAGCTAGCGGCTTCATCGAGCGCGCCTTGCGCCGAGCGTAAGTCCCGCCCCGTTCCTGACAGGGCGCAATGGAGGACGAAGGCCTTCTCGGCAGGTCTTTCCGTCTCAAAGGGACTAGATGTCGGCGTCGGTCGCTTCCTCAGACAAATCCACCGGGCCTTGCGGCATGATGGTCGAAATAGCGTGTTTATAGACCAACTGGGTTTGGTCGTCACGGCGCAGCAGAACGCAGAAACTGTCAAACCAGGTGACGATGCCCTGCAGTTTCACACCGTTCACCAAAAAGACCGTCACCGGGACTTTCTGTTTGCGGATTTCGTTGAGGAAAATATCCTGGAGTGGGCGAGGCTTATCCATGGCCTGAGCTTCTCTGTTTATGCTATTTTTTGCAATGCAGCATATCGTAAAACTTTTTGTCGCTCGAGGGAAGGCCCTGTGCGTAAATCCCTTAACCGCGCCAGAAATTACGGTCCATCAGGAGAAACAGCAGCACCAGTTCAAGCCGACCCGCAATCATGCCCAGCGCCAAGAGAATGCGAAGCGGCTCAGCGAAATGAACGAAATCGGCCGTGGATCCCTCCACCAACAACAAGAGCGGGCCCGCATTCGTGACCACGGCCACCGCTGTTGCCGCCGCTAGTTCAAGGTCATAGCCAAAAAAAGCGACGGTCAGGACCAGGGCTGCGAGAACCATCGTGAAGGCGATCGTGTGGATCCAAACACCAAACTCCTGGATCAACGGTTGCCCTTGCCCAATCACACCGCCGGGATGGCTTAACCGCCACAGCTCTTGGCCAGCTCGCCGAAAAGTGATCAACCACCTAAGGAGCTTAATGCCGCCTGCGGTCGACACAGCGGCACCACCAATCACGGCTGTGACCAGAACGGGTGTGAGCCCTGGACGCTCACCAACAAAAAAACCATTGGTCGACAGAAGCGAGACCGCATTGACGATCTGCGCGGGCATCTTGTCCCAATCCCCTGCCCCGGTGCTGACCCAGAGCAAAAATCCAAGGGGCAAAGTAAGAAGCAAAAAAGCTTTGGTTTCGGGATCGGGGCCTGATTTCAGCCGCGATGATCCTTGTAAAGCGAGTCGTGCAATCACGACAAAATTCACTGCACTGATGATCATCGTCAGGACGGCAACGGTGATACCTGCTGGTGAAAGCGCCATGAGCCCGCCAGGGATCGGCATGAACCCACCAGACGCCATCAATGACATCGCAAGGCCTGCCGATGCGGCGGGTTTGATCCCTGTTAACACAAAGCCAGCAAAACTCATCAGTGTGACGCTGGTATAGACAGGCGCAAAAGCGGCAATCGCGGCAGAAAAAGCGCGAAGATAGCTATCGCGCCGACCACGCGCGAAGGGCGGAATGGGCGGCTGCATGCCAATAAACTCTGGGCGGACAAAGACCGCTGCAGCTGTCGCTAAGCTCACCAAGCCGCCCAACCATTGAAGGCTCGCGCGGTAGAGCATGCCGCCGGTCGAACCCCGCGCGGTGGGCTCCGATAACCATGCCCCGGTGGTGGTGAGCGCTGACACAGCCTCGAACCATGCATCGGTGATACGGGCGCCTTGCGCGAGGAACGGCAAAGAAGCGAAAAAAGGCACCACCGCCCAAAAGATCATCAATGCAAGGATGAGTTCGCGAAAACCCGATCGTGTGGACCGGGTCGAACGAACGCTCGCGCTAATAATATAGACGAGACCGCCCAAAAAAGCGCTGAGCGCTAAACCCACAGCAAAGGGCGCCGCAGTGCTGCCACCGCTCAAGGCCAGAAGCAGAGGCACAACACAGGCTGCTGCCATTGAGAAAAGCGCGAAAGCGACAAACTGCAAAACCGGCTGGTAGGACATGGAATATCGCCCCTTCGACCCCGACGCCTTAGAAGTAATTGATACCGACGCGGAACATTTTCTCGACCTCGCGCACAGCGTCCCGCATCGCCAACAAGACCACCCGATCGCCCGCTTCCACCACCGTCTCTTTGTTGGGTAAGATCACCTCAGCGCCGCGTACGATAGCGCCGAGCGTGATACCTACGGGTAGGCTCGCTTTTCCAAGGGGTGTGCCGACCAGACTAGAAGTCTCTAGCGCGACGGCATCGACGATCTCTGCCTCACCGCCAAGGATCGTGTAAACCGATTTGATCCGCCCCCGCCTGACATGCTGGAGGATCGTTGAGATCGTGGTCGCACGGGGATCGATAAACCGATCAATGCCGACCGCTTGGCTAAGCGCTCCATATTCAGGCTCATTGGTGAGGATCATCGCCCGGCGCGCACCGCTTCGCTTCCCGATAACACCGGACAGAAGATTGATCTGATCACTGTCGGTCAAAGCCACAATGGCCTCTGCCTCGGCGATGCCAGCTTCGAGAAGGATATCTTGATCGAGACCAGAGCCATGCAGCACAATGGTTCGGTCGAGGCGCTCTGCCACAAAAGACGCCCGCTCTTCTTTTGCTTCGACGAGCCGGATCTTCACCTGACCGAGGCTTTCAAGCTCCCTTGCGACATCAAGACCAATGTTGCCGCCGCCCACCAGAACAATGCGGCGTGCCTGGCTCTGCTGTTCAGCCATGATGTCGATCGCGCGTTTAATCCGTGTCCGGTCGGCCACGAAAAAGACCTCGTCACCGGCTTCTAATTGATCATCAGGCCCCGCACGGAAGAAACTCTCTTCTCGATGTACGCCGAGAATGGTGATGTTGAGATCGGGGAACAACTCCCTCACCTGCCGAAGCGGCGTCTCCAAGATCGGGCTGTCCTCGCGAAGGCGTAGGCCGACCGCCCACACCCGGTCATCGGCAAAGCTCTTCACATCAAAGGCAGCGGGAGTGGTGAGCCGCTGAAGCACCGCCGCCGCCACTTCGCGCTCTGGCGAAATGATCACATCAATGGGGATATTCTCGCGGCTAAAGACGTCAGCGTAACGCGTTTCGAGGTAAGACCGTGCACGGATACGCGCGATCTTCGTTGGGACGTTAAAGACCGAATGCGCGATCTGACAGGCCACAATATTGACTTCGTCGGAATAGGTCACGGCAATCAGCATGTCTGCCTCTTGACCGCCGGCCTCCATCAAGACGTCAGGAAACGAGCCTGATCCGACCACACCGCGGACATCAAGACGCTCCGTGATCGACCGGATGAGCTCCGGCGAGCGATCAATGACCGTCACATTGGCGTCTTCGTCTGCGAGGCGCTCCGCAATCCCCGTTCCGACGCGGCCAGCACCGCAAATGATCACACGCATAATGGGCCCGCTTTATCGTCGGTCGCTTCGTTCCAAAAGATACACCAAGGTCGGTGCAAAAATCATAACGAAACCAAAGATCACGAAGGGGGCGAAACTGATGTACCAAATCAATGGAAACGCCACGTGTGAAGGCGTAAGAGCACCCGCAAAACTGACAACGACATAAAGCAACGCCGCGCCAAGCAATGCCACAATCATCGATCCAAGATAAAGGATCATCAGCACAGGTCGTGACATGCGTTGCCGTTGTCTTTGTGCCACAATCAGTTCTCCACCTTCGTGGTCATCGTGACGATCTCTTCTGCCACAGACGGGTGAAGCGCGCAGGTGGCGTCAAACTCCGCCTTGGTCACCCCTGCTTTCACCGCAATCGCGATCGCCTGGATAATCTCCGGCGTCTCGTCGCCGGCCATGTGACAGCCAAGCACTTGATCTGTTTTCTGACAGACCACGAGCTTCATGATCACCCGCTCAGGATTTTGCGCGAGGATATTCTTCATCGCACGGAAGTCTGCCTTATAGACATCAACACTATAGCCGGCGGCCCGCGCTTCTTCAGCCGTATGACCAACCGTTGCGACAGGCGGCTGGGTAAACACGGCCTTGGGGATGGCATCATAATCCATCCGGCGAGGATTGTTCTTAAACTGGGTATCAACAAAGGCGGCTGCCTCGCGGATCGCAACAGGTGTCAGGTTTACCCGGTTGGTGACATCTCCGACGGCAAAAATATTGGGTACGGAGCTTTGGCTATCTTCGTTGACAATGATCGCGCCCGTGCGGTCAGTTTCGACCCCCGTCCGTTCCATGCCCAAACCGCGCGTGTTGGGCGTTCGGCCGATCGCCCAAAACACCAAATCGGTGGATAGGACGTCGCCGTTCAGGAGATGCACGTTCGTGGACGTTTCTGTCTTTTCTATCTTTGTAAAGACTGTATTATTGACATAGGTAATCCCCGCACGCTCCATGTTGCTTTCAACATAGTCAGCAAGGTCAGGCTCAAACCCCCGCAACACACGCTCACCCCGATAAACCAAGGTGACATCCACGCCCAGGCCAGCAAGAATATAAGCAAACTCCAGCGCAATATAGCCGCCGCCCGCAACGACTGCTCGCTTGGGGAGTTCGGGCAAATGAAAAGCATCATCAGAGACGATGCCATGCTCGTGGCCGGGCACGCTTTCGTCCCGCACCGGACGACCACCGGTGGCGATCAGAATTTTCTCCGCCGTGACCTGGCGATCCTCGTCAACGATATGGATCGTGTGCGCATCAGCCAAAACGGCACGGCTTTTAAAGTGATCAACGCCGTTGTTCTCAAGGATGTTGGTGTAGATCGACGAAAGGCGATTAACCTCGGTCTGCACGTTGTCTCGCAGGGTCGCCCAATCATGCTCGGGCGCTTCGGGGAAGGACCAGCCATACCCTTTGGCGTTCTCCATCGCATGACCGAACTCTGAGGCGTAGACGAAGAATTTCTTAGGCACGCAGCCGCGAACCACGCACGTCCCGCCGGGCTTGCTCTCTTCCGCGCAAGCCACCTTGAACCCCGCCTGGGCGGCTAAGCGTGCAGCCCGCACCCCGCCAGATCCAGCGCCAATAACGAAGAGATCGTAATCGTAAGACATATCAAGCTTTGCCCCTTTTGAGGGTTGGAGAGGAGTAGAGTTGGCCAATGGCTGCGCAACTTCAAGCGGCTGATGTCAAAAGACGCGCTCACTTATCGATCAGACCATCCTCAGAAGCGAGCAACTGCTTTGGATTGAGGCCAAGAAAAAGCCCTGTGGTCACAACACCGGGCAACATCGTCAACGCCTGGTCGAGCGCCTCAGGGTCGTGAATGCGTTCAAGGGCAAGATCGACCACCAGGTTTCCGCCATCCGACACGAAAAAACCGCCCTCTTTACCGGGGCGCAGGGTCAGCTTCGCCTCAGAAAAACCATTTTCTGTAAGGACTTCACGGATGGCGCGGATCGTAAGTGAGGCAGCGAAGGTCTCAATCTCGACGGGAAGCGGAAAGGCGCCAAGCGTCTTCACTCGTTTGGACGCGTCCGCGATGACAACGAATTGGTTGGCCGCGCGCGCAACGATCTTCTCGCGTAACAGTGCGCCGCCTCCACCTTTGATGATTGCCCCATCCGGTGTGATCTCATCGGCGCCGTCGACATCCAGATCGATCACCGTTGTTTCATCTGGGGTGATGATGGTGACGCCATGTTCGATCGCGAGGGCCTCTGAAGCCTTGGACGTTGGCACACCGCGAAGGTCCATACCCGCGCGAATTTTCTGCCCTAATCCCTGAAGGAAAAAGTTGGCGGTGGATCCAGTCCCGAGACCCATGACCATGCCGTCCTCGACCAGATCAAGGGCAGCTTCAGCGGAAAGACGTTTTGCAAGATCAGACATAGGCGCCAGCCATTAGCGGCGGTCGCCCTTCAGGTCACCACTGCGGTCTTGACCAAGACCTTTTAGTTCTGCCGACGCAGAAAGGCTGGAACTTCGACCTCGTCGTCATCGTCGGTCAGCGGTTTGGCCGACGGCGCGCGGCGGGTTAGCTCCTCAGATCTGTTCGGCTTCAGCGTATCGCGCAACAGACCCATGGCGGTCTCGAGCGTCGAGACAGGCTTACCGCGGAACGGGTTCGCGCGGCCACGATTTGATTTTCTCAGCTCCTCACGCGCTGGCACCGGATCTTCGGTCAGCATACGGCGGATACGCTCATGAACGTCTCCCACCGGATTGGCATCCATATCAGGCGTCAGCGCAGCGACCAGCGGTTCAGCTTCGGGCGGCGTTGCAGGAACCGGATGAGCTGGCACGGTTTGCGGACGCTGCACGGCCTGGGCCGCAGCCGTCTTAACCGTTTGTGGGCGCGGCGCAACGATGCGCTCGTCGGCGCCGTCGATGCCTGTCGCAACGACCGACACCCGGATCGTGCCTTCGAGGCTTTGGTCAAAGGTGGAGCCGACGATGATGTTAGCCTCCGGATCAACCTCTGAGCGGATCGCATTCGCTGCCTCATCGACTTCGAACAGTTTCATGTCGAGCCCGCCGGTGATGTTGATCAGCACACCCTTGGCACCCTTAAGCGACATTTCATCAAGCAGCGGGTTGGAGATCGCGGCGGCAGCTGCTTCAGACGCGCGGTTGTCGCCCTGGCATTCGCCAGTACCCATCATCGCTTTGCCCATCTCACTCATCACCGTGCGGACGTCTGCAAAGTCAAGATTGATGTGACCAGGAACGATCATCAGATCGGTGATCCCGCGGACACCAGAGTAAAGCACGCGGTCAGCCATGCCAAAGGCATCAGCGAAGGTCGTGTTTTCATCCGCCAAGCGGAAAAGATTCTGGTTGGGAATGATCAGCAGCGTGTCGACATGGCGGGAAAGCTCATCAATGCCTTCGTCAGCAATGCGCATCCGGCGCTGGCCTTCAAAAGCAAATGGTTTGGTCACCACACCGACGGTCAAGATACCAAGATCGCGTGCTGCCTTGGCAATCACAGGCGCAGCACCTGTGCCTGTGCCGCCGCCCATACCAGCGGTGATAAACAGCATATTGGCCCCGTCAAGCGCGGCCATGACCTCATCAAGGCTTTCTTCCGCCGCCGCTTCACCAATCTGTGGCCGAGAACCCGCGCCGAGGCCTTGCGTCACGCCGGTCCCCAGTTGAATCTTTTGCTCTGCCTTCGAGAGGCCAACCGCCTGCGCGTCCGTGTTGGCGCAGACGAAGGTCACGCCATCCAGCTCGCTTTCGATCATGTTGTTGACCGCATTGCCGCCAGCGCCCCCGACGCCGATCACCACGATCTTTGGTTTCAGCTCTGCCGAGGTCGGAACAGAAAGATTGAGCGGCATAAGAAAAAGTTCCCTAGAAATGGACGAAGCGGCGCGTGGTTAAAGGATCGGTGAGGACGGTTATCAGGTCGTTAACATCGGGGTCTGTTTCTGCATCTTGGGTGAAACTCTTGACCATCACCGCATGGCCCGAGGATGAGGGCCTATGAGCGACGAGAAGCACAGACTGTTAAGAGAGGTCGGCGGGCCAGAGCCGCTGACCGACGACCAAAGTGTTGCGGCGGCCGCGGCCTTTAAGGATAGAATGCGGAACCGCCATACGATCCGCGATTTCTCCGATCGGCCCGTGCCGCGCGAAGCGATCGAACACGCAATCGCGGCAGCGGGGCTCGCACCATCGGGCGCCAACCACCAGCCCTGGTTTTTTGCCGTGGTGGAGAGCCGCGCTGTCAAACGGCGGATCCGCGAAGCCGCTGAAGAAGAAGAGCGCGCCTTTTACGGCGGCAAGGCAGGGCAAGAATGGCTCGACGCCCTCGCGCCAATTGGCACGGATGCGGCAAAACCTTTTTTGGAGACAGCACCTTTCTTGATTGTCCCCTTTGCGCAAAAGCGCGGCGGTGTTGATGAAGGTGATGACAAGAAGAACTATTATGTCACCGAGAGTGTTGGCCTGGCTTGCGGGTTTCTTCTTTGTGCTCTGCATCAAGCCGGGCTTGCGACGCTGACCCACACACCCAACCCGATGAAGTTTCTCAATGACGAGCTTGGCCGCCCGGCAACGGAGAAACCTATGATGATCATTGTCGTGGGCCACGCATCAGACGTCGCAACGGTTCCTGAACATGCTTTGAGGAAAAAACCGCTCGATCAAATTATGAAAGTCTACTGACGTTAAAGCACGTCCTGCCACTCAGGATGCTTTTCGATTTGCGCCTTGGCATAGGGACAAAGCGGCAAGATCTTTCGGCCCTCAGCCCGCGCATCCTCAACGCCCCGCTTGACCAGCGCGACACCGACGCCCTTCCCGCGCAAGGCATCAGGCACGCCCGTGTGATCGATGATGATCATGCTCTCGCCTGCGCGAGAATAGGTCATTTCCGCTGTGTGCCCATCAACGGTAACGTGATAGCGGCCTTTGCTATCGTCCTCCTGGCGCTGAATATCCATCACTCATCCTCCGTCAGCGTTTTGGCAAAGATCATGGCTTCATCCCGGAACGCTTTGAATTCCAGAGCATTGCCCGCAGGGTCGCGCACGAACATTGTTGCCTGCTCACCAGTTCTGCCTTCGAACCGGATATAGGGTTCGATGATAAAAGGGACAGAGGCGGCCTTCAGCCGATCACGCAAAAGCTCCCAATCCCGCCAATCAAGGATCAGTCCAAAGTGACGGGCGGGCACATCGTGACCGTCAACAGCATTGGCCTTGCTTTGAGCACAGTCGCCCGGTGACAAATGGGTGACGATTTGATGGCCGTAGAAATCAAAATCGATCCATTGCCCTTTGGCTTCGCGCCCCTCCGGGCACTGAAGGATGTCGCTATAGAAAGATCGTGCCGCTTCTAGATCATCCACGGGAAAGGCGAGATGAAACCGCGGCCGCGTTGTCACGACGCGCCGCGGCCAGCTTGATTCACGTGAAGGAGACGCCATCGCCAAACATGCGCGCTGGCCAGAACAACCGCGCCGATCACCGTCATGGGTGTCTCCCAATCATGAAAAGCTTCGACAAAAACCGCGGCCACAAGCAAGGCGAGGCCTGTGAGAGCGGCCACTGCAAATACCACCGCGCGTTGGTTGAGACCGCCGTTCAAGAGCGCCGTGACGGTGAAGGGGACTGCAAGCAAAACCAAGCCGCGGTGAAGCCATTCGTGGTCAAACAAAACGCCGAATGCTGGCACCAGCGAGGCGAGCACCGGAAGCGCAAGACAGTGCAGCAGGCAAAGCCCAGAGAGAATGACCGCTGGACCATCAGGCCCGAGCACAGACGCACGAGTGTTCACTAATGTGGTTTCCTAAAAAAGCCGAGCCGGAGGATCAAAACACCATTCCAATGGCAGGTTTCGTGTTGGGGTTTAACGCTCTTCAATCGGAACAAATTCGCGTTGAGCTTCGCCGACATAAGCCGACAATGGACGAATAAGCTTGTTGTTGCCGAGCTGCTCAATGATATGCGCTGTCCACCCCGTAATTCTGGCCATCACAAAAAGTGGCGTGAACATCGGGATTGGGAAACCCATAAGGTAGTAAGCAGGCCCCGCTGGGAAATCGAGGTTGGGATAGATCCCCTTCGCCTCCACCATCGTGTCATCGAGGATCCGGCTCATCTCCCAGTACTTCTTCGCATCATCAGTATCGACCACTTCGACCATTTTTTTGAAATAGTCCGTCATGGTTGGAACACGGCTGTCGCCTGAGCGATAAACGCGGTGGCCGAAACCCATGATTTTGCGCTTTTCTTCAAGGGCGGTGAGCATCCACTGCTTCGCGTTCGCAGGCTCCGCCACTTCGGTCAGCATATGCATGACAGCTTCATTGGCGCCGCCATGCAATGGCCCTTTCAATGCGCCGATGCCGCCGACGCATGCCGAATAAATATCTGATGTTGTCGATGCGATCACGCGCGCGGCAAACGTTGACGCATTAAAGGAATGCTCCGCATAAAGCACCATAGAGACATCGAAGCATTTGACGACTTCAGGAGCAGGCACTTCACCAAAGCACATATTGAAGAAGTTTTCGGACCAAGTCAGCGAAGGATCAGATTCAATCGGACGCTCGCCAATTCTGTGACGATACTCAGCCGCCACCATCTCAGGGATCTGGGCATACATCCTGACACTGAGGTCATAAAGACCTTGGGCGTCGAACCCTTCTGACGTCATCCCCGACCCAGCATTGGCATTGTTGTCTTCTTGCCCGGCAAAGCTCAGTGAGCTGCGGATCATGTCCATCGGATGGGCATCGCGGTTGTAGCGACGGATGACGTAATGAAGATCTTCAGAGATACCGCGTTCGGCGCGTTCTTTAGCCCGGAATTCCTCAAGCTGCCCTGCCGTTGGCAACTCGCCGTTCCAGATCAGGTAGGCGGTTTCTTCAAAACTGCCGTTGACCGCCAGATCCTGCACCGCATAGCCGCGATAGGTCAGCGAATTTGTCTCCGGCACCACTTTAGAAACAGCGGTGTCATCAGCCAAAACACCAGCCAGACCGTATTTTACCTCGTCAGCCATAACGCACTCCCTCATCTGTTTGGGCCAGCCGCTAGCACGACGAAGCGTCCGGTGGGAGAGCGATCCCGTTATAAATTCTAAGGGATAAAAACCAACTCCGCCCGGCGGTTGAGGGGTTCGCTGCGTTCGTCTTCGTGTGTGCGTAAGGGCTTGGATTCGCCCGCTGACGTCACTTCCACATGGCGCGCGCGGAAGCCTGCCTTGATCAATTCAGAGGCCACAGCCTTGGCACGCTCCTCACCGGTTGTGAGGTTTTGAGACTTCGGGCCAGCAGCATCGGCATGGCCTTCGACACGCACCTTGGTGTAGCCTGCCGCCAACGCACGTCCGCCAATCTCGCGAACGAGCAGCAGCCCTGCGGGGCCTAAGTCATTCCGACCATAGTCAAAAAAGACCGTCGTCTCGATCGGCTCGATGGGCTCTTTGACGACGTCCAGGGGCTGGGCAGCCGCTGATGCCATCAACAAAACCATTGCCGCCCCAAAAGATTTGATCGCCATCCATACCTCCACGCCGTGAGACTGTAGCGCGCGAACGCGGCAGCAAAAAGGCCTCATGGGGCCTTGGGTAAGTGATGATGAACCACCCGATCGACTTTTGCTGTCACGCTTTCATACCAGCTATACCATTGTGCCTTGCCCGACCCGATCGCGCTCGCGTGCTCAGGATGCGCCCGCCAGCGTGCGATATCCTCCTCCGAACGCCAATAGCTTACGGTGATACCCAAGCCATCGCTGCCGGTCGCCGAACGAAAACCAAGAAAGCCCGGCATCGTCTCCGCAAGATCCACCATGCGTTGGGCTGCATCGGCGTATCCAGCGGCGTCATCGCCTGTCTTTTCACTGGTGAAGATCACCACGTAATAAGGCGGCTCGGGCAACCGAGCCCTTGGCGCATCGGTCATGTTTGCGGTGTGTCGACCACGTCAAAATTGAAGAGGTCTTGGTCAAAGGCGTTGTAGTCCTCGTACCGCAGCAAATCATAGAGATCCCGGCGATGCTGCATCTTGTCGAGGATGCCATTTTGATCACCATAGGCCTTGATATGATCGAGACCGCGCAGCGCCTCGCCCATCGCTAGCCGCAGCGTGGTGACTGGATAAATCACGACATTATAGCCCAAACCCTCTAGTTCGGACCGGCTGAAGAGACGCGATTTTCCGAACTCGGTCATGTTCGCGAGCAAAGGCACATCGAGCGCCTCGCGGACGATCTCGAACTCTTTTTCGTCTTTCAGCGCCTCAGGGAAGATCATGTCGGCGCCGGCATCGACATAGGCTTTCATCCGATCAATGGCTTGGTCGAGGCCTTCAACCGCCCGCGCATCAGACCGAGCGATTAGCACGAAGTTGCTGTCGAGCCGTCCTGCCACAGCGGCCCTGATCCGCTGCACCATTGCCTCCTTTTCCACCACCTCTTTGCCGTCGAGGTGACCACAGCGCTTCGGCATCACTTGGTCTTCGATATGACAAGCCGAAAGACCTGCTTCTTCCATCAAACGGATCGAACGGGCGGCGGACATTGGTTCGCCAAACCCAGTATCGATATCAATAATGGTGGGAAGGTCGGTGACGCGGGCGATCTGCCTGCCGCGGGTCACGAATTCGTCCTGATTGGCGATGCCAACATCAGGAAGGCAAAGGTCAGCCGCAATCACTGCCCCCGACGCATAAACGCCGTCAAATCCCTTTCGTTCAATCGCTTGGGCACAGAGCGGGTTGAAGGCGCCGGGAAAGGCGTGGAGCTGGCCATCGCTGAGCATCGTGCGGAGATCGACGCGCTTTTGCGCTGCAGATTTGGTGGTGAACAGCATGGCGGGATCCTTTTTGTAGCTAGAAGCCGTTTCGCGCTCGGCGCCCGGACTGTCCACACCTGCGTGTAAGCTTTCGCTCTGGGCGCGTTGATTGATCTATGGCATGGGAGGAGCAACTGAAGACCTGGGGAATTTCAATGCGTTTTATTGGCCGAGTGTTCGTTGCGCTCCTCGTATTATTGGCGCTGCCGGCGCATTTTATCGTTCCAGCGCTCTACACAGCGTCATTCACCAACCCTTACGTCTATGATCTTCTGTCGGGCGCTGATCCGCTGATCACGAGCTATGCTGATGCCGGTATTTTACCGGCGGCGCTCCTTGCTATGTCCAGCATTCTCTTGCTTTTGGCGTTTTTCCAGACGCTGCTACACCGTGGCCAACCGGCCTTGCTGGTTTTCTTGACCGCTCTGCTCGACGCTGGCTCGCTCTACGCGGCCAACACGCTGGGTTACACGACCCTAGGTATCAGCGCGCTCCAAGTCGCCGCCTTGGGAGCGGCGATCGTTGTTTTGTGGCTTCTTGTTCGGGCCGTGCAGCCGAAGCAGTAGCGAGGGGCCAGCGCGAACTGACCACTCGCTGTTCACTCTTAAAAGAGGCCCTGGGCCGTGTTCGTCTCAATTTTCGCCATGTCGACGAGGGGGTTGAGTGTGCGAACATCGGCGGCTGAGAGGTTGGGCAGGTTCTGGACCATGTCGAGGAAACGCTCTGCTTCGGCAGCGTCAATGATCCCTTCGGTCAGGGTCCGGAATTTGCCGATATAGTGCTCTCGGACAAAAGGCCGTGCACCGAGCGGGTGGGCGTTAGCCACAGCCTTCTCATCCTCAAGCACGGTGCCGTCTTCCATGGTGACAACGACCTTGGCACCGAAGGCTTTCTCGGAGGGGTCATGGCTGTGGTAGCGACGGGTCCATTCAGGATCCTCCGTGGTCTCCACTTTATGCCAGAGCCGAACCGTGTCCTCGCGCTGCGCGCGTTCAGGCGCGTAGGACTGAACATGGTGCCAAGCACCATCCTGAAGCGCCACCGCGAAGATATACATGATCGAGTGATCAAGCGTTTCACGGCTTGCTTGCGGGTCCATCTTTTGCGGATCACCGGAGCCCGTGCCAATCACGTAATGGGTGTGGTGCGAGGTGTGCAGAACAATCGATTTCACCTGATCAAAGCCGCCTGCATCACGGATCTTCGGCCCCATATCGAAAGCAAGATCGATCAGCGCTTGGCTTTGATACTCCGCTGAGTGCTCTTTGGTGTAGGTGTCGAGGATCTGGCGCTTCGCCTCACCCGCCCCAGGAAGCGGGATCGTGTAGGTCGGATCATAGGGGCTGCCGCCCTGATCGCGCGCTGTCCGGCCATTGAGAATAAAGCTGATGATCGAGTCTTCACCTTCATAGATCGGGGACGGAGCACCCTCGCCGCGCATGGCTCGGTCAACCGCCTCAATTGCCTGTTTACCAGCATAAGCTGGGGCGAAGGCTTTCCAGGAGCTGATCTCTCCTTTGCGGGATTGGCGGGTCGTCACCGTGCAATGAAGCGCCTGCTGCACCGCTTGGAAGATCACCTCCGACGGGAGACCCATCAGGGTGCCGACGGCTGCGGACGCAGACGGTCCGATATGCGCAATGTGATCGATCTTGTGTTCGTGCAGACAGATGCCTTTAACAAGCGCGACCTGGATTTCGTAACCCGTCAGGATACCGCGCAAAAGATCCGCGCCCGAGCGCTCCTTCTGCTGAGCAACCGCCAAAACCGGCGGAATGTTATCACCGGGGTGGGAATAGTCCGCCGCCAAAAACGTGTCGTGAAAATCAAGCTCGCGCACCGCGGTGCCGTTCGCCCAAGCAGCCCATTCTGCTGCCACGCCTTGATCGGCCGGCAGGCCGAAAAGGGTCGCACCCCCCGCCCGGGGATGGGCCAGCGCTTGTGCCCGTGCCGTCTTGATCGGCCCGCGATTGATCGAGGCGATGGCCACCGACGCGTTATCGATGATCCGGTTGATCACCATGTCCGTTGCTTCAGCGTCAGGCTCAACGGCATCGGCCGCAACCTCCGCAATCTTCCAGGCCAGCTGCTCTTCACGGGCGAGCTTGTCCTTGGACGGGTGGGCGCGAACTTTGTGGTCGATGGTCATCGGGCGTCTCCTTGATCTCAAGGAGGGCCGCTAGCGCGGTGGGCGCAGGAAGCCAAGGTCACTCGGCGGGTTGCAGGCCCTCAGAGTTGTCGGAGGCGACCCCTGCCCCGCGCGGTGACAGAATTTGCCGTTGCCAGGACACAGGCGCGAGATTTTCGGTACCGAATTTCTCTGGATACTGACGCGTGATCTTGGCTGTTCCAAAGATCACGTCCCACAAAAAGAAGAGGTTGCCGAAATTACCTTTGTAGTGGGTGACACCATCAGCGAGGTGTTTGCCATGATGCATGAAATGCGTCGACGGCGTTGAAATGACACGCTCCACGACCCAGGCAACCGGGCTCAGCCATGGCGTGGTGTAGAGAAAGCGGTCCCATTTGAGGTCAGAATGAGCGCCAAAAATCACGCTTTGCTTGACGATCAAAAAGAGCGCGTAGGACCAGCCGAAGCCCATATAGACGAGCGCCGCAGAAAACCAGATCGACGGCATCAACGCATAATAAAAGGCATTGTTGCGGTAAACGATCCGTACAGACATATAGCCAGCCTCGTGATGCCCACGGTGAAGTCCATAGAGCTGCGGGAAGGTGTGCGAGGCGCGGTGCCACCAATACTGCATCATGTCGTCAAAGATCGCGAGCATGAGAAGCTGCAGCAAAAAGGGCCAGTGCGCCCAAGCGCCTGACGCCTCGGGGATCAATACGCTCAGCCCTGCGTTCACAACGACAAAAATGCCTGGCACCACGAGAAAAGAGAGAACCACATAGGCGGTCGCATCGGCTGATAAATCGCCTGGTCGCTGGCCGGTCTTACGCAGAAAACCGCCCCTCCACACTTCAAGCAAGCAGATTGCCACGAATAGACCAAAGACGACGGCTTTGGCGGTGGACACATCCATGGTTCACTCCCGTTAGTGGCATGCCATGTGTCACTACCACAAAGTGGCGGTGAATGCGAGGGCATCGCTGTGTGATCGAGCGGCAGCGACAATCTGCGTCGCGTTGGGAATGCGGCATGCCCGCTGAAATGCTGATGCACGCCTCAGGAGCTTGTCAGACCGGAACTCTCGCTCAAATGACCGGGCGCGAAACTCTGTCGTGAATCATCAGAGAGCCGCTACGAACCCGCACTTATTCAAGCCGACATTCCTCAATGGTCCCCTTCCCGACAGCGTATCGAAAATTCCTGCGGATCGAGTAGAACTCTATGTTTAGGAGCACGTTATGCGGGCCCCAGAGTGCCGCGCAATCCAACAGGAGACGGGTGACAAGTTCCGCACCTCGCGCAGCATTCCTTCCGTTGGACGCCAACAAAGCGCCCGCCAATCATCTGATGGCAGAGTAACGCCTACCCCCCAGTGACTTGAGGTTGGTTTGCTGACCGGTCCTGGATGAACCGCTATCCGCGCGCCTCCGCGATACGGCCTTTGATCGCCTCCACCGCAGCATCCGCCTGGGCAACGTCTGGCCCGCCGCCATGCGCGAGGTCTGGTTTTCCGCCTCCGCCTTTACCGCCCAAGGCTTCGACAGCGAGCCGCACGAGCTCTGGCGCCGGCAGCGTGTCGGTTACTCCCTTCACGCCGACCGACACTGATGCTTTACCGTCGTTCGATGATACAAAAGCCGCGACAGCGTTATCATTGGCCTTCAGCGCATCGGCAATCAACCCGCGTAGTTCCTTAGACGGAACACCATCAAGCACAGCGGCGGTGACAAAGACGCCGCCAATGTCCTCAGCCTTTGGTGCGCCGCCGCCCATTGCCGCTTTTTTGCGGGCCTCAACGAGCTGTTTCTCGAGCGCCTTTTTCTCGTCTTGAAGAGCAGCGATCCGTTCGTTGAGCTTTTCCGGCTTGGTCTTGAGCGCGCCAGCCGCGTTCATTGCGGCCGCCGTTTGATCTTTGAAATAGGACCGCGCTGCCTCGCCTGTCACCGCTTCGATCCGCCGGATACCCGACGCCACGGCGCCTTCCGACGTGATCACAAAGAGCGCGATATCACCCGACCGGTCAACATGGGTGCCGCCGCAGAGTTCAACCGAGTACGGCTTATTGTCATTGAGCGCCTGTCCGAGGCTCAACACCCGCACCTCGTCATCGTATTTCTCACCAAAGAGCGCCATCGCGCCTGCTTCAATCGCGTCGTCATAGGGCATAAGAGCCACATGGCCCTCGGCATTCTGACGAATAATTGCATTCACCTCGGCCTCGACCGCATCGATCTCTTCTCTGGTCATGCCCTGGTGATGAGAAAAATCGAATCGGAAACTATCAGGCCCAACAAAGCTGCCTTTTTGCGTCACATGCTCGCCAAGCACATGACGTAAAGCGGCGTGCACGAGGTGCGTCGCGGAATGGTTACTCTTGACCTTGGCGCGCCGCTCGCCATCAACACGCTGATCAATTTCATCATTGATCCTCAGTGTGCCTTCGATCACTTCAGCGACATGGATAAAGAGGCCATGCTTCTTTTTGGTGTCGGTGACGACCAGTCGCGCGCCATCTTCGACGGCCGCCTGGCCCGCATCGCCGCACTGCCCCCCGCTTTCTGCGTAAAAGGGCGTTTGGTTGCTGAGGAACATGATCTCATCACCAGCCGATGCCATATCCACACGCGCCCCGTCTTTGACGATGGCGGTGACCTGCCCTGCCGTTCTGAGCTGGCTGTAGCCAGTGAACTCGGTGGGGCCAAGCTCATCAGCCAAATCATACCAGAGCTTGTCGTCACCGGCCTGGCCAGCAAACTGGCTGCTCGCCCGGGCACGCTCCTTTTGCGCCTGCATTGCCGCCTCAAATCCTTCTGTATCAAGACGAAAACCATCGCGTCGCAACGCGTCTTCGGTCAGATCGAGCGGAAACCCATAAGTGTCGTAGAGCTTGAATGCAGCTTCCCCAGGAAGCACGCCGCCGTTGCCAAGCTTTGCGGTCTCTTCCGACAAGAGCTTGAGGCCCCGATCGAGGAGACCAGCAAATTTTTCCTCCTCAAGCCGCAACGTGTCCGTGATCAGCTTTTCGGCCCGAAGGAGCTCTCCATACTGACCACCCATTTCCGCCACAAGCGTCGGAACGAGACGATGCATCAGCGGCTCTTTGGCGCCAAGACTGGCAGCATAGCGCATCGCCCGGCGCATGATCCGCCTGAGGACGTAGCCGCGCCCCTCATTCGAGGGCGTCACCCCATCGGCAATCAAAAAGGCAGAGGAGCGTAAGTGATCAGCGATCACCCGGTGCGCTGCCGCATCTTCACCAGCTTCAGGACGGCCCGTGAATTCGGCTGACATACCGATCAGTTTACGGAAAAGATCGATCTCATAATTGGAGTGAACGCCCTGCAAGACCGCAGCGATCCGCTCAAGCCCCATGCCGGTGTCAATCGAGGGCTTGGGAAGTTCGACGCGCTCGCCGCCCGGCTGCTGATCAAACTGCATAAAGACGAGGTTCCAGATCTCAATAAACCGGTCGCCATCTTCGTCGGGGCTGCCTGGTGGTCCGCCGGGAATATCCTCGCCGTGATCATAAAAGATCTCTGAACACGGACCACAAGGCCCAGTGTCACCCATCGACCAAAAATTATCTGATGTGGTAATACGGATGATCCTGTCGTCCGGTAACCCTGCAATCTTTCTCCAATACCCAGCGGCCTCCTCATCAGTGTGGTAGACCGTGACCAGCAGCTTGGAGGGGTCGATGCCGTACTCTTTCGTCACGAGGCTCCATGCAGCATCGATGGCCTCTTCTTTGAAATAATCGCCGAAGGAAAAATTCCCGAGCATCTCAAAAAAAGTGTGGTGCCGCGCCGTGTACCCCACATTATCGAGGTCATTGTGCTTTCCGCCAGCGCGCACACATTTCTGCGATGTGGTCGCCCGCGGCCCTGGCGGCGTCTCCTTGCCGGTGAAGATGTTCTTGAAGGGCACCATGCCTGCGTTGACGAACAGCAATGTCGGATCGGACTGCGGTAATAGCGGCGCCGACGGCAGCGCGAGGTGATCACGGCCCTCAAAAAAGCTCAAAAACGCACGGCGGATATCATTGACGGTCTGGGTCATAGCGCCCGCAGTTAGGGGCGTGTGCGCTCAGGCGCAATTGGTTTGGCGCACCGCTCAAAAGCCGGGCTATTGCTGGCGGGTCACAACAAGGCGGTTTCGGAACAGAAAGTCCTCTTGCCCGTCGCCCAGCACATCCACGGTCCGTTCGGTGATGAGCTTCTCACCGTCATAAGACGTAACATCTCGGATCATCGCCACGTCGTCGCCGTCCAAACCCTGCCGGGTTTGCGTCATTGTCCAACCGTCGACCGTCTCCTCGAGCGCATAGTCGCTCTCATAGTGCTCGGCGGAACCATCGCGCACATAGGCTTCGAAGGCCTTGCCGCTCTCTGCATCGTAGCTCGTCACCGACGCGCGGTAGACCTGGACTCCGGGGTCGGTGAAATTGAATTTGCTGATCAACAGCCTGCCATGCAACTCGTTCTCAACGGCAACCGAAATCTGTTCGAGCCCATTTGACTGATAGTCGCAGTACTCCAAGTACCCCGACCAGCTGCCGTCAAGATCGGACAGAAACAGACCTGCCGCTGCGATCACGACCAAAAACATCAAGGCCCCCAATTGCCATACGATTGTTAAGTATGCGGTCTTTAACTGATCAACGCCCCCTCCGGTGTTCACACTCCGGCTAGAAACACCGGCGCAGCCCGTCGGCCAGTTGCCGCCAACTCGATCATTCGCCGCTGGCGAGGCTCGCGATGCCAGCTCCCATCACAAAATCGACCGCCGGTGCGAGCTCCTTAAGCCCTGTGCCCTCACCGCCGACAACGGTGTGAGACGACGTGATCCGCGTGCCTCCGCCGTCGGCTGGGGTGAGCTTGATCGACCATATGCACTCCGCACCCGTATAAAGAAGCGGCCCGAACGGCGCCGACAAAACAAGCTCCTCACCGTCCTTCACCAGCAAGACCCGGCCATGAACCACGGAGCCTGTTTGCCAATCCTCGCGCCAGTAAGAGCCTGCTTTACCCAGCGGGGAGATGTTGGACGCATCCGCTGAATAGGTGTGATCGTCCGCCCACCACGTCGCCGGGTTCATCAGGCGCTGCCAAACCTCATCAGGCGACTGCACCGACGTGGCCTCGTGACGGAGAGTGAACCCTCGCTCACTGGCGGAGGAGACTTCGGCGGCGGCGGGCGCAAAAACCCACATGAAAGCGGCAATAACAAGCAACAGGCGCATGGTCACAATCCCTTATTGCGCCGCAGTCTGCGACGTGAGGGCCAGCCGTCAAGCGGCGGGAGCACCGAAACACGACAAACGGTCCGTCACCTGATTAGGTCGCCTGCAAAGAAACCGAAGGGAGATTCGTTATGGGCTAGGCACTAACACTGATGCTTATACTCGCCAACTGGTTATGCACCGGGTCAAGTCACCATTCTAGTAGCCCTACTGCAACGGATCCCTGCCGCTGTTGCGCAGTACACACCACCTAATCAACGTGACTGGCGTGACGCATAATTCAAAGCCTCGTATATAGCCGTCAACAAGAGGGGACCCTGTTGATGAAGGTCTATTTCCTCAGCAGGCGTATCGTCGATCACCTTGTCGGAGGCCATCTTCAGCTCGCCCTCAGTGACAAATTCGCGGTTAACCTGTTCAACAATATGCGCATTATTCACAGTGAGATTGCGCAGATCATCGCTGGTTGCCCGGAGTTTCTTTGTCGAAAGACTCGGGTGTTGACTCAACGATGTTGCAAATTTTACCAACGTCAGACGATCATCGATCCTGGTATTGAGCCATCGCATAAGTGCCAACTCTTCATACGAAAGACTCCGGTGGACGATTGTTTTTTCCTTAGGCGGCTCTGCGCCAATAAGTTTAAAAAAGTTGGCTATTGCGTCCTGGGACGGATCATATACGTAGGTCTTAACAGATCCAGTACCGCAGACATCAGACCAGGTTCTTAAAACGTCCAGAAATGAAACCTTATAGTATTTTGCAAATTCTGAAAAATCGTCTTTCAGTCGACGACGACGGATATATTCCCCATACTGTGATAAAGCATGGTCAGTAACATGACGCACAAAGTAGACAATCTCTAGCGGTCCATATCTTTCAAACTCAGCCTTCAAAAGTTGAATATCGTCTACTGAAGTTTGCTGAAGTCCTTCTGCTGAAAATAACAGGGTGTGTCCAACACTTTCACCCACGACATTTTGCAGGGTTGTGCGAAGTCGAGAACGCCGAGCATTCGTGTTTGATTCTTGTCGTTTCATGAACTTGAAGACTTTACCATTCCCGTTCACGCGCGAAGCGTCACCCCTGGCTCTCCTAAGAGCCGGGTAGATTGTACCCTGTTCTGCAAGAGAATCGCTGGCATGGTGCAGGGCCGTTTGGATTGCAGTGGTGCCTGTCTTTGTGGCACCAAGATGTAGAATGACGCGATCAAACATGATGCAATCCTTATTTATGAAGACCAGATAGCTCCCATCCAACTACCGGACGTTTCGCAAATAGCAAGTTTGACCGAGGAAGTGCGGAGTATAAAATCGCCGCTCAAGATAATGAGATAAGAGGCAAACACCGACGTAAGGTCCCAGCAATGATATTCAGTGTACCATTTTTATGTGGATGAACAGAAGGTTTGACGGAGCCCTGATAGAGGAGAGCATATAGGGTTTCGAGAGAAAAGTATCTGAATTTTCTCTTCCTTCAAACTCAATAAGCGAATAGTTTCATCGCGCCAAGAATTGTCACGAACAAAAGGAACTCAATAATGAGCTCGACACTGACACCGGTGCTTATACTCGCCAGCTGGTCGCTGGTCATGTGGGTTTGGATGTACGCCACCCGCATTCCGGCCATGCAAAAGGCCAAGATTGACGTCGCCAAAATGAAGGAAAAATCCGAAATGGACGTCCTGCCGCGGGAAGTCCGTCAGATTGCCGACAATTATAACCACCTGCATGAGCAGCCAGTCGTCTTCTACGCGCTAGCTTTTTACACGACCCTTGCGGGCAATGAGGGCGGTTTCGCTGTCACCATGGCGTGGGCCTATGTCATTTTCCGTATCGCCCACAGTTTCTGGCAATCGGTGGTGAATTTCATCCCCGTACGGTTCGTTCTTTTTGCCCTAAGCTCGCTGTCGCTGATCGGGTTAGCCCTGGCGAACCTATTGGCCCTCGCCAGCTAGGGCGTCGGACGCGCAAAGCGCACGGATGTTTTATGCGCAGTCATTGACTTGTGCTCCGCACCCCTATCGGTCAAGCAAAGTGATCGATGAGGGGGCGGATCGATGAAACGATCCGAAGAAGGCTTTGGAAAAATACAAAACACTGTATCTCTTGATGGTTGTGCCGTTGATCCTGATACAGGTGGGCATTTTTGGTGACTATTGGGGTGACTTTGGCCGCAACACTTGGGCCGTGCACCTCCATTATTGGCTAGCGAGCGCCTGGTACGTACTCTTGATTGTTCAGCCCTTCCTCTACGCTCAGGGAAGTATCGCGACCCACCGCACGGTGGGGATCTTCGGCTTTTTCATCGCTGGCGGCTTTGGCTTCACGTCGATCAGTATGATGCACCGGGACATCTTCTATGCAGACATGTCGGCCCAGATGCCGGAACGTTTTGGTGTTTTGGAGCCTTGGTTTTTCCTCGGGGTTTTGGTTAACGAGCTGGCGCTGTTCACTGCGTTCATGATCGCCATCCCAATGGCTATTTTATACCGTAAACAGATGGAGGATCATGCATGGTGGCTGATTTCCACAGCCTTCATCATCATGATGCCGGCCCTTGGTCGCGGCATGCAGAACACTGCCATCATGATTTTCGGTTTTGATAACCCGATCATCGTGTTGCAGCCGCTCTTCCTGACGCAAGTGATCATCATTTCGCTGACGCTCGCCGCGGCGGCGTATCTGGGCAAGCTCCGTCACCCAGCGACTTTCATCACTGTGCTTGCCAATCTGGTGCCCTTTTTCATGGGACCGATCGGTAAATCAGAGGCCGTCGAGGCTTTCCTGCGGGCTGTCTTTAAAGGCTAGGCCGTCGCCGGAACAATCGTCACGCTTTCGCCGCAACCGCAAGCATCAGTCTGGTTGGGATTGTTAAAGGTGAAGCGACTGGAGAGCTTCTCGGTCACATAATCGACCTCGGTCCCGAGGAGGAAAAGGATCGCTTTGGGATCAATGAGGATCGTCACGCCGCGGTCCTCCACCACCTCGTCCAGCATCTCTTTATCGGTCGCGTAGTCGAGGGTGTATTCCATCCCCGCGCAGCCGCCGTTTTTCACGCCGATGCGCACACCGATAAAGTCTTCATCGGCGTTCGCCATAATCGCCTGCATCCGTTCCGCCGCGCGGTCGGTCAGGGTGATCGCCTGGGGTCTTGGTCGTTTAGCCATTCCGTTACATCCATCCCAGCTCGAGCTTGGCCTCTTCGCTCATCCGATCCGGCGACCAAGGCGGCTCAAACGTCATGTTCACCGACACTTCGTCGACGCCATCGACGGTGAGGATAGCATCTTCAACCCAACCTGGCATTTCGCCGGCAACGGGGCAGCCCGGCGCGGTCAAGGTCATGTCCACGGTGATTTTGGCGCCCTTATCATCGGTCGCGGGATCAAAATCGACCTTATAGATGAGACCGAGTTCATAGATATCAACCGGAATTTCCGGATCAAAGACGGTTTTGAGTGCCCTGATCACCGCTTGGGTCATATCAGCGACCTCGACCTCGCTCACAGGCTCGGCCAGCGCGGATGGCTCCTCCGTCGGCGCGGAGAGGTCGATCATATCGCGGGCACCGGTTTCAGGATCGAAGGTATCGCTTGATTGCTCGGTCATAGCTTAGCTCAACAGATCATGTGCCTTACGGCAGGCTTCAAGGAGGGCGTCGACGTCGTCATGGGTGTTGTAGGCGGCAAAACTGGCCCGTGCGGTGGCGGTGACATCAAGGCGCTTCATCAAGGGCTGACAGCAATGGTGGCCAGCTCGCACCGCGACGCCCTGGCGATCGAGGATGGTCGAGACATCGTGCGGATGGACACCTTTCAGGTTGAAGGCCACCACCGGGCCTTTCTCCGCCTGCGCACCATAGAGTTCGATGAAGTTCGTTTCGCGCAAGGCCTCCATCGCGTGATCCGTCAGTGCACGTTCGTGCGCCCGCAGGCCTTCGATGTCCTGGGCCATGATCCACTCAAGCGCCGCGCCAAGGCCGATCGCTTCGAGGATCGGCGGTGTTCCCGCCTCAAACCGATGCGGCGGATCGTTATAGGTGATGCGGTCTTGCTCAACGATATCAATCATCTCACCGCCGCCCCGAAAAGGCGGTAGTCGATCGAGTACAGATTTTTTACCGTAAAGAATGCCGATCCCGGTTGGGCCATAGGTTTTGTGACCCGTGAAGACATAGAAATCGGCACCAAGATCCTGGACATCGACCGGGCCATGCACCGCCGCCTGACAACCATCGGAGAGGATCAGTGCCCCGTGCTCATGGGCAATCCGCGCCATCTCTTTGAGAGGCGTCACCGAACCAAGGACATTCGACTGGTGGGTGATCGCCACCATTTTCGTCCGATCCGTGAACATCGCCGCATAGGCGTGGAGATCGACATTGCCGTCATCATCGACATCGAGCCATTTGAGGACCGCACCCTTGCGCTCTCGCAGGAAGTGCCACGGCACAATATCGGAATGGTGCTCCATCACCGAGAGGATGATCTCGTCACCCTCACCGATCTCCTCTTGACCCAGAACATTGGCCGCAAGATTGACAGCATCCGTGCCGCCCATCGTGAAAATAATTTCGTCCGTGCTGGCGGCATTGAGATAGCGCCGCACCGTTTCGCGTGCGCCCTCGAACGCCGCTGTCGTCTCATTCGCCAGGGTATGAAGCCCGCGGTGGACATTCGCATACTGACCAGCCATCGCGCCTGACAGCGCATCGATCACCGCCTGAGGCTTTTGCACCGACGCCGCATTGTCGAGATAGACAAGCGGCTTGCCATGCACCTCACGGCTCAAGATCGGGAATTGCCCGCGGATATCATCGACGTTGAAGGTCAACTGACGGTTAGCTCCTCTAAAAGTTCCATGGTGACCACGGGACGCTCAACGCCTTTGGCGCGCTCGTCGTCGAAAAAGTCTTGTAGCGCAGGCACCGCGACGAAGCGGCGAAGGCTGTCCCGCCGCTCGTCATCAATCACGGCGTAATTGCCGCATTCGGGGCAGCACCAATGGTGCTGACCACCTACGATGCCTTGGTATTCGGCATCCTCGAAACACACAAAACACTCAAGCGTTGCCACTAGACCCTCCGGAAAATCTCTTCGAACGAGCCCCGAATGGTCTCGTGAGGGATCCGTTGCAAGACCTCGCCGGCAAACGCCTCGATCAGGAGGGCCCGCGCCTGGTCCTCCGGCACGCCGCGCTGGCGCATATAGAAGAGCGCTTCGGGATCGAGGGCACCGGCGGTGTTACCATGGGCACATTCGACATCGTCCGCATAGATCTCAAGCTCTGGCTTGGCGTTGATATGCGCACCTTTAGAGAGAAGCAAAGCGTGATGGGCCATTTGCGCATCGGTCTTCTGCGCACCGCGTTCGACAAGGAACTTACCCTGGAAAACGCCGCGCGAGCGGCCGTCACCAATCCCTTTGACCAGCTGGTCAGTCTCTCCATCCTCACCTGAAAAGGTGACATGGGTGGTGATATCCGTGTGAAGATCTTCGGTTAGGCGGTAGAGCGCATCAAGCTGCGCCGCACTTTCGCCTAAGTGCGAGAGGCGGGTTTCGTGGCGCGCCAGCTTCGCACCAAGCGCAAGCGTGGACTGATGAAAGCGAACCGGTTGATCATCGACTTTTTCGTCAAGCCGGACGATCGACGAATGCACGATGACCGCTTCCGATGCGCTGGGCTGTACGATATATCGTTCACATGTCGACTTTTGGTCGAGCTCAATCTCGGTTCGGCTGTTGATGAACGGCGCGCCTATGACCTCGTGAGTTTCAAGAAAGGTCACCTGACTCTCTGCACCAATGGACAGGAAAAGATTATCACTATGCTGACCCTCACCATCAGAGAGGCGACGCACGGTGACGCGATGGGAGAAACCTGGAAGCACGCTGATGGAAATCAATGGCGCAAACTCAGCCATGCCCGCGAGTTCCTGGCCTGGCGCCTGGCCGCCATCATCGGCTTCACGCCCCTTTTGGTAGAACGAAACCACCAGACCATCATCGACCACATAAGTCGTGCCGACCTTGACCCCATCAGAAATGATCGGTTTGGGTTCGATACCAGCAGGCGCCACCGGGCGGCCGTTCTTTAAGGTCAGAACAAAGCCATCAGTAAGCGCGATGGGCGCATCCGGAACGACAGCCGCGAAATCCTCCGATGGCGAACGGGCTTGCCGCTCCGCACCACGAAGATCGGACCATTTCCAGGTCTCTGTCCGTCGCCCAGGAAGCCCGCGCTCTCGCAAGGCTTTCGTGACGGCGCTCGCCGGCAGGTCAGCAAAGAGATGCTCTTCGAACGGAGTGAGATGCACGGTGGCCACTAGGCTGCCTCCGCCGAAAACTGCTCGTAACCTGACTCTTCAAGCTCACGGGCAAGCTCTGGCCCGCCCGAATGGACGATCCGTCCACCCGCAAGCACGTGGATCCGGTCTGGCTTCACATAGTCCAAAAGGCGCTGATAATGTGTGATCACGAGGAAGCCGCGCTCAGGACTACGCAGCGAATTGACGACCTCTCCCACCATGCGGAGGGCGTCGATATCAAGGCCAGAGTCCGTTTCGTCCATGATGCAGAAGCGCGGTTCAAAGAGCGCCATTTGCAACATCTCCATACGCTTTTTCTCACCGCCAGAGAAGCCATCATTAAACGGACGTTTCAGTTTTTCAGGGCTGAGGCCGACCGTTTTGGCATGGCCACGAAAGACCTTGAGGAACTCTGCCGAGGACATCTCTTCCTCGCCCCGTGCCTTTTTCTGGGCGTTGAGCGCGGTGCGGAGGAAATTCATCGTCGCAACGCCAGGGATCGCCGGGGGTTGCTGGAACGACAAGAAGACGCCGTTTGCTGCACGCTCATTCGGGTCCATATCCAAAAGGCTCTCGCCATTGAGGGTGATCGCACCCTCCGAGGGCGTATAATCCTCTCGTCCAGCGACCGTGTAGGAAAGGGTCGACTTACCCGAACCATTGGGTCCCATAATGGCGTGCACTTCGCCCGCGGGCACCTCGAGGTTCAAGCCATCAAGAATACGGTTTCCGCCAAGCGTGACACTGAGATTGTTAATGTTCAGCACGATTCTTACGCCTCTTTTTCCGGCCACTGAAAAGAATATCGAGCAGCGTGTTGAAGATTCCAACGCCGGCAACCAGCGCGCCCATCAGCGCTGCGCCTTTTGCCAGTTCGATGACAGTCATGTCCTCTCTCCGAATGGGGAGAATGGTCAAAAACGCCAAGATCGCAAAGACCACACCTACAATCAAAGAGAGAATAATCGTGAACTTCATAGGATCATCCTCCGTTCACTGCTTTGGGCTCAACGATGATGTAGCTGGTCGTTGTCTTACCAATATTTTCCGTCTGATGAGTGATGATCTCTTCCCGGCGCCAGGTTGTTCCTGTCGGCACGTCGATCACGCGGGTACCGCTGCTGTCTGTGATTTTCTGTAAACCGCCCTCTAAGGTGTAGCCCCAGTGCGGTTGGTGCGTGTGCCACTCATGCCCCTGCCCCGGTTCAAACGAGCAGCGCAGCACACGGATGGCGTCGTCGTCCTGCAAAAGCTCACAAACCGGCTCACCCTTCCAACCCGCTTCGAGGGGGTCGGGATAGGCGGCGGCCTGAAGGAGGAGAAGGGCAGCCAGCATCACCCCACGCTCCCCTCAAGGCTCACGGCGACGAGTTTTTGTGCTTCGACGGCGAACTCCATGGGGAGCTCCTGGAGAACCTCCCGGCAGAAACCATTGACGAGGAGCGCGACGGCCTCTTCTTCATCGAGGCCGCGCGACTGGGCATAGAAGAGCTGTTCCTCAGAGAGCTTCGAGGTCGTGGCCTCGTGCTCGAGGATCGCTGTGTTTGATTTGTCCTCGACGTAAGGCACGGTGTGGGCGCCGCAGTTCGAGCCGATCAGGAGGCTATCGCACTGGGTGAAGTTCCGCGCATTGTCTGCGTTGCCGTGGATCGAAACCAATCCGCGATAGGTCTGGTCCGAGACGCCCGCGCTGATCCCCTTCGAGATGATCCGCGAACGTGTATTCTTCCCGAGATGGATCATCTTGGTGCCAGTATCCGCCTGCTGATGGTTATTGGTGATGGCGATCGAGTAGAACTCGCCCTGGCTGTCGTCACCGCGCAGGACGCAGGAAGGATATTTCCAGGTGACCGCCGAGCCAGTCTCGACTTGCGTCCAGGAGACTTTTGAACGGGCACCGCGGCAATCGGCCCGCTTGGTCACGAAGTTGTAGATCCCTCCGTTCCCGTCCTTATCGCCGGGGTACCAGTTCTGAACGGTGGAGTATTTGATCTCCGCATCATCAAGGGTGACGAGCTCCACCACCGCCGCGTGGAGTTGGTTCTCATCCCGCATCGGCGCCGTGCAGCCCTCGAGATAGCTGACATAGGCGCCCTCATCGGCGACAATCAGGGTCCGTTCGAATTGGCCAGTGTTTGCCTCATTGATCCGGAAGTAGGTCGATAGCTCCATCGGACAGCGGACACCCTTCGGCACATAGACAAAAGTCCCGTCGGAGAAGACCGCCGAATTGAGCGTGGCAAAGAAATTGTCCGTCGTCGGTACGACGGTACCAAGATACTGCCGCACGAGATCGGGATATTCGCGCACCGCCTCGGAGATCGACATGAAGATCACGCCGGCCTTTTTGAGCTCATTCTGAAAGGTCGTTGCCACACTAACGGAATCGAAAACCGCGTCGACCGCCACTTTCGGCTGCGTCCGCGCCTCGCCAGGGCTCTGTCCAGCGCCTTCGACGCCGAGCAGCACCTCAGCTTCTTTGAGGGGAATGCCGAGCTTTTCAAAGTCTTTGAGGATTTCCTCCGGCACGTCATCAATCGACTCGTATTTCGCGCCGGTCTTGGGCTCAGCGTAATAGTAGTGGTCCTGATAATCGATCGCCGGATAGCCAACATGCGCCCACTTTGGCTCCTCCATCGTCTGCCAACGACGAAAGGCCTCCAGCCGCCATTCGAGTAGCCACTCGGGCTCCTCTTTCTTGGCACTGATGAAACGGACCGTATCTTCGCTCAGGCCTTTCGGGGCCTTCACGGTCTCGATGTCCGTTGTGAAGCCGTATTTATACGTGCCGAGTTCCTCGACGCGCTCAACAGTTTCCCGGCTGATGCCTTCTTTGACTTCGCTCACGTTCATCAGCTCCCAATGCCTTTGACGAGGATGGCCGTGCTTACCGTCGCCGTGACGCGGTCTTTGGAGATCTCTTGATACTCCGGAGACGTCGCAAAGGTGAAGAAGGCTTCTTCGCTTGGGAAGGACAAGATGACCGCTTTCTCGAAGGGCCACTCGCCTTCAAGAACCTTGGGGCTCTCATCAGCCGCGACCACGGCACCGTCGAACTTCGAGAAGACGCCCATGAATTTGGACTGGTAGCGATCGTAGGTCGCACGATCGGTGAAACGCATCTGGGTGACTGAATAAACCGTCATGCTGCAGACCTTTCCAAAACTCGCTGATAGTCACGGGACCACGCCGCAATAAATCGTTCCGCGGTGTCGCTTGGCGAGTCCCAACCAAGAGACACGCGCAACGATGATTTAGTTTCGATCTCGCTCGCGCCCATGGCTTTCAAGACCGGCGATGGCTTGACCTTGCCCGAGCTGCATGCCGAACCAGAACTCACAGCAAAGCCCGCCAAGTCCATCACCATCACTTGGGTTTCGGACTGAAAACCCCGCGCGGAAAAACAGGACGTGTTCGGAAGACGCTTGGCGTCCTTTCCCCAAATACGGACGCTATCGGGAAGCGCAGCTTCGATCGCATCACGCAAGCCTGACAGTTCTTCGTAGGCAGAGGGTTCAGCGACCTCAGCAAGGGCGCCAAAGCCCGCAATGCCCGCGACATTCTCCGTGCCTGCGCGGCGGGAAAGCTCCTGACCACCGCCCCGCAACAGCGGCGCGAAAGAAAGCCCTGGCTTCACCACCAAAGCGCCAACACCTGGTGGCCCGCCCGCCTTATGGGCGGAGAGCGCCATGGCATCTGCACCGAGTGCGGAGAAATCAATATCAATCTTGCCAAAGCCCTGAACGGCATCGACGAAGAGATAGCCGCCAGCCTTCCACACCATCGGTGCGATATCAGCGATCGGTTGGATCACGCCGGTTTCGTTGTTCGCCAGCATAACCGAAAGAAGGAACGGGCCGTCCTCGGCCTGGTCATAAGAGGCGAGGCGTTCTTCAAGTGCCGCAAGATCGAGAACGCCCGCTTCGGTCACTGGAACCGTCTCCACACGATCGACGTCGCGGTGTAATGCCTCGGCGGTGGCCGTCACCGCGCTGTGTTCAATGGCAGAAACCATAAGGCAGCGAACGTTAGGCCCGCCCCGCACCAGGCCGGTCAACGCCAGCGTATCAGCTTCGGTCCCACCAGCGGTGAAGACAACGCTCTCCACCGGGGCGTTGATCCGAGCCGCGATCGTCTTCCGCGCGCCCTCGACCAATGCTTTCGCCGCACGACCTTCAGCGTGTACGGACGATGCGTTGCGAGGCGCTGCGAGCGCCTCGACCATCACGTCACGCACTTCCGGCCGCAAAGGCGACGTCGCGTTATGATCGAGGTAGAGACGATCAGACACGAACGATCTCCACCTGCGAGGTGACATCAGCAAGCGTGTGCTGGGTCATCCATTTCTCGATATGCAGATCGAGATCCGACCATAATTTGTGGGTCAGGCACCGCGCACTTGTTCCCGAGCAGCCAATCGGCGCGCCCGGCTGACACGCTGTTGAGCGCACCTCTTCTTCCACCGCCGCCACGACCTGAGAAAGGGAGATCTCATCAGGAGCCTTCGAGAGGACATAGCCCCCTTGCGCACCGCGGCGGCTTTCAACCAGCCCTGCTCGGCGCAGCTTGCCAAAAATCTGCTCCAAAAAAGCGAGCGAAAGCCTCTGTCGCTCTGCCACTTGGCTGAGGGCGACCGGCTCACCGCGTCCAAAGGCAGCGATATCTGCCATGCCGGTGACCGCAACCCTTGCTTTTGCTGCCAGTTTCACGTCGCGCGCTCCTCATTTGGCGTTCTGGACAGCTTCACAAGCTGTGGTAGAGCGCCCTTTCGCTAGGGGGGAAGTAGGATTTCCGACCTTAGCGGTCAACTTTGTAATCGCCGGCAGTTTGCCGCGCCGAGATTGATAGTGAGTCCATGGCAGAAGTAATTTTTCCCGGTCCTGAAGGACGGCTTGAAGGCCATCATCGCAAGGCCCGGGAGGACGGCGCGCCGATTGCGTTGATCCTGCACCCGCACCCGCAATTTGGCGGGACGATGAACGACAAGATCACCTATGAGATGTATCACCTCTTTGCCCGCCGCGGCTTTTCGGTGATGCGCTTCAACTTCCGAGGTGTGGGCAAATCAGAAGGGGAATATGATCAAGGCCAAGGCGAGCTATCAGATGCCGCGACCGCGCTTGATTATCTGCAACAGTTGAACCCAACGGCACCCTTCGCCTGGGTCGCAGGGTTCTCGTTTGGCGCCTATGTTGGGATGCAGCTCTTAATGCGACGCCCCGAGATTGTCGGCTTCATCTCCGTCTCGGCCGCTGCGAACCTTTTCGACTTTAGCTTTCTTGCGCCGTGTCCGTCGTCAGGTGTCGTGATCCACGGCGAAAGCGACAAGATCTGCCCACCGCAGCTGACCAAAGACACCATGGCCAAGACGCGGACGCAAAAAGGCCGTCGGATCGAGTTTGAAGTGATCCCCGGTGCCGATCACTTCTTCAGCCAGCACCAAGACTTGTTGCTTGAGACGTCTGCGGCTTATCTCGACCGGCGGCTGGAAGAGCCGCCTGAAGGTCACCTTTTCGATATTTGAGGCCATGACAGACCATTTTATCGACCCCGACCGTGAGGCCTTTCGCCAGTTCGCCAAGATGCAGGTCGATGGTCCTATCCATATGCTGAACCTCATCAAGCTGCTGGACACAGCAGCTTACGAGGATGGCCGAGAGGCCACCGGGGCCGAGGCTTATGCGGCGTACGGCCAGGAATCCTCGCCGATCATGACCGGGGTGGGCGGCAAGATCGCTTGGCGCGGCAAGCCGAATTTCCCCCTTGTCGGACCCAGCAATGAAACCTGGGATATTGGGTTTTTGGCGGAGTACCCAAGCAAAGATGCGTTCATCGCGATGGTGAAGGACCCGACCTATCAAAGCATCGTCTATCACCGACAAGCGGCGGTCTTGAATTCGCGGCTCTATTGTTTCTCACCGCTTGATGTCGGGACCAATTTCGCTGGTTAGCTTGCTGGCGTTGCTTCGATATGCAGAAGCACCTCGACCTCGAGCCCAACCCATTCGCCGGTGGCAAACTGGCCTTCGCCGACATTAAAGTCGGAGCGGTCGAGCATGACCGAGCCATCAGCAACTGCGCGGCCAGCCTCATCGACGATCACGGTAAAGGGCATCACGACGTCCTTTGAGATCCCTTTAATCGAGAGCGAGCCCTGGGCCTCGTAAGTCCCCTCCCCGGTCGACACGATCGATACCGCGGAAAATTCGGAGACAGGGAACATCGCAACGTAGAACCAGTCCTTGGTAGGCAGACTGCCATTGCGTTCGGTGTTGCCAGCGTCGGCGGATGCGAGATCGATCCGCGCCACAAGCGCTCCTTCCGCCTCGGGGTCTTCAAGATCGAGCACGACCGAAGCGTCCCAGCGGCCAAATGAGCCCTCGAACGCATTGCCGTTCTGGGTTGCCCGGAAACCAATGCTCGACGCGTCGTGGTCAATGACCCATGCCGCCGCCGAAGCGGGCTGTTCGACCGTCACATCGACACCGTCACGGGAGAACTCCGGCTCAGCGGTCCCATCTTGTCCGCCACCGCACGCAGCCAGCACAAAAAAGGCAGATGAAAAGGCAAGTTTCTTGAGCATGCTTAGTCCTCCTTGGGAGAGATGAAGGGAAGTGACCGGCGACGATCGACATAATCAGCGATGGGCCCTGGCAACATCCGCATCAGCACGTCGTCAAGCAACACGAAGTGGTGCTTTAACGCAGCGCCGACATGCAGCACCAGAAGCCCAAGCGTAGCGAAGGCCATATATTTGTGGCTGCTTAAAAGCAGCGCGTAGAGCGCCTCGCTCTGCGGTAGCGGGAAATGCGGTACTGGGATGAGGAAAAATAATTTCGTCGGGATCCCGATCGGCGCTGAGGACACCATCGCCCATCCAATTAGCGGAATGCCGATCATAATCACGTAAAAGGCAATATGAGTGAACCGCGCGGCGAGCCGCTCCCATAGCTGGAGACTGTCAGGCAGGGGCGGCACCGGGTGCATCAAACGCCAAGCCAAGCGAACAAGCGCAAGCGCCAAGACCGTCAGACCAAACGATTTATGTACCTGATAAATCAGGAACTTCGTCTCGCCGAAGGGCATATTATGCATAATGAGGCCGGCGGGAATCAGCGTAAGGATCATCAACGCAATGGTCCAGTGAAGGGCCTTCGCAACGGAGGTATAGCGGTCTGGCACATTTGTCATACCAGCCATCTCACTCTCTCAGTGCCGTCGGGCAAGCCCTCAGCACTGCAAGACAGTTTTTCCTCACAATTCATCGCAGAAGATTCACATCACCTTCACGCGAATCAGCCAGAGTAACGTTAATGAGGAACGCCAAGCGTCGCTCTCCTGGCCCCCATGGCCACCCGCGCAGAACGCGCCGTCCTCTTATCCCTTTTTTCCGCAGCCGCACCGTGAAGGAGATGCGTTATGGCTCGTCGTTCAGCGAAAAAATCGATCAAGAGATCGGGCACTCAACGCCAAGAAGACCGACGTGCTATGCCGGACAATGTCCGTGTGCTGTTTGAGGACGGATGGTCCCCCGTCGAAAACGAAGGACCCGCGGAGGGCCCGCGAGACCAAAGCTACAAAAAGAAAATCCGCCCACAGAATGAAACACAAGCTGAACTTTTCAAACAGATAGACGAACACTCGGTTGTCTTCGCAACTGGCCCGGCTGGCACCGGCAAGACTTACGTCGCCGTGGCAAAAGCAGTTGAAGCGTTAGAAGCTGGCCGGATTGGACGGATCGTCCTTTCTCGTCCCGCTGTCGAAGCTGGCGAGTCGCTCGGTTTCCTGCCTGGCGATATGGAAGAAAAGCTGTCACCTTACCTCCGCCCACTTTATGATGCGCTGACGGACCGTCTTTCAGCCAAGAAAGTCCGCCAGCTGATGGCCGAAGGTGTCATTGAAGTTGCTCCAATCGCCTTTATGCGCGGTCGCACCCTCAACAACGCGTTTGTCGTCATCGATGAGGCACAGAACTGCACCTATGCGCAGCTCAAGATGCTGCTGACCCGCCTTGGCTGGCATTCGACGATGGTGGTGACCGGAGACCCCGAGCAAACCGACCTGCTGCCTGGTGTTTCAGGCCTTGCCGACATCTGCGACAAGCTTGAGGAAATCGAAGAAATTGGCGTCACGCGGTTCAAGTCCGGTGACATCGTTCGCCATCCGCTGGTCGCAAAAATGGTCGGCAAAATCTAACTGTCTTCTGTGGGCGCATCAAACGATGCGCCCAACTGTTTCACGTCAAACTGAAGCCGCGGTTTAGTCGTACCAGCCGTCGCGCGCCTCTTCTTCTGCGCCTTCTCGCCAGATTTTCATGGCGGGAAGTTCCCAAACAGCTTCCATATAATCTTTTAACGGAGAGAATCTCGGCACCGGACCATAAGTCCGTATGCGGGAAACCACAGGGGCAAACATCGCATCAACGGCGCCAAAAGGCCCAAAAAGAAAGGGGCCGTCCTCGGTCTTCTGCGCGATAGCGTCGGTCCAAAGGGTGTGAATTCGCTTAAGGTCCTTCGCAACACCCGGCGGACAACTCAACGACTTATCCACATTGACAACATCCATCGGCCACGTGCCTCGAAGCTCAGAGAAACCAGAATGCATTTCCGACGCCATCGAACGCGCCCGCGCACGCTCTTCGCGGTTCTTCGGCCAAATCATCTGCTCCGGGTAAAGATCAGCGAAATATTCAATGATCGCTAGGCTGTCACCGATCGTCAGATCATCACTGTAAAGGCAGGGCACGAGCCCAGACGGTGAGTGCTTTTTGACCTGCGCATAGGTTTCTGGCGTGTCCAGCCTGATCTTGGTTTCGTTAACAGGAAGCGCAAAATGCTTCGCAACCAGCCAAGGTCTTAGTGACCAAGAGGAGAGGTTTTTGTTGCCAATAAGAAGCGTGAGATCGGCCATAAAAGAGCACCCTTTCTCTCCCGTCTGAAGCGGACCGCGCCCGCCTTGGCAACTTGCGTTCGCCGGCTGTCTTTCCCCTTGCCATCAACCGCGGCTAAAGCTTCTCTCAAGCATAGGGTTTTCATCGACTTCGCAAGGACGAACAGTATGGCGCGGCGCATGCAATCGCGAGCAAACACCTCCATGGGAGGCGATATCGTCCAGGAAGAATCGGGCTGGCGTTATCCGTTCCTGATTTTCCTCGCGACCTTGTTCCTCTCGGGTTTTGTGTTGATCTATTATTTCGGCCCCAGGCCAGAGGAATTGGCGGGCGATGCGCCTCGGCCCAGCCTAGCCGAAGACTCGGTGATCATTTCGGTGGGCAGCGTGCCGTTTGACGTTCCGGCGAACCACACGGTGTTTCCCAAGGATCGCCGGCCCGGCGCTCGCGAACAGCTCGCGCTTTATGCTGCCTGGCCACGGATGGATGGTTACACGCCGTCACGCCGGATCGATTTTATCGAGAACCGCCCCAATTCCCGCCGCATCGATGTGGTCATTGAAACCAACAACACACCCTTTGATGAACGGGAGCGGCTCGAGATCCTCTACATGCAGCACGTCACCGAAGCCGGCGGGGTTCCAAGCGAGCATGGGCTGACCCGCTATGAGTTTCAGTCGAGTTCAAGCCTTTCGCCGGGTTCGGGCTATGAAAACCGGGTGATGTATATCGGATCGAGTGAAACCGGCGATCAAGCGGTGATCTTTTGCTACAACCATGGTGACGACGACCTCATCCCACCTGATTGCTTCCGGATCTACGATCTCACCGAGAGCGTGTGGGTGCGTTACTCGTTCAAGCAGCCCTATCTGCCGGAGTGGCGCCGGATCGACGGCGCCGTCCATGACTTTGTCGACGACTTGATGGTGCAGTAGGCCGCGTCGCGAGCGTCTTTACTTCTGGCTAACCATGTTGCCGCCAAGAGCAAGCCATGGACGCGCTGCTCTATCTTTTATCACTGGGCTTTTCCGGCTCTGACCTGACCCGCGCCCTGATCCTGGTGCTCTTGGGCTCACTCTTCGTCAGCAGCCGCTTCCTGCCATGGAAAATGACCCTTCTTTTGCTGGCGGCGGATCAGCTTTGGCCTTTTTATTCAATGGTGCGCGATGGCGCTGGCGCCAGCGTCGTGGTCGACACACTGATTGGCTATGCAGACCACTGGCAGGACAATATCGTCGGGCTGTTGGTCCGTTGGGGCGGATTTTACGTCTTTGTCCGCGGCATGTATTCGGTCCGCCGCAAGCTGCACAACGCCCTGCCGGAAGGCAAAAAAGCAGGCTCGATGTCCTACTAACCCTCCGGCCAATCGAGCAGCGATTGGTCGAGGTCGATGGGTTCGATGTCGTTCTTTAAGGGCCGGAGCCGAACGGCAATCCTGTTGGCGTCCCCGCGAAAGCGCTCGGAGATCAAACGGACGACCTGCCGATCATCGCGCCAAAAAACCCCAGAGAATGCGTCAAGCACCGCCTTTGCAACGTTGTCCACATCATGAGCGCCGCGTTTTTCCGCCATCACGCTGGTCCATATCCTCACCTCAAAAGGCCCGAACCATGGCCGAACACTCGCTGCCTCGCGTTTGATAAAGGATGAGACGTACTTCTTGAGCACCCGGGTTTGGGTTGTGGCGGCATCAATGATCACGACGGTGTCGTCACCTTTCGTGAACACCCGAATTTTCCCCGCGCCTGAGCCCATGCTTCGTTCCCCACAAATGGGTTGCCCAACACACATTATGCGCGAACCGGACAGTTGAGCCAGGAGTCGCCAGCGCCAGCTGCGACAACATCGGGATCGGGCCCGTTCGCCCTAACATTGCCCTTAAGAGCAGCCTCCCCTACCTGGCGGTCGTGGATGAAGGAGAACCCAGCGATGGCTGAGACCCGTACCGAAACTGACAGCTTTGGCCCCCTCGAGGTTCCGACCGACAAGTATTACGGCGCGCAATCCGCCCGTTCGCTGATCAATTTCGCGATCGGCGTGGAGACGATGTCCCCCGCCATGATCCGTGCGCTTGGCGTTGTTAAACGTTCCGCGGCGCGCGCGAATATGGGCCTCGACAATCTTGAGACCAAAGTCGGCAACGCGATCGTCAACGCTGCCACCGAAGTTGCCGAAGGTAAGCTCAACGATCATTTCCCGTTGTCTGTCTGGCAGACAGGATCAGGCACACAGTCCAACATGAACGTCAACGAAGTTGTCGCAAACCGCGCGATTGAAATCTTGGGCGGCGAGATCGGTTCCAAGGATCCGGTTCACCCCAACGACCATGTCAATCGCAGCCAATCCTCGAACGACACCTTCCCCACAGCGATGCATATCGCGGCGGCCGAGGAAATCGTCCACCGCCTGGTTCCGGCACTCCAAACACTCCGCAATGCCCTTAATGATAAGGCCGAGGCGTTTAAGGACATCATCAAGATTGGCCGAACGCATCTTCAGGACGCAACACCGCTGACGCTCGGCCAAGAGTTCTCAGGCTACGTCGCGATGCTCGATTATGGAATAGAGGGCGTGGAAAGCCAGCTGCCGTGCCTTTACGAGCTCGCCCAAGGCGGAACGGCGGTCGGCACTGGGCTTAATGCCAAGCCGGGCTTTGCCGAAGCTTTTGCCGAAGAGGTTGCTTCGTTCACCAAGCTTCCTTTCGTCACGGCAAAGAACAAGTTTGAGGCTCTCGCGACCCACGACTCGCTCGTGGCAGCGCATGGTTCACTCAACAACATTGCCGTCAGCCTCTTTAAAATCGCTAATGACTTGAGACTCTTAGGGTCTGGTCCGCGCTCAGGACTTGCTGAGCTACGGTTGCCAGAAAATGAGCCGGGCAGCTCCATCATGCCAGGAAAGGTGAACCCGACGCAGTGCGAAGCCATGACAATGGTGTGCACACAAGTGATCGGCAACAACGCCGCCGTGAGCTTTGCGGGCAGCCAAGGTCACTTTGAGCTGAACGTCTTCAAGCCGGTGATCATCTACAATGTCCTGCAGTCGATCAGCCTGCTGTCCGATGCAGCCATCAGCTTCACCGACAAATGCGTCGTTGGGATCGAAGCCAATGAGGAGCAAATCAAGAGCTTGATGGAACGCTCCCTGATGCTCGTCACCGCTCTTGCGCCGACGATTGGCTATGACAACGCCACGACTATTGCGAAAACAGCGCACAAAAACGGCACGACCTTGCGGGAAGAAGCTGTCGGTCTCGGTTTTGTCTCCGAAGAAGACTATGACGAAATCGTCCGCCCAGAGAAAATGATCGGGCCGCGGTAACGCTCTTCATATGGCAGGCGGTTGGAGACCAATCGCCTGCAACAGTGACACCTGCACCATCAAAACACCGAGCCAATGCCCGCTATTGATGGCAGTGAGCAAGAAGGGGCGCCCTTCATAACGGTGGTTGACCAGCATCACGGGAAAAACAAAGCCGACCCACAGGATAAAGGCGGTGCCAAAGGCCATCGTCCAAGCCCCTGCCTCCTCCGGCGCGAGGATCAAAGCACCCGCAACGATGCAAGCGATCCATAACTCAGCAAAAAACGAGATCACAAAGGGCCAAGGTGAAGGTTTTCCCGACGGTCCCTTGATGTCGTCTTCGGTGATGCCCGCAGCGGCCATCCAAGGACGGCCGAGTACCCCATAAAAGATGGCGCCAAAAACAAACGACGCCGCGGTGGCGACCAAAATTGGCAAAATGTTGATCACAATGTAAATCACGGCAATTCATAACGCAGGTCACCAGGCCTGCGCTCCCTCATCCCACCATCTCTATGTAGGAAAGAACACGCCGCTTTCCTACGCCTGTTGCACAAACTCCTCAGTTGGAAGCACTCCGCAGACGTCACGAAAACGTCATTGGCATTTCTTCGAAAAAGGTGTATCCGGATCGGCTGCCTTGCTCCCTCCTATGCAAGAAAGCACAGAGGCAATCATGGTGTTCCGCACGTTCGAGCAAATTGTCGATCCGCTTAAGGACGAGGCCCCTGCCCGTCCGCCAACAAAGCTGTTCGCTTTTATATGGTACTACGCCAAGCCTTTTCGGTGGCTCCTTGGCACGATGATTATCACCTCCACCGTCATTGCACTGATGGAGGTGTTCGCGTTCGAACGCATCGGCGCCCTGGTCGATCTCGCCGCGCAATCAGGCGGCGAGAACTTCATGGCGACGCATGGTCTTGAATTGTTGCTGACAGTTTTTGTGATCGCGATCGCTTGGCCGTTGCTGTCCGTTCTTGATGATCTGATCTTGTTGCAAGGGGTGATGGGTAACATGGCGATGAATATCCGTTGGCGTGGCCATCGGTATTTGCTTCGTCAGTCTTCTTCCTTCTTCGCCGATGATTTTGCCGGCCGGGTTGCAACCAAGCTGATGCAAACCGCCCTTGGCGCGCGCGAGACGGCGGTCAAGCTGACCAACATCATGGTTTGGGGCACGGTCTATTTCGGCTCTGCGTTTTTGTTGTTCTTTGCCAATGATCCGTGGCTGACAGCGCCGCTTTTGGTCTGGTTGGTGGTTTATCTTGCGGCGATGCAGTTCTTCTTGCCGCGCATGGCCAAGGTCTCAGAACAGCAGTCCGAAGATCGCTCGATGCTCACCGGCCGTATTGTTGATGCGTATACCAATATTGGTACAGTCAAGCTCTTCTCGACTGGGCCTGCAGAGGATGCCTATGCACGCGAAGGCATGGAAACCATGCTTGGCTCCGTCTACGGGCAAATGCGCCTCGCCACTGCCCTGTCTGCAATTCTTCATTTTATCAACGGTATGATGATCGCAGGAACCTTGGGGCTTGGCTTGGTGCTATGGAGCGGTGGTCAAATCAGCATCGGCGCCGTCGCCTTTGCATCAACCCTTGCACTCCGGCTTCAGGGCATTAGCCACTATTTCCTCTGGGAGATCGCCAATCTTTTTGAAAACATCGGCATGACCCAGAACGGCATGGAGATGATGTCAAAACCGCTGAGCATCGTTGATCAGAGTGAGAAACCACTCCGTGTCGAGAGGGGTGAAGTCACCTTTGACAATGTCACCTTCTCCTATGGCAAGGAAAAAGGCGTGATTGGCAACTTTGCCATGACCCTCAAGCCGGGCGAAAAAGTTGGCCTGGTCGGCCGGTCGGGTGCAGGGAAATCGACGCTCGTCAATCTTCTCTTGCGTCTTCACGACGTGGAGGGCGGCAAAATTCTGATCGATGGCCAGGCGATTGCGGGTATTACCCAGGACTCGCTGCGCTCATCGATCGGTGTCGTGACGCAAGACACCTCACTTATGCACCGCTCGATCCGCGAGAACATCGCCTACGGACGGCCGGGCGCGACCGAGGATGAAATCATCACCGCCGCCAAAAAGGCCGAGGCCTGGGATTTCATCCAAGGCCTCAGTGATCAAAAGGGCCGCACGGGCCTTGACGCCCATGTCGGTGAACGCGGCGTGAAGCTCTCCGGTGGCCAGCGTCAGCGCATCGCGATTGCACGGGTTATCTTGAAGGACGCGCCCATCCTCATCTTTGACGAGGCCACATCTGCCCTCGACAGCGAAGTGGAGGCCGCGATTCAGGAACGTCTCGACGATCTCATGGGCGACAAAACGGTGATCGCGATCGCCCACCGTCTGTCGACCATCGCCGCCATGGATCGGCTCATCGTTCTGGAGCAAGGGCAAATTGTCGAAGAAGGCAGCCACAATGCTCTTCTTGCGCAAGATGGTCTTTATGCCTCGCTGTGGAAACGACAGTCGGGTGGTTTCATCGGAACCAAGGAGGATGCGGCATGATGGGCCGCATCGCACTTATTGGCTCAACGGCCCTCATCCTCTTGATGGTCGGTTGCGGTCACGGGCAGCAGGCTCTCTTGCCGCTAGGCGAGCAGCTTCAACCAGAAGCACTGTTCCGCCTGCCGACGGATGAACGCGTTATCTATCTGACGATTGATGATGGCCCCTCCGCATCGACGGGGACGATCCTCGACCTATTGGCCCGCTACGAAGCGACAGCAACAATGTTTGTGCATACAGATCATATAGCTGGGCACGAAGAGATGATCGCCCGCGCCGTGGCCGAGGGGCACAGTTTCGCCAACCATCTTCCTGAGGACCGGTCCGCGAAAGAATTCCCGCCGGAACTCTTTGCCGCGGAGTTCAACGAGAGCCATTGCGCTTTGGAAGCCATCACCGGTACCCGGCCGTTTTATTTCAGGCCGCCGCTTGGGGCTTACCGCACCGAACGGATGGGCCCAGCGCTTCAGGCGTTGGACTACGCGGCGCCCGGTGGTCGTTCCTACATCCTGACGTCATTCCTCCCATGGGACGCAGGAGGCATGACAGAGACACGCTCTCAGACCTTCAACCGATTGGCGGCCGGTTTTTATGGGCGCCAACTCGGCGGTAGCGCCTTTCCTGGATCCATCGTCATTTTCCACGATGGCCCAAGGGCGATCCGCACCGAGCACACCCTGCACAGCCTCGAGGTGTTTTTGAAACGGGCAACCGCGCGGGGCTTTGCCATCAAAGGATTGCCAACGCCCTCCGTCGCGGCCTTCGCACCGTGCCAAGAAACCCCTGAAAGCCAGCTTGCATCCTCGCAACCAGATGGCTAACCAGCGCGTTCTTCGCGATCAGCGACGGGGCTATAGCTCAATTGGTAGAGCGCTTGCATGGCATGCAAGAGGTCGGCGGTTCGATTCCGCCTAGCTCCACCATCCCGAGATTTCGCATACTCACCCCCCTTAGAACCCTGAAGGGCTCTGCGATTGCGGCGGTTCGATAACCTTCGGTTCGGCAGTATACGATAGGTTCTGTGAATGCCATTCTGAGCAGCAATCGGCGCAATTCGAAGCGGTCTGAAGCCCAGAGTTTATAAGGGTTTGATAGGAAGGCACACGCGGTTCGATAAATTTCATCGAAGGTCTTTCGCGGAGTCGTGAGATCGGCGATCTTTTCGCGGGCTTCGATCTTCTTCTGCTCAAGCGATGCAAGCTCACCTTCATAGGCGCTAATGATTGTCGGGTTCTCGGCTGCGACAAGCCTCTCAATGAGTGCCTTGGACTTCGCGGTGATATCAGCGATCTGACTCGATAGCGCTTCCTTGCGCGCCTTGCCGCCTTCCAGACGACCATCCCAAAGATCCCGCAGCATCTTTCTGACCAGATCAAGCAGCGCTGGAGCTGGCCGCAGAGACCGCAGGAGGTCTTCGAAGGCGCCCTCTATGTCTTCACGACGGATGGACTTTCGGTGCTCCGAGCACTGTTTGTTGAGGCAGAAGTAGTAAGCGTAGGAGGCACTACGCCCTTTGGACCAACCGCTGCACATTGGTTTGCCGCAAGACGCACAAGAGACAAATCCTCGGAGGGGAAAATCAGCACGTATGTCGACACGTGCAGGCGCTAGCTGCGTGCCGCTCATGCGCTCTTGAATACGTTTCCAGGTCGCAAGCGAGATCAGCGGTTCGTGTTTGCCCTGTTGAAGGGGAATGTCCCACGGCTTCACTTCCATGAGTCCAGCGTAGAGAGGCCGCTCAAGCATCTCCATGATCGTTGTGAAGCCTGCAGTGCGGCGTCTGCCGGAAAAGACCTCTGGGTGCTGACGCAAAAAGCGCTGGACTTCTGACTTGGATTGAAACCGTCCAGCCGCATACCCCTCAAGGGCCTCGGTTACGATGCTGGCAGCTGGTTCATCGCGCACGAGCATCTTACCGTGGCCCTGCACTTTCTCGTAGCGATAACCCACGGGCGGATTGAAGACGTAGTATCCAGCTTCCAAGCGCGCACGCATCTTTTGGATGACCTGACGGCGGTTTTGCTGGCGCTCAAGCTCACCCTGGGCGGCGAGCACCGTTTCCACGAACTGGCCTTCAGGCGTTTGTTCGAAGTTGAAGTTCAAACACTCACGCCTCGCGCCGCGCCGCTCCATTTCCTTGCGTAACTTGAGATGAAACTCCGTATCGCGTGCAAATCTCTTGAGATCATCAAAGATGACAACAAAGTTCTCATCGGGCTGGGCATCGAGAAAAGCGAGAAGCGCCACCATGCCAGGGCGCTTCAGGAAATCCCCGCCGCCAGACACATCGTCGGGGAATACGGCAGCCACGTCATAACCATGTTCAGCGGCATACTGACGGCAACGATGCTCCTGGCCATCAAGCCCTGACCCTTCTTTCGATTGGCGCTTTGAGGAGACTCGGCAATAGATGACGGCCTTGGTTGCCGAAGTTGATGATCTTGCAGCATTCGTCTTCATGGTGACTCCTCTCTCATGTCCGAAACAGCGAGTGTCCCTGACTGGCTTTTATTCTGTATACGTTTATGATCAGACGATGCTATCACACCAGAAGGAAGATTGCCCGCGCTTTCTTGATCCGCAAGCCACGTCACCAGTTGCGTTGCATCCACACCAAAGCCCAGGTCCACGAACTGCATCAGGATATCGCGCAAGGTCAGAAGAAATTCGTGCTTCTCCTCCTCGCTCGCCTCCCAATCATCAAGATACGGCATATAAAGACGCAGGTCGGTGGTTGGTTCGTGGATGATGTCGGTCTCTTGTGGCGGGTGTGGGTTCAACGATGTCTCCTTTCTAGAGTTACAGATACGGCCTCGCCCGCGGGCATGATCCCACGGGCGTTGGCTGAACTAGGTCTGGGTTTGATAGGTGCTTGCAGGCTATCCGCTCATCATCCTGGGGTCGTCCGTGGTAAGGATTGATGGCGGCGCCTGGTTCTATATTTATTCCGTTATCAAACCACAATGTTCACGTTTTGTCCAGATAATTATCGTGTATGCTGATGGTTTTTCTGAATGCTCCGGACGGCTTTATGAACCTCGTTCAACATGCGGGCTTGCCTGATCAGCTGAAGCCTATCACGCGGTGTGAAGCCCTTACTCTCGGGGTCTTTGCGGCCAGCGCCTTGGGTATCCTGGCTGCAGCCATTGCGTTCGTGACTCATCTTGATCTCTCCATCGTATTGGCTTGGCCAAACCCTGCCTTAGCGAGACCGCGTCCTTTGTTCTGAGCGAGTTGCTGGCGAAGATCCGCCTGCCGATCACTCAGCTTCGATCGCAGCTCTAGGATGCGTTTCTCATTCGAGACATGCACCTGACGATTGACGGCATGCACAACAGCGCCGTTCGGTCTCAAATGCGGCTCGAGCTTAGGTTTGGAGCGTGCGGCGAGCCGCGCTTGCAGCTCGCCTTTCGTTTTGATGTCAGGAGCTGGCCCGCGAGCGGCGCCGTGAAAAGGTTGTTTCACCGCTCGAGGTCTCCACGATCGGTCCGTTGCTGGTGCGATCGATCACTTCCGGTCCTGGTGGCTTCGAGGCGATCTTTCGGAGCACGAAGCACGACCTGTCCATCGACCGGGAACGACTTGAGTTTAACGTTGAAGCCTTGCCCATCTCTGTGCGCAAATGCAGCCCCGACGCGACTAAAGTACGACTTCTCATCCGCCCCCTGATCGACTTGATAAGCAATATGGCTGGGGCGGGACTTAGGAGCGCCCGCGACTTCACGCGGACGCTCTTCATTCTTTTCGCTCAAAGGCGAGCTCCTTTCACGATGCTAGAGAAAACCCATCGATCCAGTACATCATTCCATGTTGATATTGCGGAAAATGCCTCAAATTTTCAGGAATCGGTCCTGATCTGACGGCGCGCTTCGAAGACCCAAAGCTTGTCCTGATTGTCACACTATCTTGAGGCGGATGATAAGGGTTAGGCAGATAGAAGCCTGCCATCTCCCGGCGCGCGTAGTAAGGGTACTTGTCGGCAAGAATGGGTTTGATGTTCTTGCCAGACACAAAGAGGATTTGTTTGTCTTCAGGCAGGCTTAGTATCTCGTCCGGTGTGAGCAGCGCTCGCGCCTGCTTGGTTCGATGCACCTCCTCCCGGCCAAATTGGGCTCTGTCAAAAGAGAACTCAAAGGGGTCAGCATCCTCCATCAGGGCCTTCCTGATCGAGTTGCGCCTGTTCTTTTGCGCTCTGCCCTGAGCCAAGTCGTCATCATAAGAGAGTGTCTGTGTACCGAGCATCGACGAAACTAACTTGGCAGTTTCGAAATCCCGGACACCCATGAACTGTCGCAGCTGGGCCGACCCCAAGAAACCCTGCAATGCCGATGCTCCAAAATTCCTCGTGATCTGCCCCACGTCCTGAAAGATTGCCCAAGCGCGAACGCCAGCGCCGCGTCCATACGTGAATGCACGCAGCAGAGCCTCGAACCGTCCTAGCTGGCCTGCCTCATCGACAAGCAGAAGAATTCTCTCGCGCTCGGGACATCGAGCTTTATAGAGCATCGTCACTGTAAAGAAGAGTCGAATCACTGGTGACCATACTGACAAATATTCCGCAGGGACATTGAGGTGAACGCGCGATCTCCGTGTAGGGTTTGTCAGCGCTTCGAGTGAAAAACAGTCTCGACCGTCGCCCGACAGTGCGGCGCGAAGGTGGGGATCATTGAGAAACGACAGATGGGCGTAGATCTCCCCCAGAATTCCGCTGAACTCCTTCGGCGAGTCCTGTTGCTTGGCCAGCATCTCACCTGCGTTGCGCCGAACGTCAGGAAATCGTGATGCAAGCATCTTTTCGAGCTCATCAGCCCATGCATTGGGGTCCGTCTCAATGACCCCGATGACTTCATAGAGATCGGGAAGGTTTATCCGCCCACGGTACTCGACCCCTGCCTTCATGAAGCTGCTCAGCCATTCGCGTGCCCGCAACTCGAAATACTTCCCGTTGCCACCACCTGACAGCGGGATAAGGCCTTCTGAAATGAAGTCGCAATCGCTGTGAAAATGAGGACTATCTGGCTTCAATATGTCAAGCGGGTTGCATGCATGCTGCGGTAAGACGGGATGATGCATACCCAAAGGATTCCAACAATATCCGTACACGCCGCGAGGTGCCAGCGTGTGGATTGAAATCGCTGCCAACTCTCCTCTTGGATCAAGCACGATCATGGGTGACGAAGGCCCCATGCACAGGGCATAGGAAAGGAGGTCCCTCAACTTGCCACTTCCGGCGCCGCCCACCGTTATGAGCAGGGCGTCGCCTCCGAGCTTCAACAATGATCCGTCCTTGAAACCGACAGGAACACCGCTGGGGTCTCGCAAGTCGGCCCGGCGGACATCGTTGCCCGACGCGAAACCAGCCGTCCCAAAACGATCATCCTCTGGATTGAAATTTGTTTGATACATTGATTGCTTTCCCTGTTTCTGAGCACAAAAAGGGGAGCGGCAGCGCGCTCCCCGAGAACTAGTTCCGTATTTTTGTGTTTAGGCGCCGCTGGCAGCAGCCGCGACGATCAGCATCACGATAGCTAGACCAACGATCCAGCCACCCCAGTTTGATTTTTTCTTGCGGTACACACCGTAACTACCTTGACCCACTTTTTCATAGTCGCTCATTGTCTTCTTCCAATCCATGTTGAGTTACGTTATCAGAACATGCGGCTTGCCAATGCGAGGCCGCCCATGACTAGCGAAGTCGATACCGTTGCACGCGAGAAGAAGAATATCGTCAGTGCAAGGTATATACCCCACACGAACGATGTGATGTCTTCAAATCCGTACCCATAGTGATCAGACGTATAATCGATCACGAATGACTCCGTCAGCGAGTACGCCTTGGGAGTCAAAAAGAAGGTGATGATAACGGCTAGCATGTTGGCCAACCACTTGACCGAACCCATAAAGGTCGACTGGCTGGCTTGGCTGTGTTGCTTTAGATTCACCCCATGATATCCTCCGCATTACGAGCAAAATGCTCCGGTGAGGTTGTCATAGGACAGGTTTTCAAAACTCCTCGGAAATTGGTCCGAAAGACGCCAAGCAAACAACGTTGGGGCCGAATACTATGAAACGAAAAGGCCTCCGGATTTTCATCCGAAGGCCTCATATTGCTCTAGCTATTCACGGTACCCGGATCAGGTACCGTTTTATCAGGTCCTCGCCGCTGCTCCGCTAACTCCATCCTGAACTGAAGCCATTCAAACCGATGCCGAGCCAACAACACGCTCATCAAACACCGGTAGAGGCCCCAATAGACCGAAGATGGCTTATTCTCCGGATCATCCGGCCCTCTGTAGAAGGTCCTAGAAACAAAGTCTGTTCGATTTCGATCGGCTCGCTCGAAACGCACTTCAGTGTCTGGGTCATCACCCAGATCATCAGAGTTCACGGTCTGAGGACCGTCAATCTCTTCGTCGCTCATTGCCAGTTTGGACAGAGATAGTGGGCGGGAATACCACACACCACCAATGAACACTCCGCTAGCGTAGTTTGTTTCACCGAGAATTCTCTCGACGTAATCAACAAGCCCTTCCGGCTTGATGTGCTTCCTTTGAAGGACCTCGCTTAGAAAACGCGTCGCATCATCGCGATACTGCCGGTCTTCGAGCTGTGAAATCAGCACAACGATAATGAGTTCGGTGTGCTTGCTTCCCTTGATTGAATTGTCCGCCATACCCTGCCCCAGACATGCTTTGAAACAACAACGTTAGTTGTGCCACGTTTGAAACGATAAATACGGATCGGATCGCTCTCGCCTCAGCACAGCGAGGGGTTCGGGCGGTATCAAGCTGAGACTTGAAGTGGGGTCGAAGCAGTTTGGAGGGTTTTGGGTCATTGATAATCTCTTCATTTTGCTCACCGTACAGAACGAAGACACTCAGCTCAGTCTCTCGTACCTCGACACCTCAAACGAGATGAAGAAGAAACGAGCACGATCAGCACCAGATACGCGAGTGCATGAAACTGAGTTATGTTGTTGCTACCGACGGCGCTTCAGCAGCACCCCATGATTATCACAAACTCGTGGCTAAAGAAGATAAATAATGCGCTTTATCCGAATAATTATTTCTGCTCGGGTATTGACAAGTCGCGGCTCTCGATTTCTTCCCGAATGAACCTTCGGATGGCGCGCGAAACAGCCTCCCTCTTGGTCATGTCTGCAGCTTCCACGAATGATGCGAGCATGTCGGGCAGGTCATCATCAACCTGAACAGTGAGTGGCGCGCTGGCTCGCTCGCCGCCCTTGGCTAGCAGTTTTCGTGTGGCTTTTCGTTCTCTCCTGATGGACTTTCGCTCACCGTACGATGCCTCAACATAGGGATCGATCGTTGGAAAATTGTCGAACTTTTTTGAGACAGCAGACCAAACTGCTTGGACCGCATCACCAAACTCACCATCAAGCGCATGGACCCTTTTCAACGAGAGCAACCCCGACTCTCGCCGCGCTTCCAGTTCATCAGTCCCAACCTGCACGCTCCGCTCGGCGCCATAGTGAACAACGAACAAGAAGGCTCGCCGGGCGTTTGCTGTCGCAACGTCCTTTCGAGATGATCGGAGGTTCTTTTTGGTGGTACCAAAGTGCTCGCACACACGCTCCAGGATGAAAGCGATCAGCGGGTCCTTGGACACGTCTTCTATCTCCAAAGCGCCCTGGGGGGCCGCAGCTGAAAAATCCTCTCCTGCCATTCCTACGTTCTATGCTCGAGTTCTGCCACCTCCCCGCAGTGCAAGAAGGTGGCCAAGCCAAGATTATTAATTAAAATTTTATTAATAATCAATCCGTGTAATGATTTTATGATTGAGAAACGCGCTACGTTTTTGATTTTACGGGACAGGTGGGAGACATCGGGGTCAGCGGTGATCGGTGAGTACTCTTCTTACACCGTAAGAAGAGTAGCCAGCGGGGGTGTAGCCCCGCGCGGCATTCAGCCTATCGGAGGCCGCCATGAATGACTTTGTTCAGGGCGATGATCCCGAGACCACTCTCACCCAAAATGAAATTGATCTGCGCGACATGGCCGTAGAGGTTGCCACCGATGGCAACGGGCCCAAGCAAAAACGTTTCTTGGTGGGCGACAAAGATCCCAAGGCGATCGAGCGCAAAGAGGAAGAACAGCGCAGGCAGCTTCATGCCGTCTTGCTGCAAATGGCGAGCGCGGACCAGATTGCAGCCACATTGCTACGCTTGGATGACTTGCAGTCCCGCTTAGACAATGCCTTTGCCGATTTGGAGGACTGGCGAGCTGACATCGAAAGCCGTACCGCCAGACTGGCGGATGGCACGGCAATTTACCGGCGGGACGACGGGCGCTTTGAAACCGCGGATGGGACCATTGTTCCCGATGATCAGCTGCCGGACGACAATCCAGAGAATGCAGTGACGGCTGAGCAGTGGCGCGCATTCCTGGATCGCGCCCGGCGCTTGGGGCTGGCACAGGAAAAGGTCGATCAGGGTCGTGAGATCATCAGTGGCGAGGACGTCACCATCGAAGACCTCGAGAAGATCGATGCTCTGATTGTTGAGGCGGAGGCTGCTATGGAATTGCAATCCGATATTGCGCCGCTCGACAAGGACACAACAAGTCCAAGACAAGGAATCCTCTCCTTCGACGATTTTAGTCCTGCCCCGGCATAACCTCACATGCAGTGGCCGTAACGGCCATCAGCGTAACCGTGGCCTGCTTATCTGGGTACACGACCATTACTTTTGCCGTTTCTTCCTGGCCTGTTTGAAACGTAACGAAGAAATCAGAGGCGCATCGCGCTAGTGCGGGATCTCGCGGCGCCAACACCTGTACCATCTGTGCCGCGGCTCCATGAATCCAAGCCTGCCGCTCTGTCTTAGGCAAGGCGAGCAAGTCCGCGTTAAGTAGCTCGCGCGCAGGCTTATCGCCGATGACTGGATGACGGGCTGAGTCATCAGCCAGCACGTCGCCCGGCACCCCCCACAAGAAAGCTGGGGATAACAGTCCCAAAAACGTTCCGTATCAGGATTGGATGAATTAGCCTTTAAGGGTGCTCGCAAGCCCAGTGTTTTGGTGGAACGGGCCGGGAGAATACGCGTGTCTTGGAACCGAACCTTTTCGAGACGCGCAAGGCCGCAGGATACAAGGGAAAGGAGGCCGTCCGATGCGCATTGCTTACGCCCGTGTCAGCACGACAGAACAAACACTCGACCTGCAGCTCCGTGCGCTTGAGCAGGCCGGATATGACCGCCTGTACACCGACGAAGGGATCAGCGGCACGTGTCTCGAACGGCCCGGTTATCGCGCCGCCCTGGTCGCATTGGAACCTGGCGACAGCCTAATCGTTTGGCGCATGGACCGTCTTGCCAGATCCATGCGGGACCTGACAGACACTGTCTGGAGCCTTCATCATCGCGGGATCGGCTTTTGCAGCCTTTGCGAGACCTTTGATCTGGGTACGGCCGTTGGTCAGCTCACCCTCAATATGCTCTGCGCCATCGCCGACTTTGAGCGCGCATTGATCGTGGAGCGGACAAAAGCAGGCATCGAAGCCGCAAAAGCAAAGGGCAGCGTACTGGGCCGACCGTCGGCGCTATCACCCGCGATGCTCGCCGAAGCGCACTATCTCATCAGTGATGGCCTATCGGTTCCCAGCACCGCCAAGCATCTCGGTATCGGTCGATCCACTCTTTACCGGCACCTTGCTGAACTGCGGACAGCAAACTCTCGCTACCAGCCAAAGGTTATCACGGACGTGGGTTAGGCGCGTACATTCCGGCGACGGCGGCGATGGGGCCCTCAAACCGATTAGTGGTACCAAGATCACCTATGAGATCTAGCGCTTCGCAAGCCGCGCGCGATACTATCACGCATCTTGGCAGGAGAAAGTATAGTGGTCTCCCATTGCGTCACCCTCGCCTTTGAAGTCGACCAAGAACCCTCGGCGAACTGCCGTTTGATTCTGTGCGCCAATAGCGCTGGACCATGCAAATCTCGGGCTGGCGCAGAAAACAATTTGCTGTGACTGCGCATCGGCAGACATGGCCTACAGTTCCCGCAACGAGCGAAGCGGTGACAAGAAAACACTTGTGTCGATATGATAAAAGTGCGAGCCAACACCCTTAAAATATTGGTAAATGTCCAGGCGTTTGTAAATGGTTGAAATTACACCACTACCCGAGTTCGGTCGTGGCTCGCCGTCACGTAAGCAGGCCCGCCGGGTAAGGCTGAAGGTGACTTTCGACTGCATGGCGGCATTCCAAAACTTCGCGAAGACTATTTCATCTGTATACGAAGATGAACTGGATCAGAAACGAATATTCATGTGTCGAGGCCTCGACTTTTGCGAGCGCCAATCCGATGATGCTGATCATACTGCCCTGGTTCATCGCGTCGCCTTGAAAGTTCGGAATGGAGATCTGCCTGACGACGAGCAATACGAGTTCCGAATGAGCGACGAATGTGAAGCGAGGCTCGCTGCGTTTTTCGATGCATTTGATGTTTTTGATGATAAAAATGCGGCTTTACGAACTATACTTGAAATTGCTAAGTTACACGTATGACTGATTCGGCTATAGATCGTATTGCAAAAGCTTTGGGCAAGGGTGCACATGAAGTCACCCAGACAGATATTTCTACTTATACGGATCTTTTAAAGCATCAGCGCAATGACCAGTTTAAGCAGGCAGTTGAAGATCATATTCCGGGTTACTTTTCTACAAACCGAGACTCTTATGGAGAGCGGGCGCGTCGCGTCTTAACTACTTTGTTTGGTGGGGCCGATGGAACAGATCGAGACGAGCTTCAAGAACCGTCTCCTTAAAGTTGCTGATGCTGCTGCAAAAACCAGGAATGCTCGTGAGATAGCGACAGGAACGCCACTAGATGAACAAGACAATGTCGTTCCTTCGGGTCTAATTGACGAGTTATCCGCAAAAATTGAGTTTACAAAAAGAGGTTATGAATCATCTGCGACCTCTTTTGATGAACAACATTTTTTTGGGGAAGTACAGACTGCCTACGAGACACTCAAGGCCAGGCTTATACTTGAAGCCTACGAGAATCTTATTCATTGGCGGCTATATGAGAAGAAATGTTTTCGGAAGTTTTTCTCGCAGTATTCAGAGTAAATTTCGAAAAAGAAGAATGATCTCATTTTCAGTTATAATTTCACTAGCGATTTAGAGATCTTGGAAAATGTCAAAGATTTGTCT
>JBCBUC010000020.1:0-68680 GCA_039818345.1 Pseudomonadota bacterium | reverse complement strand
GGCTGGGACCTCTTGATATCGCGGCACCCCCCAACTGCACCCATTCGCTGCGATCACCGCGCGCATAGGACCCCGGCTCCCCTCCTGTCCGCGACCAGCGGATGGTCAGCGCATCCGTCATCCCGGAAGCCCGAAGGGCTATCCGGGACCCATGGCAGGTTGATTCCTCCTGCGTAGGCTCGAATGCACGCCTTCTGCCATGGGTCCCGGCTCTTCGCTTCGCTTCGGCCGGGATGACAGTCCTGGGGGGCCAAGGTTTCCGCTGCACGCTCGCCACGGCGAAGACCGTGGCGCCCAACTCCTGAAACTGGTGTGTGCAGACGGTCAGAGATGGGCTCCACGGTCTCGGGCTTTGCCCTCGCCGTGGAGAGCGCGGATTTGGAATACCAAGTGCCGTGGGTTGCCGGTCTTGAGGAGGTCTCTCTCTCGGGCGCTCGCCACGGCCCCGACCGTGGCGTCCATCTCCTGAAAGTGGAGTGCACGGACGTTCCGAGATGGGCTCCACGGTCTCAGGCTACGCCTTCGCCGTGGAGAGCGCTGTTCAAGAGCCTTGACTGCGATGGAACATAATGCGAACATAACGCATGGCTAGGTTTGATCTCATCGCCACCTATATGCTCGCCAACCGCAAGAATGGGGCGCTGTATACAGGCGTGTCGTCAGACCTCCTCACACGGATGAGCCAGCATAAGGCGGGCGCGGGCGCGCGGTTTCCGGCGAGGTATGGCTGCACCAAGCTCGTCTGGTTTGAGCGTCACGCCACGATCGGCGGCGCTGTGCATCGCGAGAAACGGATCAAAACCTGGCCCAGGCGCTGGAAGAGGGACCTGATCGAAACGACCAATCGCCATTGGCATGACCTCAGCGCTGAGATCATGCGCGGCTGACCGGTCCCGGGTTTCGCTAGCGCTCGCCCGGGATGACGGGGCGCGGGATCTGCGCTAGCTCCCGGGCCAAAGGAGACCCCCATGCCCCACTACCATGTCATTGGTCGCGACCATCCAGGTGAGCCGGAACGGCGGCTTCAGGCGCGGGAGGCGCATCTTGCGATGGTGGAGCGGCTCAAGGCAGAAGGCACCATGCTCCTCGGCGGCGCTCTTCTTGACACGGATGGAAACATGGTCGGCTCGATGCTGGTTTATCATGCAGAGAGCCGCGAGGCGCTCGACCGGATCCTCGCCGAGGACCCTTATATCAAAGCGGATGTCTTCCGAGATATAGAGATCACGGAGTATCGCCCTGCGCCGTTCTTTACCTAAGGGCGTGACGCCTCCCGGCATGATTGACAGCCCCGGAGCCGTTCCTTAGTCCAATGGCTTTGCAATTTTGCGCGATCAACGGGCCGTCATGCGTCGATTTATTCTGGGATTGGGTGCCCAAAAGGCGGGCACAACCTGGCTCTATAAGCAGCTGACATCGCAGCCCCATTTTGCCGAACCGGCGACCAAAGAGATGCACATCTTTGATGCCATCCATTTGAGCCACGCACTGCCCTTTAGAAAGCTCATTGGAAAGCGCCTCGCTAAGGCTATTACCGAGCATCCAAAAGACTATATGGAACAGTTCATTACACGGCGCTTCCATATGCTGCTCGATGTTAATCAATATTATCAGTATTTTGACGAACTAATCGAGAAAGACGAAGGGTTTTCTGCCGATATCACCCCGTCTTATGCGGGTTTGCCGGACGATGTTCTGGGCTCGATCAAATCAACATTCCAGCAACGAGCCATTCGAACGCAGGTTGTCTTCTTGATGCGCGAACCTGTCACGCGGATGGAAAGCTCGATCAAAATGCATATGCGTGACACAAAGAAGCTTGAACGAACGTCCGTCAGCGAGATGTCCGACCGTCTCAAAACCTCCTGCGGCGGGTCGCGTGACCGTATTCGCTCCTCCTACAGAGAGACGGTCAATCGCATCCGCTCCCAATTCGATGAAGAGGATATCTTCTTCGGTTTTTATGAAACGCTCTTTGAACCTGCGGAGCAGCAACGCTTGTCCGACGTGCTCGGTTTGGATGCCGCGAGGTTTGATGCCGACACCAAAGAGAACAGCACCGAAAAGGCGTTTCGTTACCCAAGAGCCTTACTAGACGAGCTCAAAGGGCATTACGAAGACGAATATCAAATGGCGGTTGAAGATTTTGGTCTCGACCCCTCTGTGTGGGATCGTCAGCTCGCGAAGATCACCAAATAATCAGCTAACCCCTTATCCCATTGAGATCGGGTTCATGTTCTTGGTGAACCGCCGTCGGTCCATGGCCCAAATGATCCAGGTAAAGAGGACAAGGCCTGCAAATCCTACGAGATTGATCCCAAGCGCGACCTCGCCAGGGATCGGGCCAAGCGCCAGGTTATCAAAATTCACCGTGTCATCCCCTGGCCTTTCATGGGCGAAGACCTTACCCAATAGCGCCAACGTCTGCACACCGAAAATCCAAAGATAGTTCCTGCGCAATCGGCGCCCTAGGGCGCGGCTGAATTTGATATGGTGCTCTGGCCGCTCATAGTCTTCGGCCAGGCGATCCTGCCACTGAAGATTTTCCACTGGCCGTTGATGCAGCATGGGCGCGTAGAAATGGATCTCTAGCCAACGCGCCCGGGCCCGCCAGACGTTAAAATACCGGTACCGGCGCGCCTCGAGATATAAGAAGACGCCAATCAAAAATGCGACCAGGAAAAGCGGCAAGGCTGATGCCTCGGGCGACTGATACGAAATCGTGAGCGCAAGCCCCAAGCTGACGACGGACCAATTGGTCGTCGCATCGAGCCGGGTCCGCCAGATCGTCGAGCGATAGACCTCCCCGCGGTAGAGGTGGGCAAGCGCGCCAAGCTCTGGCCCGGTAAACGGTCTCAGCCGATCGCGATCGGGGTCCTCTTCGCCGTCCATGCCGGCTTCTCCTTCACTTCAGGAGAGTTCGACCACGGAAAGCTCAAGAAATGAGAAAACCGCTTTCAGTAGGCGAGAAGCCCCTTGCGAAGCGCCTCCTGAAAGGCGTCGCCCGTGCGGAACTCTCCATTGTCCGCATAATAGGTGTTCCCCGAGTTGGGGTCGAGAAACCAGTGCCGTCCTGTCTGCGGTTCAAACCGCGCCAAGGCATCGACCCATTGGCCATCGACGAAGCAGTCTTGTTCGTCGGGTTCACGCTCGGTGCAACCGGTAAAGCCGGGCCCTTTGCTGGCGGGCGGCCCTGCCGGAATGTCGGTGCTCGGCGGTGCAGGGAAAGCAGGACGGGGGCGTGCGGGCGCTGCGGGCATGGCTGGTCGTCTGACGCTGGTCTTCACGGCGACGTCACCAGTGCTGAGCGATGTTGGGCGCCAGCCACTGGCGGTGAGTGCGTCCTGCTCAACGTGATCGTCGCTCCAAAACGCAAGATCGCTGGAGCATGCGCTAAGAGCCAGCGACGATAACACTGTCCACAAGATGATCCGCATGATTACCTCGCCATTGCTCGGGTGTGACTGCTCATACCGCCAACTGTTGCAAAGCGCGAGCCGCTTCAGGCGATGATGTCGGGAAAAAGCGCGTCGCGTAGAACCTCAATTTGATCCTTCAGCGCGAGCTTGCGTTTCTTCATGCGTCCAATGGTGAGCCGATCATAAGGCATGCGCTCTTCCATGGTCTCAATCGCCTGGTCGAGGTCGCGGTGCTCTTGTTCCAACTGACGGATCTTGAGCTCGAGCCCTTCATCATTGGCGCCCGATGCACCCACCTTCGCCGATGTCTTGGCCTGGCCGTCGATGACGTGGAAACGCGGTTTGTCGTCATCGTTCATGGACCATGATCCTCCGCTAACGTCAGGATGGAACCGAAGAGGGCGGTCGCGCTCTCCGGGCTGTCCTCATCGTCGATCCGGAGAGCGATGTCCATGCGCTTGGCTGCTAGCGTGAACAGCTGCGATGCAAGCTTTTTCATGGATAATGGCGTGGCCGCGTCCGGTCCCAGCTTTGGTGTTGCTTGTTCCAGCGTGTCGAGCACCAGTCTTTCGGCGCGCAGCTCCAGTGCTAGGACATCCTTTCGCAGCGCCGCGATGGTCTCTGCGAAGGGGCTTTGATCTACAGCCGATATATTGCGCCTGACCTGACGTAACGGTCGAACGGCTTTCTCTGTGATAGCGTCCGCTTCTGCCAGGATTGCTGGGACCTCTTCGCTGGCCAATGGGAGACGTTCTCGACCGCACCATAGGCACCAGAGGATCGTGTTCACATCGGCACCATCACGGTCTTGCAAGGTTAAGAGACGCGGTTGGACACCTTCGATCGCGTAGACTGCAACGGCATAATCCCAAAGCCGCATCCGCTCAGCGTCGTCCTTTTTCAAGGTCTTCACCCCATCTTTTCGTGCCCGGAGCTTTCAGCCCAAAAAGATCAAGCACGCGGCCAACGGATTGATCGACCATCTCCTCAATCGTCTTGGGCTCGGCATAGAAGGCGGGGAGCGGCGGCGCGATCACCGCGCCCATTTCGCTGAGCGCTGTCATGGTGCGCAAGTGGCCCAAATGAAACGGTGTCTCGCGCACCATCAGGGTCAGCGTTCGGCGCTCTTTCAGGCAGACATCGGCAGCACGGCTTAACAGTGTTGATGTCACGCCAGTGGCTATTTCCGACATGCTCCGCACCGAGCACGGAACAATCACCATGCCTAAGGTTTCAAAGCTGCCCGAAGCGATCGGTGCGCCGACATCTTGGATGCCATAGACGTGTTCAGCGTCGGCGAAGGTGAAGTCTTCACCCATCTCATAAGCAAGGGTCATTTTCGCGGCGCGCGAGATCACCACATGGGTTTCAGCGCCCGCTTCCTTGGCCTTCGTCAGAAGACGATCCGCGTAGACCATTCCCGACGCCCCACTCACACCAACGACCAATCTTGAGGCTGTCATGCGCAACACTTTCTCTTTTTTGTAACAATACGGTGTGATGAGTTCTCACCATAAAGATAGGACGGGTCTGATTTTTCTCAAAAAAACGTCAATCCACCCGTTTACCAAGTTCACATACCCATAAATTGATGGGAAATGTCCGTGACACGAGGCACCGCGGAGTGCTTCGGTTTCCTCCCCCGCCTCGATCTGCGGGGCGCTGAAAGGAGACGTCAATGACCATTCAAGCTCGTTTAGACACCCTCGTTGAGCGCCACCAGGCTCTTGAAGCTGCCCTCCAAGAAGAACGAAGTTACGCAGCCTTTGATGAGCAGAAGATCAGCGAAATTAAACGACAGAAACTGGCCATTAAAGATGAGATGCTGACCCTTCAAACTGAAACCTTGCACAGTTAGAACACATCTCCCTGGACGCGCCCCGGCCCCGCTCGGGGCGTTGTCTTTTGGGCTCAATGAGAGCGGGATTCCTTCATGGGACGTTCGATCATCGTCACCGGCGCCGCCGGAACGCTTGGAAGAGCGGTGGCTCTTCGGTTCTCCAAATCCTCAGACAAATTGCTTTTGACTGACCCTGACCGCGAGGCTGGTCACGCGGTGCGCGACGAGGTGATCGGGCGGGGTTGTGATGCTGCCTTTATCCAAGCGGACCTTCATGAAGCCTTGGATGTCCACAATGTGATGGCGGAGGCGCTTGATAGTTTTGGCGCCGTCAATGTCCTCGCCCATTGCGCCGCCTATTACCACGAGGCCGCATTTCTGGAGACCACCGAGAACCAGTTCGACGAGGTCATGGACCGCAATGTTCGCGCCACTTTTCTGATCAACAAAGCGGTCGCGCGGCAGATTATGAAGCAGGCCAGCGACACCAGCGATGGCGGGGTCGATACCGCCATCTCTGGCGCGATCGTCAACGTTGTCTCTAATGATGCAGTCACCGCGAATGCTGATGACGCCCTCTTTGCTGCGAGCCAGGGCGCGGTTGTGCAGTTGACCAAAGCGGTGGCCATGACACTGTCACCCTACGGTGTGCGGGCGAATGCGGTGGGGATTGGCGGCGTCAAAGAGCTCTTTGATCAGCGCGCCGTGACCACACCTGAACAACGCAAAGCGGCGATTGAACTGACCCCGATGGGCCGACGCGGCGAGCCCAAGGAGGTGGCGAACGCTATCCATTTTCTCTGCGGAGAGGAGGCCTCGTTCATCACCGGCCAGGTTTTGTTCGTGGATGGCGGACAACTGGCGCTGTCCAAGTCGGTGGCGTCTGAGGACGGCAACGCTTGAAATGGAATGATTTCCTGGCAAGGAACGGAGAGGTATCGCGCCGAAACAGGCCGCGATTTCGCCTGTGGGGCGGCACGATAGGGACGAGCGTGATGGCGGCACGAAGCACAATGTGGAAAATGGCTTGGCTTGCGGTTTTGGCATTGTTGGCTGGCTGCACGTACAACCCCGAGATCGGGCGCAGTCAGCTTATCTTCACCGGTGAAGCCACCATGGCCCAAGCTGCTGCCTCAAGCTGGAACCAAATCAAACAGCAGGAGCGGATCTCCCGCAATCCGGCCTACACCTCGCGCCTTAACCGTGTAGCACCTCAGCTCTTGCGAGCTGCGGGCGAAAACCCTGCCGCTTGGGAGTATCTTGTTTTTGACAGCGATGACCTCAACGCTTTCGCACTGCCCGGCAACAAGATCGGGATTTACACCGGCATTATGGATATCATGGCCAATGACTCGCAGCTCGCCGCGGTGGTTGGCCACGAGATTGCTCATGTCGAATATCGCCACTCTGCTGAACGTTACAGTCAGAATGTGTTGGCCTCCGTTGGTGTCATCGGCGCAACGGTGGCACTTGGTGCTGGCTGCGGTAGCGGAGACACCGGCTGTGAAGACCGCAGTTCGGCGGCCGCCCAGGCGCTTGGCATCGGTGCCCTTTACGGAGCCATTCTTCCCTTTAGCCGCAAACACGAACTCGAGGCGGATGTCGGAGGTCTGCGATACATGCAGCGTGCTGGCTACGATATCTGTGAGGCGGTGACCTTCTGGCAAGGCATGGCGCAGGCATCAGCCGGCCAGTCTCGACCGCCGGAATTTGCCTCCACGCACCCCGCGTCACAAACACGGATCAACACGTTGCGGTCCGAAGCGGCGCGTATGGGGCGGCGCTGCTAAGCAAAGCTGGCCTTGCTCTGAAAAAGGGGTGACGCGCCTGTCCTCATCGCTTATGAGCCTCGCTCTGGCGAACCCCAGACGATGCCGCCTTAGCTCAGTAGGTTAGAGCGCTTGATTGTGGATCAAGAGGTCCCCCGTTCGAACCGGGGAGGCGGTACCATATCTTTCATTATCAATGGGCTGAACTAAAATGGTTCGTAGAGGCTCTTTTGCGGTTCGGTGAACCAAGCGGCGCCATCACTTGTGATATAGAAATGATCCTCTAGCCGCACGCCAAAGACTTGCGGGACCACAATCATCGGTTCGTTGGAAAAGCACATGCCAGGCTCAAGTGGCGTTTGGTCACCGCGCACCAGATAAGGCCCCTCGTGAATATCGAGCCCTATCCCGTGACCGACGCGGTGCGGCAGCCCCGGTAGTTGATAGTCCGGACCAAGATCATAAGCCTCAAGACAATCCCGCGCGATGCGATCCAACTCCTCGCACGCCAGTCCAGGGCGCGCGGCGGCAAATGTTGCAGCCTGCGCCTCTTTTTCGATGGCCCAGACCTCTTCGACGCGGCGATCGACCTGGTCGAGGGCGTAAGACCGCGTGATATCGGAGTTGTACCCATCAAGTGTACAGCCGGTATCAATCAAGATCAGCTCGCCTGGCTGAAGCGCAGGATCGCCCGGAACGCCGTGCGGGTAAGAGGTCGCCTCGCCAAACTGAACGGCGCAAAAGCTGCTGCCATGATCCGACCCTGCCGCCTTATGCAGACGATCGATCTCCGCCTTCACCTCGCTTGATCGGACACCCACCTGGAGACTTTCGAAAATTTGTTGGTGGACGTCCAATGTGATCTGCTTGGCAGCTTTCATAAGGGCCAATTCGGCCTCTGACTTGCAGGCGCGCAGAGGGGCGATGACGGTATCAGCGCGCTTGCACTGAACGCCGTCCGCTGCATCAAACAAACGGCTTGCATGACCAAAGGAACAATTGGCATCAAGCGCGACCGAAATGGCGTTGCGCGCCTTCAAACGATTAGCTGTCAGCCGGTGTGGGTCTTCGTGTTCTTCCCAGTAGGAGGCATGGTCGATGCCGATACTGACCGACGCGGTTAGCGAGCTTGCTTCGAACCGTGGGCAGATGAATTCAATAGCCTCCCGATCAACCAGCGCGCAGACAAGACGCTCAGTCTCTCCCCATCCAAGACCGGTGAAATAGCGCATGCTGCTTCCCGGCGAGAGGATCACAACATCGACGGCATGTTCCGCCATGCTCGCCCGCAAGGCGCGAAGGCGGTCCTTACGTTCCTCGGTGCTAATCTTCGGAGGGATGGCAATGTGGCTTGTGACCATGGCGTCTGTCCTGATCGACGGCTGACGTTCAGCTGTCCTGCCACCACTATAGGCGAAGGCGTGCCGTTTGGTCATCCTGCAGAGACGGAATTGAAGCAGCGACGCGAAAGTGAGAAGGTTTCTAAAAAAAGGCGTGGGCGTTCGTCCGTCGTTCGCTGTTTCGAAGAGAAAAGGTTGTTGGTGATGATGAGCTGTCGTTTGAGGCTGGGGCTCACCGCTCTTGCCGCGTTTTTGAGTGTTGGGACGGCGTCGTGTGCGCAGGAGAGCGGTGACCGGACTCGCGCTGAGACACCTGATGCGGACAATGTCTACGCCTCCCTGCCGATGCGCATGATTGGGCCTGCGCACTCGTCGGGGCGCATCGCTGACTTTGCGTTCGATCCCGATCGGAAGAGCCGGTTCTTTGTTGCGACGGCGTCGAGCGGTGTGTGGCGCACGGAGAATGCGGGCACCACCTGGACCCCGATTTTTGACCATGAAGGATCCTACGCCACCGGCGATGTCGAAATGAGCCCGTCGAACAGCAATGAGATTTGGGTGGGCACAGGAGAGAACAACAACCAGCGCTCCGTCGGTGCCGGTGACGGTGTTTATAAGTCCGTCAACGGCGGTGAAAGCTGGACCCGCGTCGGGCTAGAGAATGCAGGTCATATTGGTCAGATCCGTTTCCACCCTACCGATCCCAAAACCGTATTCGTTGCCGCAATCGGCCCACTTTGGTCCGAGGGCGGAGACCGTGGTTTTTATAAAACGAGTGATGGCGGTGAGACGTGGGAAAAGCTGCTTGATGTTGATCCGTTCACGGGCGCGAACGAGTTTGTTGTTCACCCTCAGAACCCGGATCTCATGATCGTCTCCGCCTATGAGCGCTACCGGCGCACTTGGTCTGTGATCAATGGTGGACCTGGCTCAGCAGTCTACCGGACAACCGATGGCGGCGTGACGTGGGAAGAGATCGGCAATGGACTTCCGACGGATATCGATATGGGTCGCATTGCCTTTGGTTGGTCTACGCATCACCCTGATGTCGTTTATGCATCGGTCGTAGGCCAAGACGACGTCGGCGGCATCTACTATTCCGACGACTTTGGCGCAACGTGGGAGAAACGATCCGATCGCGGTACGAATGATAGCGCCTATTACGGGGAACTGACGGTTGATCCAAATGATCCAGACCATGCCATTTTGATCGACACTTTTTCTTGGGAGACCTTTGATGGCGGGTACTCCTGGGAGCAGATGGGTTACGATAACCGCCATGTGGATGACCATGCGATCTGGTTCGATCCTGACGATAGCCTGCACATGTATATAGGAAGCGATGGCGGCATCTATGAAACGTGGGACGGCGGCGAGACATTCCGGCGTATGCTGAACCTCCCGCTGACCCAGTTTTACCGCCTCGAAGTTGATAACGCGGCTCCTTTCTACAATGTCTGTGCTGGTACCCAGGACAACAACACGTTGTGCGGACCATCGCGCACCAACCTCATCCACGGCATCGTCAATGCTGATTGGGAAATTGTTCTTGGTGGTGATGGCTTTGAGCCACAGATCGATCCTGATGATCCCAACATCATTTATGCACAATATCAGTATGCGGGTCTTGTGCGTTATGATCGCCGCACGACAGAGCGCGTCTCCATCACACCGCAACCCCAAAGCGGCGAAATGGCGTTCAATTGGAATTGGAACTCTCCGCTTCTGATCTCACCGCACAATTCGAAGCGCCTTTATTTTGGTGCGGAGAAGATCTTCCGTTCCGATGATCGAGGCGACAGCTGGACGGCGATTAGTGGTGATCTTAGCCGCGGGGTTGATCGCAACCTTCTCGATGTTGGGGATCGCGTCTGGTCAGTGGACGCGGTTCGCAAGAACTATTGGACATCCTTCTATGGCTCAACCATCGCCTTCGATGAAAGTCCACTGCAGGCCGATCTCCTTTATGTCGGGACGGATGATGGGATGATTCATGTCACGGAAAATGGCGGCGAAGAGTGGCGATCACTCTCGCGCATCAACGGCGTGCCGGAGATGACCTATGTCGAGAAGATCATCGCATCGGTGCACGATAGCGATCGAGCTTATGCTGTCTTTGACAATCATAAGCGCGGTGACTTCACCCCATATGTGATGAAGACGGAGGACCGTGGACGCACCTGGAGTCCAATCGATGGCGATCTTCCAGGCAGGGGCACAGTCCACACAATTGCCGAAGATCATGTCGATCCCGACCTTCTCTTTGTCGGCACCGAGTACGGTGTATTTTATACCCAAGATGGCGGTGGTCATTGGCATGAGTTGACCAACTTGCCGACGATCTCTGTGCGGGATATCGAGATCCAACGCCGTGAAAGCGACCTGGTGATCGCCACCTTCGGCCGAAGCATCTATGTGCTCGATGATTACGCACCGCTCCGGACGAAGATGGATGACCTCAGCGAAACAGAAGCGACTTCCTTTCCCGTGCGCGATCCCTTTATATATGTCGAAGGTGACCGGTGGGGCGGTTACAGCACTGAAGGCAAGGGAGATCTGGGTGATGCGTTTTTCAACGCGCCGAACCCGCCCTTCGGTGCGGTGATTTCCTATTATCTGCGTGATGGTTATGAGACGAAGCGTGATGCGCGGCGAGATGAAGAGCGTGCCATCGAGGACGATCGCGGCGATACGCCTTACCCATCTTGGGATAATCTGCGTGCCGAGGATCGCGAGATTGCACCTACAATCGTGGCCACCGTCCGAGATAATGAAGGAGCAGTAGTTCGGCGTATCAAGGGACCTGTTGAACCTGGGTTCCATCAAATCGTGTGGGATTTGCAGCACGCGCCCTTCGAACCCATCGCGGATGCTGAGTATAACCACTGGGCGATAAATGACGGCGGCCCTCTGGTCGCCCCTGGCGTCTATTCCGTACAGCTGTCGAAAGTTATCGATCGCGAGGAAATAGAGATTGGTGAACCGCAGACCTTCACGGTGAAGTCTCTTGGTCTCTCTCCAGAGGAGGCAACGGGTACAGATCGTGACGAACTGGTCGCGTTCCAATCAACGACAGCAGAATTGGCGCGCGTCGTTTCCGGTGCTGATGAAAAGCTTTCGGAGCTCAAAACGCGTGTCGATAGCCTGCGGCAGGCGCTTTTTGTGGCCCCGGCGGCGACGGCTGAAGATCGATCCAATTTGACTGCACTTGATGATCAGCTTTATGCGATCGACCTGAAACTCAACGGTGACGACACAATTTCGAGCCGGTTTGAGCGGACACCATGGTCCCTTGATGCCCGGGTTTCTTCGATCATTGATGGACACTGGGGCTCGCTTTCACCAGTGACAGGCGTGCATCGGGATGCCCTGGCAATCGCAGAAGCAGAGGCGGCCACTGTCTTGCGTGAGCTTTCGCGCGTTGATGAGGACATCGCTGCGTTTGAAAGCGGTCTTGAGGACAAGGGTATTCCGTGGACGTCGGGCCGGGTGCCAGTCCTTAAGGAGTAACCCAGTTGACACCAGGCGCGGCGTTCACGTTGCGCCTGGCCAGGTGTCACTCAACCGATAGCCACCTGGCCAAGGATCGTCTGGATCAAGCGTATGTTGATGCACGCCCGTGATCCAAGCCCGGCCAGCGATCTCAGGCCTGATGGCCGGTTTGCCGCCCACCTTGGTCTCACCAAGGATCTGGCCAGTAAACGTCGACCCGATGATCGACTGTGCACAGAACGTCTCACCAATCTGCATCTCTCCTCGAGCGTGCAAAATCGCCATGCGTGCAGAGACGGCCGTGCCAGTGGGGGAGCGATCCACCTTACCAGGCCGAATCGCCACCGCTGATTTCGCGGAAAGCTCGTCATGCTGTCGGTTGATCTCTCCGGCGAAAAGGCAGAAGGAGATATGTTTCCAATCCTTTTGCTCCGGGTGATGAAAACCCAGCTGCTCCGTCGCAGCGTCCGAGATTTTCACACCGGTTTTTGCAATGTCTTGCGCTTCATGGGGAGCAATCTCAAACCCAAGCGCTTTTGGATCGACGACCACAAAGCTATCGCCGCCATAGGCCGTGTCGACATTCAGTGTTCCTAGGCCCTCGACCTCTAAAGCTCTACCGAGCTCGGCGGCAAAGGAGGGTAGGTTTTCAACAAAAACCCGTCCTACCTTGCCATCAACGCATTCAGCCCGGACACGAATTAAACCACCAGGTGCTTCGAGTGTCACGACCGTCTCGGGCTCGACCATCGGGATGATCCCCGTCTCTAGCAGAACCGTCGCCACACAGATCGAGTTTGACCCCGACATGGGCGGAGTATCGGCAGGTTCCATGATGATCCAACCCATCGCAGCGTCTTGATCTTTTGGCGCAACGAGCAAGTTGACGTGCCGGAACACACCGCCTCGCGGCTCGTTCAAGACAAAGTTTCGTAGCTCCTGATCCTCTGCAATGAAGCGGCGTTGATCCCATAGGGTCTCGCCGGGCGGCGGCGCGACCCCGCCGACAATGACATCGCCAACTTCGCCCTCGGCATGGCATGAAACAACGTGAATGAGCTTAGAATGGCGCACGATGAGAACCCTGTTTCTCTTGTTGGTTTCGGGATAATCAGTCTAGCGAAGTTACCGATGAGCCGTTCTGATGCCAATGATCCCCTACATGACAGCTGCCGATGTGGAAGGGAAGCTCACCTGGCGGGACGTGGTTGATGCCATCGCTGAGGGTCACCGCCAGGCCAAGGCCGAAACGCGCGACACCCTGATCGACCGTACCGGCGACGCTCTTCTCAGCCGCGCTGGTTGGGTCGAAAATGTCGGGATCGGCGTTAAGACCGTCACTGTTTTCAAGAGTAATACGCAACGCCCTCTTCCAACCGTGCAGGGCGCCATGCTCTTGTTCAATGATGGCACGGGAGCGGTCGAGGCGATGATTGATAGCGACCTTGTCACCAAGTGGAAAACGGCTGCTGACAGTGTTCTGGGTGCGTCACTTCTTGCCCGGCCGGAAAGTGAACGCCTTTTGATCCTCGGCGCGGGCGAGGTCGCGCGAAACCTCATTGAGGCCTATGAGGCTTTGTTCCCTCGTTTACGAACGATCGAGATTTGGAACCGGACGCCGCAAAAGGCATCAGCTCTCGCTTCATCATTGAACAAATCGACGTCACTCGAGATTGTCAGTGTGGCGGACCTGTCTTGCGCATTGGGTCGAGCTGACATTATCTCTTCCGCCACCATGGCGACCGACCCTTTGGTTATGGGCGCGGATGTGGCAGCAGGGACGCATGTGGACTTGGTCGGCGCCTATAAGCCTGATATGCGAGAAGCGGATGACGATCTCATACGGCGTGCGGAGCTTTTTGTTGATTGTCGAGAGACGACGCTCGACCATATCGGTGAACTGATGATACCTTTGGCGTCGGGCGTGATAGAGCGAAATGATGTTCGCGGTGATCTCTATGATCTGATGGCCGGCCGAGTGAGCCGCACCGATGATGATGCCGTCACTGTCTTTAAGAACGGCGGCGGCGCGCATCTTGATGTGATGACGGCGCTGGCCTTATTGAGGGCGATGAACCTGTCTTAGCGAGAAGTCGTCGATCGTCGCTGCATTGGTTAAGCCATATACGTAATTCATGGCGAGACTCGTTATCAACGACTAAGCTGTGCATGCGTTGGGCGTTGCCCAATGAACATCTCGACAATAGACAAAAGCACACTGATGATATTATCAGTGATTATGAAACACTTTCGGCGGCGTGCAGATCGATAGTCGTTCTTCAACACCACGCTACTCTGTGGTCGAAGGGAATGACCATTTGGGCCGAGGTTTGGGCACAAATAGTCCTCGACTCGATCTGTTACCAAACGAGTTCTTCATTCAAGCATTTCTTCCGTTTAGAAATATCAATTAGTATAATTAATTATGACATCTAATTCAAGTTAGACATTGATTGCCGGAGACCATCGATATCGCGAATCGATCTGCGTTTTCTCAGTAGGGTGGCCATTCTGTGAGAAAAGGCAGCGCAGTTGCCTGCGTGTGATGATTTAGTGACTACTAATCAATTGAGCGGCACTCCTTAGTCGGAGGGATCTCTTTGGTCCCTTTCTGCGGTAATATGACACCAGCCGCGTGTTGGCGAGCAGGAGATCAATCAGGGTTTCCATGCTGCTGTTTCTCTTTACAAAGAAGGTGCTCCAATGAATGACACTTTAGTGACTGTCTCAAACGCCGTCCGGCGTGGACTTCTGTCGCGGCTCAAGACTTCGGCTGCATTACTATCGGTATGCGGTGCGATGACCTTTGAGGGTGCACATGCAGGCTCCACATACTACAACTCCAACGACCTGCAGGATATGCTCTATGGCTTCTCCATTCTTGCCAGCGGCGGAGGGGGTGGTCTTGGCGATGGCCAAATCATCCTGAACGAAATCCTCAGCGCTTCCCCAGGCGGCATCAATATTCAAGATGCATCGGACATTAGCAACTGGAATACACTGATTGTTGGTGCGGGTATTGGTTCTCCGGAGGCACTCGATAACAATGTGAGTGGCCTGATCACTGCGGTGAACGCGGCCATCGATTTGGTCGGCGGCCCTAACCCAACAAGCATTTTGTCCGTCGAGTCGGGTCCTGCCAACTCCTTCATCGCGGCGTTGATCAATGTCACCAATGGTTATCCCATCTATGATGGCGATGGTGCCGGGCGCTCTGTCCCGTCTCTCACCAACACTCTTTATGACAGCAATTACAGCGGAATATCGATCTCTCCCGTGGCGATTGCGGCCGCGCCTGACGAGCCGGGTGACGAACCACCAGCCTCAAAGGTTTGGACATGGATTCCAAATGCGGATGTTGCTGAGCAAGAAATTCGGGATGAGATTTCGACCAATCCCGCTTATGGCAGTGTCGCTGGGCTGGCCCTGTGGCAACACAGTGGTTCGCAAAACAACAACAACAGTTTTGTGTCCGGTACATACAAATTGGCGGCCGACATCGGCGAGGTTGTGAGGGACAACCCCTATAATTTCGATCAGATCGTTTCCAACCTCGAACCGATCATGGCCGCCGCAGGGCGTTCGATCTATGGTGCCGAGCTTGGTACAATCACCGACGTCTCGAGCTACACCCAAGGCGGCTTTGATATTGGCGAGGTCGATATCAACTTCACGCCCCCTGGCGGCAACAACTATACGGGTGTGATCAAGAGCGAAAACGAAAATCTTCTCACCGAACTGACGTTCTGGGATGCCACTGCAGGCAAGTCCAAGACGTTTCTTGTCACAGCGCCGGCATTAATCTCGTTCGTTATCAAAGATCCGAGTACAAATAAGTTCATTCCCTATAACAATGGAGACGACTTAGAGCAGTATGAAGGCCGGCAAATCGGCGTGATTTGGTCGAAGGCTGATAACCGGCTCTATGATTGGGGAAGTGGTTTGCTGCCATCGTTTCAGACTCAGCTTGGTACAGTGGGCTATTATGGCTCTGTCTGCCCCAATCTCGCCAATCAAGGGAATGCGTGGTCGGGCTGCGTTCTCAACGGTAGCAACACGGACAACACCAGCTCTTGGCCGATCACGATCCGTGACATGCTCAATTTTTATCCCATTTATAACAAGTAAAGTGTCCGGCACCGCCTGACCAACAGAGAAAGCGGCGATCAGCTAACTGATTGCCGCTTTCTCTAAGCGTGTTATGCGGACAAAGTATGACCACTGTTGTTGACCGTCCTTCTATAGAGGAAACGGGTGCGCTTGGTGGATGTTTGTGCTATCTCCACTCGGGCGATGGTTGATCATGATAACATCACGCCGTGGCTGCTACGGTCGAAGGTCATCCCTCCACGGCAGCTCAACAAGGTCATTGAACGGCAGGAATTGCTCGCGCGGTTGGACGATGGCGCGCGGGGATCGCTGATCATCCTTGAAGCGCCGGGCGGCTACGGGAAGAGCAATCTTCTGTCCCAATGGCGCGCGCGCCGGACACAACGCGACGATACAGTGTGCTGGTTGTCCGTTGACGAGGCTGATGATGCGCAGACGTTTCTTGCGTATCTATCCTTTGCTGCCCATGTCGGCGGTATTGATGCGTCGTCAACGGGCCTCATGAACTTTGAGTTCACGACGGAAAAAAGCCTTGCCCAGATGATCTATCAACTGCTCGCGCTCCTTGAGCGTCACGAGCGGCCCGTGAGGATGGTCATTGATGATTTTGAGCGGCTTGATGATGCTGTTGTCGAGGCGACGATGCCTCTTTTGCTCCGAAGGCTTCCCAGTAATGTGACATTGGTCATTGCGTCACGAGAACCCGTCGGTATCAGGACCGTCGATTTTGAACATCGTGGCCTTGTCATGCGGCTTGGCCCTCAACACCTTGGTTTTGTGCGGGAAGAGATTGCCGAGCTCTGGGGAGCGCGCCTGACCACGCGGCAAATCGCTAAGTTGGAGGCGCAAACAGAAGGTTGGCCCGTTCTCGTCTGTATGCTGTTAACCGCTTACGATATGAGCGCCTTCGACATCAGACATCTCGAAGAGGTGAGCTATAACGATCAGTCGATCATGACGTATTTTGAACAAAAAATACTCATGCGGTTGCCGTCCAGCATGCGAGAGTTTCTCAGGCTATGCTCAGTCCTCGATGACGTGAACGACGATGTCGTGGAGCACGTGCTCGAGTGGCCCGATCCTGCCGAGGCGCTTAACGTTCTATCCAGTTTAGAGGCTTTTGCATCGCCCATTGCGGGTCAAAAGGTTGGTTATCGCCTTCACCCGATGATGCGAGAGTATCTTCGCCACAAGCTTAGAGATGAAGATCCTGATACGTATCTCGCGCTTCATCGTCGCTTGGCTGCCTATTTTTCCCGGACCGGCAATCACGTGAACGCCGTCCGCAGCGCTTTGGAGTGTGACGATCGCGACGTCGTCCTAGAAACGCTTGAGGCGACGAGAGCCGTGGTCCTGTGGATGCAAGAAGGTCTTGTTGAGTATCGGGTGATTGATCAGTATCTCGATGAAGAAACGGTGCTTTCATCGCCAACGGCCGGGCTGATGCGTGTGCTCATTCTGATGAAGAAGGGGCGCCAGTCAGAGGCCGGTGAGCTCTATGGCAAAGTGGCAACTGCGCATGCGGATCGAATAGCCGACGATAAAACGCTCTTCGCCTCCGCCTTTGCCTGCCGTATTCTGTTGTCAACTTACCGTGGGCTCTATGTGGCTTCAGATGATATTGTCGCTTTTCAAAAGAGTCTCGACGAACTCACCGAAGCGAACGGAACTTTTTTAGGGTTTATCCTGACGATCAAATGCTTGACCTTGCATCAGCGAGGCCGTTTTTCCGAGTCGATACAATATGGGAAGCAGGCGATCAGCGCCTTGCGTGATGTGTCGTCGGTCTATGGGGAGTTCTTTATCCAACTCCATTTGTCCATGATCGCAGAGATCACCAGCACAAAAGAAGAGCTCCATACAGATTTTCGCCGTGTTTCCCATATCGTTCGGACCAGCCTCTGCTACGACGACGGCGTCCGCGTGCTCTACGAGATCCTGAAGAAAGAAAGCGAACACGAACGTGTTCCGCTTGATCAAAGCGGACTGGAGCGTCTCAACAACACCGCCATCAAACTCCTCAAGAAAGAGGGATGGATCGATATCTATGCCGCCGCGGTTCGAACGTTGTCGGAGAAATTGTTTATCGTCGGCTCCCACGACGAAGCGTTGATCACGATCGAGACATTTGCGCAGTTTGCCGATCGAAACGATATGATCTACTTACGCGATATCTGTCATGCGCAACGCGCGCTGCTTCTGGCGTGGAGTGATGATGTTGAGGCGGCGTCTGCCGCCTTGGGTGATATAACGCCCTATTGTTCGGACTCTGCGCAATATCTGGAGCGAGCACCTTGGCGAGCCGGGGAGGCGATCGGCGAAGTTGAGCTCGCCCTAGCCCGTTTTGGTTCCCGTGAAAGCACTGTTGATCAATGGCGAGCCTACCGTGACACCCATGGGGCGCTCGGCAATGCACGCCTATCCGGACGGTTTAGCGCTTTGCTTGCGATGGTGAATAAAAAAGATCCAACAACTGATCTAAAAATACTGGCTGATGTTTTGAGCAGTGGCTTTGATCGATCCATTGCTCTTTATGAGGCGCCGCTTCAGCAAGTGTGTGAAGCGGATGCGTCGCCAGCGTCCGCTGTCATTCTCGCACGGCTTCGTGAGCTGCGGGCTCAGCGCCAGGGTCAGTTCAGCACGCACCACGGCGCCGGGCTCTTCAGTGAAAAAGAAGTCACCGTCATTCGAGAGCTCTCAACCGGTATGTCCGACAAAGAGATCGCCCTTGTGATTGGCATGACCGAACATGGGGTGCGGTATCACCTTAAAAAGATCTACCAAAAACTCTCCGTTCGCAGCCGAACAGAAGCGGTTGATAAAGCACGACGAATGGACGGCCTTCTGCCATAACTCATAAAATTAGTAGTCGGCGAAATGTCGATTTTCCGTCGACTACTATCTCAACCGACCCCCTACCGCCTTTTGTGCGCCGCCTCCGGCAATTGCGTGGTTACGCTGTTGCGATGTTGGCGAGGTCTCTCAGCGGGCCTCGAGATGGGAAGAGTTGGTTTGGCTGGCGTTCATCAAAACTATCTTATCGGCGTTGATGTTGGTGGTACAAACACTGACGCGGTTTTGATGCAAGGGGCAAAAGTGATTGCTGCTTGTAAGACGGCGACGACGCCGTCGGTTGAGGACGGCGTGATCGCGGCGATCAGTGACGTGATCGAACAAAGCGCCATTGCACCTGAAGCAGTCACTATGCTGTCCATCGGTACAACGCATTTCACCAATGCATTTGTGCAGCGGATGGAACTCGACAGCGTTGGTGTCATCCGAATTGCGTTACCCGCAGCAAAGGCGCTTCCGCCCTTCTCCGGATGGCCTACGGATATCGCAGATATTGTCGGTCAACACAGCTATATGGTTCGGGGCGGCCTTCAATACGACGGCAGCGCTTATGCGTCGCTCGACGAGGCGGCGATCGCACACATTGCCCAAGGCTTACGGGAGGCTGGTATCGAGTCGGTTGCCATCTCGGGTGTCTTCGCCCCGGTGGATAACGATCTCGAACGACGTGCCCGGCAAATCGTCCTTGATGAACATACAGATTGTTCGGTCGTGCTTTCTTCCGAGATCGGCAGAATAGGCCTCCTTGAGCGCGAGAACGCGGGGATTATGAACGCGGCGCTGGCGTCCCTCGCGAAGCGAACAATTTCCGGGTTCAGGACCGCGATGGCTCGTCTTGATCTGTCAGCGCCGCTTTTCATTGCGCAAAACGATGGCACGCTGATGTCAGCCGATTTCGTTGAGAAATACCCTGTCCTGACATTTGCCTCGGGCCCCACCAACAGCATGCGCGGTGCTGCATTGCTGTCTGGCCTTGAAGAAGCGATTGTCTGTGACATTGGCGGGACCACCACCGATCTTGGCGTTTTGACGCGAGGATTCCCGCGTGAATCGTCAACGAGCGTTGATATTGGCGGTGTCCGGACCAATTTCAGAATGCCAGATATCTTGGCCATTGGTCTGGGTGGCGGCAGTTTGGTAAGGGTTGAAGACGGCAACATACGCATCGGTCCGCAATCGGTGGGTTATCGCCTGCGCGAAGAGGCGTTGGTTTTTGGCGGCTCCACGCTGACCACAACCGATATCGCTGTTGCAGCTGGGTATGCTGATGTCGGCGATGGCGACAGGGTGCGCCACCTCAATCGTGACTTGGTTGAGGCAGCGGTGTGTGAAGTCCATCGCATGATCGAAGACGGTGTCGACCGTATCAAAACGAACCCAGATCCTGCGCCGCTGGTTCTCGTCGGCGGAGGAAGAATTCTTGTCGACCGGCCTTTAGCCGGCGTTTCGACGATCGTTAGTCATGATAATGCCGATGTCGCGAACGCGATCGGCGCCTCGATCGCACAAGTGAGTGGTGAGGTGGATCGAGTTTATTCGTACACCGATCTAGGGCGGGATAAGGCCCTCGACGAAGCGAAAGCAGAAGCGAAGAGGCGCGCACAAATCGCGGGTGCTGAGAAAGACGCTCTTGATGTGATCGACATCGAAGAAGTGCCTCTTAGCTACATGCCCGGCGGAGCTGTGCGTGTCAGGGTCAAGGTCGTTGGGCCATTGGCAGAACAAGGGGTGAGCCAATGATCGGCCAACGGCACCCAAACACAAGTGTTGCGAGCGTATCGAGCGCGCTGGTTTTCTCAGAGGGCGACCTGGTCGATTTTGCTCGGGGCGCTGCTTTTCTTGGTACGGGCGGCGGCGGCGATCCCTATATCGGGCGGTTGATGGCGGAAAACGCTATTCAAAAGTATGGCCATCCGAGCATTGTCAGTCCATCTGCCTTGAGCGATGACGCGACTGTTTGCTTTGTCGCGATGCTTGGTGCACCGACGGTACTGGTTGAGAAGGCGGTTGCTGGTGACGACCTTGAGCGCGCTATCTCGCACTTGGCGGAGCGTCTCGGCCGTCCGATCGATGCGCTGATGCCAGTTGAGATCGGCGGTATCAATTCCACGCTGCCGATTGTTGCGGCGGCGCGTCTCGGTCTACCCCTCTTGAACGCCGATGGAATGGGGCGAGCGTTTCCTGCCATTCAGATGGTCGTGATGAACTTTGAGGGTGTCCATGCAACGCCCTTCGTGATCGTCGATGAGCACCTCAACACCGTCACGGTTGAGACCGATACAGCCGACCGGGCGGAGGCGTTCGTCCGTGTGGTCGCGACGCAAATGGGTATGAGCTGTGTGGTCTCAGGTTACCCCATGACAGGAAAACAGGTTAAGGCAGCCACGATTCACAACACGCTGACCGAAGCGCTCGAGATAGGCCGAGCTGTCGCGTTAGGACGCCAGCAGGGCAACCCCGTCCAAGCGCTCCTCGACCGATTATCGCGATCGGAGATCTATGGATACGCACGCGAAATTTTTGATGGAAAAATCGTCGATGTTCATCGGCGTACAGAGGGTGGTTTTACCATCGGCAGCTGCGCCATCGAAGATCTCTCTGATGTTACCCGTCAGATGCACATCGACTTTCAAAACGAGAACCTGATCGCGAAAGAAGGTGACCGTGTTCGGGCAAGTGTGCCTGATTTGATCACGATCATCGACCGAGAAACCGCAGACCCCATTCCCACTGAGTCGTTGAAGTATGGCCAGAGGGTCAAGGTCATCGCGGTGGCCGCGCCAAAGCTTCTGACGACCCCAACGGCGCTTGAGCATGTGGGACCGCGGGCATTCGGCACGGATCATGACTTCGTTCCTATTCAGCAGCTGACTGAATGATCGGAGACGTCAATCACCATGGGCAGGCTTAAAGAGGAGAGCGGGATGACGGATACCAAAAGGAAGAATCGGCGGTTGGTTTTGTTACGTGCGACCATACTCAGTGGGGCAACGATTTTTGTCCACGCCGCTAACGCGCAGGCGCAGACCGATGAGACGTCATCGGATACAATCGTGGTCACGGGGCAGTTTCGTGAGCAAAGCCTTCAAGAGGTCGCCTCAGCGGTGAACGTCTTCACCGCGGAAACGATCGAAGACGCAGGCATTCGCACGACTGAGGATTTTGTCAGTCTCACACCGAACTTGACGTTCGATGACTCATTCACATATCTCAATAGCTTCGTTGTGATCCGCGGTGTCACGCAGATCAACAACGCGGACGCACCCGTCGCGATCATCGTGGACGGGGTGCCGCAAAACAACCAAAAGCAGTTCAAGATGCCTCTCTTTGATGTGGAGCAGGTCGAAGTGCTAAAAGGTCCGCAAGGCTCCCTCTACGGACGGAATGCTATCGGCGGCGCGATCAACATTGTCACGAAACAGCCAACGAATGAATTCACGGGATTCGTCAATGGCAGCATCACCAACGGCACCGGGTACCGCGCTGAGGGCGGTGTCAGTGGGCCTATTGTCGAAGATAAGGTCTTGTTCCGTGTATCGGGTTCTTATTTCGAGACCGATGGTCTGATCGAGAACTCGTTCCTCAATGAAGATGTCGATGATGTCGAATTCGATTATTCGCTGCGCGGCAAACTGACGATCTTACCAACCGACAACCTCACGATCGATTTGCGTGCGTCCTATAACGAGTTTGAAGCGGGCTCGAGCTATGACACGGTTGTCGACAACACGCCCAACACAGGTGCGGTGCCGCTGCTGCAGGCGGGGGACACCAATGATGTCTTTGCACCGACATCAGACTTTCCTTGTGTGACCGACGGTGAAATTCTTGAGCTTTCCGGTAAAGCTGATTGGGAAACGCCGTATGCGACCGCGACCTATATTCTTGGGTACACCGATATCACCGAAGCCTATCGCGCTGACCTCGATTTTTCGAACCCCACCCAGCCGTCCGGTATTTTTGGTGGCTTTAACCTTGGACAGGGGCAGAACCTCGACGTTGAGCTCTTGAGCCAAGAGCTTCGCTTTGTCTCTCCCGACGACCAGGCATTGCGGTGGATTGCGGGCGCTTATTATCTTGAGACGGAGCGCGATCTTCTGACCCGTGTCTTTGTTGATATCGATAATGACGCTGGGCAGTTCCACGATGGTATCATCTTGGTTGATCGTGATGAGAACAACGACAACACTGCTTGGGCTCTGTTTGGCCAGGTTGAGATGGATGTGACGGAGCGGTTCAACGTGCTCGTCGGTGCACGCTACGATGAAGATGAGCGCGAGCAGGTCGACCCAAATGCGCCGGGCTCTGAACGCAGTCGCACCTATAGCTCGTTCCAGCCAAAAGTGACAGCGAGCTATGACCTTGCTGATGATATCATGGGCTATTTCACCTACAGCACAGGCTTCCGGTCGGGCGGTTTTAATGCGCCTGGCGTCGTGCTCGAACAGTTCGAAGATGAAACGCTCACGAACTATGAGCTTGGCCTTAAGACCCAGCTTATGGATGGTCGTGTGACGGCGAACATTGCCGGTTTCATGTCAGAGAGTGAGGATTTTCAATTCTTCTTCGTCGATATTTCAACCGGTGCGCAGATCATCTCTAACCTGGGTGAAGTTGATATTGCTGGCATCGATTTTGACTTCCAGTTCCTCGCCACGGATGAGCTGACGTTCTACGGCGGGGTAGGTTATGTCGACTCTGAAATTAAGGATATTGGTAACGCTGACCTTGAGACCTTTTTGACCGGTGCCGGGGTGAACACGGATGACGTCATCGGCAGCCGATCACCTAAGACGACTGAGTACACGGTCAGTTTGGGTGCGCAGTATGTGCAAGCCCTGACGCCAGAATGGGATGGTGTCCTTCGTCTCGACTATGAGCGACAGGGTGACCGGTACTGGCAAATCGATAATGAAGATGTTCGAGATCCGATCGATCTTCTCAACATTCGGGGGACGATCCGCAACGATACGTGGAGTGCGTCACTCTGGGCACGGAATCTTTTGGATGAAGAGTACTATGTCGACTTTAATCCATCAGAATTCGCCGGGACCGGTTTCGATCTGGGTTTCCAAGGTCGTCCGCTCTCTTACGGTTTTGATGTCAGCCTCCGGTTCTGACCATCAAAGACGAAGGTGGGAAGCTTCTTGCTTTCCACCTTCGGCCCCCTCATCTCATCCTTTGAGATATATCTCGACCGTGTTGTTGAACTCGGTGAGTGCGCCCTCGAACCGACCAAAGAGCATATGGTCGTTTGCGCCCGATGATGCCGTGGCTTGGATGCTCTCTCCGATCACGAAGTCTTCATCCAAGGTCTGTGTCGTGATCTGATGGTTGCGGTGCCAGTGTTCCGTATCACCGTTAGGCGGTCCCAGCGTCGTCATGCGAAGTTCCGTGGCGCCTGGGCCCTTCGGGTTTGATCGAATCCACACGACATGATCTTGCTGTACGAGAAGTTGCGAGCTTGGAAAAAGCGTATAAAGAATGTTCGCATGGTCGCGTAGGCGCCAATCGTCCCTGGTGGATAGGTCGAGTTTGGCAAGGCTCACCCGCGGAAGAACGGCCCTCATATGCGGGCCATAGGAACGATAGCTCGACAGGTTATCCTCAAAAAAGGGGCCGATTGTTGAGCGGTGTGCGACCTTGAAATGGTAGGCTTCGATCCCGCCTTCGACCAAAATCTTCCAATTGGCCCAACGCGTTTCTGTCGTCTCTGCCGCGACGGTTAAATCGGCCATGCCAAGTGCGGAGAGTTCCTCCGCAAGCGGCGCAAAGAGTGTATCGACATCAAGCTTTGTTTCTGGTGTCGGCATGACCCACACGAGCCCGAAGCGTTCCGCGCAGTCGAGCTCAATAAGACCGAGATTTGACTTTTCTTGATCAGGAAACCCCGAGTCAAAATGCGGTGCCGCCAAAAGCTCGCCCGTGTTGGCATAGGTCCATGCGTGATAGGGACAGGAAAAGCGCCGTTTACAACCTCTATCATCATCGACCAACCGTGTACCGCGGTGACGGCAGGCATTGATAAAAGCGCGTGTCTCCCCATTCGCCGTCCGGGTCAGCAGGAGAGGGATGCCCGCTGCTTCGCAGCGCATGAAGTCGCCTGGGTTTTTCAGCTCACTGACATGGGCCACCGCGTGGGGCATGGTTTGAAAGATGGCGCGCCGTTCCCGGTCAAAGCGCTCTTGGCTGGTGTAATGGCTAACAGCATTCTGCGCGGTGCGCTCGTCCAAGAACGGTGAACACTGAGCCTTCAAACCCAAAAGCTCATCGATCAGTTCAAGTTCTGTCTCACGTTCCATCGGTTTGAACCTCCTGCTTTGATATTATGAACCTACCGACCGGTAAGTTGTGGACTTACCGGTCGGTAAGTGTCAAGAGCAGCCCGTAACAAAGGACAGTGGCGATGGCGCAAACCACGCGTGATCAGATGCTCGACGCAGCGAAGACGCTGTTCGCTGAACGGGGATTTTACGGTGTCAGCATCGCCAACATCGCGGGTGAGGTTGGCCTGACGAAACAGGCGCTCCTCCACCACTTCTCGACCAAGGAAAAGCTCTATGGTGAGGTGCTCGAAAACATCTCGCAGCGCTTTAAAGTGGTGAGGGCTGACGTTCTGGCCACGGAGACGGAGCCAGAAGATCAACTTCGCGTCTATCTGTTGGCGATGGTCAGCAGGAGCCCGCAAGACACCATGCGCTCGCGTCTATTGATGCGCGAGCTGTTGGATAACAAACGCCGGGCTGGTTCGGCAGGCGTCTGGTACCTCAAGGATTTTCTCGAAGATCTGGTGGAGATGGTCAGCGCCCTCAAAGCGTGGAGGGATGCGTCTGATGCTGAGGCGCTGGCTGCCGTCTATCAACTTCTTGGTGCGATCAATTATTACGCCGTCTCTGAACCAACATTGCGCGGGATTTTCGGTGATGACCGGTATGAAGCTCTCGATGCTGTGTTCACGGAACAGCTTAGCGGCTTCATTCGGAAGGTGGCGGCGGGGCCATCTCGATGAGCACATCCCGCGCACGCGTTCGATAGCGCGCATCGGCCATTGCTCGGTTACACCAGTGTTCGGCTTTGTCTTCGTTCTGTTCGGTTCGCCTGCCAAAGGCATAGGCTTGGCACAGCTCCCATTGCGCGCGAGGAATTCCCGGAATTGTTGATCTTTGCCCGTCGCATTGAGCAGACCCTGGCGATCTGTGCACGTCAACTTGATCAAAACAGCCGTTTTGCCCCGGCGTGTCTGTGCCGGCGGCATGCAATAGCGTGATGGAGCGGTCGTCGTCCTTGTCCACGCCTTGGCCCGATTGATAGCGTAGCGCGAGGCGCGTTTGTGCCTCTTTGTTCCCGCGGCGTGCCAGTCTTTGATCAACGACAAGAGAGTCGACGTCATTCAAGGGCATCGATGCTTGTAGCAGCCATCTTTCCCTATCCGGTGTTATTATCGGAAAGAATTCCGTTGCCGCCGAAAGCGGTATCGGGCCGCCAGCGATTTCATCCATCACCTCCATGAGGTCACGGTCAACGGCGCTTTGATCGCTTTCCCAATGAACGAGGCTCTGGTTTGATGGATTATCTCTACGCTGTGCTTCATAGACATGATGGACGTCCAGCCACCTGCGTCGTTCTTTTGGGTCGGCCGATAGCCAAACCATCAACCCTAAGGCGCCATCATGCCCTCCGCTTGCTGAGGACGTGAGATAGGCACGGGTGTCCTCTTCGCTCAATGAGGGTTGCAGCACGCCGCGAAGCGACATCATCGCAAGGTAGAACTGAGCTAAGGCGTCTCCCCGTTTTGCCAGTGGGGAGAGTTCTTCCGCCGCGGCTATCCACTCGGCTTGACGGTAGGCCTCAACGCCCTCTGAAGACGGAGAGGTGGTGCCGCACCCGGCAACAGCGAGGCTGACCAAAGCCCAGATCAAGACCTTGAAACGGCTCAACACGTGCTGCCCTCCTGCATAATGATGCAGGTGAAGGGCTAAGCTGCTTCTTTGATGAAGTCAGCAGCCTTTTCAGCGATCATGATCGTGGGGGCATTGGTGTTCCCGGAAACGAGGGTCGGCATGATCGAGGCGTCCACCACTCGGAGGCCCTCAACCCCCCGCACACGGAGTTGGGGGTCGAGCACGGCATCCGCGTCGCTCCCCATGCGGCAGGTCCCGACCGGGTGATAGATCGTATCCGAACGGTTGCGGATATCGTCCTCGATTTCTGCGTCGCTCGCATCATCTTGGATATAGAGCTGCTTGGTGATCAGGCTTGCCATGGCTGGTGTCGCCATGATCCGTTGGCTGATCCGAGCGGCTTTGCGAAGGCGGATGAGATCGTCCTCCTCCGCTAGAAAATTAGGATCGATCAGTGGTGCCTGGGTCGGGTCCGGAGACGACAGGCGCACCGTGCCGCGGCTCAACGGCCGAAGAAGACAAGCGTGGCAAGAGACGCCGAGCCCGAAATGCTTTTTTCGTCCGTGGTCGTCGACAATGGTGTTGACAAAGTGGAGTTGGATATCGGTTTCTTCTTCCTCAGGGTTGGTCCTGATGAAACCGCCGACTTCAGCGAAATTGGTGGTGAGGATACCTTCTCGTTTTGATCGGTATTGGGATAATGAGGAAAGGAACGATGCTAAGAACGGCCAATGAAGACCAAACGTGTCCCGCGCCGTGGTGCCGTAGATGCCCGTCCAGTCAAGGTGATCTTGCAGGTTTTCGCCCACTTGAGCAGAATTGACGAGCACCTCGATACCGAGACTTTGAAGATGCTGTCCCGGGCCAATGCCCGAGAGTTGAAGGATTTGTGCTGAGCCAAAAACGCCGCTCGACAAGATCACTTCGCGCTCGGCGCGGAGCGTTCGATGCGAGCGCTGATGCTTGACCGCCACGCCAGTCGCTTTCTTCTCGGTAAAGAGGACCTTCTCGGTCAGCGCATCGGTCATGACCGTTAAATTAGGGCGATCCAGGATATCGTGCAGAAAGGCGAAGCTCGTGGAGCACCGTTGGCCGTTGCGCTGAGTTAATTGGTAGGTGCCAAAACCGTCCTGTTTTTCACCGTTGAAATCGGGGTTCTGCGGCATCTGAAGCTCTCGCGTTGCCTCCAAGAATGCGTGACCAGCACTGCTGCAGTAACGCATGTCTGACACAGACAATCGGCCACCTTCGCCGTGATAATTATCCGAACCCCTCACATTATCCTCGGACTTGATGAAGTAAGGCAGAACATCATCATAGGACCAGCCGGTGCATCCCGCCGCCGCCCAACGGTCATAGTCTTGGCGTGAGCCGCGGATATAGATCATGCCATTGATCGAACTTGATCCGCCCAATGTCCGACCACGTGGTTGATAGCACACCCGACCGTTCATGTGCTTCTGCGGGACGGTGTCAAAGCTCCAGTTCAGCTTCGGTGCCAGTTGCGGCATAAAAGCCAATCCCGAGGGCATTTTGATCAGCGGGCTGCTGTCCTTTGGCCCAGCTTCTAACAAGCAGACGCGAACCGACGGGTCTTCACTTAGTCGATTGGCGAGCACCGCACCGGCGGAACCACCGCCCGCGATAATATAATCGAACGTCTCGTTTGAGGGTGGTGGGGTCGTCGCCATGGCTGCTCTCAATTCTCCCAGACAACTCTCTCATGCCAGTAAATGCGCAACTTGGCACCTCTGTCGAGGCTTCGTGACTGATGTTTTGGGTCTCGCCACTTTGCTGCACTGCACTCTGCAAACCGAGCGTTGACGGGGCTCTCTGCGGGCGATACTAATTAAGCAATTAATTTATGAGCTGGAGACGCGCGACCCCTCCGCGCCAACTCCGGCCGGATTTCACGCAGCTCTTATGCTGCCCCCGACGAGCGATTTGGAGAACGACCATGTCCGTCATTGATGTTCCGCGTCCCGATTTTATGACCGATCCCGAAATCGAAATGTTCTCGGACGCGGCGGGCAAGTTCTTTGCGCGCCACGCTCCGCGTGAGCGGGTCGAGCAATGGGAGAATGACGGCAAAGTTGAGCCTGCGTTTTGGCGTGAGGCGGGCGAGGCAGGTCTTTTAGGTGTCTCAGCGCCCGCGGAGTATGGCGGCCATGGTGGCGATTTCCGCCACGATGTCGTGGTCGTGGAGCAGCAGCACCATCAGAGCGTCGGCGGATTTGCTGCGAGCCTCCACAACACCATCATCATGCCTTACATCATTAATCATGGTACGGATGAGCAGAAGCGCCGCTGGATTCCTAAGCTGACGAGCGGCGAGTTTATCTCCGCCATCGCCATGAGCGAACCCGATGCCGGGTCAGATCTCCAAGCAATCCGGACCACGGCCAAAAAAGATGGCAATGGCTACCGGATCAATGGCTCCAAGACCTGGATATCCAACGGTCAGATCGCCAACCTCATTGTCGTTGTTTGTAAGACCGACCCAGAACAGGGCGCTGCTGGTACCTCCCTTCTTGTTCTCGAGACGGAGGATGCAGAGGGTTTCAGTCGCGGTAAGAACCTCGATAAGATCGGGCAATCGGCGCAGGACACGTCCGAGCTTTTCTTCGACAATGTCTTTGTGCCCGCGGACAATCTTCTCGGCGGTGATGAGGGTCGCGGTTTTTATCAATTGATGGGGGAGCTGCCCGGTGAGCGGGTGATCATTGCTGTCCAATCGATGCTGATGATTGAGCAGGCTCTCAACGAAACCGTGGCCTACACAAGCGACCGCAAAGCCTTTGGTCGGCGCGTTCTCGATTTCCAAAACACCCAGTTCAAGCTCGCTGATCTCAAGGCCGAGGCGACAATCTGCCGAGTGTTTTTGAATGACTGCATCAAGCGGGTGCTGGAGGGCGGTTGCGATACGACCACAGCGGCCATTGCGAAGCTTTGGATCACCGAATTGCAAGGGCGCTGTGTCGATCAGTGTCTCCAGTTTCACGGCGGCGCGGGCTACATCAATGAGTATCCGATCGCGAAAATGTACCGCGATGCACGGGTGACACGGATCTTTGGCGGCTCCAGCGAAATTATGCGTCTGCTGATCGCGCGCTCCCTCTAGGTTTTTCGCACCCCAAAAGGAGACATCCCATGGGCGACTACGAATTTGTGAAAGTTGAAAAGGAGGGCCACCTCCTCATTGTCACGCTGAACCGGCCGGAGAATTACAACGCCTTGCACGGTCCGGCGCATCGGGAGCTGCATGAGATTTGGGACGCTTATGAAGCGGATCAGGACCTTTGGGTGGCAATCGTCACGGGCGAGGGTGACAAGGCTTTCTGTAGCGGTAATGACCTCAAAGCGACGGCAACGGGCGGCGACATCAGCTCACCGCCGAGCGGCTTTGCCGGGCTAACGTCTCGCTTTGATCGTGAAAAGCCGATCATCGCCGCGGTCAACGGCGTCGCGATGGGCGGCGGTATGGAAATCGCTCTCTCCACGGACCTCATCGTTGCCGCGCCCAACGCGAAATTTGCTCTTCCTGAAGTGAAGGTTGGTCTCTTTGCTGCGGCGAGCGGTGTGCAGCGCCTGACACGGAACATTGGCCGCAAGATGGCCATGGAGATGATCCTCACCGGTCGTCACGTGCTGCCTGATGAGGCGAAAGCCCTCGGTATCGTCAACCGGATCTCGGAGAAAGAGGGCTCAGGCGTGATGGAAGCGGCGCGCGCGTTGGCTGACGAAATCCTTGCCGTGTCGCCTTCTTCGGTTCGTGCCAGCAAACGTGTGCTGAACGACTATGAGGCGATGGAGCCTCTCTCTCAGTCGCTTGAGGGCACCGGCAAGGTCTTCATGGAACTGATGCAGACCGAAGATTTCAAAGAGGGTGTTCAGGCCTTTGTTGCCAAGCGCCAGCCTGACTGGAAAAACAAATAAGGACGTAAGGCCATGGCTGAAGCGCTGATTGTTGATGCCTGCCGCACCCCTCGCGGTATTGGTGAGGTGGATAAGGGCTCTCTTGCCCACCTCCAGCGCCTTGGCGCCGCCGTTCTCCCCGCCATTCAAGAACGTCATGATCTTGATGCGGCGGATATCGACGACATCATCTGGGGGACGCCAATCCAGCGCGGCGGGCGGAATGGCGCCTGCGGTGATCATCGAGCGACTTTAGAAACAATCCGTAGACAGTAGGAAACGTTCCATGGAACTCAATTCATCCCTCTCGGCTGTGATCACTGGCGGCGCCTCAGGCCTTGGTGCTGCAACCGCTCGGCGTTTAGCAGAGCAAGGCGTTCGGGTGGCGCTCTTTGATCTCAATGAAGAAAAAGGCGAAGCGCTCGCCAAGGAACTCGACGGGGTCTTTTGCCATGTCAATGTGACGTCGGACGAAAGCGTTGATGCAGGTTTCGAGAAAGCACGCGAAGCCATCGGCCAAGAGCGTATCCTGATCAATTGTGCGGGCATCGGTAACGCTATCAAGACCGCCAGCCGTGATAAAAAGACCGGAGAAATCGCGCATTTCCCCGCTGAGTCCTTTGATTTTATCATTCAGATCAATCTTGTCGGGACCTTCCGCTGTATTGCCAAGTCCGCAGCAGGAATGATGACGCTTGATCCTGTGGACGGCGAGCGCGGCGCAGTGGTGAACACAGCGTCCGTGGCTGCTGAAGACGGTCAGATCGGCCAGGCGAGCTATTCTGCGTCCAAGGCCGGCGTTGTTGGCATGACGTTGCCGATCGCGCGAGACCTGGCGCGGGAAATGATCCGGGTCAACACGATTTTGCCTGGTATTTTTGATACGCCTTTGCTCGCTGGATTGCCTGAACCTGCCTATCAGGCGCTCTGTGCCTCGGTGCCAAACCCGGCGCGTTTGGGTCAGCCCGACGAGTTCGCCCGCTTGGCGCTTGAGCTCTGCCGTAACCCTTACATGAACGGCGAGGACATCCGCCTCGACGGCGCGATCCGGATGACACCGCGCTAAGAAAAGGAGGCGTGCATGGCGGGTCCGCTCAAAGGTCTTCGTATCGTTGAGTTCGCTGGCATCGGGCCTGGCCCGTTTTGCGGCATGATGCTCGCTGATCATGGTGCGGAGGTTATCCGCATTGAGCGTATCGGGGCCTTCAATGCGCCAACCGATCCGCTCCTCCGGTCACGCCGTTCCATTACTATCAATACGCGGTCCCCAGAAGGCGTGGCTTTGGCCAAAGACCTTGTTCGGACTGCCGATGGATTAATCGAAGGCTTTCGCCCAGGCGTTATGGAACGGCTGGGCCTTGGGCCTGATGAGCTTCTCAAGGTCAATCCTAAGATTGTCTACGGACGCATGACAGGCTGGGGGCAAACTGGTCCTTATGCTCCTTATGCGGGGCATGATATCAATTATATCGCGCTGTCCGGCGCGCTCTATACATCGGGCCGGGCGGGGGAGAAGCCAACGCCAGCGTGCAATTACGTCGGTGATTTCGGCGGCGGCGCGATGATGCTGGCCTTTGGTATGGTTAGTGCTCTTCTTGCGGTGAAGAACGGCGCCGCGGGGCAGGTAATCGATTGCGCGATGACTGACGGCTCGGCTCTTTTGGCGAGCATGATTTACGGCTTTAAAGACTCAGGCTTTTGGACCGACGAGCGGGGCGTGAACCTGCTCGATACCGGTGCGCATTTCTACGATACCTATGAAACCAGCGACGGTGAACACATCGCGCTCGGACCGATTGAACCTCAGTTCTATGCTGAGTTCCGTGAAAGGGCGGGGCTTGATGATCCGGCCTATGACGAACAGCTCAACAAGGAACAATGGCCTGCGTTAAAAGAAAAGCTGGCGGCGCTCTTTAAAACGAAAACACGGGATGCGTGGTGCGCGTTGTTGGAACACACCGATGCCTGTTTCGCGCCAGTGCTTTCTCTCAGCGAGGCACCTGAGCACCCCCATAATGTGGCACGGGAGACCTTCACGACCGTGGGGTCCTTCGTCCAGCCAGCGCCGGCGCCGCGCTATTCAGAAACTGTCGCCGATGCACCCGTGCCGCCTCCCGCCACGGGCGCCGACACCGAAGCGCTTCTGCAAGAACTCGGTCAAGGTGAGGCGTATCAGGACTATAAAGACCGAGGCATCATCGGATGACCACCATCAACCTACCAAGAACGGAGCGATCGTCATGCTACCACTGGTGAGTGAGACCTTTCAGGATGACAATGGAACGGCGGCAGAACCCACGTTCGACAAGGCCTATCCGTTCGATGTGCCTGTGGATTTATCCTCCCAAAGAGAGTTCATGAAGGGCCAGCCCTTCGATGTGTTCAAGGATATGCGCGCGAAGGCGCCCGTTTGTTGGTGCCCTGAACCTTATGAAGGTGAGCGAAAGGGCCCAGGGTTTTGGGCGGTGACTCGCTACGCCGATACAAAAGCGATAGAGCTCGATACGGAGACTTTTTCCTCACAACGCGGAGGGATCAACTTAACCTATGGTGATCCTGCAACGCGCCACCCCTTGCTGCAGCCAGCCAGCCTCAACACGATGATCTCTCTTGATCAGCCCTATCACATGCCGCTGCGCCGCGAGCATATGCCCTTCTTCACGCCCGCCTATGTGGCCAAGCTGAAAGAGCGTGTGGAGACGAAAGTCGATCACCTGCTTGATAGCATGGAGGATGAAGGTCCTGAGCTTGATATGGTCAAGCACTTCTCGGCCGAGCTTCCGCTCTTCACACTGTGTGAAATTCTCGGCATCCCGGAGGCTGATCGTCCCAAATTGGTCGGATGGATGCATCATTTGGAGCTAGCCTTCGAAACCGTTGCGTTAAGAAGCATCGGCGAAGTCGAACCTGCAATGCTGATGGCGTTCATGACAGCCATTCAAGAAATGTTTGACTACGGACGGGATATCCTCGCCGAGCGGCGCGCCAATCCACAAGAGGATTTGTTGACCGCCATCGCCAAGGCGACACTCGAGGGTGAAGAGCTCGGGCCTGAGTATCTCGATGGCTCGTGGCTTTTGATTGTCTTTGCCGGCAACGACACCACGCGGAATTCTCTGTCGGGAACAATGCGTGCTCTGACTGAATTTCCCGAACAGAAGGCAAAGCTTCTTGATCAGCCGGATCTCTTACCGAATATGGTGCACGAGGCGATCCGTTTCGTCTCCCCAGTAATCTATATGCGACGGACAGCGACGAAAGACTGCGAGGTTGCGGGTCAAAAGATTGCTGAAGGCGAGAAAGTGGTGATGTATTACGGCGCCGCTAACCGCGACGAAGCGGTCTTTGAAAATCCTGACCTGTTCGATGTTGAGCGCAAGAATGCGAAAGACCATCTCGCCTTTGGTATCGGTCCTCATGTTTGTCTCGGTCAGCGGGTGGCAAACATGCAGCTGGAGGCCGCGTACAGAAAGATCCTGACACGGTTCCCAAACATTCGTTGGACCGGGGACATGCAGATTGCTCCGAACAATTTTGTGCACGCCATCTCGTCATTGACGGTGTCGCTCAACGGTTAAGCCGCAATACCGCGCATGATAATATCGACCACCTGGTCAATATTCTGTTCGTGCTGCTTTTTGCTGAGCCGGCTGACGCCAAGCCCGGCCTTCAGGACGTAACGGTGGCCGTAAATGTGGCTCGCTGAACCGACGACCTGAAAATAGAACGACCATGGCTCAATGGGTCGAAAGACGCCGCTCGCCACGCCGTCCTCAAGAATCTGCGACTGTGCCTCGGAGATCGGTTTGATAAACGAGTTGGCCAATTGCTCGACGTTACTGGGCAGGGCTTCCCGCGACATTTTTTGGACGAGACGATTAAGATAAGGATGGCTGTGATAGGTCTCGACCAAACCTCGAATGTGCAGCCGCATCTTTTCTTCGGGTGTTCGATCCGATTGCACCAAGCGTTCGAGGCGCCTGAGGCCCGTGGCGAAGTCTTGCTCGAGGACCGCCATGAGAAGGCCCTCTTTGCTGCCGAAATAGTATTTGATCAGCGCTGAGTTGGCGCCTGCAGTCCTGCCGATTTCCGCAAGAGACACATCCAATGTGTCTTTTTCGCTCATCAGCGAGGCGGCAGCCGCAATCAACGACTGCCGCGTGTCTCCTGATTTCTTTTCGGCGCGGACTGGCTTCATCGCACTGAACTTAACATCCCGCTGATCAGGGGATTTTCCCATGGTTTCACTCTCGAATCTTAAGGTACAAGAGCGTGATCAGCGCTTCTAGTCTCTTTAACTGATTAATTAAAGGCGCCGTTTCTCCCGCGCATCAGAACAGCACGCTGCGACAGAATATGCTCGTGCGGACCCGCGCCACGCACGAACAGGCTGCTTTTTCTTGTGCGGTGCAGGGTTAGTCCTTATAAACACTCTATATTGCAAGGGTACGTGCGACCACGACGTCGCAACCCGGTGGTAACCAGCGCAATGACAGGCCCTTCAAAGTCTAGGGAATAATACGATGGCTGACATGCTCCGCTTTGTGGATGAGGAGCGTCATCCGCCGCAAAAACGTCCGGCGGATGAGCGTGCTCGCGATTTTCGCGAGATTGATAGCGGTTTCCAGGAAGCCGCCGCGAAGGTTCAATCCTCGCGCTGCTCGCAATGCGGCGTGCCCTTTTGCTCGTCGGGCTGTCCCTTGGGCAATCACATTCCTGATTGGCTTCGGCTTGCCGCTGATGGCGATTTCAAAGAGGCCTATGCCGTCTCGGCAAGCACCTCCACGATGCCAGAAATCTGCGGACGCATTTGTCCGCAAGACCGGCTTTGTGAAGGCTCGTGCGTGATCGAGCAATCGGGACACGGCACCGTCACCATTGGGGCGATCGAAAAGACAATCACCGACCGTGCTTGGGACGAAGGCTGGGTGGAGCCCATCAAACCCGATATGGAGCGACCGGAAAGCGTTGGTATCATCGGTGCTGGTCCTGCGGGATTGGCGGCCGCTGATCATCTGCGCGCTCAAGGCTATCGGGTCACGATTTACGACCGTTATGATCGCGCGGGCGGTTTGCTGACTTACGGTATTCCAGGCTTTAAGCTTGAAAAGCACGTGGTCGGACGGCGGGTTGATCGCCTTGCCGATGCAGGTGTCGAATTCGTACAAAACGTCGATATTGGCGGCAATGTGGCGTTTGCTGATATTCGCGCCAAGCATGATGCTGTCCTGATCGCCACCGGTGTTTACAAGGCGCGGCCGCTGTCTGCGCCATGCGAGCCAGGGCAGGTGATCCCGGCACTGACCTACCTTGTCGCCTCCAATCGGAAGAGTTTCGGTGACGCCGTTCCTGCTTTCGATGATGGTTCTCTCAACGCTGATGGGAAACGCGTCGTGGTGATTGGCGGCGGCGACACGGCAATGGACTGTGTGCGAACAGCTGTTCGGCAAGGCGCCAAAGAGGTGAGCTGTCTTTACCGCCGCGACCGCGCGAATATGCCCGGTTCGGCTCGCGAAGTGGCGCATGCTGAGGAAGAGGGCGTCAACTTCCGTTGGCTCGCCAACCCCAAATCGGTGAGCAAGTCGGGTGATGGCCTTGGCGTAAGCATGGCGCGGATGCGCCTTGGCCCAAAAGATCGCTCAGGCCGTCAGCAGCCAGAGGAAGTGGCTGGCGGAGAGACGATGCTGGGGGCTGATCTTGTGATTGCCGCTCTTGGTTTTGAGCCAGAAGACATCGTGACAGCCTTTGGCGTGCCCAGCCTTGAAGTTTCGCGCTGGGGCACGTTGCGCGTGAACGCCCACAACTTTGAAACCGCTGAAGAAGGCGTGTTCGCCGCGGGGGATATCATCCGCGGTGCAAGCCTCGTCGTCTGGGCTGTCCATGATGGCCAAAAAGCAGCGGCCGGTATTCACAGCTATCTCGAGGGTCGCGCAACCAAACAACCCGGCACCGAAGCAAAGCAAGTTCAAACGGTAGGCGCATGACGACTTCTCTTCTTTCGCGTGAAGCCCTTGAGGCCCAAGGGCTCTATCGCCGTGCCGATGAGCATGACGCTTGCGGTGTGGGTGTCGTGGCAGCTCTTGATGGACAACCGCGCCGTGAGGTCGTGACCAAGGCGATCGCTGCACTGAACAATGTCTGGCACCGCGGCGCGCTTGCGTCAGATGGAAAGACAGGCGATGGCGCAGGTCTTCGCACCGGCGTGCCGCAAGACTTTTTCCGCGCGTGCGTCCGCGCCGCTGGTCATGAACCCGGCAATCGCACCATTGGCGTGGGCATGATTTTCTTGCCGCGGACAGATTTTGCCGCGCAGGACCGCGCGCGCGCGATTATCGAGGCTGAGGTCTTGTCGTTTGGTCTTGGTCTATACGGCTGGCGCCAGGTGCCAATCGACGAAACGGTGATCGGGGATCAAGCAAGAGAAGCGCGGCCAGAGATTGAGCAGGTCCTGTTCTTTGATCCGCAAGACCGCCCGTCGTCTGAGGTGGCACGTCATCTCTTCATTGTGCGTCGGCGTATTGAAAACCGGCTGCAGGCAGAGCGCTTGTCTGACGCTTATATCTGCTCGCTTTCCATGGAAGATGTCATCTATAAGGGTATGTTCCGTGCCCAGGATATTGATGCTTTCTACCATGATCTGCAGCATGAAGACTTCAGCTCGTCCTTCGCGATCTTCCATCAGCGCTATTCGACCAACACCTTCCCCGAATGGCGATTGGCGCAACCATTCCGCATGTTGGCGCATAATGGCGAGATCAACACTGTCCGCGGCAACATCCGCTGGATGGAGAGCCATGAGCCGGAGATGACCAGCCGCGCCTTTGGCCTTCATGATGATGACGTGAAGCCAATCATTCAGCCGGGCGCTTCTGATAGCGCGGCGCTCGATGGCGTCTTCGAGCTATTGGTTCGGGCCGGGCGCAGCGCGCCGATGGCCAAGGCTCTTTTGATGCCGGAGGCATGGTCAAAACGCGGCGACGTGATGAAATCAGAAGTCCGTGCCCTGTATGAATACTGCAACGCGGTGATGGAACCATGGGACGGGCCTGCGGCCATCTGTGCTTTTGACGGCCGCTACGTGATTGCCGGGCTCGACCGGAATGGCCTCCGTCCGCTTCGTTATGCCTTGACCCAAGACGGCCTTCTCGCCGTCGGTTCAGAAACGGGCATGTGTCCCTTGAACGACAAAGAGGTGACTGTCCGCGGCGCGGTGGCGGCAGGCGGCATTATTGCCGCAGATCTTGAGGAGGGGCGCTTCCTCGATCAGGACGATGTGATCGGTTCATTGGTCGAGGCGCATCCCTATCAAAAATGGCTTGGGAACGTAAAACGTCTTGATCCGATCATTGGGCCGGGTCCTGAGGAACGGCTCTATGATGCGGAGGCGCTGCGTCGCCGTCAGCTTGGCGCGGGCCTGACGCGTGAAGATCTCGATCTTATCCTGACGCCGATGGCGGTGGATGGAAAGGAAGCCATTGGATCGATGGGAGACGACACGCCCTTGGCGGTGTTGTCGGATCAGTATCGTCCGCTTCCCCACTTCTTCCGCCAGCGCTTCAGCCAAGTGACCAATCCGCCCATCGACCCCTTGCGCGAGGGCCGGGTGATGAGTCTGAAAACCAGGTTCAAGAACCTTGGCAATATTCTTGCAGAAGATGAGACGCAAACAGATGTGTTTGTGCTTGACGGCCCACTTCTCACCAATGGCATGCTCGAGCGACTGTCGGTGGAACTCGGCGGGCAAGCTGCGTCAATCGATTGCTCGATTATGCGCAGTGCCCTGACCGAGCCTGCAGGCGCTGCACTGCAGACCCGTCTGCAAGACATCGTCACCGAGTCGTTGTCCGCGGTTCGCGCGGGGTCGAGCCATCTGGTCCTGACCGATGAGCATCAGGGTCCTGAGCGTATGGGTGTGCCCATGGTGCTCGCCGTTGCGGCCGTTCACTCCGCGCTGGTCAATCAACAATTGCGGTCGAAATGCTCGATCACCGTCAGGGCGGCAGAATGCCTTGATAGCCATTATACAGCTGTTCTCATCGGTGTGGGTGCCACGGCGGTGAACCCTTACCTCGCTCTCGACACAATCGCTGCACAGCAGGCGGACGGTCTTTACGGTGACGAGAAAACAGGCGTCCTGACGCTACGATACAAAAAGGCTGTGGAGGATGGTCTCCTCAAGATCCTCTCAAAGATGGGCGTCTCGGTCCTGTCAGCCTATCGTGGCGGCTGTAACTTTGAGGTGCTCGGGCTGTCGCGCAGTTTGGTTGACCAGTTCCTGCCCGGAGCGTCGTCGCGTCTTTCTGGTTTGGGTCTCAGCGGCATTGAACGGATGCTCTCAACGATCCACGCAAAGGCTTGGGATGCGCGTGCTGAGGCGCTGCCTGTTGGTAGTTTCTACCGTGTACGCAGCGGCGGTGAGCGCCATGCCTATGAAGCAGAGATGATCCGTGAGCTGCAAAAGGCAGTTCGTGAGGATGATCAAGACGCCTATCGGCGCTACGTTGTGGCTTCGCAGGGTTCTGGGCAAGTCAGTCTCCGTGATCTCTTGACCTTCCGCGACGGCGAAGCGATCCCGCTCGATCAAGTCGAAAGCGTCAATGCCATCCGCCAGCGGTTCTTAACGCCTGGCATGTCCCTTGGCGCTTTGTCGCCCGAAGCGCATGGCGCACTGAACGTTGCGATGAACCGGATTGGGGCAAAGTCTGTCTCCGGTGAAGGCGGCGAAGATCCGGCCCGCTATAAGCCGTTGCCCAATGGCGACAACATGAACTCGGTCGTGAAACAGGTCGCATCCGGACGATTTGGTGTCAGCGCTGAGTATCTTAATCAGTGCAGAGAAATAGAGATCAAGGTGGCGCAAGGCGCAAAGCCCGGCGAAGGCGGACAGCTACCTGGGTTTAAGGTGACAGAGTTTGTCGCCAAGATGCGTCATTCCACGCCGGGTGTCACCCTCATCTCACCGCCGCCGCACCATGATATCTATTCGATTGAAGACCTCGCGCAGCTGATTTTTGACCTCAAGCAGATCAATCCGATCGTCCGGGTTTGTGTCAAGCTCGTCTCCTCCGCGGGCGTTGGAACCATTGCAGCGGGCGTCGCCAAAGCCAAAGCGGATGTCATCCTTATCTCGGGCAATGTGGGCGGTACCGGGGCAAGCCCGCAGACTTCCATCAAGTTTGCCGGGAGCCCATGGGAACTCGGCCTGGCAGAGGTCAACCAGGTTCTGTCCCTGAACCGTTTGCGCGAAGGCGTCACGCTGCGCACGGATGGGGGCATTAAAACAGGGCGCGATATTGTTATCGCTGCGATGTTGGGTGCGGAAGAATACGGTATCGGTACGCTGTCACTGGTCGCGATGGGCTGTCTTATCGTCCGTCAGTGCCATTCGAACACCTGCCCCGTCGGTGTCTGTACCCAGGATCCAAAGTTGCGTGATCGTTTTACGGGTACCGCGGATCATGTCGTCAATCTGATGACATTTATTGCCGAAGAGACGCGTGAGATCCTCGCATCAATCGGTGCGCGGTCGCTTGAGGATGTCATCGGACGCTCTGATCTCTTGCGCCAGAAAAGTCGCGGATCGACGTTGCTCGATGACTTTGATCTGGGTCCGCTGCTTGTCCGCGCAGAGGTGGGGACACGTCCCCCGCGCAGTACACGGACAGGCCGTAACGAAGTTGATCCAACGCTTGATGAGCAAATTTTCGCCGATGCGGCACCGGTATGGGAACGCCGTGAAAAGATGCAGCTGACCTATACGGTTCGCAACACGCATCGTGCCGTTGGCACACGGACTTCTGGCGAGATCGTTCGCCGATTTGGCGCACACACCCTACCGGATGGTCATCTGACCTTGCGCCTTAAGGGGTCGGCCGGCCAATCCCTTGGCGCCTTCGGTGCTACCGGTCTGCGCATCGAGCTCGTGGGTGATGCCAATGATTATGTCGGTAAGGGGCTCTCGGGCGCTGAAATTATTGTCACGCCTCCGAGCCGAGAGGCGCTGAAGGCGCCTGCCATGGTGGGCAACACCTGCCTCTATGGCGCGACCGCGGGCTCGCTCTTTGCGGCCGGTTCAGCAGGTGAACGATTTGGGGTTCGGAACTCTGGCGCGGTTGCGGTGATTGAAGGCTGCGGCACAAACGGCTGTGAATACATGACCGGCGGCCAGGTGGTGATTCTCGGGCCGGTTGGCGATAACTTCGCGGCGGGCATGACCGGCGGCGTTGCGTTTGTCTTTGACGATCAAGACAAGCTGACCGACCGCTTGAACCCTGAACATGTTGAGCTGACCGATTTGGGTGATCTCACGGACACGTGCCGGGACCTTATCACCAAGCATAAAGAAGCCACGGGCTCTGTCCTCGCCGAGGTGCTGCTGGCCGATTGGGCGGATAAGTGCCGTCATTTCAAAGTTGTGGCGCCTAAGGGCACGCGAAGGCGATCACAAGATGGTGGCCGGGCGGTCGGCTAACCTCTTTTTCGTCCTCCCCCCTTTTTTTAGTGGCAATTCACTGCCACTTTATGGGTCGCGCCGATGTCTTGTCCAGAAATCGGCGCGAAGAGGGGTTTGTGATGACAAACGTGTTGATTGATGAGAGCGATGCCCAAGAACCCTCAACTGACGGGCGCCGCCGTCGTGGCCAAGCCAATCGAGATGCTATTGTCGATGCGATGATGAGCCTTGTTGAGGCGGGCGAGGTGACGCCGAGCGCCGCCAAAGTGGCAGAGCTCGCCGGTGTGGGTCTACGGACCGTTTACCGCCACTTTGATGATCTCGATTCGCTTTACCAGGAGATGTCCGCCATCGTTCGCCGGGATCTTGAGCCCATTCTTGCCGATGAGTTCGAAGGGCCTGATGTGCATGCCCGGCTTGATTTGCTCATTCGTCGGAGAGTGGCTGTTTACGAACGGGTGATGCCACTCAAAATCGCCGGGAATATCCGCCGATTTTCCTCAGCATTCATCATGTCCGATTATGAAGACCAGCTCCGGATGGAAGAAGACGGATTACGATCCGCCCTCGCCATTGTTGACGACATCAGCGAGGAGCTTTTTGAGAGCCTCCGCGTGGTCACGAGCTTTCAGTGCTGGCGTGGCCTCCGTCTTGACCACGGTCTTACCGTCGAGGATGCCACCAAGGTGATGCGCCGCCTCGTGCGTTCGTTATCCGCGGACCTTAGCTCTTGAGAGATGGACTTCGGCTCGGCCCCCAAACTTCCATATTGTTTTCGCGGAGCACCGGCCTGGAGACGCGGCGCTTGAGCATCGGTGTCAAACCGGCCTCACTGAAGAGTTGATCAATCAGAGCCGTCTCGCTTCCGGTGGTTTGCAGGTAAGCCGTCTGTAGACGTTCAAGGAGCCAAAGCCGATAGGGCATGATGATTGCGCTCACCGAATGACCCCGCCAATTGTAATCAGCAAATCCGATCAGTCTCCGCGAGGGTTTATCAACGCCGCTTTCTCCGACGGGAAGATCCGGCCTTTCCGCAAGCCATGCTTCGGCGAAATCAATATGCGCCAGGATTTCAGAAAGATACTCATCCTTCACGAATGTCATCAGCGCCAACAATGTCGCTGGCGGATTGTCGAGATCGATCAAGCTTTGACCAAGACGCTGGCCGGGATGCGCCAAACGCTCCGTCCAACGAAAAACACCATGGGCCGTTTTCTTCATCATCGACGCAGGAAGCGGGTCGCGTGCTAAGTGAGGGTAGAGAGGTCCATAAAGGCCCTCGTCTCCGATGGTAGGATGATCACCCAACAAGAAAGGACGTTCCGCAAGATGTCGATCGAAGATCGATAGAAACTCTTTATACGACTCTTCGACTGTTGGGATTGTTTCGTCATTCACACCAAAACTTGTTTTGGCGGCCCGCATCCGGCCACTTGAGTTCAAGAAAAACGCCTCCCAGGCGTCATCATCCCGAGAGATCGGGACGCCTTCCATGAACCCCTCTCGAATGAAGTCCAGATTTTCGTCATCAAAATTCCATCGGTAATGCATCGCGGCACGGAGCAATCCTTCCGAACCAAAAAGCGCGAAGAGATGCGCCAAGACGGCGTGGGCAGGGGACGACGGGACCACCGGAAAATCGTTTGGATGCCGCTCTTCCAAGCGATCAATAATCTCTGTCCCGTCTTGCCAAATTTCGCCATCAGGGGTGACCAAGACCGGGATGATAAATCGACCAATCTTCGGGATAATCTCCTTCGCAAAGGTCGGGGTCGCAGCGATGCGCTCTTCAAAGGCGATCCGTCGGCGGATGAGATAGGCGCGCACTTTGCCGGTGTAGAGCGACAATGGCATGCCATAGAGGATGTAAGGGGCATCGGTCATGCTGTTCAATTCTCCGGTTCACCGCAGCTCTATGCATCATTTACAGCGTTTGCTACCGGTGACTATTGTCACAATTGCTGTCAATAGATCGATAGAGAAGCCAATCCGCTGTTGTCCACACCCCTCGTGCTCTTGCTGGCAGCGGATCTGTGGCTCAAACCGTTTTCATAGACAGCGTAAGTGCGCATCATTTTTGGAGGATCACGCCCATGTTGACTGAACTTCTGGTGAAAAAAGACGCTATTGCCGACGTCGAGATCAGGGAGCGGCCAATCCCCGATCTCGCCGATGGCGAAGTCCTGGTTCAGGTGGAAAGCTACGGTCTCACGGCCAACAATGTAACCTATGCGGTGACCGGCGACATGATCGGCTATTGGCGATTCTATCCGGTGGATGGCGCCGATGGGCGCGGCATTGTTCCGGTCTGGGGTTACGGCAAAGTCGTCAGCTCAAAGACGGATCAATTGGCAGAAGGCGAACGTATCTATGGCTTCTTTCCCATGGCGACCCATGTCGTCTTGCAGCCAAGACGGAAAAAAGGCGCAGTGAAATGCATGGCGCCTCATCGGGCTGATCTACCGGCGGTCTACAACAACTACCAAATCGTCGCCGAGGAACCTGAAATCTTGCAGGGCAAAGAGGATCCGCGCCAAGTGCTGTTTCCTCTCTTTGGCACCTCATATGTGATTTACGACTGGCTCATCGACAATGACTTTTTCGGTGCCCAGCAACTGGTTGTGGGAAGCGCATCGTCAAAGACGGGCTTTGGCGTGGGCGCTGTCCTTAATCAGCACGAAGGAGATCGGCCGAAGTCAATTGGTCTGACATCTCCGCGCAACCTCGACTTTGTCAAAAGCCTGAAGGCCTTCGACGAGCAGACGACTTATGATCAGATCACGTCGCTGCCGCAGGTTCCAACGGCGTTTGTCGACATGTCTGGCAACGCAGAAGTGATCACGGCACTGCATAACCATATTGGCGACAATGTGATGGTGAGCTCCGTCGTCGGTGCGACCCATTGGGAGGCGCCGCGGCAAAGTGAGCCGCTTCCCGGCGCGAAACCGACGATGTTCTTCGCCCCGGCCCAGATTGCTAAACGCGAAAAAGACTTTGGTCCTGGTGTCGTGATGGGGCGTGCTGCGGTCGCCTGGGCCAAGGCGGCTGACACCCTGACAGGGATCTTTGAATACGACCACCTTCACGGACCGGAGGCCGCTTCTGCTGCTTGGCGAGACAGCGTCGAAGGCAAGGTCAATCCATCGCGCGGTTTGGTCGTCCTGTTTGGAGAGGCTTCTTAATGACCTATACGTTTTATACCTTCCCCAAGGCACCTAGCCCTCGGCGTGCAACGATTGTCCTGCTCGAAAAAGGTATCACCTATAACGAGGTCATCATCGATCTTTCGAGTGGTGAGCATCTTGGCGAGGCTTATCGTGCGATTAATCCGTCATGCACGGTTCCTGCACTGACAGTCGAGGGTGGTCCCACTCTGACCGATAATGCGGGGATCCTTGCTTACCTTGATGCTAAGTATCCGGAGAAACCGCTTCTTGGATCAGGGCCCGCGGAACGCGCATCGATTGCGTCGTGGTGCGCGAAGGTAGAGTTTGACGGTTTGTTGGCTGTCGCTGAGGTTCTGCGAAATGTCGCCCCGGCGATGAAAGGGCGGGCGTTAACCGGTCCTGTCTCTTTCGAGCAAATTCCCGATCTGGCGCAACGCGGCGCAAAGCGTCTCGGTGTGTTCTGGGAGGTGCTCAACGAGAAACTGGAAAGTCGTGACTATCTTGCAACGGATGATTTCTCCGCCGCTGATTTGGTCGCGGTGGTGGCCGTTGATTTTTCCAAAGTGATCAAAAGTCGGCCGCCGGAGGAGTTTACCAACATTTGGCGTTGGCGTGAAAACCTCAACAGCAGACCGAGTATCGCAGAAACGACCCCTTAAAAGCAGCATGCTGCTCGATCCTCGTTGACCTTTCGCCATATTATGGCACAGATGGTGTCAATAGTTGGCGAAAGCCTATCAGCATGAATGGTTGGCGAGACCCAATGGTCTCGCCAGACCGTCAGAGGAGGATCGAAAATGAAAGTGGTCAATGAGGTTCAGCCGAGCGATCCAAAACAGATAGCGGCAATGATGGAGGAAGGTCCTGCAGGCCCTATCTTCATGGTCAATCTTCTGCGCTTTAAGGACAAGGCAGCCTATGAGGATGGGCGGCCCACGGACCTTTCTGGTCGTGAAGCTTACATGCTCTACGGTAAAGAGGTGGCGAAGCTGATCAAAGACTTTGGCGGAGAAGTGATTTTTGCCGGTGACGTTACCATATTAGCGCTCGGCCAAGTGGAGGATATGTGGCACGAAGTGGCGATTGCTTCGTACCCTAATCGCAACGCACTGCTCCGAATGGCAACCTCTCAAAAGTGGCAAGATATCTCCGTCCATCGCACAGCGGGCCTTGAGGGTCAGCTCAATATCGAAACGGTGATCCGCCCGGCTATACCCGATCAAGCGTAAATCTCGGGTCGATTGCATAGCAATCGAACAACGAGATTAGAAGGTCGACCTTCGATTCCAATCCGATCAATTGGGCCAGACGATGTATTCATCGTTTGCCAAATCAAAGGGTTGATCGATCGTCGCGTCGACCGCGATGACTCCTTCAAGCCGATGCGGATAAAGTGGTGCTCGCCCAGTTGCCGTGTGCTGTTCAATCATCGTGGTGAGTTCAGCCACTCGATCGGGATACTGATCGGCCAAATTGATTTGTTCAGTGGGATCCTCGGCGAGGTCGAACAGGAAGGTGGCACCAGGGCGGGCACCGATCTGCAGCTTCCAATCGCCTGCACGAACGACTTGATAGCCAGCCGACTGAAAGAAGATCGCGTCATGCGGCCTGGCGTCGGTCTCGCCGCGGGCAATCGGGAGCAAATCGACCCCGTCGATTTCGACTGGCGGCAAAGGCGCGCCCACCGCTGCCGCTAGGGTCGGCATGACGTCGATATGGCTGACCGGCGCTGTGATGGTCGAACCCGCCTCAATTTGGCCAGGCCATTTGATGAACATCGGTACGCGGATGCCTCCTTCGAAAAAGGTCAACTTCCATCCGCGATAGGGGGCGTTGACCTCGGGGATGCCGATATAACCAGCACCGCCATTATCGGAACTGAAGACGATAATGGTGTTGTCGGTGAGGCCTTGTTCATCAAGCGCATCGAGCACGCGACCAACGCTGCGATCGAGGGACAGCATCATTCCCGCATAGACGCGTTCTCCATGGTCCTCAATATGGGACAACGCTTCGTAGTCTTCCTTGGTCGCTTGCAATGGTGTGTGCACAGCCCAATGGGCAAGATAGAGGAAAAAGGGACGGTTCTTGTTGGCTTCGATCACGTTGACGGCTTCATCAGTCCACCAATCGGTGAGGTAGCCGCCAGGCTTGAACCATTCTCCATTGTTAAACTGAGCTGCGTACTGCATGGAGGCCCAAAGGAACCGATCGATAGGGTCAAAGTCGAGCTTGGCGTTGACGACGTTAGGATCATCCTCGGGCAAGAAAAGACCACTGGCCATCAGAAGGCTTTCATCAAAGCCTTGATTGTTCGCGGTAAATTCGCCTTCCCGCCCCATATGCCATTTGCCAATATGGACCGTGTGATAACCCTGGTCTTGCAGCACCTCGGCAATGGTGACCTCAGAACCCGGAAGACCTTGTTGCTCATAAGGGAGCGCATCTGTTGCCTTGATGTGTTTGGTTTGAGGACGCCCGCCGCGGTTCCGATTGGCGATAGTGGCAACGATGGGTGCCATTCTTCCTGGTGTGGGGGTGAACTCAAATCCGGTCCGCGTGGGATAACGTCCCGTCATCAGCATACCCCTGGAAGGAGCACAGCTCGCCGTACCGGCATAGGCGACATCGAAACTGACACCGCCGGCCCGTAACCGATCAATATTCGGTGTGGGAACAGTACCGCCAGCCATACCGCCACCAAATGTCGAGATATCGTTGATGCCTAGATCATCCGCGAGAATGAAAACGATGTTCGGCGGGCGCTCACCGACCGCGGGTACCGAGGGTCCCTGCTGCCAAGCAATGTCCACCGTCTCTTCATTGAATTCCGTTTTCTCGCGGGCCGCCATCGCAAGAATAATGCTCTCGTAGTTGATCCAGCCAAGAACCACGATTGCCGCAATGACCCCAACGATCCCTAGAAAAAGACGTTTCATACCTTAAACCCTCCGCATGCGTATGCGTTTGATAAGAAAATAGATGCTGCCGCCTATGATGGCGATCACCATCAAGAGAAGACCAAGAAGCATCGGGCCATAGGTCTTGATAGAATTACGGATCCCATTTGCGTTCAACTGTTTGGCGGTCGAGTAACCTTCCGGCAGGGCCAAGATCGAAAATTCTTCAGTATAAGCCTGATAGTCGGTCATCATGCTTTCAAAAAGCTCGGGCATCTTCGCTGCGAGATCGTTGGTTTCACCCGGGTCGGCTATGATATCGAAGAGACGCCAGACATTATCACTGTAAGGTCTCCCATCACGAAGCAGCTTATACTGACCACGGATAAGGGCGGAATGCCCGGCCATCTCCATGCCCACCGGTTCATCAGGGCCATAGGCGACCTCGCTTTCGCCGCGCAGAATGGGCCCTAGGCTGCGGCCGGTTATCGCGACGCCGTCCACCGGGGTTGATGCGGTGAGGTCAAGCAGCGTTGGCGTGATGTCGGTGACATAGGTGAAGGCTGCCGACCGCATGGCACGCGAAAGCCCCGGGCCGGTAATGACAAGCGGCACTCGTGTTCCGCCCTCTGACTGATAGAACTTAAACCGTGCGCTGGGACTGGCCGCTGCGCTCGCCCATGCCGGTCCGATAAAGCCGTAGCTTCCCTTTTCACCCAGGGTTTCGGTATCCCAGTTATAGCCGTTTAGCCGGAGCCATGTGCCCATGCCCCTGGCCTTGAGTGGATCATTGTACTCTGGCCCGTTATCCGAGGTGATGACAAAAATTGTGTTATCAAAATGGTTGGTCGACTGAAGATAGTCGATGAAGCGGCCAAGGTGATCGTCCATCGCCGCGAGCATGCCAGCATTCACCGCCATGCTTTTTGTCCGGAAAGCCTTTTCCTCGGCATTGAGATCGTCCCAGCGATCAATGCTTTCATGCATAGGTCCCAGCGCGGCATCTTGCGGGATCAACCCCATCGTCTTGGCGCGGGTGAAACGCTGTTCCCGCAAGTGATCCCATCCCAGGGCATAGGTATCGAGATACTGCTCGGTGTACTCACGAGGGGCTTGGACGGGAATATGGATGGCTTGGAAAGCGAGATAGGCGAAGAAAGGCTGTTGGTCTCGATCATCTGAGTCGAGATAATCAATCATCTTGTCGACAATGAACTCGGAGCTGTAAAAATCATCAGGCAGATCGGCTTCTTCTTCATCCTCAAACCATGGCGCTTCGTCGTAGAAGGGCATGTAGGACTTGTCTTCCCAATTGTCCGCACCGGATGCATCGAGCGCAAAAGAGCGATCAAAGCCGTGATCGATCGGCAACTCGCCGGCTTTGCTGCCCAAATGCCATTTGCCCGTCATGAAGGTTCGGTAGCCCGAAGCGCGTAAATGTGTGGCGATGGTCTCCACACCGGGCTCTAGACTCAGACCATAACCGGGCTTTCCTATGAGTTCAGGCGGTAGCACTTCAGGGATCGATGAAACCCCTGCGCGATGGCTATCAATTCCTGTCAGGAGCATGGCCCGCGAAGGCGCGCAAAGCGGCGAGGTGTGAGCCCTTGTGAACATGGTCCCGCGGGCGGCCAGTGCGTCGATCGTGGGTGTTTTTGCCTCGCCCCCAAACGCACCGAGATCCATAAAGCCGACATCGTCGATCAGTATGACGACGACGTTTGGACGTTCCTGTGCAGATGCAGCACCAAATAACATGCCCACAGCAAAAACTATTGCTGGCAGCCAGCGACCGAATGCCATTGTTTCCTCCCGCAGGTTAGCGACCTGCTTCGCCAATATATTGACACACCGCGTGTCTCTAGTGAAGAGATGAGTGACAGCGATTTGCTTGTCCAGCACCATGCACGGGGTTAAGATCACGATTATGATGCGTATTTTTGCTGTTGTTGGCGCTATCGCCGTGGGCGCTGTTGTTGGGCCGATATCCGCTCTTTGGGCATCCGGCCTTATGGGCACGAAGCGACCCATGTCATTCGCTGATGTGGAGATAAACGGATGGTTCAGCGACTGGGCCGTCGGCTCGGAGGCGGCCGATCCCTATCTTCGTGCGCGCATTGCCCGCCATGGGCTGCTCGCTATGCGTAAAGAAGGTGCTGTCTACTTTGCTCGTAATGCCGATGATTCGGGTGATCTGCTTACAGAGCAGTGCACCTACCGTATGAGCGGCGGTGATCAAGCGTCCTACTGGTGGTCCATCACGCTCTACGACGAAGAGAGCAAGTTGCCGTTAAACAATGACCGTGCTCTGTCTTTTGATGCCAGTGATGTCCCAGAGGGTGGTCCATGGGAGGCGATGATTTCGCCGACCCGCCCTGCTGGTGAGACCAATTGGATTTCTAGTCGATCTGCAGGCGGTTTTGATCTCACGCTCCGGCTTTACCGGCCAGACAGCGAGGTCTTGGCCGACCCGAAATCGCACGTGAACCCTCCCTCTGTTGTCAAACTCTCCTGTGAGGATGAGCAATGATCCGCCCACTCATCTTACCAGCAAGTGCTTTTGCCGCAGTGGCCGTGATCGCCCATATGTTGACCTTATCAGCGTTGCCAAGCGTCATTATGGGACGGGCTGTGACCATGATGGAGGAGCGGGGCACGCCCCTTCATGCGTTTGCACTCGCGCCGCGCGCAACGCCGGATGAGCAAAATGTTGTGCGTATGTCGCCGGACGTTGCTTATTCCGTGTGCCGCTTTGATCTATCCGAAGGCCCGGTGTTGGTCAAAGGTGCTGCGTGGGTGAGCTATGCGTCGCTCAACGTTTATGACAGCGAGACGGATAACATCGTCGGTATCGATCTTGGCCCGGAGGAACCGGCGGTTACGAGCGCTGTGTTACGGCTGCGCGGCGATGACGATGTGCCAACGCCTGAGGGCGTTCCTGTTTATGAGCTCAACAAAGCCAAAGGGGTGGCGGTTATTCGGCGCTTAGCCCCCAGCGATGAGATTTACGCGATGGTCGTTGAAGCTGCGCGCGGCGATGTCTGCCGGGTGCTTTGAACGGCGCTAACCTCAAGGAACGGTGACAGCGCTTTCTTCTCGCCTGGTGGTTGTTGGCGTTGACAGATAGAGCGCCTCAACAAAAGCAGCACTGTGATCGTCCGCTGGCAGAAATTGTTCGACGGTGAGTTGCTCAACCATAGCGTCCTGCGGCGATCCGAAAGTCATGAGCACGCTCATCCACCGTGTTTGCGTTCCAAAAGCGTTGAGCGTCATCGGGATGACGGGTTCCCCCACAAGCAAGAGCGGTTCCTTGCCGTCATTGATCACCGGGTCTTGCTCCGCCTTCTCAATGATTGGCCAAAGAACCGAGTTGGAGCCTTGATTGGAGGCTTCCGACCTAGCTCGTGCGAGAAAGGATTGCGCAATGGCCTTGTAGTTCTCGAGCAGCTTGCGGTGAGGGCCGTCGCGAAAAAAGGCCTCCGCTACGTTCATCCCTTCCTTGGCAAGCGGATCGAGAATATTGAGAAACACCCATCCAAGTTCATTTGCACGCAGAACATTATAGGTGCCGTTGAGGACATAGGCCGGTGTGCGTTGCCCGCTTAAAAGCCGATCGACGGCGGGCTTTAGTTTTTCGGGGATCTGATCGCCCGCGTCGCTCCACCGCTGGACATAACCAGCGCAACCAAGAAGCGCGTTTCGCTCTCTCAGGGGAAGTTCAAGCGCGCGTGCAAGACGCAAGACCATGTGCTCTGACGGCCACGCCACGCCACGCTCAAGGCAGGACACATGTCGAGGAGACACGCCCGCCAGATCGCCGAGCCCTTCTTGGCTGAGCCGCTTGGCCAAACGCCATCGTTTCAGTTCTGCGCCAAACATGATGGTGTTTTATCCCATCTGGGGTGCAGAGCGCCATGACCTCAGAGATCATGGTGTGGACGATGTCTTTGCGAAAGTCTCCGCGGTGTCGTCATGAAGGGATACCCCAATGAGCACCACAACAGTCGAAGAGCCCCGCCAGATTGCCACGATCAGCGCGAAAACCGCGCGCACGATCATGTTTGCCTTCGTTGCCTATGCGGTTTTCTTCAATGTCTTCCCAAACCTTGCCCGGCTTTATCCGTTCGAGCTGATGTTCTACGGCGCTGACCGACCAGCGCCGCTCGCCGACCCGTTCGTCGATCGGACCCTTAATTTCTGCTACGGTCTCATGGGCGCGATCATGTCAGGCTGGTTTCTGACGATAGCCATCGCGATGCGTTCAGGCGCGCGGGTGGTGTGGGATGCCGCGCTGATCGGCCTCGCCGTATGGTTCGTCCTCGATAACGTCACGTCGCTGATTTACGGCTACCCGCTTAACATCGTGACCAACACAGGGTTCGTCGCGGTCTTGCTACCGACGCTCCTGCTCTCACGGCCCGCGGCGGCCTAAGCGTCACCGACGGCGCGGCCCCAAATGCCGCGCACGGTGCGGTCGCGACCGCACAGGCCGCGATAGACTTGGTACCGCCCAGAGTTCTTCTTGTAATAGTCCTGGTGGTAGTCCTCAGCCGGATAAAAGGTAGGGAGGGGCTCAATCGGGGTCACAATATCCCGGCCGATTTCGTCTTCGCCTTCTGCAATCACGCGTTCGAGGATGTCTTGTTCTGCGAGCGTGCCGTAATAGACGGCGGTGGTGTAGCCAAAGCCCCGATCACAAAACTGCCCACCATCGTCGGTCACATCAATCGTGCGTATAAAGAGGGTGGCAAGCTCCTCAAAACCGATGATGTCTGGATCATAGCGAATGAGCGCGATTTCGCGATGCCCATTGGCCTCATAATTTTTATAGGTCGGGCCGACATTGGTGCCTCCGCCATAACCGGAGATCACCTCGTAAACCCCGTCGACCTTTCAAAGTCAGCTTCGACGCACCAAAAGCAGCCGCCTGCGACCAGCATCTCTTTTAAGTCTTGCGGCATCGGCCCCAACTCCCGCTGGGCTTCAGCGTTACAGCCCACAAGAAGGGTCAGTGGCAGGGCGATAAGCAGGAATAGCTTCTTCATTGGGGCGAGCTCTGAGGTTGCGAAAAATCCAGTCCAGCACATGCTTCGCGGCCAGGCGAGGCAAAGTTACGCTGCCCCTCCTGCGACACCTCATCCCTTTATCTTGTGGACAAACAGCCCTGCCTAAGGGGAGAGACACAACATCATGTGTGTGTTAAGCATCTGTTCACCCAATCGCTAGAGCCCAGGGCTTAAGGTTCTAAGAGGAGAGAGTTCATGTTCGACGCCCCCGAAAACGGTCGCCAGCTGCCTGGTCTGATGATCCCGTCCAAGGGGTACAAGCCGCATCGCTATCCTTGGGCCTATGACTTTTGGAAAAAGCAACAACAGGTTCACTGGATGCCCGAAGAGGTGCCCCTGGGTGAGGACTGCAAGGATTGGGCGCGGGCGCTATCGGACGGAGAGCGGAACCTCCTGACACAGATCTTCCGCTTTTTCACCCAGTCCGATGTCGAGGTGAATGACAATTACATGGAGCGCTACGCGCGCGTCTTCAAACCGGTTGAGGTGAAGATGATGCTGGCGGCGTTCTCCAACATCGAGACGATCCACGTGGCGGCCTACGCGCTCCTTCTGGAGACCATCGGCATGCCGGAGTCAGAGTTTTCCGCTTTCCTTGATTATAAGGAAATGGCCGACAAGCATGATTACATGGGCCAGTTCGGCGTCGATAACGAAGCCGATATCGCGCGCACCGTGGCGATGTTTGGTGCGTTCACGGAGGGGCTTCAGCTATTTGCATCCTTCGCGATGCTGATGAATTTCCCGCGGCAAAACAAAATGAAGGGCATGGGCCAGATCGTGACATGGTCCATCCGGGATGAAAGCCTTCATTGTGAGGGCATGATCAAGCTCTTCCACACCTTCGCGCATGAAACCGGTTGTCTGACCAAATCCGTGGCCGATGACATTGTTGATTGCTGCAAAACCGTGGTCGGCCTCGAGGATCGCTTTATCGACCTCGCCTTTGAGATGGGTGATGTGCCGGGCATGACGCCGGACGATATCAAGCAATATATCCGCCACGTGGCGGATTGGCGCCTGGAGCAGCTTGGCTTGCCTGAGGTGTACGGCGTTTCAAAACACCCGCTCCCTTGGCTGCGCGAAATGCTCAACGGCGTCGAGCACGCCAACTTCTTCGAAGCACGCGCCACGGAGTACTCAAAGGGAGCCACCCAAGGCGCCTGGCACGGTGCGGATGGTGTGTGGGCGCAATTTGAGAAGATGAAGGGGTGAGATGATCAGCCGAGAGACATCCCCATCTTGTAAGGAGCTGGCTGACGCCCATAACTCTGTTCAGGAGTACCTCATGGGTGTTTCTGCCAGCCCCTATCTCAATCGAGATGGCTTGTTTGTAGGTTTTCTGATTTCTATGACCGAACTTGCGGGGGCGATATTGGCTCTCGAGGCCAACCAATGTCCGATAGCGGTACCGCCTGTGTTTCGAGCCTTGGTCGAGGAGTATATTCATCTAGAGAACCTCAAGAACTTTCCCGACTATCAAAATCAACTCTACTTTGATTATCATCTGAGTTGGACAAGGATGATTCGGCCTGAGAGCGCTGGAATGCGTATGCTTGGAGAGATCGCTGCTTCCGATGGTTTCCAGGAAAAGCGTGCCGCACACAATCAGCAACTGCAAGAACTTAAGAAAGAAGGATACTCCGACCTACCGTTGGAGCGTCGGTTCGCAAGAGTAGATCAGGCACATCTTTACGATGGTCTTTATCGACCAATAAGCCAGGACGCTCATCCCGGAATACAACATATCCTTAGTTCTACAGTCGACAGGGATGAAGATACGTTCGTTCTCTATGGGCGTGAGGAGTCTTCTAGGCATTTGATCATGGGTGCAGCCTCACTTTTAGTTGCTGGCCACGAGATTGTTCAGCAATACTTGGCGACCAAGGAAGCTTCTAGACAGGTGGCTTAAACCCTTCCCGTCATCCCGGAATGGGCGGAGCCCATATCCGGGACCCAGGGCACGCGCTCTGATCCTGCGTAGCTTCGTTCCCATTCTTTCTGCCATGGATCCCAGCTCTTCGGCCGGGATGACGGTGGTGGTTGGTGCCAACTGCTCTTTCGGCCATGGGTCCCGGATCGCCTGCGGCGTCCGGGATGACGGAACTGAGATACTGCTCTAAAAAGCATTATGCTTCCCTCCGTCTACATCATGACCAATCATAAGCGGGGGACGCTTTACATTGGCGTGACGTCGAACTTAGCGAAACGGGTTTATGAACATCGCGAGGGCCTCACTCCCGGATTTACCTCCCAACACGGATTAAAACGCCTCGTCTGGTACGAAGGCTTTGATCACATGCCCGGCGCGATCGCGGCGGAGAAGCGCATGAAACGCTGGCGCCGGGAATGGAAGATCGAACTGATTGAAAAAGAGAACCCCGAATGGCGCGATCTCTGGTTTGACCTTGGCCCTATCCCGCCGTCATCCCAGCCATAGCGGAGTGCCGGGGCCCCTCATGAGAAAACGGCCTCTGGCAATACCTCGTTCCTGTCGCCGCGCAACATTCCCTAAAGCCGCGGTTAATCATCAAGCCGTGTCAGGACGAAATCCAGGTTGGTGTTGCTGGCGATGACGCTGATCGTGTCGGTGGACTGACAATCACCGCCGGGGAAAGAGCCGCCAAGCTCTCCGCCGTCACAGATCTGGCCGTCATTGTCCATATCGGTGGTATAGAGAACGCGGTAATTCCCAGGATCGAGCGCGCTGAAGGTCACGGTGCTGCCGGCCCCTGTGCCCGCGACGATCGTTGTCACGTTGGTGAAGGACCCAGGACTGTTCTCACGCTGAAGAATAACCCGGGTTGGCGCTGTGCTAGCGCTGGTGCTTTGCGCGGGCACATCAAAGCTGAGCGGCACAGTCTTTGTTGTGCCTTCGCTCGATGTGACCGCGATTTCGGCGTTATACGCACCAGGAGCAACGTCCGTCCGGTTGATCAGCACCTCATAGGAACCAAAACCATCCGCATCGATCAAAAACGCCGCTGGGTCCGACACGGCCCCAGAAGGGGCGCTGATGCTGTTGGTCGTTACACTGCTGATCGTAAAGTCGACGGCACCAGAGCGGCTAATGGTGAAGGTTGCCGAAGCAGTGACGTTACCCAGCGTCAGCGTGCTCGGCGTCACGCGGAAATCCGACGGAACAACCAGCGTGTCGTCGCGTAAAGCGATCGCTGTATCGACCATTTTTTTGAGCGACATGAGACCGAAGCCTGTGTTGTCGTCACGGCCCTCGGCATCAATGTCGATGGTGAGGAAGCCTTCTTCCAACACGCTGCGGGCTTCTTCGGTATCAAGCTCCGGGTAGATCGCTTTCATCAGGGCAAAGCCAGCGGCCACGTGGGGCACTGACATCGACGTGCCTTGGTAAAGAGCATAATCCGCATCAAAAGCAGTTTCTGCGCCGTTCAGGCTGGCGATTGCGCCGATGATGGCGTCAACCTCGCCATCGCCATTGGTGTCGAACTGTCCGTTCCCGCCGGGCGCGGCGATTTCCACCTCGGGATAGAACGAGCTGTATTCAACACGGTTGTTGTTGATGTCTGTGGCTGCGACCGCGAACACATCGTTGAAGGCGGCAGGATACTCAGGTGACGGAAAAAACTGACCAGCATTCCCCGCGGCCGCCACAAGAATGACCCCCGCGGCCACGGCTTCCTCGATAGCAGCCTCGGTCGCAGGATCCGGTTCAGGCCCGCCAAATGCCATGGCGATCACGTCGGCCGCGCGGGCCGGAAGCACACCGGAGCTGTTAGGAAGGCCCGCTGCATAGCGAATAGCGCCCGCCACATCACCGACAATGAACGCGCAATCCGGTGAGTTGCTGTTCCCGACCTTCAGCATCATGAGGTCAGAGAAGGGCACCACACCATCCATGTTGGTGCCATCAATCGTGCCGCCTGCAGAAGGCGCAGTCGCGATGCTCGCTACATGCGTGCCGTGAAAAACATAGCAGTCGTCAGGGTTAGGATCATTGAGTTCGACATTGTCGTCCGCCTCCGCCGCATTACCGCCTTGTGACAGGGCCAACGCATCATCGATCGCGTCGCCGTCAATGAAGCGCGGCACGAAATCCCGTGCATCGGTGAGGACCGGCGCAATTTTTGGGTGGCTGGAGAAAACCCCGCTATCGATCACGGCGATCAACGGGCGGCCAATAGCGGGCGCCGAGAGTTCAACCTCAGTCAGCGCTTCTTGCCACTCAATAGCGGGCAGGTTCCATTGGAGGTCAGGGTCTTGCGGAGCAGCGGCGCTGTAGCGCGGGTAGTGGTAGGGCCGCACCACATCGTCCCCCGCAAGGCTGTTTGTTTGCTTGATGTGACGCAGAAGAGCGAGCTTTTGGTGATGCCGGTCGTCGGAGGGCTGATCGTTTCCATTGGCCCCCAGAACGGATGCCAAAGGGAACTGACCCGATAAGGCGCCTCGTTTTGAAAGCGGCAGCTCCGTCTCCGTTACCCACATTGAGCGCGGACGGTCACGCCCTTTGCTTGCCAAGGTCGAGGCGGTTGCTGGGGTACTTGCCGTCATGGACTGTAAGACGTTGGAAAACGCAGAGATGTCGTCGCGCATCGCCGTGGCGCGGCGGGGCGCCATGCTCGCCAGATTGACTTGCGCGCTGCTTTGAGGACCGGTCTGCGCAGCTTCGGTCAGAGCGAGGCTGTAGTTCGAGGAGTTACGGAAAGCGTTGACTTCGATAAAATAGCTGCCCGACTGACTGACGGTCACTTGCTCCGTGGGCGATGCAATCAAAATTGATCCGTTCACCAGATTTCCGGACTGGTCATAGAGGTATAGGTCAAGGTCAACCGCGGCCGGGTTGGTCGTCTGGTAATCAGAAAAGGTCATGACGAGGCTCTGGCCAGCGGAAATCGTCGCCTCGTAAAAGTCCGATTCATCATTAAACAGAGCAAAATTATCGTCAGAATCGTCGTCATCGGTTGCTTCAGCGGTGACGTAACCCCGAACCTCGCTGCCCGCTGCAATGGTTTGCGCGGTGATGATGCTGTCATTGGTTTGAGGAATGGCTTCGGGGTCGTTGATGTCGCTGTCGACGTCCAAGATTGGATCCGACAGCAGAACACCCGACACCGTCAATACGGTGGACGTTGGGTCGGCTGATCCTCCGTCACTACCGCCACCACCACTGCAGCCTGCGAGCAACAGCGTCCCGTAAATGAGTCCTGGTATGGAACGGATGAGCTGACGCACGACACCCTCTTTCACTCGAATGATTGCCGAGTCGATTTGGCCCCCCGACCTAAACCCTATCTGCTTCAATTATGTGATCAAGTCGCAGAAGGTATGGCTAAACGATCGATAAGGTCGCGCATCTTGGCTTCGACGTCGCTGTCCATTGATAACACCTCTCCCCATTCCCTGTTGGTTTCGCCTTCCCATTTATCGGTCGCGTCGAGACCGATTTTGGAGCCGAGCCCAGAGACCGGGCTAGCAAAATCGAGATAATCAATTGGTGTATGATCGAGTGTCGTGATGTCGCGAACGGGGTCCATCTTGGTGGACATGGCCCACCAGACGTCTTTCCAGTCGCGGGCATTGATATCGTCATCCACCACGATGACCCATTTTGTGTACATAAACTGACGCAAATAACTCCACGCCCCCATCATCACCCGCTTGGCGTGGCCAGGATAAGCCTTCTTCATGCTGATGACCGCAATGCGGTAGGAACAGCCCTCGGGCGGCAGCCAGAAATCGGTGATTTCTGGAAATTGCTGCTGAAGAAGTGGAATAAAGACCTCGTTCAGTGCTTCGCCCAAGACCGACGGTTCATCAGGTGGCCGGCCGGTGAAGGTGGAAAGATAGATGGGATCCTTCCGCATGGTGATGGCGGTCACGGTAAAGACGGGAAAGGGCTCGACGGAATTGTAGTATCCCGTGTGGTCTCCATAAGGGCCTTCATCAGCATACTCCTCAAGCGAAACATGCCCTTCGAGCACGATCTCCGCCTCGGCGGGCACTTTGAGTGGTACGGTCTTGCAGTCGACGAGTTCAGCCTTTTTCCCGCGCAAAAGGCCTGCGAATTGGTATTCGGAGAGCGTGTCAGGCACGGGTGTCACCGCGGCGAGGATGGTGCCGGGGTCTGCGCCCAGAACGGCTGCGGCGGGCAGGGGCTCTGACTTTTCTTGGCTCCAGCGTTGATGATGTTGCGCACCGCCGCGGTGCTTGAGCCAGCGCATGATGGTCTTGTCCTTCGACAATCTCTGCATACGGTAGATGCCGAGGTTGAAGTTGTCTTCGCGCTTGTCAGATGGCCCCTTGGTGACAATCAAGGGCCAGGTGATGAGAGGGGCTGGTTCGCCAGGCCAACACGTCTGCACGGGGATTTTATGCAAGTCGATCTCGTCACCGGTGAGCACGATCTCCTGGCACGGCGCTTTTTTCGTGCTGCTTGGCCGCATCGCAAGCACCTGTTTTGCCAGCGGTAGGAGTTCCATCGCATCCCGCAAGCCCTGCGGCGGCTCGGGTTGGCGCAAGAAGGCGAGGGTCTCTCCGACATCGCGCAACTCTTCACCAGTGCGCCGTTCTTTGTCGCCAAAGGTCACCGCCATCGCCACGCGCCGTACCGTTCCAAAGAGATTGACGAGCACGGGCATGGGCGAGCGCTCGCCCGTCTCTGTTGTTACATTTTCGAACAGCACAGCTGGCCCGCCACGGGCCAACATCTCGCGTTGAAACGCTGTCATTTCCAAGTCGGTGGAGACCGGTTCGGTGACGCGCAGCAATTCACCTTCGGATTCGAGTTTCTCAATGAAGTCGCGGAGAGATCGGTAAGCCATGCCCTGCTTATGTCCTAAGGGGCAGTTTCGGTCACGGGCTGGTTAAGCCGCAGGTGGAAAACGCTGCATGTTGCTTCATAACGGCATCATATTCGCTAGATACAATTGCGCTGGGAAGCTGCGCCTGTTACGGAGTGGCAATGATGGTGGTGAATTTCTGATGGGCCCGTTGACTGCAAGTCTTCTGACCTTACTGCACAAGGTGACCGGCAGCGTTTTGGTCGTCACTGGTTTGGTGCTTTTCCCGATGCCGATTCCCGTCGGCGCGATTATGATCGCCATCGGGCTTCTGTTTTTGGCACCTTATTTTAAACCAATTCAAAGACTTGTCCGTTCCATGCGATGCCGGTTCGCGCCGGTGAATAAGGCTATGCTGAGCATCAAGTCAAAATGTCCGCCTGTCATTCGCAACGCGATTGAAAAAACCGCTCCCTAAAAGCGGGCAATTTTTGCTCTGACTGTTTTTTGTACTGTGCACTGCACAATATTCTTGCGTGAGTTGCCGACGCTGAATACTGCTACTTGAAAAGACGTCGAAGCGCTCACCAAGGGCGCTTTTATTTTGTTCGCAGGCCACTCATTGCAGTAACTGTATCGCCGGATCTTGCGAACGATATGTCGATCGATCGACACAATCTGCCGCTGTGCAACAGCGATGTGTGCGGTGCAATATGACAGGGGTGAAGCGCGGACGAAAAAAGGCCTCAGCTGAGCCGAAATCTGTTGTGAAGGAGAGTACCCGGCATTCGGCCGCCAGCAGTTTGTCCTGCCGTGTCGATAGCCAGCAATGAATAAGAAGTAGGCAGAGTGGTTCGGCCGAGCCACGGGTCTTGGCTTCTGTCAGTCAACCTCAGGTTTTAGCAGCAACCTAAGCGAGAAATTTCAAAGAGCTGCCCATGCACGATTGATTGTATCTTCCCTCGACGCACGCACTTTTCGCACTAATTTCGGGAATTCACCAAGGAGCGCCTTTATGACCGCCACCGCCTCAACCCCTGGTCTCGACCTTGGAAGCCGCACCAATGATATCTTGGCTTCCGTCGTTGTCTTCCTTGTGGCCCTGCCCTTGTGCATGGGCATTTCTATTGCTTCCGGCGCTCCGCCCGCATTGGGGCTGGTAACCGGCATTGTCGGCGGTTTGGTCGTTGGGTTTGTGGCTGGTTCGCCGTTGCAGGTGTCAGGGCCCGCGGCTGGCATGGCGGTTCTTGTGTATGAGCTCGTCAACGAATTTGGCCTCGCTATTTTGGGCGTCGTTGTTTTGATTGCAGGCGCTATCCAGTTGACCGCTGGCCTCTTGCGCTTGGGGCAGTGGTTCCGAGCGATTTCGCCATCGGTCATCCACGGCATGCTGGCGGGCATTGGAGTGTTGATCTTTTCCTCGCAGTTCCATGTGATGGTCGATGATGCCCCCCGCGGTAGTGGTCTTGAGAACATCGCATCGATCCCCGTCGCCATCTACAAGGGCATCTTTCCTGTTGACGGAAGCATCCATCACCTCGCAGCATTCATTGGTATACTAACGATTGTTTCCATTTTCGCATGGGACCGCTTTAAACCCAAGGTCCTGAAAATGATCCCAGCACCGCTGGTCGCCGTTATTGTTGGCTCAGTCGCAGCCGCGCTCTTGCAGTTCCCGATTGCCAAAGTCGATGTTCCAGCAAATTTGGCGGATTCGCTGAACATCCCTGCCATGTCGGCGTTTGCGTCGATGACACCAACCATTGTTCTGACGGGTCTGATCTTTGCCTTTGTGGCCAGTGCTGAGACCTTGTTGTGCGCAACAGCGGTCGATCAAATGCATTCGGGTGTTCGTACGAATTACGACAAAGAGCTGCGCGCTCAAGGCATCGGTAACCTCCTTTGCGGTGCAGTCGGTGCATTGCCGATGACCGGCGTGATCGTGCGCTCAACCGCCAATGTGCAAGCCGGCGCGACAACGCGATTATCGGCGATTTTGCATGGCGCTTGGCTGTTGTTGACGGTCGCCGCGTTGCCATGGCTTTTGAATAATATTCCGACCTCTGTGCTCGCCGCGATCCTCGTTTACACCGGGTACAAACTTGTGAACCTGGCGCAGATCAAGAAGATCACAAGGTTCGGAAAGATGGAACTTGCCATCTACCTCACGACCCTGATCGGCGTGGTGGCTATCGATCTTCTCACTGGCGTCGTGCTTGGGTTCCTCCTTGCGACGGCGAAGCTTGTTTATGTCTTCTCGCACATGAACATCGACGTCGAGGAAGCCGAGTCGGGGCGTGTCGACATTCATCTTCAAGGCTCGGCCACGTTCTTCTCTATTCCGCAGTTGAGCGCGGCGCTTGATCGCGTGAAGCCGGGCGCCGAGGTGCACGTGCATGTGGAGGATCTGACCTATATCGACCACGCATGTCTCGATATGTTGACGGCATGGCGTCGACGCCACGATACCACCGGTGGTGAGATGGTTCTTGAATGGGAGACGCTCGCGAAACGCTATTCACCGCGTTCGGACAAGACGCCCGACCTTCCCTTGGGCGTGCCGATGAACCCAAAGCCCACGGCAGAGGCGCTGAACCCCGCGGAATAGAAAGAAAAGAGCGGTAACCGGAGCATCAGTCATCAGAGCGTTGCTCCGATTGAGCCTGGTTTCTCGTTACCTGTTGTCTGTGATGGTTGGCTTGAAGCAGCCCATCACAGACAAGATGACTGCGGATGAGTGAACGCGGGTCGGCGCTCTTCATGTTCCCGCCGGGATGGTTTCTGCCCGCAGTTAAAGTTCCGGTCTTGTGAAGCCGGCCGACCAATCGATTGATGATCAGTCGGCTCGCTCGTCTGACCACTCATCAAGACAGGTCTTTACCTAGCCCGACGGCACCATGCTGTTGCCGCCTACTGTGCCCACAGCTGAGGTCGATGGACCAAAGCTGTTAAGGAAGCGGGCAGCAGTCCGTGGTGAACACGTTCTGTGTTGTGGCGCAATTGGGGTTACAGCCCTGTTGTTGCACCGTGCCCGGCACTGGTTGTCGTCCCCTTCCTCGCGCGTTGGCACGACAGCAAGTCTGTTCCACTTCGGCCTGCAACCGATCGAACTCGCGGATCATGCCATAATATTCGCTTTGGGCTGAGGCGAGGCGGCTTTCACTCCTCAGGCACTTGGTCTCTTTGCCGCCATTCGTGTCCAGACAATTGGCATAGAGTTGGCAGCTTGAGACCATCGATCGATGGGCAATCTCAAACCGCGCGCTGTAGCTTTGAAGCTTTTGGCTGAGCACGGTCGCGCCGTTCTGCGAGGCTCTGCGTTCAGCGCCATTAACGGCGGACATGGTGGAGTTGCGTTCTTCAGCCAACGACGATGCTGAGCAGATCTGCATAGGGCTGGGGCTGTGGCTGCATGCGGTCAGCACAATGGCCGTGATGGCCGCTGCCAAAAATGAAACGACGAGACGCATTGCTAATGATCCTTATCCGTTCGGGTTGCAGCTTTGGCCCACGCGTTCGAGAGCCTCTGGTGTACGCAATTCACTCGAGATCTTGTTCCAGCGAACAGCTGGTATTTCGTTGGCATGCCGCGTCCAAGCTTCAATTGCAGCCGGATGGCCGGCTCTGATGGCATCACGCAGATAGCTGTCAGCCCGTTCGGGGTTTTGGGTCGCATCGCATACAAGTGCGCTTGATTCGGTCGTGCGTGTACCGAAGAGAAGAGCCAGGTTCCACGAGGCATCGGCGCTGCCAACGCTGGCGGCGCTTTCCAGCCATTGAAGAGCTTGGTCTGTGTTCTGGCGAACACCAAGGCCGGTCGCGTACATGACACCCAAAAGGGTCATGGTTTCAACGTCCTCTTTGATCTCCGCTGCACCGCAAATCAGCAGCACCACCTGTTCGGACGTCAAAACGCCCGTCGCAGGAAACCAAAGGCTGGTTTGAAAAGCCCGCACACCGTCGCGAACCTCTTGGCTGTGTTTGCCGTCAACCGGTCCCGTGTAATGCCGCAAGGCAGCCAATGCCTTCTGCCGCTGATCCATCCGAATCTCGCCGCCGAGGATGTTAAACTCATTGTCGCGGGCAACCCGGGCCAATGAATCTGCATCATAGTCGCAGGTGAGGTTGAGATACTGAAGCCGCGTTGCCGCCAGCGCTGCGCTTTCGGCACCGACTGGTCGGCCAATTGAGATAGCCAGGTCAAACGACGCCTTGGCACGCGGTAGATTGTCGATCGCGATATCGGAATCTCCGCGCTTGAGATAGTAGGTCGAAAGATCACGCTTTTGCTCATCTGTCGCCACGGGCGAACAGACGACGTCCTCAAGCTCCACCACGCAAGGGTCACCATCGCGATCGACCCGCGATCCCGTCTGCACATTGAACGTGGGGAAGTTCTTATAGAAATAGACGGCTTCTTCTTTGCCCATGTTGATCCCGATCTGGATCGAGAAGAGGGAGATACCGCCACTAACGGTCCCGACACTGATCAGGCCCATCAGACCAAGAAGAATTCTCTTCAGCCAATTCACGCCATCTGGGTCAGTGGATGATGTGGCACCGCTCGTTGAGTCGCTGACGACATTGACCGTTTGGCTGTTGGCACCCGCATTGGCGTTGAGCGCCGATGATTCAGCGGTTGCTGAATCGCCCGGTCGCTTCAGTTGCCGCGACGGCAATTTTGACGTCCGATCTAAGATTTCCATCCGTTGATCCCCCGGCACCCCACGCGTTTGGTTAACGTATTAACTCAACTATGACGGCGCGGCAAACGTGCACTTATACCACGTTGCGCTAGACTGAGGCTGACGCTAATCCGCACCAAACCTGGAAAAGAGCTGACCATGGCCGCTGACGTCAAACACGATTACCACCTTGTGAACCCAAGCCCCTGGCCTTTTGTCGCGTCGGTCGCTGCGATGCTGATGATGCTCGGTGCTGTTGTTTGGCGCTATTCCGAAATCAAGCTGTTCGGTATGTCGGGTCCGTGGTTGTTCATCGCTGGTTTCGGCGGTGTGATTTTCTCGATGTATGGCTGGTGGCGCGACGTGGTGCGCGAGAGTTTGACCGGCGAGAACACAAGCGATGTGGTTCGCATTGGACTTCGCTACGGCGTGGTTCTCTTCATCCTTTCCGAAGTGATGTTTTTTGTCGCTTGGTTTTGGGCGTTTTTCGCATGGGCGCTTTTTCCTGGCGCAGGCGAAGCGGTGATTCTCTCAGGCGGTGAGCAGATGCTCAATGCCGATGGCCAACCGGCCTTCCTGCAAAACGATGCCAAGGGCCATATCTTTAGCGGCAGCGCGCTACCCGACGGTGTCAAACCGCTTAGCCCCTGGCAGTTGCCCTTGGTCAACACGATCATTCTGCTGCTCTCCGGCACCACGGTGACTTGGGCGCACCATGCCCTTCAGGTGGGTGACCGGCCTGGTTTTAAATGGGGTATGATCGTAACGGTCGGGCTTGGTGCCATTTTCTCCGTTTTTCAGGGCATTGAGTATTACGAAGCCCTGGCTGGCGGCCTTTTCACGTTTAACAACAGCACCATTTACGGCTCGTCCTTCTTTATGGCGACTGGCTTCCATGGCTTTCATGTTCTTGTTGGGACGATTTTCCTCTTCGTCTGCTTAATCCGTGGTCTGCGGGGACAGTTCACGCGTCAACGGCATTTCGGTTTCGAGGCCGCCGCGTGGTACTGGCACTTCGTCGATGTGGTGTGGCTTTTCTTGTTCGCCGCGATCTATGTGCTGGGGAACCAAGGGCTCCTCAGCTAACGACCAATGGTTCCGCATCACCATGTTTCTGATCCGGCAACGGCCGCTATGCGCGGCCGCTGTCCGCGTTGTGGACAGGGTGAATTGTTCCAAGGCTATCTGACGCTGAGACCGGTGTGTTCGGCGTGTGACCTGGATTACTCGTTCGCCGATAGCGCGGACGGCCCAGCCTTTTTCGTCATGTCGATCACGGGTGTTGTCGCGGTTTGTGTGGCCTTTGTGGTGCGCTTTGGGTTCGATGCGCCGGCTGGCGCGGCGCTGCTGGTTTCTTTTGCGGCGTCGATTGCGGTCACCTTCGTAAGCCTGCGTCCCACCAAAGGCCTCATGATTGGCCTTCAGTACAAGAACAATGCGTCGGAAGGTCGGCTGACGTGAACTTTGTTCTCCGGCCCGTCCTGTTAATATGCGCTAGCCTCGCAACGCTGGTGCTTTGCGGTCTTGGAACGTGGCAAGTGCAGCGTCTTAGCTGGAAAACGGATCTCATTACGCAGGTCGAAGAGCGTGCAGATCTTACGCCCGTCCCTTTGTTGTCCGTCTTGGATGAGGGCGCTCGGGAGGAAGACACAGAGTATCTTCCCGTCTCCGTGACTGGCGGCTTCCCCAGTGAGAAGGTTGCCCATGTCTTTGGCACCTTTGAGGGACAAGCTGGATACTACGCGTTTCAAGTGATGCGGTTGGACGATGGTTCGGATCGTCTGTTGCTGGTGAACAGGGGGTTTGTTCCCCAAGATGCTCAGGCCCCATCATATCCATTACCCAATGCAGAAAAGCTGACGGGTCTTATCCGGCATTATGAACCTGCACGCGGGCTCGCCGCGGCTGTGGCGCCCAAGGCGCGGCTGGCCGATGGGGTGTTCTTCGACCGCGACCTTCAGGTGATCGCGGCTTATTTAACGCCGGGTCAGGAAGATCGATACCTGCCTTTTGCCATCGACAGCACGCTTACGACCGATCTTCCGCGCGGGAACACAACGCGCCTCGATTTCCGCAACGCTCATTTAGGGTATGCCATCACTTGGTTCGGACTTGCCGCCGGTCTCGTCGTGGTCACCGGCTTCCTTTCGCGGAAGGCCAGCTGATGCCGGAGGGAAGCAGTACCAAGCGCAAGCATGCGCTTCCTCTTGCCGTTGGCGTGTTCACCTTGCTGGCGATGCTGGCGCCGGCTTCGTTTGGTGCGCTGATGGAGGCGACGTCGCGCGTTTTTCTTCAATATTTTGATCGCTGGGCCCTCATGCTGCCAACTGCATGTTTGGTTCTTTGCGCGGCGATCGCGGTCCTCCCCCAAGGGCGCGAAGTGATTGGTGGTTCAAGCGCAAAGCCTCAGTTCCGGACGGTCACTTGGATCGCCATGATGTTTGCCGCCGGGATGGGATCGGGCCTTGTTTTTTGGGGCGCGGCTGAACCCCTGATCCACCTTAATGTCCCGTCACCAGGTGAGGGGATCGAGCCCGGTTCAAGTGCCGCCAGACGGCAGGCGCTCGCCATCACGCAGTTTCACTGGGGCCTTCACGCTTGGGCGATTTACGCGGTGTCCGCGATGGCGATCGGCCTTTCTTTGAGTCGCGGCGGCCTTATTCTTCCGAGCGCGCCTTTTTCTGGTCTGCCGCGGTTTTGGCGACGCGTGATCGATTGGGCCGCCTTGATCGCTGTCATGTTTGGGATCGTGGCATCGCTGGGACAAGGCGTCTTTCAAGCCAGTGCAGGTTTACGCGTGATTTCTGGTGCGGCGATTGAGGGCTCTGTCGGTGTGCAGATTGCCCTCTTGGTGCTGATCACGGCGGGTTATTTAGCCTCCGCATGGCTTGGTTTAAGGCGCGGGATCGCCATCCTTTCGAATGTCAACATGCTGATCGCTTTGCTGCTGGCGGCCTACATTCTCGTGGCAGGACCGACAGGTTCTGTTCTGATCACTGTTTGGGAAAGCACGTCGGCCTATTTGGGCTCTTTGGTCGAACTATCGGTCAGCCTACGGCCTGAAGGTGAAGCGCGCGATTGGACCCGCGCATGGACGCTGACCTACCTCCTCTGGTGGATTGCGTGGACGCCTTTTGTCGGTGTGTTCCTGGCGCGGATCAGCAAAGGGCGATCGCTAAGGGTATTCGTTATCGCCGCGGTGATCGTGCCCACCTTGGCGTCGATCCTATGGTTTTCCGTTCTCGGCGGCGCGGCGATCTCACAACAACAAGCGGGGATTGATCTGGGCGTGCGCGACTTCGCCACCGCGCCGCAGGCGACCTACGTACTCCTTGAAAATCTTCCGCTCACAGCGTTTTGGCAAGTGGTGACGATGGTGCTGATCATCTTTTTCTTGATCACGAGCGCCGATAGCGGGGCTTTTGTCCTTGCAATGTTCTCAGAGCGCGATGCCGATCCTTCCCCGGGAAGCAGGATTTTCTGGGGAGCAATCTTGGCCGCTTTGGCCGCTGCTGCGCTGCTGGCGCGCGGTGGTCAAGACACAACGCGCGCCCTTGCGGTGGCTGGATCAATACCGCTGACGTTTTTGCTCGCAGGGCAGGGCGCCGCCATGGCATGGCGACTGTTTGGCCCTGGCGGACGTCAATCCGATTAGTTCAGCTTACCGCGAATGTCAGTGATCGCACGATCAAGAAGCGCTTTTTGCGCTGACGCGTCGGTACGAGCCTTGATAATGCCTCGTGCCGCTTCAATCGCCAGATCCCCGGTCTGTGCACGAACTTCGGCCAAAGCCTGCGCCTCAGCCCGTGCGATCCGCTCTTGTGCAGCCTCGGTACGGCGGGCCACTTGCTCTTCCATCTTCGCTTTCGCGTCAGCGGTCATCGCCTTTGCGTCGGCTTTGGCCTGGGCAATGATGGCCTCGGCTTCACTTTCCGCATCGCGTTGGCGCTTTTGATAGTCGGCGAGCAGTTTTTGCGCGTCTTCACGTAGGCTGCGTGCTTCGTCGAGCTGCTCTTGGATGGTCTTCGCTCGATTGGAGACCGCGCTGCCAATGGTCTTGCCGACGCCTTGGCTCACCAAGATGGCAACGACGATTACAAACCCAACCAGCACCCAGAGGTTCGTGTCGAGCAGAATGTTACCACCGTCCTTCGCGTCAGCTGCGAGAGCTGAACCCGATACGAGGGCAAAAACAGCGGCAGAGCTCATCAGTTGACGCATTATTGCGCTCCTCCTGCATTTTGCAGGGCTGCTTCTATTGTCTCATCGCTCGGTGTTTCGTCGATCAACGCGACAACGATATCGGATGTCGTGATTTTGGCAGCGTCCCGCACGGTTGCTGCCGCCTTTGCCGATGTTTCGGCAATGCGTGCTTCCGCCGCTTCGATATCGGCATCGAGCTTTTGGTCGGTCTCCGCCTGCATCGCCCGAATGTCGGCATCGATTTGCGCGCGTGTTTCAGCGGCAATTTTTGATGCGTTGGCACGCGCATCAGCCAAGGCTTTTTTATAACCAGCTTCCGCTTCGTCCGCCTGACGTTTGAACTCGGCAGCCTTATCGAAATCGTCGGCAATCCGCGAACGTCGTTCTTCGATCACCGTTCCGATACGCGGCAGAAACACCCGCGACATCAGAAGGTAGAGCACGAAGAAAAAGACCAGGAGCCAAAAGACTTGGCCCGCATAGGTGCCAGCATTGAGTTGAGGAAGGCCGCCTTCTGTAGCTTCCGCACCCGCAGGCTCGGCAGCGAAGGCAGCGCCAGCGAAGGCAAGCGCCCCCGCGGCGCCTGCCTGAAGCCACCGCATCATCGTCATTCTTAAGAGAAGAGGATGAGGAACGCGATGACGAGCGCGAAAAGGCCCGTCGCTTCGGTCAAAGCGAAGGCGATGAAGAAGTTACCGGTCAGGCCAGCAGTGGCCGATGGGTTCCGGAAAGCGCCTTGCATGAAGTTGCCGAAGAGGATGCCGAGGCCGATGCCGACACCGAAAAGAGGGAGAACGGCGAGACCTGCGCCG
>JBCBUC010000019.1:0-77561 GCA_039818345.1 Pseudomonadota bacterium | reverse complement strand
TATAAATTCCGTGGTCGCATCGGGTACCCCGCCTCGTGTGCCATCAGCGGTGTCACTGTCTTCACCCGTTTGCTCATCCTCATAATACTCACCACCATAGGTGAAAGTGAGGAGGCTTGCTGTGTTTAGCTGAAAGCTTGATCGGTTATCGATGGTGAAGCCGATCGTCTCCACCGTTCGATCGGTTGTACGAGGATCATCAACTTCATCCTCCTCAACACTGTTCTCCGCATAGTAACCAACAACGTTGAGGTTGATCAGGTTGTTGTCCTCGGGGTTCCAGCGCAAACCGCCCTGAATAGTGTTGCTCTCGACGTCACGGAAGACAAGATCGTTACCTGGACCAGCGATGTTCACGCCTTGTGGGTTTTGCGGGTCAGTCGATTCGCTACCGTAGCGGTTCCAAGATGCGAAGACCTCGAGATCATCACGTGGCCTAAAGGTTGTTTTAAGGAGCGATGAGGTGATTTCATCATCTGCTGGGAGCGTGAAGTCGTTGCCAAGCTCAATCGATCCAGAGTCGCGATAGGTAAGATGCGACACCACATCGAACTTACCGTCTTCGGTACGAAAGACCCCCGTCGCCCCAACCCGGTATTCGTCATTCGCTGACTGATAACCTGTATTCAGACGGATACCGAGTGTCTCTTCATCCTCCAAGACGTCGTTCGCTGTTATCGTCCGTGTTGCTATCACACCGCCCAGTGCTCCTGACCCATAAAGAGACGACGTTGGACCACGGACGACCTCCACCGACTTCACGAGTTCTGGGTCAACAAAGAACCGTCCGTCATGGCCGGATATGAAGCTTTGGCGTGCACCGTCGAGAAAAATCAGCACACCGCCACCACGAACGCCCCGCACCGTGGGTGCATCGCCCGTCCGGCGCGGTCCTGAATCAAACTGCGCGCCAGGAATCGCTTGGAAGACATCGGAAACCGTGGACGCGTTAAAGTCGAGGATGACATCTCGTTCGACCACGGTGACTTGCCCCGGATAATCGAAGGCCGGGATCGGGTTGCGCGTTGCGTAGACTGAGATCGAGTCGATGTCTGGGCTGGCTGGTGCTTCGCTCGCCAAAGCGCCAGCGACCGACAGCGCCAAAACAGATACCCATGTTCCTGTTCGGAAAATGCTCCGATTTCCTTGCCCATATGACATCGTAGAGAACCCCGCCCGCTTTTGTATTTGCAATTCATTCGCACTTGCGTTGTGCCAGGCGCCTTTTGAAATTGCAAGCCATTATTAATTGCGATATTGCGATGGTAACCATGACCTGTAGCGATCGAGGAAGACCGATGAGCGCCCCAATCCGACATGCCCTCCTAGCCGCCCTTCTTGGCTCAATGACTCTGGCCGCGTGCGCGACCACAACGGATGACGGGACAACGGAAGTCGCCAGTGATACGACCCAATCCTCCGCCTTTGAGCGTGACCGGGCGTCGATTCTCGCGATGGCTGGCGAGTTTAAAGTGACCTTCGATTTCACTGAAACTGTGCCCTTTTTGGAGGGCTACATGCTTAAAGAGCCAAAACTCTCAGGCGGTCATGAGGTGGTACGCGTTGTTGAGGACAGGGGCGATTTCATCAGCCTTCAGCATTTGCTTGTTGTAGGGCCGGACGACAGTCCTTTCGTGGTCAAACACTGGCGCCAAGATTGGCAGTTCGAGCCAGATCGTGTGCTGATGTTTATAGGCGGAAACGCTTGGGAATGGAAGGACGTCCCGCGTTCTGAACGAAAGGGGTCTTGGTCGCAGACCGTTTATCAAGTCGATGATTCACCGCGATATGGCGCCGTCGGTATGTGGACCTATAATGACGGGCTTTCCGAATGGACGCCTCCGCAGGAATGGCGTCCCCTACCGCGCCGGGACATGACGACCCGGGACGATTATCACGCGGTGGATGCGGTGAACCGTCATGCCGTGACGCCATGGGGCTGGGTGCACGAGCAAGACAACTCCAAGCTGATCCTGAACGGCGAACCACAGGTTCTGGTCCGCGAAGTTGGGGTCAACACCTATCGTCAATTCGATGAGTTCCCGGTGGATGCAGCGGACACCTATTGGGAAGCAACGTCGGCTTTCTGGGCCGGTGTTCGGACAAAATGGGCAGACACGGCCAACGCCAATGATCGTTTTGCTATTTCGCTCAAAGGCGAAACCCAAGAACTCTACATGCCCCTCCTAACGCTGGCGATGGAAGTCAAAGATGGGGAGAAGACCTTGGACGCAGCACTGATCGAGGCACGCGACGTCATCGACAGCTTCGTCACCAGCGACATCGGTCAGTTAACCGAGCGCTTGCGCACAACCACAACCCTCGCGGACGCAAAGTAGATCGGTAAAGCGATGGTCTTTCGTCAGTGCATTGATCGATACTTGGTTCTGTCAACGATTCTTGCGGCCTGTGGTTTTCCGCAAATCGCTTCCGCCGATGTTGGTTTCCTCCTGCCAAATGCCTTCAAAATTGACGAAGGCACCACGGTCACGACCATTGCTTCGTTCAGTGACAGGTTTCCCAGCATCGAACATCCGCTGCGATCAAAAGACTTCCATATTTTGACCGTGGACGGTGAAAAGCGTGCTTTCGACGATATCCAATCGCACGATCAAGTGACACTGCTCACGGCCACGCTGGGTAAACCTGGCGTCTATCGGTTATCCTCCGGCAACCGGTTAGGACGCAAAGGCAAGGCATCAATCGTTGACGGCTCTTATGTCCGTCTCGGCCGTGATGGTCTTGATCCCTCGGAGCTTCCTGCCGGCTCCCCTATTTTGACGTCGCAAACTGCAACAATCTCGGAGGTTTATATTCGCCATGGCGAGGTTGAACTGCCAACAACGCTGTCCACCTCTGGACGGCTTTCATTGATGTTGACCGCTCAAGACGCTCTGGGCTTTACAACCGATGCGGATCTTGAGTTGTCGGTGCTTTTTGACGGCAAACCACTTTCTGACGCCAAAGCAACCCTCGTCGCATCATTCGATTCCTATACCGATCATGGTGAAGGGTTGACGTACACCTTGACTGACAAAGGGCAGGTTACACTATCGGCCGACCGTCCCGGACCTCACGTCATCTTTGTACGGCACATGGCCAAAGCACCCGCAGGCGCCGAAACCGATATCCGTAGCTACACCACTGCATTGGTGTTTGAGCTCTTACCCTAAGGCGCCTCGACCAACCCAGCGATCACAATTGAGCTGATGGAAGAGGAAAGTGTCTAACCTTGGAAAAAAGGCGTCTAACCTTTTTCTTAAACTTTTGAAAAACCACAATAAAAATGAAGTATTGGCACTCCCTAGGGGAATCGAACCCCTCTTTCCAGGTTGAAAACCTGGCGTCCTAACCGATAGACGAAGGGAGCGCAGAGCGGGGCTGCACCCAGAAGCGGCGAGATACGGAAACGGCGCGCCGCTTTCAAGCCTTTTTTGGCTCAAGCTCCACTTGCATCATCAACCTCGAACTGAGCCGCCTCACCCCCCCGCCAAGTGTCCGGTGTGATCCGGCCTGCCAAGTGAATGAGCGGTCGGCGGTCGTTCTCGAGCAAAGCGCCAAGCGGCTCATCTTTGACGCCAAAGGCGATGCCGCGCGCTGTTTTTCCAAGGTTATCTTCAACGGTGATCGACAAATGGCGCTCACCGACCAGCCGCGCATGGCGAACGCGCACATCCGACAGCGCAAAGCGGGGCTCGGGATTGCCCTGCCCAAAGGGCCCCGCTGGCCCCAGTGTTCTGCATGTCGCCGCCGTCACGGCGCCCAAACCCACCACGCCATCAACGACCAAAGGGCGCTGCGCCGTGGCTTCGGCCACTGATGCGGAGAGCCGCGTCTCAAGAAAGTGGCGGAACCCGTCGACTTGACCGGGAGAGAGGGAGAGCCCCGCCGCCATCGCATGGCCGCCGCCAGCCTGGATCACACCTTGTGCAGCCGCGTCCGAGACGGCGGCGCCAAGGTCAATGCCGTCCACCGACCGTCCCGAGCCCGTGCCTTTTTCCCCTTCGAGGGAAATGCAGAAGGCGGGACGGTGAAAACGCTCCTTAAGGCGGCCAGCAACGATGCCGACCACACCGGGGTGCCATCCCTCACCTGCCGCAACGATCGGTTCACTACCCGCGAGCCCTCGGGCTTCGATCTGTGCGATCGCTTCACGTCGGACGTGGTCTTCGAGCCGGCGCCGCTCTTTATTCAGCGCTTCAAGTTTTTGGGCGATGGCCGCCGCTTGGCTGGGCTCATCAGTGGTCAGAAGGTCAAAGGCGATTTTCGCGTGGCCAATCCGGCCCGCTGCATTGATCCGTGGACCGATTTGGAAACCGATCTGGCTGGCGCCCACCTGCCCTTGCAGGCCCGCCGCCAGCGCCAGCGCCTTGAGGCCAGGATTGCCCAACTGGCCATGCTCAACATCGCCCATTACCTTCAGGCCTTGCGCGACGAGCAATCGCGTAAGGCCCTGTAGCGGCATCACGTCACAAATGAGGCTCACCGCCACAAGGTCGAGATAGCGAGTTAGTCTAGGCTCAGGGCGAGCCGTGAAAAAACCCCTGGTCCGCAACTCTCGGTTCAACGCAACGAGGGTCATGAACGTGACCCCGCCTGCCGATAACCCTCCGAGTCCCGACCTATCACCAGGCCGATGGGGGTTGATGAGGGCGTAAACCTCCGGACGTTCGGTCATCAAATGGTGATCGAGGACAACAACATCCGCACCCGTTGCTGAAAGGATGTCTCCATGATTGGAGCCGCAATCCACCGTACAGATGAGGCTCACGCCGCGCTCTTCGAGGGCGCGCAACCCCTCCCGGCTTGGCCCATATCCTTCGGTGAAGCGGTCAGGCAGATGCACCGCCGGAGCCGCGCCAACGGACCGGAGATATCGATACAACAACGCCGCTGAGACTGTTCCGTCGACATCATAATCGCCGAAAATGCCGATCGTTTCCCCGCGGGTCAGCGCGTCAGCCAGGCGAGCCGCCGCTTTGTCCATCTCCATCAAGATCGATGGGTCCGGTAGATGGTTTTTGAGGCTCGGCGAAAGATGCGCTTCGAGTTCTTCAAGCGCGACGCCGCGGCTGAGGATCACCTGGGCCAATAGCGAGTCCAACCCGAACCGCTGCACCGCCAAGTCAGCCGTCCGGCGGCATACATCACGTTGCCGCCAGGAGCGTCCGGTCACAGAGTTTTCCACACCCAAAAGAAGGGGCCAGGAAGGGTCAAACGAATCAAAAGCCATGGCGCCATTCTGCCACGGTCGACCGACGCGCAACAGCGCCTGTTCATAACCTATGGGCCAGGCGCGCCCGTGTCAGCCGCAAGCGAAGCCTCATGGTCTTCAAGCACTTGGTACAGAGGAAAATCGACCCAGGTGTCGTTGAGGTAATTGAGCTCAGGCACTTCCTCTTTCGGGTCGACGAGAAGATTGTAGATGGAGGGGTACGCCATCTCCTGGATGGCGTAGCTGTCGTCATCAATTTCTCTGAGCATGATCTTCCAATTGTGCCACTTGGCGCCAAAGAGCGTATCGCCAACGTAAAAGACGATTGAGTCGCGTGCGGAATTTTCCTCATCACCCATTAGAAAAGCCGACTGATCAACGCCGTCGAGCACCCGATCCTCTGGAACATCGCCGCCGGCAAAACGCGCCAGGGTCGGAAACAGATCCACCTGGTGGATGATATCGTTTGACTTCCGCCCAGGAGAAATAACGCCCGGCCACCGAACGATAAACGGTACCCGTAACGATCCTTCGTATGGAGAGAACATACCGCCTCGCCATGGACCGGTGAAGCCGAAGGATCGAGGAACGCCCTCGCGTCCGTTATCGGACGTGAAGATAAAGATCGTGTCCTGTTTCAGCCCCAAGTTATCAATGGCTTCGAGAAGTTCCCCCACATAAGAATCAGTTTGCGCAAGGACATCGGCAAAGGCGCCATTTCCGGTAGAACCCTTAAAGTCTGGATGCGCATCAACAGGCTCATGGGTCTGGGTGTAAGACAGAAAGAGAAAAAACGGATCGTCGCTCTCACCATGGCGTTTGATAAAGTCGAGGCCACGATCGGTGATCTCACGATCGATTAAGGTGCGTTTGGTCCGATCAAAAATGTCGCCTTCCTTGGGGGTTTCACCGCGTTTCGCCGACATCACGCGGGTGAACACCGCGCCTTCATGCGCATCAGGATCAAAACTGTCGCTATCAGGCCAAAATGCGCGGTCTGATGAGCGCGGCAACCCGTACCATTCGTCAAACCCCTGATCGACGGGAAACCGGCCCGCGGTATCTCCTAAGTGCCATTTGCCGAACAGCGCCGTTGCGTAGCCAACATCGGACAGCATTTCGGCGATGGTGATCTCCCATTTGGTGATGCCATACCATACACCGCGCGGTGGTCCTTCGGGCCGTATCCGCGTGCGAACACCATAGCGGCCCGTCATCAATGCGGAACGTGACGGCGTGCACTCTGCTTCAACATTATAATTTGTGGACTGAAAACCCTCAGCAGCAATGCTGTCGATGTTGGGGGTTGGCGCCCCGCGCATTTCTCCGCCACCATAGACGCCGACTTCTCCGTATCCGAAATTATCCATCATGACAAAGACGATATTCGGATTTCCGTCATCCGCTGACTGAGCGAAAACAGCAGGTGGCATGACACTGAAAACCAACGCAGCTAATCGCAGGAGAGCTTTGAAGGAGAGGTTCATGATCGTGGTCTCTTCGTTTTCAGGAGGAGGAATGGCAGGGCAGTATTGGCGATTATTGGGCCTGGATGGGAAAAGGTTATCGAAACAAGCAATGCTGATCTTCTCAGCGGGTCCGCTTTGACTATCTGCGTGCTTTGCACGTTGCGTTGTCAGCCTTCGCCACAATGTAACTGAAGATCACGGGGCGGAACGCAAGGGTTGTGGTGCGCTGCGCTTTCAATCAAGAGAGACAAACCTTTGTGCTGTCGAGGTTCATCCGCCTGATAACACTCGCCCTTTGACGATCACCGTGACGTGAACGGAAAAATATCATCAAACCATCACCTCACCCATTTGAGTTCTGACGAAAAGGCCCCAAACTAGAGATAGGCGGCGTTAGGAATAACATCGCCTAGAGGGAGAGTTCACATGCTGCGCCTGGCTTTGTTGTTCGGTGGTCTCGCCGGGACGTTTGTGGCCGCCGCGACAATCATCGGGATCACACTTAACGCTGGTCAGCCTGGAAATCGGCTTATCGGTTATCTCGTGATGCTGCTGGGTATGGCGCTGATCTTTGTTGGTGTGAAACATTATCGCGATCGCATCGTCGATGGAGACATCTCGTTTGGCCGTGCGGTCCTTTTGGGACTGATGATCACGGGGATCGGCAGCATCACGTATGCGGTGTTATGGGATATCTATCTAGTGGCCACCGACTTCGCCGTCATATCCGCCTATGCTGAGGTCTATCTCGAAAACGAACGGCAAGCCGGCGCAACATCCCGCGAGTTGGAAGCGTTGGCCGCACAACAGCGCGACGTGATCGAAAGCTACCAAAACCCGCTTTTTCGGATCGCCATCGCGGTCTCGGAGATCTTGCCAGTGGGAATGTTGATCACACTGTTGAGCGCGGCCGTGCTCAGCAATCGGAACTTTATGCCATCGGGCACGCCGCCGACGGCTAATTGAGCTTTTTCTTTGCCTCAGAAGGCTGCGGAATGGGTTGGGGTACGGGGGCGACCGTCACGCCCTCGTCTTTGAGCTCTTTGACTTCCGCAGGCGTGGCTTGGCCGTAGATTTGCCGTTCTTCGGTCTCGCCGTAATGGATTTTGCGCGCCTCTTCGGGGAACTGCTTCCCAACATTGTCAAAATTCTTTTCAACGTAGTCCTGCGCTTTGCGCGCGGATTCGTTCCACGTTCGGCGGATCGTCTCCATGGCTTCATTTTTGGCCGCACGTCGCGCGGTCCGCACCGCAGGCGCCATCAGGGCCTTTTCGACCTTATGGGTGCCGCAGATCGGACATTCGAGGAGTGCCTCCTCTTTCTGCCGGTCAAAATCAGCGCTCGATGAAAACCACCCCTCAAAATGGTGACCCTCGACGCAACGAAGAGCGTATTTGATCATGCAGAGAAGGTACGGACTGCGACGTTGCGATCAAGGCCAAGCGAGGGGATCCGGGTCCTCATGTCACGGCTGCGGTCAAGATCGAGATCTGCCGCGACAAAGCCGGGCGTGTCATCAGCCTTTTCGGCGAGGATCTCACCCCAAGGGCTGATGATCATCGAATGGCCGTAGGTGATGCGGCCGTCCTCGTGCTCGCCGCCCTGCGCTGCTGCCAACACAAAGCTCCCGGTCTCAATCGCCCGCGCGCGTAAGAGAACCTCCCAATGCGCTTTGCCGGTGGGCACGGTAAAGGCCGCTGGGATGGTCATGATCTCCGCGCCCGCCTGCGCGAGGTCCCGATAAAGATGGGGGAAACGGAGGTCGTAACATATCGACAGGCCGATTTGCGCGTCCCCTGCCTCAATCAGCACGGCCTCGTCACCGCCGCGATAAAGACTTGATTCGCGCCAACTCTCGCCGGTGGGAAGATCGACATCGAAGAGATGGATCTTGTCATAGGTGGCGATCAACTGCCCCGCGCTAAAGGCGAACTGAGTGTTCGCCACCTTGTCCTCGCCATCGACCGGCACTGGCATCGAGCCGATGATGATCGTCGCGCCTAGCTCGTCAGAGAGTGCTGAGAAGACCTCGACCTCGTTCGGCTCGGTCTGCGCCAAACTCGCCCGCAGGCGTGGCCGGTCACGATCAAGAAGCGTGGTCATTTCAGGGGTGACAATCAATGTTGCCCCATCTGCTGCTGCCTTGCGGATCAGCGTCTCCGCCGCATCAAGATTGGCAGCGCGATCAACACCGCTCCGAAGCTGAACACAGGCTGCGCGCAAGTCGGTCATGCGGCCAACATAGCGTCAAGTTTCCCAGCGCGCTCCAACGCCGCCAGCTCATCTGATCCGCCGACATGGGTGTCGCCAATAAAGATCTGCGGGAACGTCATGCGACCACCGGAACGATCGACCATCTCTTGCTTTTTCTCTTTGTCAAAAGCGGCAGGGATCTCTTCAACGTCCGCCCCCTTCGTTTTCAAAAGGTGCATGGCCCGAACACAGTAAGGGCACATAATTTTCGTGTAGATCGTGACCTTCGCCATCGCATTCTTCCTTCAAACGTCGGGGAGGAGGACTTGGGGATCTTTCGCTGTTTCGAAAACCCTTGCCACCGTTACCGCTCCTACAAAGCGAACGCCCGCTTTGCGTAAAGCTCTTGCCGCGGACAAGAGCGTGGCGCCACTGGTCAAGACGTCATCTACCAGAATGATCACCTTTCCCTTGGCCTGAGGCGAGGCCGTAAAAGCGCCTGAGAGGTTGCGTCGCCGTCCCGCAAAACCAAGACCGCGTTGCTGCGGTGTCGCCTTGGTGCGCTTTAAGAGATCAAGCCGAAGCGGCATGCCAGACCGGCGTGAGAGCGCCTGCGCCAAAAGCGCCGCCTGGTTGAAACGGCGGTCGCGCAGTCGTTTGGCATGCAGCGGGACAGGCTGCAGCACAGCGCCAATGGGCGGCTCAAGTGCGGTCAGCGACGGTACCATCAAGCCGCCGAGCGTCGGGGCCAAATCATGCCGGTCGCCATATTTCAGCTGTAAGATGAGCTCGGCCGAGAGGGCATCGTAGACAAGCGCACTGCGCACCCGATCAAGACGACCAGGACCGCAAAGCTGGCGTTCAAACCCCCGAGGTGCCGCGCACGGCGCACAAAGGGTCAAGCCTGCATCATGTTCAAAAGGCGCCCCGCAAAGCGCGCAATTGGGGGCCGCGACGAACTGAAGGCGCTGCCAGCCTTCAGGAGACAGCGAGCCAGGCTGGACCAACCGCTGCCTGGTGATCGGGCATAAGGGCGGAAAGAAAAGCTGCCCCAGGAGAGCACCCCATCGTGACCGCGGACTTGGGCGCGGCGGCGTTATCCGCCATGAGGAATTGGTTATGGCTGACACTGCATCCCCTTCGATCTTCTCCCCCAAGCTTCGCCAGAAGCGCCTTGATCGCGCGGCCTCAACTTTTGCCCAGCACGACTTTTTACACCAGAGGGTTGCTGCAGATGCTCTTGATCGCCTTGAAACTGTACAAAAAAGATTTGAGCACGCCCTTTTCTATGGTCCTGCGGCAGCGCTGCTAGCAGCGCAGCTCACACCGGAAGCCGATGTCGTGCACAAGACGATCGCTGGCGAGAGCGCAAAACAGTTGATCGCCAGCGGTGCCCAAGCGCCGATCATGGCCCAAGCGTCAGCGCTCCCCTTTCCTGATCAGTGTTTTGACCTTGTTGTTTCCCTGATGGCGCTCCATGCAGAAGATGATCTCCCCCGCGCGCTCATCGAGGCGCGGCGCGTCCTCAAACCCGATGGTCTTTTCATCGCAAGTTTTCCTGCAGAACGCACATTGAGCGGTTTGCGCGAGGCGCTTCGCGAGGCCGAGGTCAAGATTACAGGGGCTCTCAGCCCACGGGTACCGCCCCTTGTTGCGATCAAGGATGGCGGCTCACTTTTGCAGCGGGCAGGGTTTGCCTTGCCGGTGGTGGACACACAGCCGATTACTGTTCAGTACACAAATCCTATACGTTTGTTCCAAGATCTGAGGGGCATGGGCGAGACAGCGACCATGGTGAAAGGCGCACGAACGGCGCTCCGCCGCGATGTCCTGGCGAACGTCCTTGCCGCGCTCGAGGGCCAAGACATCGTTTTTGAGATGCTGGTGATGACCGGCTGGGCGCCCCACCCCAGTCAACCAAAGCCCTAAAAGCCTGGAAGCGCGACCGCCTCATTGGCGGAGGCGGTCAAGCAGGTCGGCAAAGACGAGGCCCCTTAGCCTGCAGAGCCATCCTCGTCCCTAAACGCTTTGCGGTACTTCCCCGGCGCCATGCCAATCTCTTTCTTGAACGCCGTCGAAAAATGCGCCTGGCTTGAAAAACCAGTTTTGGCGGCGACCTCTGCAAGGGATATGTCCGTGTTAGCGAGGAGATCGCGGGCCTTACTCACCCTCCGCCCAATGATGAAATCTTGTGGACTCTCGCCCGTCGAAGCTTGGAACGCGCGAGAAAAGTGGGACCGTGAGAGGCCCGCGTCCTGGGCCAATCCTTCAACGCTGAGCGGTTCAGCCAACCGATCCTCCACGGTCTGCAGCGTCCGTTTGAGAATGGCGGGCGCGAGGGACTCTTTGCCGCTTGGCGCTCTGAGGCCCATGCCGGCGAAGTGGCAGCCGATCCTCGCAAAAGCGCTGTCAGCGAGCGCCGCGAGATAGGCTGGCTCGTTCAAGGGATCGCCCAAGATTGATCGGCGAATTTCTCCCATCACTGATGCAAAGCCGGGATCGGTGAAGCTCTCAACGAGCTCTGGTGCCCATGCCCGATCGCGGGCGACGCTTCGAAACACGGTTTCAACCCGTTCCGGCTCGGCCTCAAGAAACAGAAACTCGACCGGCTCCACCATGCGACTGCGGACAGTGATACCCGGCGGAACGATGAAGCCAGATCCGGCCGGGATCGTCCGGCGACGGACAGGGCCATCGTCAACTGACGTGTCGATGATCGCCCGCGCGTAAGGTGCAATGATCAGGTACCCATCGATCTTGCAAGAGAGCTCAAAATCGATCGGCGCATGGAGCGAAAAGCGCATGCCTGGCGCTGTGGCAATCCCGTTCCAGTCAGGCAGCCTGCGCAACGGAGGGCCACTAAACGCGCCCTCTCGTTGACCTTCGGCCAGGCCCTTTGTCGTCGGCTCGTTCGGTTCATCGGTGTCGGTCATGGGAAGGGAGGTGGAGCGCCTAGGTGGAACCGACAACACCTCGAATGAAGTTTTCGCACATTCTCGAAATTCACGGCACGGATCTGAAAGAAACCCCGATCCTAAACGCCATCTCTCCCTCATCGTCGCCAGCAACGAAGGGAGGCCGGGAATGATCAGTACCAAACAGTCCGAACAGCCCGCTCACCCCATAAGGCTTGCGGCAAGCACGCTCACGCGCCCCATCCCACGGGCGTCGCGCGGGATCAACATCGCTTCGGCGAACACTCAAAAATGCCTCACCCCAGGAAAGGACATACCCATGCTTAGCCAGTTTTTCACCGCCCCCATGCGCGGCCTCGCCGTTGCGGCCACCGCGATTGGTCTTCTCGTCACCCCGGCTTGTGCTCAAACGGCACCTGTTACCCAAGCCGTGCCGGTCACCGAAAACGGCCAGCGCTTGCTCGACCCCAACGACACCGTCTTTCTGATGCTCGATCATCAGGCTGGCCTGATGCAGATCGTCAACGACATCGATCAGACCCAACTTCGCCGCAACGTCGCAGCCAAGGGTATGGTCGCGGAGTTCTTTGACATTCCCGTCATTGCGTCCACGTCCGTTCCAACGGGTCCGAACGGTCCTTTGATTGCGGAGGTCACAGAGAATGCTCCGTCTGCCAACGTCATCAACCGGGCAGGACCGATCAACGCCTGGGACGATCCGCGGATTCGGGAAGCCGTTGAAGCAACGGGCCGCAAAACCGTCGTGATCTCAGGCATCCTGACAAGCGTCTGTGTTGCGTTCCCAGCCATCGAAATGGCGCAAGAGGGTTATCACGTGATCGCGGTTATTGATGCGTCTGGAGACTATTCAGACCTTGCAAGCCAGACCACGATTGCCCGGCTGCAGCAAGCAGGCGTGGTCGTTGAGAGCACTTTCTCTGTGTTGAGCCAGGTCCATGACACTTGGGACGAAGAGAACACCCCTGTGATGGCTGAAGCCTACTCGCTTGTGACACCTGAGTACGGTGCTGTGATCGAGAGCTACATGGCCCATTCTCAGTCTTCGAACTAACTCTACTCAACAAAGAGCATTGGCCTGGAGCCGAGCATGAATGCTCGGCTCCAACGCTGCCTGAACAACCGCCCACGATCCGATCGGAGTTGGAACCATGTTGACCGCGTTGTTGCTTGCCGTTCTAGCGACGATGGACCCGCAAACCGACGTGCAGCCTCGGGCGCCGGGTACTGTTCAAAGCCCCGAGGTGCGGGCATTTCTTCCGCAGGATGAGGATTGGAGCGCAGCCGGCTTACATGCTCCATCGTTGAAGTCGAAAAGCTGGACTGCAGATGGATCGATCAAAACGTCGGTCGGTGTGGACGCAAGACTGCATCTTGAGCACTTTAAGAATGAGGCTTTCGGCGCCCTTCCCGGCGACGATCAGTCTGTCTTCCTTTTGATGACGCCTTGGGCGTCGGCAACGCTTCATGATCGTGTGCGCGTTTACGGTGCTTTGAAACATGCAAGTGTTCAGGGTCGAGAGGGACCAAAACCTGGTGCCATCAGTGACACCATCGACCTCCATCAAGGCTTTTTGGAGGTCGCAATCGGGGATGCAATCGCTCCGTCACGCAAAGACTTGATCGTCCGCGTTGGACGCCAAGAGCTTCATTACGGCGCGGGGCGTCTCCTTGCCATCCGTGCAGGTCGGTTTTTGCGCGACGATTATGACGGCGCACTGCTCCGCTACCGCCGTGGTCAGTGGGTGACGGATCTATTGGGATTTGTCGGCGTTGAAGACGGCACGGGCAGCTTTGATAACGGAACCGATGACAGCCTCAGCCTGAGCGGTGTCTATTCAAGCGGTACGATCAAAAACATCAGTGTGGACCTTTATGGACTTCGGTGGCGTCGAGACGAGGTAGCAACGACCGGAGGGCCTTCCGAAGTGGTTCGATACCACACAGGGGCTCGTGCGAGCGGGAAGGCTTTTGAGAACTGGTCCTGGGACCTCGAAGCGACGATGCAATTCGGATCCATCGATCAAACGGACGAGGATATTCGAGGTTTCCAAATCGGTGGTCGCATCGCAAGACCGATCACGGATTTACCGGGCTCCCCCTCTCCCACGGTCGAGTTCCTCTACACCTCTGGCGACGACGATCCCACGGACGGCCGCGTTGAGACCTTTCTTGCCCCCGCAGCGTCGGGCCTGGTCTATGAAGACGTGACACAGCCGCTCGGTCCGGGGAACATCGCCTGGGTGAAAGCCTCAGTCCCTTTTCAGATCGGCAATCGGCTGCGGGTCGCGCCTTATGTGCATGCCTTTTGGCGGGTTGAGAGCGAAGATGCGCTCTACACCTTGTTCAACACGGAGTTGCTCGCCGCCAATACGGGCAACAGTGACTTTGTTGGCACCGATATTGGCTTAACGGCGCGACTGAATATCGCCGAACGCCTCGCAGCCATCGCCTATAGTGGGCACTTTGATGCAGGAGGCGTCTTCTCAGGCACAGGACGCGACGCATCAGGAAACGCCGCCATGCTTGGTCTCACCTATCGGTATTAAGCCATGAGTATGGGCCGCGTTGGGAGTATAAAGATCATCCGTTTCCCACGTTTTCCCAGTGTTGTGTGTTGATGCCGCCAAAGAGTAACCAAAGCGCCACGATCCATTCGAAGAGAGCGCCGGGCAGAAAAAACAGCATAACGTGCTCTCTCAGGTCCGGGTCGACAAGAACGGTGGCGGCGAGACATCCAATGATCGTATAAGTCAGCATGCCCCATATCGAAAGCCATCGGGGAATAAAACGCGCGCGGAAAAAGAGGCTGAAAAAGAGCACGCCGCCGATCGCCATCGGGATCAGCAGAAAATAAATGGCTGAGCCATAAACGTGAGCAAGAAAGCCGGTCACAGCACCACGTTCGACATTGGACAGAGCGACCAGCACGTTCGGGTTGGTCGCTGCGGTGAAAGCTGCGAATTTGAGGACAATGAATGTGGCGCCCATCGACGCTTCGACGAGTCGGCAGAACGCACCCATGATCGCCATTCCCAGACTGACCGTGCGCAAGACCGCATACATTGCTGCGGACGATAGACCGACGGCCGTGTAGAGAATGGCCTCTGCCAAGAAGTCCAACCTGAAGAGGAGCTCGTGGTCGGCCGCGGCGACGTCGAGATCTTTCAACGTTCCCAACCCCGGGGTTGGGCCGAAGGTAATGTAGAGACCCGCCAGCGTGTAAATCAGGTAGGACAGCCCAGCGATCCTGGCCATCTGACGCGCAGTGTGGATCGGCTTGATCGATTGAGACATGTCGCGGTGCACCTCCCATGCATTTTTGAGAACTCGCGCCGACAGCCGACGCAACGTTGCCGATATGGGGAGCCGCAGCATGCGCTGTCGTCCGGATGGGGCTATTCGGACACCGCGGGTGCATCTTTTAAGGCGTGAGGAGCGCCAGGAAGAGCCTTCTCTCTTGCGCTCGTTCGAAACGCACTGGGCGTAGATCCGCTGTGTTTCTTGAACGCCGTGTTGAACGTCGAGCGGGCGTTAAAACCAACCTCAAACGCAATGGAAAGAACGGTCTTGTCAGTATCGGCTAGGAGGCTTTGAGCGTCTTCAATCCGGTACTTGTTGACGAAGTCAAAGAAATTGGTTCCGAGATGCTGAGATAGTGTCTCGGAGATATGGTTCTTGCTGACACCGGCGACATCGGAGAGTCGGCGCAAGGATAGATCGCTTTCAGCGTACAAACGGCCATTGACCAACGCCGCTGCGAGCTTGGCAGCTGTGCGCTCCATGTGGGCTGGCGTGATGATCGGTGTCCGAACGGTGGGACTTACGACCGGAAGGTCAAAGCGCAACGCGGGCTGGCGCAACCCATAATAGGCAAAAACAGCGATGGAGAGCATTTCCGTGAGTGCCAAGGCACCCTGGAGCGGCGGCGATGAAAGACCACTGACCCAAAGCATCTGTTTGATGCCAAGGCACACCCAAGCAACAGAAAACAAGAGCAGCGCGTTTCTGAGCCAATCCAATGAACGCTGCTCGAGACTGGCGAACTGCCCCATCATGTCACGTCGGTGCCGGGACTGAAGCTTTAAGGCACGGAAGAGGTAGTAGCTCGTGAAAGCCAGGAAAAGGACAACACCAGCGGTACACGTCAAGACGGCAATCTTGAAGTGAATGGGATCTCTGGTCGCCGGGTCGACGAGCGCGAGCTTTTCTTCAGCACTCAGACGAGAAAATGGCAGGCTGACGATGAGAACAAGCGCAGGGCCGAGCAGCGCAAGCCAATCTCGCCTTTCAAAGGTGATTTGATCGGGTGAGATCATGGCGCGGGTGTAGAACAAGATCGCCGGACCCAGCATCATACGGACGGAAAGCTCAGCGCCCACAAAGTGAGGAACGATTGTGTAAGCGCCTGAACCGATCACCAATTCGCCGATGACATGGGCAAGCAAAGCCACCATCATGGCGGCAAAGCCGATGGTCTGATCGAAGCGGCGTTCCCGCTCGCCCAGCGACATCGCCAAAGCAAAGGCAATGATCGCAGCAGCAGCCGCGTACAGTATCGTGGCGAGGTTGGTGACCATCGAGGGGAGTATCCTTGGAGTTCTCGTCAGAGACAAGAACGGGCTCGCCCGGCTTTGGGCGGCATTTCGCGGTCAGGACCTTGCGCGACTAGGCCAAAAGGTCCCGCACCGCAGCCGCAAGTGGCCGGTCCGCGGGCACAAGATCATGGGTCAGAAGATCCCCCGCCTTTGACCACATAAGCGCCTGCTCTTCGAGAGGCTGGGGGATGCCTTGATACTTTCGACACGCAAAAAGCAGGAGAAGAAGGGAATCTTCTGTGTTGAACGCAATAGGTGCCAAACAGCTTGCCTCGGTGTCGATGCCCAGTTCTTCCTTGAGCTCTCGAATGAGCGCCTCGCCTGGCTCCTCACCCTCTTCAACTTTGCCGCCGGGGAATTCCCAAAGGCCTGCGTGCGCCTTTCCTTGTGGTCGCTGGGTGAGGAGAACGCGGCCATCACGATCAATCAGCGCGCAAGCTGAAACAATCAGCATAGGGAATATGCTACTGTGCTCGAGCGAGCGCGAGGGTTGGCGTCGGTTCGTCGTCGTTCAGCATCGCCACCACCGACTCAGCAGGGCGGATGCGCATCGGGACAGCCTCCCGCGCGTCATCGAGGGCAGCGGCGATAGCCTCTTGGGTCAAGGCTTCAACAATCGCCGGGCGGCGTTCATTAAGCGGTGCCAAACGAACTTCCCGGCGCGCTTCGAGTTTGACGATGTGCCAACCCTGCTCGGTCTCCACCGGAGATGACGCCTGGCCAACACGAAGATCGTCAACAGCCTGCCGCAGCGTCGGATGCAGGTCAGCCGCGCGCAACTCGCCCATGCGGCCGCCTTGCGGCGACGTTGCCGCGTCAATGGAATGACGCGAGGCAAGCACCGGAAAACTTGCAGCAGGGAGCTGGGCCGCCAAAACGAGCGCCTCGTCCCGACTTGGAACAACAATATGGGACACACGCATGACAGCTTGAGCAGCAAGCGCCTCTTGCTCTGCTTTGTAACGCGCATGGATTGCTTGTTCGCTGACTGCCGCGCGCGTCACCTGCTCAAGATAAGCCTCAGCAAGGATTTGACGCTCGGCGAGTGCAAGCGCTGCGCGAATCTCGAGCGCTTCATCGATCCCTTCAGTCCGAGCCGCCTGGGCGAGTGCGACTTGATTGGCGGCCGCGTCCACGGTGCCCGAAGACAAGAGCTCGCCGACGTCACCCGCATCACCAGCAGGCGCACCGGTAAAGGCGGCCTGGGCGTAGGCGTCGGACACGCGCAAAACTTGGTCGCCGATGGAAGCCACCACAGGATCAAGATTTTCCGTCGCCGAGGCCAAGACCTGAGGAGGCCGAACAACGCCGAGACGAATGGTCTCGAGTGACGTCGCGGTTAACAAAGCCGCGCAAAAAATCGCCCGCAGCATGGTCGAGCCGTGAAGCTCTTGTGCTGCACGTGCTAAGACCATGCCGGTGAAACGAACACCTCGGATCGCCTCAGTCGATGAAGTCTTATGATTTTCAATGCTTTGCACAAATCCACCCAACAAGCTCAATGAGTCAGTTAAGAAGCCCTTAACGACTTGCAAACGAATTGACGAATCTTGTGATGCGAAGGCGGTGCCAACACGCAAAATTTGACACCGACGGGGGCTGCTACCTATCTGCGGAACGCTCGCGTCATCTTAGGAAATATGCGGGCATGCTGCGCGGCTCTGGCTCGCTGGCGGCAACGATTCAAAAGGCAGGTTGATGGCTAAAGTATCCCTCGCGCAACGCCTCTTCGGTTCGGCCAATGAGCGCCGTCTGAAACCGATGACCAAGCGCGCCAAAAAGATTGGCGAGTTGGCTGAAGAGATGGCCGCGCTCAGCGACGACGACATCGTCGCCAAGACCAATGAACTGAAAACGCGCTACCAAGACGGCGAAACCCTCGATCAGCTGCTCGACGAAGCCTTTGCGCTTGTCCGCGAAGCCGCTGATCGCGCCATCGGCCTTCGGCCTTATGACGTGCAATTCGTCGGCGGCATGGTGATGAATGGCGGCAACATCGCTGAGATGAAGACCGGTGAAGGCAAGACGCTGGTCGCAACCCTCCCCGCGTTCCTGAACGCCCTTACCGGCCAAGGCGTCCATATCGTCACGGTGAACGATTACCTCGCCGCACGCGACGCAGAATGGATGGGTAAGGTCTACGAAAAGCTCGGCATGACCACCGGGGTGATCGTCAGCAATATGGACGATGCATCCCGCCGCGCCGCTTATGCCTGCGACATCACCTACGGCACCAACAACGAACTCGGTTTCGATTATCTGCGCGATAACATGAAACAGTCGAAAGAAGAGATGGTGCAGCGTGGGCACGCCTACGCCATCATTGACGAGGTCGATTCCATCCTGATCGACGAAGCGCGGACCCCGCTGATCATCAGCGGACCAACAGAAGACAAATCTGATCTTTACGTGGCAATCGACAAGCTGATGCCTCAGCTTGATGACGACTGCTACGAGATTGACGAGAAGAAAAAACTCGTCACCCTGACGGATGAGGGTAACGAGCGGGTCGAAGATCTTCTCCGCGAGATGGAACTCCTTAAGGGCGAGAGCCTTTACGAGGCTGAGAACGTCACCGTTGTGCATCACATCCAAAATGCTCTGCGTGCCCATAAAATGTTTGCGCGGGACAAGGATTATATCGTCAAGGACAATAAGGTTGTGATCATCGACGAGTTTACCGGCCGCATGATGGACGGACGGCGCTGGTCCGACGGTCTGCATCAAGCGGTGGAGGCTAAGGAAGGCGCGGAAATTAAGCCAGAAAACGTCACCCTCGCTTCGATCACCTTCCAGAACTATTTCCGCCTCTACGAAAAACTCTCCGGCATGACCGGTACGGCGATCACCGAAGAAGGCGAGTTCCAGGACATCTACAGCCTGTCCGTGTCCGAAATTCCGACGAACCGACCGATTTCTCGCGATGACTTTGATGATGAGCTCTACATGTCAGCGCGTGAGAAGTACCGTGCAATCGCGATCCAGATCGCTGAGTGTCATCTTAAAGGCCAACCGGTCCTCGTTGGCACCGTATCGATTGAAAAGTCCGAATACCTCTCATCGCTTCTTAGCGATAAGAAGTTTTGGAAAGAGGTCGCGGCTGATCTCACCAAACGCGCTAGCGAGCTGAAAGAGAAACAGGTCGAGGAGCGGGAGCGTCTCACGACGATGGCGTCGGACATTGAGGCCATGGCGCGCAAACCGATCCCTGTGCCGCATAACGTCCTGAACGCCCGCTTTCACGAACAAGAGGCTGAGATCGTCGCCTCCGCCGGAATTCCTGGCGCCGTGACCATCGCCACCAACATGGCTGGACGCGGCACGGATATTCAGCTGGGCGGTTCGGTTGATATGGAAATCGTCCAACACCTTTCTGAAGATGACGATGCCGACACGATCAACGCAAAACGCACCGAAATCGAAGCCAAAATCAAAGAGCAAAAAGAAGTGGCCCTCGAAGCAGGCGGCCTTTTCGTTCTTGGTACTGAGCGCCACGAAAGCCGCCGGATCGACAACCAGTTACGCGGCCGTTCTGGCCGGCAGGGCGACCCTGGCACGACCAAATTCTACCTATCCCTAGAAGACGATCTCATGCGGATCTTCGGTGCGGGGATGGAAAAGATGCTGAACCGTTTTGGCATTAAACCAGACGAGTCAATTGAGCACCCCTGGTTCACCAAAGCTGTTGAAAACGCACAGAAAAAAATTGAGCAGCGCAATTTCGATATTCGTAAAAACGTCCTCAAATATGACGACGTGATGAACGATCAGCGCAAAGCTGTTTTTGAGCAACGCATCGAGTTCATGGACACACCTGACGTCGCAGAAATTATTGGCGACATGCGGGAAACACTGATCGAAGATGTGGTCAGCTTCCGTATCCCAGAACGCAGCTATGCGGAGCAATGGGACATTGAAGGCCTGGCAGGCGATCTCAAACAAATCTTCGGCCTCGATCTACCCGTTGCTGACTGGGCGAGTGAAGAGGGTGTCGCGGATTCAGAGATTACTGACCGCGTGCGGACAGCTGTTGAAGAACAATACACCAAACGGACTGCCGATTTTGGCGAGGACACCACCAAACGCATTGAAAAAGCAATCCTTCTCCAAACCATCGATCGGAATTGGCGCGAGCACTTGCAGCAGCTCGATCACTTACGCTCCGTGGTCGGATTGCGCGGTGTTGGCCAACGAGATCCGCTAAACGAGTTCAAGACCGAAGCCTTTGCCCTCTTCCAAACGCTTCTCGACGGTCTGCGCCGCGACGTCACACGCAGCCTCTACCATGTGGAGGTGCGGCGCCCTGAGGCACCGAAGATCGATGTGGAAGAAGCCAAACGGCTGATTGCTGAGCTTCAAAAGAAAGGCCAGCTCGACCCAGAGCAATTGAAGGCCACGCATATTGATCCGTTGACCGGTGAAAATGACGCCGCGCCGCCGCAAAACCAACCGGCCCGAACCTATGGTCGATCCACTGGCGCAACGACCCTTCGTGCAGCACGCGAGGCCAAAGCGGTTGATCCGAACGACCCCTCGACATGGGGCCGGGTTAGCCGAAATGCCCCCTGCCCTTGTGGCTCAGGGAAAAAGTACAAGCATTGCCACGGCCGACCCGATATCGAATCTCAGGCCGCTGAATAACGCGGCCGACGAAAGCTCTGACACGGATGTCCTTGTACCGTTCACCCTTTTTGCAAACGCTTGAGACGCGCGGGTTTATCCATCAGGTGACCGACGCTGACGCGCTTGACGATGCCCTCATGTCGGGAACGTGCACGGCCTATATCGGATTTGATGCGACGGCTGACAGCCTCCATGTCGGCAGTCTGGTCCAAATCATGATGCTGCATCACCTGCAACAAGCAGGGCACAGACCCGTGGTGCTCCTCGGTGGCGGCACCACAAAGGTAGGCGATCCAACGGGCAAAGATGAGCAGCGGAAGCTCCTCTCGGATGACGATATTGCCAACAACATGGCCGGCATACGGAAGGCTTTTGAGCCGTTCCTCACCTTTGGTGATAGCGAGACCGATGCCATGCTGGTCAATAATGATGACTGGCTGTCGGACTTGAGTTACGTTCAGTTTTTGCGTGACTATGGTGTCCATTTCACCATCAATCGTATGCTGACCTTCGATTCAGTAAAACTACGGTTGGAACGCGAGCAACCTATGACGTTCCTCGAGTTCAATTACATGCTGATGCAAGCGTACGATTTTTTGGAACTGAAGAAGCGTCATGCATGCTGCCTGCAAATGGGCGGCAGCGATCAATGGGGCAATATTGTTAACGGTGTTGAGCTGATCCGCCGCGCTGGTGCGACGACGGGCGACGACACAGCCGCATTTGGTCTAACAACGCCCCTCCTGACCACCGCGTCCGGCAAGAAAATGGGCAAGACGGAAAAGGGAGCTGTCTGGCTTAATGCGGAACGCTTCTCTCCTTACGACTATTGGCAATTCTGGCGTAACACGGACGATGCCGACGTCGGAACAATGCTTCGCCGTTTCACCCTTCTCCCGATTGACGAGATCGAACGCCTAGAGCGACTGAAAGGCGGCGATATCAACGAGGCCAAAAAGATCCTGGCCACCGAAACCACGGCCCTACTGCACGGCCGGGAGGCCGCGGAAGCCGCCGCAGAGACTGCGCGGACAACCTTTGAAGCAGGTGCAGCCGGCGGCGATCTACCAACGCTGACCCGCACGCCATCCGAACTTGAAACAGGCGCGGCGCTTTTTCCTCTGTTCCAAGAGCTTGGTTTAATCGCAAGCAATGGTGAGGGTCGTCGGCATATCAAAGGGAATGCCCTGAAGGTCAATGATGTTCCGTTATCCGAGGAACGGCCGCTGACAGCCGCCGACGTTCAAGATGGCGCGATCAAGCTCTCCATCGGTAAAAAGAAGCACGGCCTGATCAAGGTTACCGCATGACCAAAAGGCTAACGTGGCGCGGGGAACGCTCTATCCTCGAAGAAGCCGAATGTGCTTTGACGGAGCTCATGGAACCCCCGATTGAGGCAACCAGTCTCGTTCGAGATGACGACGCAAGCGGCCCGGGCGACACAGCGCCATGGCTTCTTCATGCGTACACAGATGTCGATATATCGGAGACGATGCTCGCCCTGCTGCCTGAGAGCCTTTCTCCGCCCCATGAGCAAGAACTCGAAGACCGGGACTGGGTCGCTCATAGTCTCGAAGGTCTAGGCGTCATCCATGCGGGTTCATTTGTGCTGTTCGGAAGCCATGACTCAGAACGAGCGGCCAACGAACCTGGGATCAAGTTACAGGTTGAGGCCAATCAAGCATTCGGAACAGGCCATCATCCGACCACGGCGGGGTGTCTCGAAGCTCTTGATTATATTCAACAACCTTCCCCCGCCAAAGTTCTTGATATAGGATGCGGCTCCGGCGTGCTCGCCATGGCCGCGCGCAAGCTTTGGCCCGAAGCCGTCATCGTAGCGAGCGATATTGATCCGCGTTCAGTGGCAATCGCCAAAGAAAATGCTGGTATTAATCAGATTAATGACATCTCATTTGAGACAGCTGAAGGTACCGCGGCGGCCATTACGCAGCGCGAGGCGCCCTTTGAGCTGATTTTTGCCAATATCCTGGCTGGGCCCCTTAAAGAGCTAGCACCCGATATCAACGCGATAGCGTCAGCAAACGCCACGTTGATTTTAGCCGGCTTACTTGATGAACAACAAACCAGCATAGTCGACCACTATCAAGAGATTGGCTTTGAGGTTCAAAAGCAATTCGGCTCCTCGCGCTGGCCAGCGCTTGTGATGGTTCGCTCAAAGATAGAAAGACTGTGATGAAGGTTTTGACCACCACCGATGAGGTGGCAGCATTCTCTAATAATGCACAGTCTGCATCTTATGTGACAGTCGATACTGAATTTATGCGTGAGCGGACGTATTATTCACAGCTCTGTCTCATTCAGGCGGCGACGGCTGATACAGCCGTGATTATCGACCCTCTGGCCGACGGTATCGACCTCTCTCCTTTTCTCAATTTACTCGCCAATGAAAACGTCACCAAGGTTTTCCATGCGGCGCGCCAAGATATTGAGATTTTTTATAAATTGATGGGATCCGTACCCGCACCTTTGTTTGACACTCAAATCGCCGCGATGGTTTTTGGATTTGGTGATCAAGTCGGCTATGAGCCACTCGTTCGCTCTTTAACTGGTGTACAGATCGACAAGGGCAGCCGTTTCACCGACTGGTCCAGGCGTCCCCTTTCCGACAAACAGCTCGACTACGCCCTTGGCGACGTGACCTATTTGCGCGATGTCTATGGCGCGCTCCTCACACGGTTAGATGATACGGGCCGCGGCGCTTGGGTTACCGAAGAGATGTCGACCCTTCTCCGTTCTGATCTTTACACCACAGAACCTAAAGATGCTTGGCAGCGCCTCAAGACTCGCAACGCCAAACCAAAAGAACTTGGACCCCTTATTGAGCTGGCAGCTTGGCGCGAACGAGAAGCACAAAGCCGGAATGTACCGCGTGCACGGATTGTGAAAGATGATGTTCTGTTCGAAGTCGCACGAGCCCGACCGTCCAACGCCCAAGATTTAGGGCGCCTGCGGTCGATACCGAACGGGTTTGAACGATCCGCCAGCGCCGGGGGCATGCTTGAGGCGGTCAAACGGGGCATGGCAACCCCTCGTGACGCACTTCCACAATTGGACAGCAAAACACGCGAACCGGGGCCGCCCGACGTGGTCGAGCTGCTCCGTGTTCTCCTCAAACGACAGTGCGAAGCGTATGAAGTCGCACCAAAACTGCTCGCTAGCGCGGCTGATCTCGATGCCTTAGCGCTTGATGATCATGCAGACATCGCAGCCCTCAAAGGTTGGCGGCGGGAGGTTTTTGGCGATCTCGCGCTCAAGCTAAAACACGGCCAAGTATCGCTCGGTTTAGAAAATGGACGCGTTGCTGTTCTTACGAATGAACAGGAGTGATCACCTCAGGCTGAAGATCAAAAGCGTCCGCAAGGCGATCAAATTCCTTGAGAGCAGCTTCGGCAAAAAGATCAGTGACTCCCGGCTGGATCATCAGTCGCAAGGCGCCGGCATGTTTCTCGAGCGCGAAACCCGAATTCGCCGAGAACATCGGTCGGTTAAGGGCTGATACCAGTCGATGCGCGTACCCCACCTGGACTGCATGAGTCAGATCATCATTGTCCAGAAGAGACAAAGGCAAGTCACCACCATCTTTAGAGATTGAGCCACCAAACCGAGCGAGCATCATCACCGCGAGAATGGTCCGTTCACGATGATTGATTCCCAAAAAGGGTGAAGCCATCACCAAGCTTGACGCATGTCTAGCGCGTTGCTCGGGATGCGCGAGGCTAGCGCCGCGGATCATTTGCGCAGCCGTGAAACGGAGACGGCGCATTGATGGCGGTTCACCAAACAGTGGATCAAGGAACGAGGTCACGAAATGCGGGTCTGGGATACGGCCACCTTCAGAACGTCCGGCCAAGTCTTGCGCAAGGGCGTGAAGTGGATCCCCACTCCGTTCCCTTTCGCTTAAGCGGTCAAAAAGCAAGCCTTCTCGCACGCCGCAAGCACTGACGACGACCCGTTCAATCGATGCTTGTTCAATCAGGCATCGCAAAACCACTGCGGCGCCAGGCAGTGTAGGCACCCTTTTCTTCTGAACCCCACTTATTTTACTGATTGTTTCAGCACCTTCTAATTCCGTGTATCGACATGTTTCGAGCATCTCCTCACGATCCACTGTGTAATGGTCGAGCACTGAGATAGGATGATTGTTTCTCTGTATGCTGATTCTTGCTAACGCTCGCCAAGACCCTCCCACAATATAGAGGCTACGGAAATCAGGCCGCTGCAACCACGCTACACGTTGAAACGATGTTCGTGCGACATCCTGGACCAATGCAAGATCGCCGTGATGATCCGTGAGCATACGTAAAGCCCCTACCGGCAAGCTCACAGTTTCGTGGACCTTGACGCCATCCGGTCCGCCCAGCCGGCTCAGCTCAAGACTGCCGCCGCCGAGGTCCCCGCCAAGAGCCGGGTGACCGTCACGTGCAATCTCATGGGCGCTGCATAAAATGCCCAACCCTGCAAGGCGCGCTTCCTCATCACCGGAAATCAACCGGACATCGAAACCTGCATCCCTTGCAGCATCAAGAAAATCTGCACTGTTTGGAGCATCGCGGACGGCGGCTGTGGCGACCACGTCCTCCGTTTGAATTTCCTCTGCGTCCAATATCCCTCGGAACCGCTTCAGGGTGGCAATAGCACGTTCAAACGGCTCAAGACGCAGCTCGCCCGTTGCCCGGTCTCGGTCGCCTAGGCCACAGAGAACCTTTTCATTCACGATACTGATTGGTGCGCGCGGAGGACCGGAGAAGATCACCAATCGAACAGAATTAGAGCCGATATCGACGACAGCGCGACGAGGCCAACGCGGGGAATGGGTCACGGCAGAACGGTGAGAACCTCAGGTGATTTCTCGCTTAACGCTGTTCCGCGCCCGGATAGACTGGGGTTGGTCATGAAGTAATCATGCACGTTAAACGGCTCTTTCCCGGCTTCCACACCAACTCGTCTATAGCGGCCGTCTGAACCCAGCTCCCAGCTTTGAAGATTGTCCTTTAGGTTCGCAACCATGATTTGATTGACGATTTGGTTGTGAGTCGTTTCGTTTGTCACGGGGCATAGCACTTCAACCCGGCGATTAAGGTTGCGGGGCATCCAATCAGCCGACGAGATAAAGACCTTAGCTTCATCCGAGGGCAACGGGTATCCGGCCCCAAAGCAAACGATACGGGAGTGCTCCAGATAACGGCCAACAATGCTCTTAACTCGGATTGTTTCGGACAGACCAGGAACCCCCGGCCGCAGACAACAAATACCGCGAATGATGAGGTCGATCTCGACGCCTGCTTGCGACGCTTCGTAAAGCTTGTCGATCAGAGGGCCATCAACAAGCGAATTCATCTTTGCCCAGATGGCTGCCGGCCGTCCGGCTCGGGCATGGGCGATTTCTTGGTCCACATGATCAACAATCGTGTCTCGCAAGAAAAGCGGTGCAATCGCTATTTTCTCAAATTTCTTGGGCGCGGCATAACCGGTAACAAAATTAAACACCCGCGCCGCGTCCTGCGCGATCTGTTCGTCGCAGGTGAAAAGAGAAATGTCTGTATAGACCTTAGCGGTGAATTGATGATAATTCCCCGTGCCTACATGCACATAGCTCTTGGTGGCATCACCCTCTCGCCGCACCACGTAGCTAAGCTTTGCATGGGTTTTATAGTCCAAAAAGCCATAGACCACATTGACGCCAGACCGCTCGAGCGCCCGCGCCCACTGGATATTAGCCTCCTCATCAAATCTGGCTTTGAGTTCGATCAGGGCGGTGACGTTCTTTCCTGCCTCTGCTGCCTCAATCAGCGCAGCAACGATCGGCGAGTCCTTTGATGTGCGGTAGAGAGTCTGTTTGATCGCCAGCACATCTGGGTCAGCCGCAGCTTGCTTGAGGAATTGAACCACCACATCAAATTCTTCATACGGATGGTGAACGACAATATCCTTGGCGGCAATCGCAGAAAAGCAGTCCATGCTATGCTCGCGAATACGCTCAGGGAAACGAGCCTCAAATGGCTTAAAAAGGAGATCCGGGCGGTCTTTTGGTATCATCTCGGACAGCTGCGACATACCGATAACACCTTCGACCAACACCAGGTCATTGGGGTGCACACCGAGTTTTGCGCTGACCAAATCCCTCAAAGCAAAGGGCATGTTGGCATCCATCGTCAAACGGATCACATCGCCGCGGCGACGGCGGCGCAACATGGTCTCAAACTGCCGGACCAAGTCTTCCGCCTCTTCAGCGATTTCGATGTCGCTATCCCGAATGATGCGGAATGCACCACGGTTGACGATCTTCCGGTCAGGGAACACGTGGTGCAGAAAATGGGTGATGGTGTTCTCGAGGCTGACAAACCTTACTCGAGGCCGTCCGTCAGACATGTCTGACGATGCGGGGAGACGGATGAAACGGCGCACCTTATTCGGCACAGGAAGAAGCGCTGTAAGAGGGCCATCAGGCCCTTCGAGCGTGTAGCAAAGCACAAACCCGAGGTTAGGAATGAATGGAAACGGGTGGGCGGGGTCGAGCGCAAGCGGCGTCAGTACAGGGAACACATGAGAGAGAAACTCGTTCTCGAGCCACTCGTTTTCTTCTGTGCTGAGATTGTCTGGTTCAACCAGCTCCACGCCGGCGTCTGTCAAGAGACCACGTAGATCACCCCACGTTTGTTGCTGACGGGTCATCAAAGCAGCCGCGCGCTCATTGATTTGCTTGAGCTGTTTGCGAGGCGACAGGCCCTCTTGGCTCAATGTGGTGACGCCGCTTCGCACCTGACCGACAAGGCCCGCGACGCGAACCATAAAGAACTCATCGAGATTGTTGGCTGAGATGGACAAAAACCGCAGGCGTTCGAGGAGCGGGTGACCCGCGTTTTCGGCCTCTTCAAGCACCCGGTCATTGAAATCGAGCCACGACAGCTCACGATTGATGAACCGCTCAGGGCTGTCGGCGGTGATCACTTGTTCAGCGGATAATGAGTTGGTCGATACGCTCATGATCGGGCCTATACGTCAAAAAGGTTTCAGCGGTGCGACATGAACCTTTTCCAAGGCCCACTGCAACTGGTCACGCCGAACAAGGCGCTGATCAACGAGATCAAGTGATCGGCAAAATTGGCGCGGCGCCCCAAGGTCCCGCGGTAAGCGGTCGACAACATAGTCGAGGTCGCTGTCGGAGAGCCTTTGGCCATGCAGTCTGAGATCGGCGGCGAGGACCGATTGCAGATCCATCGCGCTCGGCCGGTCAAGCTCAATGATCGGCACCGCCGACAGGCGGGATTGTAGATCAGGGGGTATATCGGTTTCTCGTGGATACCACCGAACCGGCGGAACCCGGGCCTCGATCACCAAGACCCGCCGCTCGGCCGTCGAGCTGTTGATCAGTCCGAAAAGCGCGAGGGGATCGAGACCATGCACATCGAGCGCATCGCAGGTTTCGTCCGATGATACGGGATCAAATTCATCCACCACGCGTGTTTTTCCGGCGCCTTGTGCGCCAATCAACAGAATGGTCGTGAGCCCGCTGGGCGCCCGCGCGAACCGTTCGGCGTGCCGCGCGAGCTGTTGTTGGGCGTCTTGCTGCGAGGCACTCGGCCGAAAAGGCGGCGGCCCCTTCAGCCGCGGCGAGAAGGGGAGAGGCGCCTGATACTCCAAGAGATGCCTGCTCTATCCGTCGTCGCCGAAAAGATCATCGGGAAGTTCAGGAACCGCGCGATCGGGCTGTCTCGTGGTACCGCCAGCATTGCCGTTTTCGTCGGCGTCGCGGCGCCTGAACAAACGCCCAAGACCGAGAGACTGCCCCCGGCCCGCTTGTTCATCAATCGACGGTGCTAAGGGATCGAGCGTGTTTTGAAGCTGCGCAGCACGCTCCTTCTCCGCCAGATACCACCGGCCCGAAGCATCGCGCCAAAGGTCGAGACCGCGTTGCTCCATCGCAAGATCAAATTGCTGGTCATCGCCAACCACCGTTAGCTGAATGATCGCGTTCTCGCGGTTGAAGACGCCGGGATCGAGGTTGCGTACCAAGGGCGTGCTCTCAAGAGCCGACCGGATCTCGGCCCACTCCTCAAGGTCACCGTACCAGGCGGTGACTTCGAAGCTGCGTTGAAGGCTGTAATCCACCAATGTCTGCCGTTTCCACTGCCTGGCATGGCGCTGCACGGTGCTGTCAACCGCAACACGCGCAAGGGCGGGGAAGTCATCGCTTGTTCCGCGGAAGAGGCTCTCTGCCACGGTCGTGCCGATCGCCGAGGCCTGCCAATTGAGGCCGATCGCCGGGGGCGTCGCATTGATCAGCTTCACCACCAGGCGATACTCGTCATTGAGCTCCTCAAGCTGTCCGAGCGCGAGGTAGATCTCCTCGGCTTGGTAGCGTTTCGCGAATTCCCGGAGCGAAGCGGCATTCAGATCCCGCGCCTCTTCTGCCGTGATCGCTTGAATGTCGACGGCATCACCGACGGGGAGCTGCATCGGTGTCAGCTCACTGGTGAGCGGCCTTTCAAGCCAGGCCCGCGCCCAGGGGTTCTTTGCTTCCCAAAGATAAATGCCCGTCGCGGTTTCAAGCACCGGAAGCACCAAGACATCACGGGCTTGTTCCTCACTGTAGGGAATGCGCGCGTTTTGGAGCAGCGAGCGGATGGCGTCCGGTTTGAACCGGAAGGTAATTTGGGCCCGGTAAGTGGTACCCGAAGCCTTTTCATTGAAAACGGCGAACCCTTCTTCGAGCTGGCTTAGTTGCGCCGGATCGATCGAAATGGGTTGTTTCTCGGTAACTGGCAGGGTGCCGACCTCGGCATTCGGATTATAGGCCGCGTTGGGGTTGTAGGCTGCATTGGGATTATAGGCGGCGTCAAAGTCGCGCTCGACCGTCGGCAAAAAAGCGTTCTCGCCCAGAACAGGCGCCGGCTCGCCTTCGACCAAGCGGGGGAGATAAATCCAGTCCTCCTCCGCGACAATGCGGCGAAGCAAAATATCGAGGGCCGCTTCACTGCCTTCTCGGCGCGCCTGATCTTGGGCCAAGGCTGATGTTTCGGCCTCCGCGTAGACAGGCACCTGCGGGACGGTGAAGACGTTCTGCGCGAACGCAGCCCCCCCAGAAAGAAGAGCAACGAGAACAAGGGCAAGACGAAGCATAGAGAATCCCAAGGCGCGAACAGCTGCTGGCTCTCCCTAGCACCAGGAGCGGCATGATGCGACCGCCAAGTGGGCCGCTCTTTCCTCTTCACGCGCTGGTGGCTTCGCCTTATCGGGGGGGATGACTGACGCCTATAAAAAGGCCGGTGTCGATATCGATGCTGGCAACGCGCTGATTGGAACGATTGCTCCCTTAGCTGCCTCAACCAGAAGACCCGGTGCTGATGCCGCTCTCGGCGGCTTTGGTGGCTTGTTTGATCTCAAAGCCGCCGGTTTTGATGACCCCATTTTGGTGTCGGGCGCCGACGGCGTGGGCACCAAATTGCTGCTCGCGATTGAGACAGGCCACTATCATCCCATCGGGATCGACCTTGTGGCCATGTGCGCCAACGACGTTCTGGTGCAGGGCGCGCTTCCCCTTTTCTTTCTCGACTATTTCGCAACCGGCGTTTTGGCCCCTGATGCAGCGGCTGACGTGATCCGCGGTGTGGCCGAAGGGTGCCGCCAAGCTGGCGCGGCGCTGATCGGCGGTGAGACAGCCGAGATGCCGGGCCTCTACGCACCCGGACATTTCGATCTGGCTGGGTTTTGTGTCGGGGCAGCGGAGCGCGGCTCTCTTCTTCCGTTGCAAGATAAAATGATAGCGGGCGATCTCCTGGTCGCGTTGCCTTCGTCCGGTGCGCACGCCAATGGTTTTAGTCTTATCCGCAAGCTGATTGATGAACAGAGTGTCTCGCTTGGCGCTGAAACACCGTTCGGTGACACGTGGGGCGAGGTGCTTCTAACCCCCACGCGGATCTATGTGGACGATGTGGCACCGCTTTTGCGATCGGGAGTACTCAAAGGCATGGCTCATATCACGGGCGGCGGGTTGATTGAGAACGTGCCGCGGGTGTTGCCGGATGGATTGGCACCCCGTTATGACCAGTCTGCTCTCTCGCTGCCGCCGCTATTTTCTTGGCTCCAGGATGCAGGCCGCCTATCGCGAGACGAACTCTACACGGTCTTTAATTGCGGGATCGGCATGGTGCTGATCGTCAGTCAAGACACGTCTTCATCGGTACTGTCTGAATGCGATGATGCCTTTATCATCGGCGAGCTTGTTGAGGTATGACAGCGCGCATCGGTATTTTGATCTCAGGCCGCGGCTCCAACATGGCGACCCTGATCAACGCCGCAAAGGCAGACGACTTCCCCGGTTCCATTGAGCTCGTGCTTTCAAGCCACGAAGAGGCCGGTGGGCTGGCGCTGGCGCTGGGGGCTGGTGTTCGAGCGAAGGCCATTCCGCGAAAGGCGTATAAGGATAAAAAAGCCTTTGAAGAGGCGCTGTCAGATGAACTCGAGCGTGCAAAGATCGATTTTATTTGTCTTGCAGGGTTCATGCGTGTTTTGAGCACCGATTTCGTCGCGCAGTGGGAAGGTAAGGTTTTGAATATCCACCCGTCTCTCCTACCGCTCTTCAAGGGCCTCAACGTCCATGAGCAGGCGTTGGCGGCAGGTGTCGCCATCTCCGGCTGCACTGTTCACCTTGTCACGCCCGAACTTGATGATGGTCCAATAATCGGCCAAGCCGCTGTTCCGGTTGTACCAGGCGACACGCCGGAGAGCCTCGCCGCCCGTGTCCAGAAGGCAGAACACATGCTCTACCCACTGGCGCTTCGCCACTGTCTTGAGGGCGCGGTCGGTGAGCACATGCCCACCCATCAGTATGACGATATATTTTTATCTTTGCACTAACTTATCAATTGGCTGGCGGCAGAAGCACCGTATCGATCACATGGACCACGCCGTTGACGGCTTGAAGATCAGTGATAACCACAACGCCGTCACCTATACTGATCACAGGGCCCGTCGCATCGATGGTCAACGGATCGCCGTTCACCGCATTGATCGTCACAACGCGGCCTTGAAGATCCTTACTTGAAACATCCGTTGACAGCACATGATACGCAAGAAGGTCCCTCAGAACGGCTTTGTTTTCCTCAGCAGTCAAGACATCAATGGACAGCGCAGATGGAAGCGCGTCAAAAGCTGCGTTGTTGGGCGCAAGGATCGTCAGCGGTCCTTCTTCTTCGAGGGTCACCAGAAGATCCGAGGCAGTGAGTGCCGCCACCAAGGTCGAGAAACGCTCATCCGCCTCAAGAAGATCACGCAACGTGGCTGGGACAGCTTCTTCCTCGACAACCTGTTCAAGGGTTTCACTTGCTAGGTCTTGATTTTGGGTCAGCGCTTCGTCGTCAGTGGTGCCGCCGCAAGCTGCCAGCACCGTTAGGCCGCTCAAAAGGGCCAAAACTCTCGTCACCATGATTTTTCCTCTACCTCACCAACCTCCAATAGGCCGGTGGCCGATCATGCAGAGAGTTTAAGGCAAAAGATCGACACGGCCCACCCCGTCGATTTTCTGCACCACACCCCGGCTCGCGGCATTGGCGCGAAAATCTTCCGGTAGGCTGAGGACCACTTCACAAGCCTGGTCCGGCAACGGAAGAATCAACGCCGTATCGCCCATCGCATCGCCAGCGTTGCACGCTTTGAGGCTTGCTTTGAGTGACAAGAGCGCACCAGGCTCAGCGACCGTAATGGCGAGTCGGCCGGTGCTCGACCGCGCTATTTCTTTCAAGGGGCGAACACTTTCCAGCGTCAGTCGAAGACCGCCATTTTGGTCCTCTGCGGTAACCGATATGATTAGGGGAGAACCTGGAACCAAGAGGTCACGGAACCGCTCGAGAGTTTCAGAAAAAGCGGTCACCTCAAACTCTGTACTCTGATCTGAAAGAGTGATCCATGCGAACGGTTTTCCCGATTTCGAGCGACGGTTGGTCACGTCGCGCACGACCCCTGCCATCAAAAGCACCCGTGAGCCGACGTCTTCTTCCTCAAGCAAATGGATGGCAGGTTCGATCTGTTGGCGTCGTAATTCGTCTTCAAATACTGAGAGCGGATGCCCCGATAGATAAAAGCCCACGGCTGAGCGCTCTTCCTCCAGCGCATCAGTCGGTGACCATGGACTGATGGTTGGCAACTTTGGCCGCGGTGTCGGCGCTGCTTCGGTTCCGAAAAGCCCTCCTTGGTCGGATCGCTTGTCTTCTGCGACCGTCGCCGAGTATTTACAAAGAAAATCCGCCGCGTTGAAAATCTCAGCGCGGTTGTCATGAATGGCCTCAAAGGCGCCTGCCCGCGCCAATTGCTCAAGCGAACGTCGTCCCAAAAGACGTCCGTCCACCCTTTCCGCAAAATCAAAAAGATCGCGAAACTCGCCACCCTGTTCACGCGTCTCCTCGATGTGACGCATCGCTTCGAAGCCAACGTTTTTCAGCGCACCAAGAGCGTAGAAAACCCGCCCATCTCGGGAACGAAAATCCGCTGTTGACTGATTGATGCAAGGCGGATGGACGGGAACGCGTGCGCGTTTCGCTTCGCTGTGGAATATCGCTAATTTATCCGTGTTGGCAAAATCCAGCGACATCGAAGCCGCTAGAAAAGCCGCGGGATGATGAGCTTTCAAATAGGCTGTTTGATAAGCAATCCAAGCATAGGCGGCGGCATGGGATTTGTTAAACCCATAGCCAGCGAATTTAGCGACCAGCTCAAAAATGCTCTCCGCCTTTGACTTGCTGACGCCGCGCTCTTTTGCTCCGTCGACGAACCGTCGCTTTTGCCGGTCCATCTCTTCTTTCTTTTTCTTGCCCATCGCCCGGCGGAGAAGATCGGCCTCACCAAGAGAGTATCCTGAGAGGATCTGCGCGATCTGCATCACCTGTTCTTGGTAGATGATGACGCCGTAGGTTTCTTTCAGAACATCTTCGAGCATTGGATGGAGGTAGTCCGGGGACTCCTCCCCTGCTTTCCGCGCGATATAGGTCGGAATATTGTCCATAGGTCCGGGCCGGTACAATGAGACCAGCGCGATGATGTCCTCGATGCAGTCAGGCCTCAGACCTTTCAGCGTTGCGCGCATGCCCGAGCTTTCCAACTGGAACACACCCGTTGCCTCACCCCTCGTCAGCATCGCGAAGGTTTCGCTGTCATCGGTCGGGATACGATCAATATCAAGATCGATCCCTTCGGCCTTGAGATTGTCGAGCGCGCGGCGGATCACCGTCAAGGTTTTAAGGCCCAGAAAGTCGAACTTCACCAGCCCTGCTGGCTCCACCCATTTCATGTTGAACTGGGTCGCTGGCATATCCGCCCGCGGATCAAGATAGAGCGGAACAATTTCTTGCAGCGGTCGATCGCCAATCACCACACCAGCGGCGTGGGTCGACGCATGGCGGTAAAGGCCCTCTAATTTGAGCGCCGTGTCTATCAGCACCCCAACTTGCGGGTCGGCGCTGCGTTCCTCTGCAAAACGTGGTTCTCCGTCAATCGCTTCTTTAAGGGTCACCGGATTGGCGGGATTATTGGGCACCATTTTGCAAAGCCGATCGACCTGGCCAAACGGCATTTGCAGCACACGGCCAACATCGCGGAGGACCGCACGCGCTTGCAGCTTTCCAAAGGTGATAATCTGTGCCACCCGGTCATCACCATACTGACGTTGGACGTAGCGGATCACCTCATCGCGGCGGTCTTGGCAAAAATCGATATCGAAGTCTGGCATCGAAACGCGCTCAGGATTAAGAAAGCGTTCGAAAAGAAGTCCGTACCGCAACGGATCAAGATCGGTGATCGTCAATGCATAAGCCACAAGGCTACCTGCACCCGAGCCGCGTCCTGGTCCGACAGGGATATCCTGCGCCTTTGCCCATTTAATAAAGTCCGCAACGATCAAGAAGTAACCGGAAAAGCCCATCCTGACGATCACGTCGAGTTCATGATCAAGGCGCGCTTCGTATTCAGCAGTCTCTGCGGCGGGTTCGATCGCGTTGAGCCTGGCGATCAACCCTTCGCGCGCTGCCTTCCGAAGCGCGTCGTCCTCGTCCGTTTTATCGCCGGCAAAGGACGGCAAAAGCGGCGGTGCCGTCCGGGGGCGGAAGGCACAGCGTTGTGCCACCTCGACGGTGTTGGCCGTCGCCTCCGGCAAATCCTGAAAGAGCGTCAGCATCGCGTCTTCAGGCTTGAACCAAGCGTCCGCGGGCACGCGCCGACGTTCGTCCTGCGAAATGTAACTCCCCTCGGCAATACAAAGGAGCGCATCATGCGCGTCGTGATCTGCTTCCTCAGCAAAAAAGACGGGATTGGTTGCCACCAGCGGAAGCTCACGCCGATAAGCTTCGTCCAACAGCGCACCTTCCCACCGATACCGTCCATCCGTATCGGTGGCACCATCGCTCGGCGCTCGCTGCAGCTCGATATAAAGCCGTGCGGGAAACGCCGCGCTTAAGAGATCAAGCACCTTGCTCGCACGCCGTTCGTCACCATAGGCGAGCGATCCATCAATCGGGCCACCCACACCACCGGTGAGGCACAAAAGACCGTCCGTCCGTTGGCAAACATCAGCGAGCGCTACGCAAGGCTCTCCTTCCCGCGCGGGCCGCAGAAAGCTCTGTGACGCAAGCTCCATCAGCCGCTGGTAGCCCGTCTCATTCTGCGCCAACAACACGATCCTGGGTATCGGTTGCGGCTTGCCCTTTGGGACCGTTTCTTTGTCGACAGCGACCGGCAGCTCGATCCCTGTGATTGGTTGAAGACCAGCTTCAGAGAGGGTCTCTGCCGCTTCTAAGGCACCAAACAGATTGTTTGTATCGGTGACGGCCAGAGCCGGCATCTGGGTCTTTTCACAGAGGCTTTTCAGCCTGCTGATCGAAATAGCACCCTCTGCTAGCGAATAGGACGAGTGAACATGCAGATGAATGAACGAAGCTGGCATGGACCACACGCTAAGCGATTCAGCCGCGCTGCTGGGTCGTTCATTCTCCACAAGATCGAACGATCAGCCGACCGGCCCTGCCATCGCAACAGCCGTCGCAAGCACACTCAATAGAATAGTAAAACCAGCCACATCTCGGATAAAGGTCATTGTTCAATCCCCTTTTGTTCTTTTTGTGTTCCACAACGTTCACCAAGACGCAACCCCATTGTGGATAAATCCGTTCCTTTCTTGTTCTTTTTTGTCTGGCCGTTCCCGAGCGTGCCCGACTCCCCTATAAGACTGCCTATGGCTTCGCTTTCTCAACGCGCGCAAAGCGCCGCTGCGCCTTCACCGCAAACCTATCTCGACGATCTCAACGAGGCGCAGAAGGACGCTGTTCTTACCACCGAGGGGCCGGTGCTGATGCTGGCTGGCGCAGGAACGGGTAAGACCAAGGCCCTCACCACACGCATTGCGCATTTGCTGGCGTCGGGCCGCGCCCGGCCTTGGGATGTCCTCGCAGTGACGTTCACAAACAAGGCCGCCCGCGAGATGAAGGACCGCGTGGCCCGGCTGATTGGCGGGGACGCCGAAGGGCTTCGCTGGATGGGGACGTTCCATTCGGTCGGGGCGCAAATCCTGCGCCGTCACGCCGAAGTGGTCGGCCTCAAACCAAGCTTCACGATCATCGACACCGATGACCAGATCCGTCTTTGCAAGCAAGTGATCGAGGCAGCGGGTCTTGATGAAAAACGCTGGAAGGGCCGCGGCCTAGCGGCGGTGATCGATGGTTGGAAGAACAAAGGCCAGACGCCAGGGGATCTTCCTGCCCATGAAGCTGACACTTTTGGCGACGGCAAAGCACTTTCTCTTTACCGGGACTATCAGAGCCGATTGATTACGCTGAACGCTGCTGATTTTGGCGACTTGCTCGTGCACAACACGACCATCTTTCGGCGCGAGCCTGAGATCCAGGCAGAATATCACCGTCGCTTTCGCTATATGTTGGTGGACGAATACCAAGACACCAATATGGCGCAATATCTCTGGCTGCGCCTTCTTGCGAAGGGACAAAACGACGAACCGGCTAATCTCTGCGTTGTCGGCGATGATGATCAGTCGATCTATGGATGGCGCGGCGCTGAGGTCGAAAATATCCTCCGCTTCGAGAAGGATTTCCCGGGCGCCAAGGTGATCCGCCTCGAACAAAACTACCGCTCCACACCGCCGATTTTGGCCGCGGCGAGCACCCTGATCAGCCACAATGAGGGACGCCTCGGCAAGACCCTATGGACGGACGATGTCGAAGGAGAGATGGTCAAGCTTCGCGGCGTTTGGGACGGCGAGGAAGAGGCCCGTGTCATCGCTGAAGATATCGAAAGCGAGCAGCGCAAAAGGCGTCCCCTCCCCGATATCGCCATTCTCGTGCGCGCCTCTTTCCAAATGCGTAGCTTTGAAGAACGTTTCAATATGTCGGGGATACCCTACCGTATTGTCGGTGGTCCACGCTTTTATGAACGCGAAGAAACACGCGATGCGCTCGCTTACCTTCGTTTGGTACGAAACGGCGACGATGACTTGAGTTTCTCCCGTATCATCAACAAACCGCGACGCGGGTTTGGCGACAAAACCCTCACAGATCTGAATATGGTGGCACGGAGGAATAGCGTGTCCCTCGCCACAGCTGGGCGATTGATGCTCGAAACGGCTGAGCTCAAAGGTAAGGCCAAATCCGCGATGACAGCGTTTCTCGCGCATCTTGAACGCTGGACCCATGAGGCGCAGCACATGGCACCTGGCGACCTTAGCGAAATGGTGCTAGAGGTATCGGGCTATACGGATTTTTGGAAGAACTCGAAAACTGTGCAGGCACCCGGAAAGCTTGAGAACCTGAAAGAGCTGGTGAACGCTGCCTCTGAATTTGACACACTCGAAGGTTATCTCGATCATGTCAGTCTCGTGGCGGAGCGAACGGAGAACACGGACGAAGGCCAAGTCTGGCTGATGACGCTCCATGCAGCGAAGGGGCTTGAGTTTCCCGTTGTGTTCTTACCAGGTTGGGAAGAGGAAATCTTCCCCTCACGGAGAAGCCTTGATGAAAATGGTCAGGCAGGTCTTGAGGAGGAACGGCGGCTCGCCTATGTCGGAATCACCCGGGCGCGGGAGAGCTGCCGGATCAGCTTTGCAGCCAACAGGCAGGTCTATGGCCGCTGGCAAAACGCGATGCCGTCCCGGTTCATCGACGAGTTACCGGAGGACCAGGTGGATGTTCTCTCCGAGGCCGGACTTTACGGAGTAGCAGCGAAAGAGATGCCGGCACAGTCTCGCTTTGCTGATCTGGTGCTTGACGAGGATTCATCGCGCTACACAACGCCGGGCTGGAAGCGTGCGCGTCAACATGGTGGGGCACGGAACAACGAACCGACAATTGAGGCGAGCGCGCGCTTGGTGACGTCCTCTGCTCCAGGAGAAACAGGTTTTTGTGTGGGTGACCGTGTTGACCACGGAAAATTCGGCCAAGGCACGGTCATCGCTGCGGACGGCAACAAACTCGAAGTTGAGTTTGATGATGGCGCAGTCAAAAAAGTGATTGGCAGCTTTCTGACTGCCGCTGGCACGGATTAACCGTCGAGGCGATCATCGAGATCCGTCGAGCCGGAGACGCCACGATTGCCTGATCGGCCAGGAAACTCGTCGCTTTGGATTCCACCAAGGGGAACCGCGCCGTCCTTGTAAGGCTCGTTGCGAAAATCACGGTCTTGGTATCGATCATCACGCCGATCATTTCGATCGTCTCGGCGATCATTTCGGTCATCGCGACGGCGGTCGCGCCGGTCATTCCGGTCATCGTAACGATCGTCATAGCGCTGATGATAACGGCCGTCCCGATCATACCAACCCTGACCGTACTGATACCCTCGCCGATAAGTGTCGTTATAGCCGTAACGGCGATAGCCATCGTGCCGGTACCGATCATGTCGATAGCGGTCACGGCGAAAATACCGTCCGCTGTTGTCGTAGTAGCCGCCATCAAAGGTATAAAAACCCCGGACCCGGCCATGACGTCCGTAATCGATATATCCAATATAGTCGGTCGCAAACAGAGTCCCGTGCCGAAGAAAATTCAGCCGCACCCTGCCGTCGGGAAAAACAAATGGATTAATGACAACGCCTGGCCCATAAAATCGGGCATGCCGACCATAGGGAAAAGCATAGCCGCCAACGATGAAGTTGAGATCGAAATTGGCGCCCGATCGGCGATGACCCGCTTCAGCAGATGTCGGCGCGAGCGCCAATGATAGGCTGGCGGCCATGACCACCGTCAGGGTTTTCGCAATCATCGCAGCGTCCTTTCCGACCGCTAGGCAGTGGAACTAGCATTCTAAAGCGATGTTGGCATGTTATCGCTGCGTAAGACAGATCGACATGGTGAATCGGTCAATCAGATTGGTTAGCAGTCGTGATGCCCTCGCGGCCGAACAGGCGGCTCAGTACGGTCCAATAACTGACCGGGAACAGACGCTGTATCAAGACAATCAACCGTGCGTCATTGCCTACCAGGATCCGTTTGGCGCCGCGTTCCGCACCATCGACAATGATTTGAGCGGCCTTTGGTGGCGGCATGACCAGGGATTTGGCCGCGTTTTGCTGCGCCAATTCCTGCTCTTCCTCGGTGATGCCATCGGACATACGCGCGCGTTTGGCGATGTTGGTCGACACACCGCCCGGATGCACGACAGAGACGCCCACGGATGTTCCCTGAAGCTCATGCCTCAACGATTCTGAAAATCCGCGCACGGCAAATTTGGAGGCGCAATAGGCCGTTTGCCCCGGTGGAGAGATAATGCCAAAGACCGAGCTGATATTCACAATCTGGGCGTGCGGCGCAGCCTTTAGGGCCGGCATAAAGGCCCGGGTCATGCTGACCACACCAAACAGGTTGATCTCCACCAGCCAGCGAAAATCGTCCGTGCTTGCTTGATCAAATTGGCCGCCTAAGGCCACACCGGCATTGTTCAAGAGAAGCGTGATCGGTCCGTGCTCGGCAATGACTTCGGCCGCCCCCTGCTCGACCGCTCGTTCATCGGCGACGTCGACCACACGGGTTGTGATCTTGACGCTGCTTTTCGCAGCCTCACGCGCCGTTTCCTCTAAGTCGTCTCCTCGAATATCAAAAAGGGCCAGATCATAGCCGCGCTGGGCGCAAAGATGGCTCAACGCTCTCCCAATCCCACTGCCCGCACCGGTGATGACGGCGGTGCCTTTGGCGCTCACTCCGCGGCCTCAAGCATCTGCGCGGTGCTCGTGCGCTGACGGAATTGCATCACGCCGTCATCGATCTTACCGAACTTCATGTCCATGTAATCACGGAAGTAGCTTTGATGATTGCGCCACGGACGTTCTGTGCCCTGGTTGGGGAAGATCTCGATCGACCGCTCGACATAGCCGGATTTGAGGTCAATGAGCGGCTCAGGCTCGGGTGCCGTCGAGCCATAATCCGGCACCATCATATCCGCACCCTTTTCCTTCAGCACATCCAGCAACTTGCAGAAATAGCGCGTCGCAAGATCGGTCTTCAGCGTCCACGAAGCATTCGTGTAGCCCATCATCGCCGCAAAGTTGGGCATATGAGAGAACATGAAGCCTTTATAGTTATAAGTCTGATTGAGCTTAATCGGTGCACCATCGACATAGACGTTCATGCCTCCAAGGGGCAGCAGTTTCAGGCCCGTCGCTTTGATGACCACATCGGCCTCAAGGAACTCACCGGATTTGAGCTCCATGCCCTTGTCGGTGAAGCGGGCAATTTCGTCGGTGACCACCGAGGCGCGGCCTTCGCGAAGATCGATGAAAAGATCATTATCCGGAACAAGGCAGAGCCGCTGATCCCATGGCTGGTAGGTCGGCTTAAAATGTGGGTCGAGCGGAACCTTGTCGCCCAATTGCTCTTTGATCCCCTTTTCAAGCTGCTGAGCGAACCATTTAGGGTATCGCCGCGCGAGCTGAAAACCCAATGTGCCCAGGCCCATCCTCTTTAAACGGAGGATCTTGCGTGCCACCTTTGATGGGAAGAGTTTATGAACCGTGTTGAACCAAGGATCCACCGCCGGCATTGAGGCGATGTAGGTCGGGCTTCGTTGGAGCATTGTCACGTGGCCCGCCGTGCCAGCCATCGCTGGCACCAATGTCACCGCCGTCGCGCCAGAGCCAATGACGACCACCTTTTTCCCCGCATAGTCGAAATTTTCAGGCCAGAACTGCGGCTGAAGGATGTCGCCTGCGAAGCTTTCCTCATTGGCAAAGCTCGGCGCATGGCCACCCGCATAATCGTAATAGCCGCAACACGAGAGAACGAAGCGTGACTTCACAATTTCCGAACTGCCATCGGCTCGCTCAACCTTTGCGGTCCAAAGCGCCTCATCGGAGTTGAACGACAATTCGGTGATGCGAGACTGGTACTCGATGCGCTCGAGAACCCCATATTCCCGCGCTGTATCCTCGATATAGCCCTTAATCGTTGGACCATCGGTCAATGCCTTCGGCATGCTCCAAGGCCGGAAGGGATACCCCAGCGTAAACATATCACTGTCGGAGCGGACACCGGGGTAACGGAAGAGATCCCATGTCCCACCAAGTCGTTCGCGTGCTTCGAAAATTCGAAACGTCATCCCGGGCTGGTGGATACGAAGCCGACAGGCCGCACCTATCCCTGAGAGACCAGCCCCAATAATTGTGACGTCTTCTACACGGGTTTCGTCCATCGGTTCCTCCGACCCCCTGAGGGGGTGCATCGTTGTTATAGATAGACGATACCAACGATCAGCGATTCCGATACCTAAGAATCTGAATAACGGACATGGATAGCAGCCACAACGGACGCTAGACGTCGGAATGAGGCTTGCATTATCGGCGAGGCCGACTTTGCCTTTAAGGACCCTGTAGACGCATCATGGCTTACCTTCCGGTCTCGCAGACTTCACCATTTGCCTTTGACATTGAGGCTTTAGGCCGCCTCGGCGGAGAGCTTAGCGACCAGCACCAAAGTGCCGATCCTTTTCCCCACACCATCATTGACGATTTCTTCTCGCCAGAGATGGTGCGCTATTGCCTCGACCATTTTCCCAGCAAGCTTGGCGATGCTGGCGAGTCCTATGAGCGGGACCAAGAACGCTTCAAACAAAGCTTCCAACCCGATGAGATGAGCAGCGAGCTCAGGGCGATGTTCTACGCCCTCAACAGTTTGCCCTTTGTCCGGCTGGTGGAGCGGATCACCGGTATCAAGGGCCTCATCCCAGACCCCTATTTCCTCGGCGGCGGCTTTCACGAGACCCGCAATGGCGGGCATCTGTCGATGCATGCCGATTTCAACCATCACAAGCCAATGAATCTTGAGCGCCGGGTCAATGTTTTGATCTACCTGAATAAAAATTGGTCAGACGCGTATGGAGGGCAGCTCGAACTCTGGGATCAAGGCATGAAGTCTTGTGTCCAGTCCGTGGTACCGGAGGCTGGTCGCTGCGTGATCTTCAACACAACCGGCGAAAGCTGGCACGGCCATCCCAAGCCAGTGGCACACCCCGAAGGCATACCGCGACGTTCCATCGCCTTGTACTACTACACCTCAACCTGGGACGATGACGCTCAAGGAAAAACCACACAGTTTAGGCGACGACCGGGGACGGGTGACAAAACCGATTGGCAGGTCAAAACAGAAGAGACCTTGCGGGAGTTCCTTCCGCCGGTCTTGATGCGGCCGACATCTAAGGTTATCCGCCGGATCTTCAGCTAGCGGAAAGAAAACGAGGACGATTAATGGACGCGAACTCTGATGTCGATGTGAACCGGCAGCCTGACACCACGGTATCGGTGCAGGATGTGTTCGGGATCTCGTCCAATATGGTCGTCCCGGCCTTTACCGAAGCGGGCGAGCATGTTCCCGTGCGCGACGAGTCCTACCGTTTTGATCCGCACACGACGCTTGCGATCCTTGCTGGCTTTGCTCATAATCGCCGCGTGATGGTCCAAGGTTATCACGGCACAGGCAAGTCTACGCACATTGAGCAGGTGGCGAGTCGCCTCAACTGGCCTTGCATACGGATCAATCTCGATAGCCATGTGAGCCGTATCGACATGATCGGCAAGGACGCGATTGTCGTTGAAGACGGCAAACAAATCACCGCCTTCAAGGAAGGCATTCTTCCGTGGGCGTTTCAGCGGCCTGTCGCTCTTGTGTTTGACGAATATGATGCGGGTCGACCCGATGTCATGTTCGTGATCCAACGTGTGCTTGAGGCGGAAGGGCGCCTGACGCTTCTCGATCAAAACAAAGTGCTCTCGCCTCACGCTTCTTTCCGTTTGTTCGCGACGACCAACACCATCGGCCTTGGAGACACGACAGGCCTTTATCACGGTACGCAACAAATCAACCAAGGACAGATGGACCGCTGGTCGATTGTCACCACGCTGAACTATCTGGGGCATGACGAAGAAACGGAGATCGTCTCCGCTAAACTGCCAAGCTATCAGACCAAAGAGGGCCGAGACACTCTTGACGCGATGGTCAGGGTTGCCGACATGACCCGGAATGCTTTGATGGCTGGCGACATCTCCACGGTCATGAGCCCACGGACAGTGATCAATTGGGCACAGAACGCGGAAATCTTTAGCGATATCGGATACGCATTCCGCGTCACCTTCCTCAATAAGTGCGATGAGCTCGAACGGCCCCTGGTCGCTGAGTTCTACCAGCGAGCCTTTGGCGAGGATCTTCCAGAAGCCAGCCATCTCATCGACGTAGCTTAATCGGAGAAATACGCTTTACTGCACGTCAATCGGCCGAAGTTGAAAAGTGATCGTGTACCGATCACTTTTTTCGTCGGCGTTGTGGAGCCATTGCCCCTGGAGCATCGCGTCACTGTAGATCGCGTCAAACCGCAGCACGCCGGGAGCAGGCGCGCCGGGCAAAACCGGTTCGAGGCCCTCAGCGCTCTCCAAAACGAGCCGAAAAGAACTGTTCGGTAGGCTGTTAAGCACGCCCGAGAATTGGCCTTGATGCTTTCCGCCCACCAAGACGTCCGCATTGACGAGATCCTCGCCCGGAGACGGCCAAGAAAACTGTATCGCGACTGGTTGTCGACCTATTTCCCCGCCGAGCATCACGCCTTGATAGAGGGTTGAATCGGTTTGCCACGTGGAAAAACGCTCGCGCACCGTGCGCAATCGCTCAGCCCGTCCCTTTTGAACATAGTCCACAAGTCGCTCGACATAGGCCTGCGGCCCTTCAGTAGAGGAATAAAGCACTGGATAGGTCCGCGATCCATGACCTTGTGGTTGTTCGAATAGACGCGCCTCTTGGAGTTCTGAGGAACTTGTCTCAGTCACTTCGTAGGTCCAGTCGTCATTTATTTCTGTACCGACGATCGTTCCCAGAACATCACGTGTCCCACCGGCGCCTAAGACCTCGGTCAGGGTTGTCACTTCTTGCGGCACGATATGCTCGCGAAACCGCTCGAGATCTGGATCCTCAAACGTGTAGCTCGCGAGAAAAGTACGAAGATCAGCGATATCTTCGACCCGAGACGTATCGTAACGGTAGAGCGCTTCATTGGCGGTCACGGTTGAACGAAACCGCAGGAGCACGCCATCAGACGATGGGCGACGCTCCACCACCTCAAACGCCGTCACGGCCAGGCTAGGGCCCAGCGTGCCCTCAAAGGCGGCACTGAGTTCGTCGTTAGGCGGCGCATGGTCAGCGCACGCGCCCAACAAAACCAGAACGATCGCACCAAGGACCGTGCGAGAAATGCCCATGACGAAAGCCCCATCGATTGCCACCAGGCGCTCCTAAGCCAGGAAGGCATTGCGGTGAAGAGGAAACCAAAAAGCCTATGGTCCCTCGCGTTCAGTCTAGGATCCACCGCTTGCCGAGAGCTACTTGGAAGCCTTAGCGACGTGAGCGGAAACGCAGCACTCATCCGATGAGCGAGACTTAGCCATCAGTATAGATACGTTTTGGGTGGCGCTATCCCTCGTCGATCACCACGACCAACCGCGACATCCCTGTTCCTTCGATCGGCGGCGAGCGATGAACCAAGGCAGGGACCCTCGCCTCTGTCCATCCCTTGCCCTTCAACAAGATCGGACAGCCGGTCGGCGTGACCTCGACATGGCGGGGATCGCAGCATTCATCAGCAATGCCATACTCCGTTCCCGGACCTCGATAGGTGCAGATGAGGCGTGCCCTCATGGCGTCCCGATGAAACTTGCGACAAGCGTCACCCTTAACCACGTCAACGCGGACATGAACGCGAGCAACCGAGAGGGTGTGGGCAAACTGTGCCGCGAGGGTCTGAGCGTCCTCAGCGATCCAGCTCAGAGCCGCTCCTCCACCCATGCCCCATTCGGCGAACAGCGCCTCTAAAAAGCCAATCACCTGCTCGGGGGCCGCAAAGAAACGCACACTCCGTTCATTATCAAGCGGCAACGCGTTCAGTGAAGCGCGAACCGTCGACGGCATTTGCCTCTTTAGAAGGACACCATCGACTGCTTCATCCAGGATGGCGTCAAGCGCCGAAAGAGACCCAACAGTCTGCATCGGAGCTTTTACGTCTGCCTTCTGAAGGCTTGTCGCAAGCATGCCTAGCACCCTTTACGCAGCAGGGGTTGCCCTACGCCACTGGGGGAAAGGATCAGGCATCGTGGGCGGTGTCGAGATGGTGTAAGGATAGTCTTCCGGGATAAGCGCGGCATCGAGCCTTGCTTTTAGCACTGGCCAATCAATCCCTGTCCCAATGAAAACCATCTCCTGGCGCCGGTCGCCATAGGGCTCTTGCCAATGCTCTGCGATCATGGAGTCACCCACTTCGCCTTGCGGCCATCGATCCCGCGGCACGCTCGCCCACCAAGACCCAAGAGGGGTGATGCTCGAAAGCGCGCCAGCGAGGGAGTACTCGACAGCCCAGTCAGGTTGGGTGGCAATCCAGAAATGACCCTTCGCCCGGATCACGCCCGGCAGCGCACCATTGAGCAGTTTATGGATGGCGTCAGGATCAAACGGGCGCCGCGCGCGATAGACATAGGAGGTGACGCCATATTCTTCCGTCTCCGGTGTATGGCTCTCAAAACCATATAGCTCCTGCGCCCACATCGGATGCTTGTGCGCCTCGTCAAAATCAAAGAGGCCAGTGTCGAGGATTTCGCCGGCAGGAACATCGGAGTAATTCGCCTCGATGATCCGCACATCTGCGTTCAGACTCCGGATGATTTTTTTTGCCGCGTCTACTTGCTCTGGCCGAGCGTCATTCACTTTGTTGAGAACAACAACATCAGCAAATTCAATTTGATCAGTGAGAAGATGAACAAGGGTGCGCTCATCGTCCTCTCCCATCACCTCACCACGGTCACGTAAAAAGTCGTGGCTTGAGAAATCCTTAAGGAGGTTCACGGCATCAACCACGGTCACCATCGTATCGATGCGCGCGATATCGGAGAGGCTATCTCCTTCTTCCGTACGGAAATCGAACGTAGCGGCCACAGGAAGAGGTTCAGAGATCCCTGTCGATTCAATCAAAAGGTAGTCGAAACGTCCTTCCGCCGCGAGCCGCCTCACCTCTGCCAAAAGATCATCTCGAAGCGTGCAGCAAATGCAGCCATTCGACATCTCAACAAGCGTCTCGTCGGTGCGGCTCAACTCTGAACCCGCGCGCACCAAATCCGCGTCGATATTCACCTCTGACATGTCATTGACGATAACCGCCACGCGGCGGCCTTCGCGATTATTCAGCACACGGTTGAGCAGTGTAGTCTTGCCAGCTCCGAGGAAGCCTGAAAGGACGGTGACGGGAAGGCGTTGATCAGTAGAAATCGTTGAGCTCATGGGGTTCTTCCTCCGGGTCGAAAGAGGCATTTGGATGGAACACGTCGATAGTATAATGCACCAACGAACGCAACATTGTTGCATTGAAGCTTTGCGGGTTCTGCCCAAAACCTAGGCTTGATCGGCGAAGGGCCTCACCGCCGCCGTGCGGCGATCACGCCCTTGCGAGAGCCGCTGCTGGCAGGAGGTTGGTCAGCCGAACGGCCATGCGGAGTTTATACGCGGCGCGAACCGCCTTCCGAAAAGCGGCGCACCAGAATTATGCGCCGGGTTTTTACCGTGCACTGGATTTTTTTAAGCGATCAGCACGTGACGGCGTCAATCCATCCAGTGGTCGATATCTGTTTTATAGAACCGGTAGGTCATCCCGCCGGTATCGGTTGAAAGCAGCAGACGGTGATCGGGGCTATGCTCAGTGAAGGCACCGCCGGACCCCCAGCTGATCAACAGATTCTCGCCGTCATCCTCGTTGGGAACGAACATCAGATAGCCCGCTGTACGCACCAGCTTTTCAGGGTACGTCCATTCCCGCTGATAGGTCGCCGTCATCGCATCGAGATCGAGTTTGTAGGAGACGACGCGGGTGTACTCATGCCGCGTATCAATCGGTGCACCGTAGATAATCGATCCTTCTTCGTATTCAGGCGTGTCGTAATGGCCATTATCAAAAACGAACAGCTGATCGTCGCGCATCACCGCCGCATGAAGGGTGCCAATGCCCCCTAAAGGATCACCGATATAGGTGAACTCGTTCAAAGGTGTGGCAGGGTCCGCCAGCACCCAATTCACCTCTCCGGACGGATAATCAACATTGATGATCGCCCGCATGTGGCGAGCACTGATGATCAACTGCTCGTTTCCAGGGGCAAAGCGAATACCATTTGTGTGAAAATAATCCCACTCATCATACCGATCCTTGGGCAGATAGGTGATGGATTGGTCCGGAGGGAAATGATCAATAGAGTCCCATTCCCAAACCACGTTCCCCTGGCGATCAAGTTCAAACAAATACGTGCTGGTGACATTGGCATCCAGCACGTCGCCATTGCTGGTCTTGGTGCCGGCAGGATGGATCCGGTAGAACAAGTTCTGGACCGTGTCCCAGGGCGTGACATCAATGTGATGGCCATCATCGAACTGATCGAGATGCCGCGGAATTTCGGTACGGCTCGCCTCGCCTTTTGGCGCGATGAAACTGCGCGTGATCGCTTCGGCAAAGTTATCGTCCGTGTCCATGACGATCTCTTTGTAAACAAATCCGCGTTGGGGCAGCAGGCCTTCGTCGCTTGAGGTTGTGATCGGTAAAAAGATCGTACGCGGGCGTTCATTGTTGTATTTGAGCGGTGTGCCGTACCGGTCGAGCGCAAAGTTGATGAACGGCAGATACTCGCGGTGCTCAAAGTCGAGGCTGCTTGCCAAATCCGCGGCCAAGAAGTCATCGAAGGGCTGCATCCCCGCCTTCCGTCTTTGCGCCAGAGTACCTAAAAATCCCTCTGTATAGAGAAGGTTACGAAGCAGTCTCACGGCCGGGATGGTCGGGTTGTTGGGTGCGACCTGTAAGCCGGTGATGATGCCGGGGGCAACCTCCTGCGGCGCGCTCACCTGCGTTTTGAGCGGCGGAAACGTGTGCGGCAGGGTCAAGATCACATAGTGGGCCAGGCGCGCGCCATCCGCTGTTTGCGCCGCGATGACCGTCTCTTGGCCGTGGTCATGCGCGTGCAACACGATTGGATCGGTGAGCCCGTGCGGCTCGCCATCCACCGTCACCGATGCGACATCGGGCGACCAGGCCGGGGTGACCGTGAGGTCATCGGCTGCGCGATAGGGATACCAGCCATAGCGCCGGATCTCTGGCAAGAAATTGGGGTAGACATGGACATCGAGCGACTGAACCCCCGATAAATCGCCGCCAAGGGCTTGCTCGAAGCTAAGATCAAGCAGCAGGCCAGGGTCACCAGGTGACGTCTGTTCGGCGCTGGTTTTATAGAAATCGGCGGACTCATAGTCATGCAGGTCCGGCGGGCGGATCGTCTTACTTGTCAGAATGAAACCGCCGATCGCGGCGAATAGCACCGCAACAGCAATGATCGAACGATGCCCCATCCCAGGATCCTCCAAAGGGTTCTGTTCTTTCAACGACCATAGCCAAAGCGTTGCAGGGTCCAATTGGAAAAAACATCCGCGGTCATTTTTTGTTGGGCCCTGCCCGAGGGGAACATTCAGTGCCCGATTGATTGGGCGGCCTCAAACCTTTGGATTTGCCAATAGAGGCGCGTGATCACCTGGCCTATCGGGACCGTTGGTGCCCTGAGCCTTTGCGGTCACGGTCGGTTAGCCCCGGCTTTGCTATCGCGGCACATCGTCCCAATCAAAGTCTGGGAACGTCGCTTCGAGCCACTCTCGCTCGCGGTCCGTCCCGAGGCCCACATCGGCGCAGGTCGCGGTGGTGATGACCAGCGGATTGGGGTCGGTGCGGTAGGCGTCTGGGACATCAAGTTCCCCCACCCCGTCGACATGCATAAAGCCGCAATAAAACCAACGCATGCGTTCTCGGAAATCCGGGTGGGCGCAAGACTTCACATCGGTCATGGGCAAGCCATCGGGTCCGATGGGCAACTCATCGCCCTGCACACAAGCGTAGTCAGTGAAGGTGTCGGGAAGGTCTTTAGCGGCAACAAGAACGTCGCCAAGCTGAGCGTTGTCTAAGTTGAGAGCGAGCAATGCAGGATCTCCGAAAAAAATGCGACCTTCTTCGCCGCACCGGATGATCCGCTCGCCATTATCATTTTGTGCGAGCGTCAACGGCGCGAAGCAGACGCCATCGACGACGGCCAAGCGGTTCGTAGCATCGCCGGGCCATGTCGATCCTGTGGCAAACGAATAATTGAAGGACGTACCAAACAAAAGGCTCTTTCCAAGTGTTCCAGCCGTGAGAGTGGCGCTCCAAAGGCCAGCATAAGCGAGATTGGCGGCTTGAAGTTCAGCATCCGAGAGATTTGCCCCAGAAAGGTGAGCGGACGAGAGACTGGCGTGCCAAAGTCTAGCTTCCCTGAAATTGGTGGGCGAAAGTTCCGCGTTCGTGAAATTAGCACCCACAAGGTTAGCGCCCGTGAGATTGGCGGCCCTAAGGTCCGCGTCCGTGAGATTGACGACCCCAAGGTCAGCGTCCGTGAGATTGGCGAGCTGAAGGTCAACCTCCGTGAGATTGGCGTACCAAAGGTTTGCATTTTGAAGCGACGCTTCTCGCAGATTTGCGCGCGTGAGGTTCGCCCGCTCCAGCTTCGACTGGTCGAGGTTCGCGAGTTCGAGATCCGCGCCGCGAAGGTCCTCTTCAATAAGCACGCGCCGCGCAAGATCCGCATAGCGCAGGTCAAGCGGACGGTGGATGTCCGCCGTGGACGGGAGTGGCTCCGCCAAGGCCTCAGGCAGGAACCGCTGCCCAGGCTCGGAGAGGACGAACACGCCTGTGCCGACGAGGACCAATGCGGGAACCCAGACGAACCACTTTGCGGGCAAATCCTGGATCAGGTGCACCACCGTGACGAACAGTGTCGCCATGGCCAGGGCATAGCCAAGCGGCATGGGGTCACCGAGCGCCTTCCAGGTAATGACCGCCATCGCCACTGGCACCAACAGATAACGCATCGACATCGTCCCGATACGCAGAATGTCATCACGCATGGGCGAAATGGTCACCGGACGGGAGAGGTTCCGCTGCCGCGCGGTGCTTTCAAGACGCCTCCATCGGACGATATATCGTTGCAAATAAACCCGCACCGCCACGAGAACGATTGGCCCCACCACCAGCGCGAGCCGCAGCGGCATGCCGCCAAAGGTCGGCATCGAGATGGCACTATCGGGAAGAAGGAGCGCGAGATCCGGCGTCCCAGCGACCGAGACCGCGACCACCGAGACGACCAGCAGCGTCAAGGTCAGCTGCTGGATCGTGGCGGCGGTCTTCTCAAGCCCCGCCTCGAGCTTTTCGTCGCTGATCGTCTCCAGCGCATCCTTGAGTGATGACATGGTGTCTCCACCCCCAATGCCCCGTGGGTACCGTAAGGAGAAACCGGTCTTGGGGGAAGGGCGCGGTGTGCATCGTCCTTGAGCGTCGCATCAGCAAACTCAATTGGAACACCGCGCAGGAAACAGAATAGCAAAGGCCCTGCCCTCGCGCCCTTGACTATCGCCAAACTGGCCAATGGAGACGGTGTCCCCGGCAGGACTCGAACCTGCTACCTACAGATTAGGAATCTGTCGCTCTATCCTGATGAGCTACGGGGACGCCGCGGCGATGGTGTAAACCGATCTCAACGCGGCGTCACCCTTTGGGGGGTTACTGACCGGCGTATTGAACGTCGGTGTTGTGGACTGCGAAAAGCTCAGGGCGGTTAATCGAGCTGACGAGTTGATCCATCATATCGGCCTGGCACGTCTCGACGGTGGTGCGCGATGAACGGGCCGCGATGGTGCCGTCATGACAAGCCGAACGTACACGGCGGGTCATCACTTCATAGACACGCTCAGTACCCGCACGGGTTTCGAGGTCTTGTGCGCTCAATCGAACAGTCACGTCCTGGGCGGAAGCCGAGGCGAGCGAAATCATGGCGGCAGTGGCCGCAGCAAGAATGGTTTTGGTCATCGGTAAGCTCAGTCCTTTATCTGCTAAGCAACAGTCATGTTCCAGTGTTCGGACAACCTCTCCCTACGGAGTAAAGGCTGCGTCCCTCTGTTGAGAAGAAGGTAGGGAGTTTATTGCGGTGCGCAATAATCAGCTGACGTGATCTTCCGAATAGCGTTTATCGGTTTCATGCATCCATGAAATTGGATCAATTGGGCGCATAAATATTATCACATTACAGAGGGTATAGCGGCAATGAAAGGGCGCGCAAAGGGGTCCAGTCACGAGGCGAAATGGTCCCAACCGCTTTGTTTTAAAGAGATTTTTCTCCCGTTACTATCGACGAGATCGACCTCCCCCGCCCTTTTCCCGTCAAGCACGGAACCGATATGTGTCACTGTGACGGTATCCGGTTTTTCAGCAGTCAGAAGACCGATATCGGCTGGGTCTATGGCAAAAAGAGTCTGATAATCATCCCCGCCCGTGACCAAATCACCCAATCTGCCCTTTGACCGAGCCTCCTGCCCTAAAGACGATAAAGGAACAGCCTCGGCGCGCAATTCAACACCAACGCCGCTTGCCGTGGCCAGGTGGCCCGCGTCAGCGATTAACCCATCAGAAAGATCAATACTGGCCTTCGCATACTGAGCGACCACGCCCTGAATACCGAACGGAATGCGCGGCAATCGGTAAGGCAAAGCATTGAGGTCGCTGGCAGGGGGCTGCTGCTTTGCGGCCTCAAGCCCGAGAATCCCGTCGCCAATGGTACCGGTGACCAAGATCGCGTCGCCGGGTTCCGCTCCGGACCGGGTGATCACCCCCCGTGGCCCTGGGGTCCCTATGATCGTCACACTGATGACCATGAGCGGGCCAACGGTGGTGTCTCCGCCAAGAATCCTGATCCCCGTTTCGGTTTGCTCTTGTTGGAGACCAGCAGCAAAGCGCTCAAAGCTCGCCTCTTTCGTTCCCTCCGGCCACACCATACCCAAAAGATAGGCCGTCGGGGTCGCGCCTTTGGCAATCACATCGGAGATGTTCACGCGGAGGGCCTTGCGAGCAATCAGATCCAACGGATCGGTTGGGAGGAAGTGGACGCCTTCAACAAGAACGTCTTTTGAGATAACGTCGCCCCGGTAATGGGCGACATCATCGGTCAGGCCAAGCGCGTCGGGGCTGGCCAACGGGGCCAAGTGTCGGGCGATAAGATCGAACTCGCCCATCAGCGATCAAGCGAACTCATCAGTCCGCGCCTCACGGCCACAGGCCTCCAGCACAGCATTGATGAATTTGGGCTCGCTTTCGCCCTCCCCGAAAAAGTCCGAGGCTATGTCGATATATTCGTCGATCACGACCCTTGCGGGCACATCCGCGCGCCGCACCAGCTCATAGGTTCCGCACCTCAAGATTGCCCGCGCGGTGGCATCAAGGCGCTTAAGCGTCCAGCCATCGGCCAAGTTGCGCTCTAAGAGAGGATCGATCGGCCGTTGTGCATCGACAACACCGCGAACGACATCGGCAAAGAACTCGTCATCAGCCTGACGAATGGCTGCACCATCTAACTCGCCGCCCAAGCGGTGGCTTTGAAACTCACGGATAATCGCCTCAGACCCCGCACCCGACTGCTCCATTTGATAAAGGGCCTGAACGGCTCCAAGTCGGGCCATGGTGCGGCCATCGCGCCGGGCTTTGGCGTAAGTATCAGCGCTCATTGGGTTTGATCCATGTCTCGGAGGAAGGCCTCGAAATCCTTCGCTTCCGTGAAATTGCGGTAAACGCTCGCATAACGGACGAAGGCGACGTCGTCGATCTCTCTCAACGCCTGCATGACATGTTGGCCGATCGTGCGACTGGTGACCTCAGTCTCGCCTGTTTGTTCCAGTGTGCGGACGATGCCGGAGACGGTTCGGTCAATCATCTCCTGATCGATGTCACGCTTCCTGGTCGCGATCAGAATAGAACGCTGCAACTTTTCTCGGTCAAAGGGAACTTTCCGGCCCGAGGACTTGAGCACGAAGAGTTCACGCAGTTGCACGCGCTCAAACGTCGTGAAACGGGCACCGCAGGAATTACAAAGCCGTCTGCGCCGGATCGCAGCCCCATCATCTGCGGGCCGCGAATCCTTCACTTGTGTGTCTTCACCACCGCAAAAAGGGCATCGCATGCCTGGCAGATAGACGTTTCCGGCGCCGTTTAAAAGCTGGGTTGTTTGAGGACGCTATAGCGCCTCAAGCGCACGCAAGGACGCTGATAGCGGAACGGCGTGACGGCCGATAAACACCGCCGCCACACCGGCCAGTATCGGATCAGCTCCCGTAGATCGGGAAGCGCCCTGTGAGCGCTTCAACCTCAGCGCGCACCTTGTTCTCAAGTTCGGTGGTGTCGCCACCCGCGGCCAGACCATCTAGGACCTCTGCGATCATGCGGCCCGTTTGCTGGAACTCAGCGATGCCAAATCCGCGGCTCGTGCCGGCCGGTGTTCCCAGACGGATGCCCGACGTGATGGCTGGTTTCTCCGGATCATTCGGCACGCCGTTCTTGTTACAGGTCATGCCCGCCCGCTCGAGCGCTTCTTCGGCGGCGTTGCCCTTCACACCTTTCGGACGCAGATCGACAAGCATAACGTGGGTGTCGGTTCCGCCCGACACCACAGCATAACCAGCATCGACAAGAACAGCGGCCAAAGCCTTGGCGTTTTCGATCACTTGCTTGGTGTAGATCTTGTATTCAGGCGTCAATGCTTCGCCAAAGGCCGCAGCCTTACCAGCAACAACATGCATCAGTGGTCCGCCCTGGATGCCGGGGAACAACGCCGAGCGATATTTCTTCGCCAGGTCTTTGTCATTGGTCAGAATGATTCCGCCGCGCGGACCACGGAGCGTTTTGTGCGTGGTCGACGTCACAGCGTGGGCATAGGGCAGCGGCGATGGATAGTGGCCACCAGCGACCAGGCCAGCAAAATGGGCCATATCCACCAAGAAATAGGCGCCGATCTCATCGGCAATCGCGCGGAACGCAGCAAAGTCGATAATCCGGCTATAAGCAGAGCCGCCCGCAATCAGAAGGTCTGGACGCTCCGCAAGCGCACGGTCGCGCACCACATCCATGTCGATCAGGTGATCATCGTCACGCACACCGTAATGAACAGCGTTGAACCACTTGCCCGATTGATTGACCTTGGCCCCATGGGTCAAATGTCCGCCCGCGGCGAGATCCAGTCCCATGATTTTGGCGCCAGGCTTAATCAGTGCCATGAAAACAGCCTGATTGGCTTGGCTCCCCGAATGCGGTTGAACGATCGCTTCCTCACACGCGAAGAGACGCTTGGCGCGATCAATGGCGAGGTTTTCGACCTCATCAACAAACTCACAGCCGCCATAGTACCGGCGACCGGGATAGCCCTCGGCATATTTGTTCGTCAGTACTGAGCCTTGGGCATCAAGCACTGCCTGGCTAACAATATTCTCTGATGCGATGAGCTCAATTTGCTTTTGCTGCCGATCAAGCTCCTTGCCCATCATCGCGTCGAGTTGAGCATCCGTCTCGGCCAAAGGCTTTCCAAAGCTAAAACCAGCTGATCCAGCGTCCGTCGCGATTGTCTTTTCCACAAGCAATACCCTCTCATTCAAGGCGCCCGCCTTACGTCGAATAACCGAGGACGCCTAGGGGTTGCGGCGACTTATCGTGATCGTTTCAAGATAGCAGAGAAGACAGAAATCAGTGCCTTGAGAACTGATAATTACGAAATTTTGTTCTTGGCAGTGCTAACAAATATCACTAGACGACTGCGTTCATAGTACCGTTAGTACCACTTTTGAGGAAATTTTTTACTCTAATTCTGGTACTCGTCCTTCGAAGCCTGGAAAAAATCAATGACTGAAAATACCGAAACAACCGCCAGCCTCGACAGATCGGAAACGTTAGCTCTAACAACCGATATCGTTGCAGCATTTGTGAGCAATAACTCGGTTCCTGCTGAGCAACTGCAAGACTTGCTTCAGAACACTTTCCAAACCCTGTCAGGGCTTTCTGGTGTTCCTGCTGAGGAAGAAGTACCGCTGAAACCAGCTGTACCGATTAAGAAATCAATCACCGATGACTATTTGGTGTGCCTCGAAGATGGCAAGCAACTCAAGATGTTGAAGCGTTATCTTCGCACCCAGTATAACATGAGCCCAGAGGATTACCGTCGCAAGTGGGGTCTCCCCGCCGACTATCCGATGGTGGCACCCAATTACGCGAAACGTCGTTCAGAGTTCGCCAAGCAAATCGGGCTGGGAACACAAGGTGGCCGCAAAGCAACAACGAAGAAGAGCCGGCGTAAAGCGGCTTAGCACTTAAGCTTTCATGCCGCAGGTGCAGCAAGCTTTTTAAAGCGGAGACGAGTTCTCCGCTTTTTTTTGCGTCCAACGCACCGATAAAATAGAGACCTCATAGAGGATCATGATCGTCAGACCGAGCGCGATCTGGCTCATTGGGTCCGGGGGCGTCAAAAAAGCCGCCACCAGAAAAATCAGCACAATGGCATAGCGACGATTTTTCGCGAGCCAGTCGGCCGTCACCAGACCAGCCCGCGCCAACAGGTTGAGAATGACCGGCAGCTGAAAAGCAAAACCAAACCCGAGCATCAGCGCCAAAGCGAGGTTGAGGTAGTCCCCCACCTTCACGAACAAGGTGTAGGTCGCGGATGCAGACGCTTCAGCTCGGCTTTCGACGCCGAGGGCAAAATCCATCACCAACGGCAAGATGAGCTGATGAACAAGCGCAATGCCGGCCCCAAAAAGGAACGGAATAGCGATCAAAAAGGGCAAGATTGCTCGCTGTTCGGACTTATAAAGGCCCGGCGCAACAAAGGCATAGAGCTGCCAAGCTGTAATCGGAAACGTTGCCATCAGGGCGGCAAAAAAGCTCAGCTTCACTTGCGCAAAAAAGAGTTCCAACGGGAAGTAATTAAGGACTGCACCCTCGCCGCTGACCCTCTCAATCACTTGCACGTAGGGAAGGGTCAGAAAATTATAGAGGGGTGCACTGACGATAAAACAAAGAACAAATCCGATCGCCAGCGCGCTGACGATCACGACGAGCCGGTTCCGCAACTCAAGCAAGTGAGTGAGCAACGGCGCGCGCGAATCCTCAATGGCACTTTCGCCATCGTCGTCGATGAGATCAGGCTGCGGCAGACCCTCAGCCATCAGAGGGCCTTGTGTCAGTGGACGCAGGTGACGGCGGCACTTCGGTCACAGGCGCATTATCAGCGGCGGCAGGGGATGACGCCGCGGGCGCGTTGGCCGCTTTCTCAATATCGCGCATGGCACTGCTCATCTCGTCGGCACCGCTTGATTTCTTCAAGTTTTCGATCTCGCGGCGCATGTCTTCCATTTCCGCTTCTCGGGCCATTTGTGTGATGCCCTGACGGAATTCATCGGCAAGGCGACGGGCCTTCCCGACCATTTTGCCAGCACTGTTGAGAAAACGCGGTAAATCTTTCGGTCCGATGACCAGAAGCGCCAACACCGAAAGGACCAAGATCTCCGGCAGGCCGAGCTGCGGGACCAAACTCATTCTTTTTTCGCTGCGTCCGTGGCTTCGCTCAAGGGCGTGCCATCAACTGGTGTTCCTGGCTCATGCTTAAGGCTGGAGCTGGTTGCTGCACCGTCGTTCGACGTCTCGTCGTCTTCGTTGAGACCTTTGCGAAACGAGCGAATTCCCTTCGCCATGTCCGTCATGATCGACGAAATACGTCCCCGACCTCCAAAGAGCACAAGAACAATAACAAGGACGAGCAGCAGTTGTTGCCAACCAGGAACCATGATTTCTCCAGCGGGGCCGAATGTGTCTTTCTCAACTGAGGCCGGAACGCCCAGACTGCAAGCCGTTAGAATTCGTCATCGTCAATGATCTCAACATCCTCGTCGTCCTCATCAACGTCGCTATGATCGCTGAGGGGGCGAGGCACGTTGAACCCAGGCGGCAATTGACCATCGAGAAGACCTTGAGCTTTCAAGTCCTGAAGACCAGGAAGATCACCAATACTCTCAAGATCAAAGTGTTCAAGAAAGACCGCCGTCGTTCCGTAAAGAAGCGGACGACCAGGCGCCTCACGGCGCCCGCGTTGCTTGACCCAACCCAGCCGGATCAACTGATCGAGCGAGCCCTTGGAGACTGAAACCCCGCGCACTTCCTCAATTTCAGCACGGCTGCATGGCTGGTGGTAGGCAATGATAGCGAGCGTCTCGAGCGCCGGCCGGCTGAGCTTCCGCGTCGTTTCTTGCTCAATCACCAGCACCGACGCGCAGTCGGGCGCCGTCACAAACTGCCACTTTCCCGCAACGCGCCTCAGGTTGATCCCTCGGCTGTCGTAAAGGGTTTGAAGCTCCTCAAGGAGCGGTTTGACGGGGCCACCCGGCACACGGTCCGCAATGACGATTTCGCTCAAAGGCTCCGGAGAGGCAAAGAGCAACGCTTCGATCCGGCGCATGCGTTCAGCTTCGATTACACCTTCATCGGCCATCTCGGTCAGATCACTGAGGTCGGTCACTGCACACCCTTCACATAGATCTCGTTGAACGCATCGTCTTGCTTGATCGCCGCGGCACCGTCGCGCGCGGTTTCGAGCGCTGCGCAAAACGTCGAGGCCACAACAGAACCACGGGGCGCATTCGTCTCGCGCTTCACATACAGGTTCTGGATCGCAAACCATTGGCGATTAGCAAGCAATTCAGCGCGAAGCTCCTCCCGCGCATCTTCAATAGCAAAGACAGGCACGGGCTCGTGCCGTTTCTCGGGCGGCGCTGCGCGCAATCGTTGGCGAGAGTAAGCTTGCAGCAGATCATAAAGCTCCGCGGCCGTGTGGGTCGTGCGGCGGGTTTCGGTGCCCCTCACCCCACGAACAAAAACATCGCGGCCAAGCATCGCCCGCTCCGTGAGCTGCTGCGCTGCTTTTCGCATCGCATCGAGACGCTGGAGGCGCCGAGCAAGGAGTGCGGCTATCTCCTCGCCCGATAGCTCTTCTTCATCGTCATCTTGCTTTGGAAGAAGGAGGCGCGTTTTGAGGTAGGTCAGCCAACTCGCCATCACCAGATAATCAGCCGCGAGCTGAAGGTTTCGACTGCGGGCCTCATCCACAAAATGAAGGTACTGCTCGACCAGTGCGAGAACAGAAATCTCTCGCAGATCTACCTTTTGCCGATGTGCAAGGTCGAGCAAAACGTCGAGCGGACCTTCATACCCATCCAAACGCAGGATAAGGGTTTGGGACGGATCCGCGTCGGGACCGAAGGAATTGTCCTCAAATTCGGGCACGTGATCGTCAAACAACCGGCAAAACCCTTTCTGAACCTGATTAGGACCTTAAGGCGAGTCGAAACGTCGTCCCGACTAAACCCCTCGAACCAAGCAATCCTGCGAACGTGCTTTCAAGGTGGAGCAGTATTGCGATGCTGCGTCTTTTGAGGAGAACGGACCAATTCGCAGGCGATAGTAAGTCCGCCCGTTGACGTCAGCCCGCTGAATATCTGGCTGCTTCGAGCTGACAAACGTACCAAGGCGGTCTGATAATCCCTCGAAATAGCTGAGTGCTGTCGCGTTGCTATCAAACGCGCCGACCTGAACGACATGGCTACCACTGATCGCTGTCGTTGGTGTGGCGGTGGGACTTGAGGCCCGCACGGGGATGTCACGCGGCTTGGTCGACGGCGCGGGGATGGTTCGGGTGGGCGCACGGCTTGGCGCAGCACCGGCCAAACGATCTGTGTCCCGAGCAGCTGTGGTCAGGGCCGAGACCGCTGGGTCGTTCCGTTGAGGCTGCGGTGCAGGAAGCGTCGTTGTCGGTGACAGCTTAGCCGGGGCACTGCCATACCCGTTCATCGCATCACTACTTGGGTCTTCGAGCGTCACCGTTCGCGTCGGAAGCGCGCCTGACACGCGGTCATAAACCTCTTGCCGCTCGTTCTTGCCCACATCGAGCGGCACATCTTCCGCGATCGGCTGAGGATCGGCTGCGACCACGGGAATTTCCTCACTAAAGGAACTCGCCCGCGCCACGCCCTGCCTATAGGCGTAGTAGACAACCAAGATGAAGACCATCAGCAAGGTCGCGAGGATCGCAAGGATCGTGAAGCCCGAAAGGCCGCCCTCGTCTTCTTTCAAGATATCGTTCACGCTAGCCACCGTTGTCGACATGGACGCGTCGTCCTTTTCTTAAGATCGTTAACGATTTCGCCTAGAAACGGTAAAGACGTTGTTAACCATCACAAGAAACTTCTTGAGAGATCGAACAAGCGTCGATGCTCATGGATCGCAAATCGGTCCGTCATTCCGGCAATATAATCGCAGATTACGCGCTTACGCTTATCGAGCGATTCGCCTTCCTGACGCGCGTACCAAGCAGGCGGTAACACGCCCGGCTCTTCGTAGAAGAGATCAAAGAGATTACGCACGACACGCTTCGCGGCGCTTCTGACTTCCGTGATCCGGTGGTGCCTGTACATGCGCTCAAAAAGAAAAGCTCTCAGAACTTTAAGGTCTTGATCAAGGTCAGAAGAGAAGGCTGCCACTGGCTCGGTGTGATAGCGTATGGCGTCGCATTCGTTAGGCGCCAGATCAGCGAGCCTCGACGATGTCTCTGTAAAAACGTCCGCCGCCATTTTTCCGATGAGACCGCTCACCGCTTCAGCAATCTGGACCTCCCGCGGTTCATCCGGCCACGCTTTGCGCGCCGCAAACAAGGCCGGTCCGATGAGCGGCACGTCGGTGGCCTCATCAAAGGAAAAAAGATTGGCCCTCAAACCATCATCGGCATCATGGTTGTTGTAGGCGATGTCATCCGCCAGGGCTGCAAGCTGGGCCTCGAGGCTTGGGAACGTGTGGAGCCACAAGTCCTGGCGTTCGGCATATTCCTGGATCGCGACCGGGAGCGGCTTGTCTTTGACACGATAGTCACCGACCAGAGGCCCATTATGCTTCACCGCTCCTTCTAACGTCTCCCAGGTCAGGTTGAGCCCCAAATAGGCACCGTGCTGCCGCTCGAGCTTTGTCAGAAGGCGGAGGGTTTGCGCATTATGATCGAAGCCGCCCGCGCCCTCCATCAGCTCTTCGAGCACATCCTCACCAGTATGACCAAAGGGCGGATGGCCAAGGTCGTGGGACAGCGCCACGACTTCAGCCAAGTCTTCATCGAGCATCAGCCGCCGCGCCAACGCGCGAGCAATCTGGCTCACCTCTAGGCTGTGGGTGAGGCGTGTGCGGTAATGGTCGCCTTCGTGAAAGACAAAAACCTGGGTTTTGTGCTTGAGGCGCCTGAACGCGACGGTGTGCAGAATGCGATCGCGGTCACGCTGGAACGGTGTCCGGGTCTCGCTTTCCCGTTCCTCATGCAGTCGCCCACGGGTTTCATGGGCCCGGGCGGCGAAGACGGCGAGCGGCGCAGGAAAAGGAATGGGCATGGCAAAAGCTCCTCGCCCAAGACCAAAGGCGACGCTGTCATGCGCAACGATTCCGGGGCGTTCGTCGAGGGGCGACGGCGAACGCACCAAACGCAAAGAGCGCACTCGCTTTGAAAGGGTGCTCGCCAGCGTTTTCCATGCATGGTATCCGCTGCGTCATCCCAAAGACCATTAGTTTTGATCCATCAGCATGACTTTTCTAAGAAAGATCGGACTGGACGTCCCCATCATCCAAGCCCCAATGGCTGGCGTCTCAACACCAGCCCTGGCGGCAGCCGTGTCGAACGCAGGTGGTCTTGGTTCCCTTGCGGTGGGCGCCGTCAACGCTCACCGCGCGCGCCAGATGATTGCCGAAACCCGTGCACTGACGAGCCGGGCGTTCCAAGTGAACGTGTTCGTGCACCCCGAACCACGAGCAAATCCGACCCGAGAAGCGACTTGGCTTGATGCGCTGAAGCCTCAATTTCAGGCATTTGATGCTCAACCGCCCGAGCACTTACGCACCATCTATCGGGGTTTCGACCAAGATGATGACATGCTCGCTGCACTGATTGATGAAGCCCCCAAGGTGGTGAGCTTTCATTTCGGTCTCCCCGCGCAAGCCAAAATCGACGCCCTCAAAAAAGCGGGATGCCTCCTCATTGCAACGGCGACCAACCTCGCCGAAGCGCGTCTTGCAGAAGAGGCCGGCATCGATGGGCTGGTCGCACAAGGCTATGAGGCTGGCGGCCATCGGGGGATGTTTGATCTGTCTGCAGAGGATGAAAAACTGGGGACACTTGCCCTCACGCGTCTCTTGGCGGCGAAATCGTCGCTGCCCGTCATTGCCGCTGGCGGGATCATGGACGGTGCAGGGATGAGGGCCGTGCTCGAACTCGGCGCAGCGGCAGCTCAGCTCGGCACCGCCTTCGTGACCTGCCCCGAGACGAGCGCTGACGATGGCTACCGCGCGGCGCTCACTGCTAATGAGACCCCGGCAACGGTGATGACATCGATCATTTCAGGTCGCCCCGCCCGCTGCCTGGTCAATCGCTTCACGGCGCTGGCCCAAACCGAGTTACCGCCGACCCCGGACTATCCTATCGCTTATGATGCGGGAAAAGCCCTCAACGCCGCGGCAAAGGAGGCGGGCGAGCCAGGTTTCGGCGCCCAATGGGCGGGACAAGGCGTGTCCCTCATCAGGCCTATGCCAGCCGCTGATCTCATGGCTTTGTTGAAAAAAGAGCTCGAAGCGCACCCGGCGCATGACAGCGGGCGATGGCGCTGACTACAGAGCCTACGCAATATTCCACTTATACGGAATTTTAGCTTGCCTTCTTCGCGGGCGCTGCTTTTTTTGCAAACACCTGCTTAACAACGTCGATCAATTGATCAGGCTCAAACGGCTTGAGAAGGTAGTTGTTCATTTTAAGACGAACGCCCTCCTCAAGGATCGGACGTGTCGCCTTACCAGTGATCAAGATGAACCCGACCTTCGCGGTTTTGGCATTGCCGCGTAGCGCAGCGAGAAGCTCGAGGCCGCTCATTTTTGGCATGTTGTAGTCACTGATAACGAGATGGGCGACATCTTCTTTCATTAGTTTGAGCGCTTCTTTGCCATCCTCAGCATAGCGAACATTGGTCACACCGATTTGCTCAAGCGTTTGGCCAATCAGCCCACGGCTAATCGACATATCGTCGACCACCACGACCTTCAAAACCTTAAACACTGACATCGCTGTATGTTCCCTCAAGCGAGCGATTTTCCACCGCTGCAGTCTCGCCTATCAAAGATGGCTTAATTATTCCTACCCGAACATAAGAAACGGGCCATTACCGAACTCGCCGATAAGTGGTGAGCCCTGACGATTCGAACCGTTCTTTGGCGTGTCCTGTGATCCGCTCAGAATGTCCGATAAAGAGCCAACCGCCGGGATCCAATGCTTCCGAAAACCGCTGCCACAGAACGGCTTTCGTCGCGTCATCAAAATAGATCACCACGTTGCGGCACATCACAACGTCGATGCTTTCGCGAATCGGCCATGGCCCCATCAGGTTGAGCAGTTGAAAATCGACCATGGCGCGAACTTCGTCGCCAACGCAAAAACGATCTGCGTTCGGACCCCACCCCGATTGGAAGTAGAGTTCACGCAGTCGCGGCTCCACAGGATCAACCACCTCACGGTCGTAAAGACCAGTCGTCGCACGGTTGACCACCACCGGATCGATATCTGTTCCCAGGACTTTGACATCGCGTTTGGCAAGTTCTGGCGCTGCGTCTAACAGCGCGATCGCAAGCGAATACGGCTCTTCCCCCGACGAACAGCCTGCTGACCAAATGCGGTATTTTCCACCCCGCGCTGTTTTCGCAAGCGCTTCTTTCGCAATATCTTTTTTGATCGTCTCGAAGTGATGCGGCTCTCTGAAAAAATGTGTAAGGTTGGTCGTCAGTGCTGAGAGCAGATGCCCCCGCTCCTCTCGCCCGTCCTTCCCCGCAACGTAAGCGATATAGTCGCTAAACCTCTTCATCTTGAGAACACGAAGGCGCCGTGCAAGCCGAGAGTACACGAGGTTCATCTTCGTATCCGGAAGAAAGATCCCAGCATCGTCATAGATCATTCCCTTGATCTGGGAAAAATCGGACGCGCCGTACTCGAACTCGAGGCCGCGGGGTTTGGGGGTGCTGCTCATAAATCGTCTCAGGCGGCCTGGGCCAGGCCTTGCGGCATGACCTGGCTCAAATCGATGAAGCGGATCATTTGATCTTCACGGGCAATGACGTTCTTAACAAAGGCCCTTGCCGACTCCGAACCAATATTCGGTGTCGGTTGTAAATCATCCTGGGTGACGGTCATGATGTCGGATACGGCATCCACCAACAATCCAAAGAGTTGGCCTTCGATTTGGGCCACGATGATCACATGACGCTCGTTAGGTTCGGTCATCTCAAAGCCCAAGCGGTTAGCAAGGTCGATGATTGGGAGGACTGCGCCGCGGAGATTGATCACACCGCGCACAAATTCAGGTGCATGCGGAAGGCGTGTCGCAGGCGACCATCCTCGGATCTCGCGAACGGTCATGATGTTGACGCAGTATTCGTCCTCATGCACACGGAAGGAAATAACCTCCATAGGCTGAAGAATACTTTCGGTGGGCGACTCAGACATTGACAGCCTCCTGTAAGTTCTCAGCCATCGGTACAGCAACACCAACGGCAGAGTGGTCTTGGGCGAGATCATTCACGTCCAAAATGAGAGCAATCTGGCCGTCACCCAAGATGGTCGCCGCCGCGACTCCCTTGATCCGACCGTAATTGGCTTGCAGTCCTTTGATCACGACCTGGCGTTGATCAACAATTTCATCGACAGCAAAGGCATACTCAGCACCCGTATCGCTCTCGACAAGGAGCATTACAGAACCGGCAAACGTCTCCAGCGGTTCACGATACCCAAGTGCCGCACCCACATCGAGAATAGGTACGAAATTCCCACGCACAAACACCACTTGATCGTCGCCGCCAAGATTTTGGATATCGCTTGGCTCCGGCCGCAAGCTTTCCGCAATCACACTTAATGGCAAGACAGCCGTTTGGTCTGCCACGCGAATGACCATGCCGTCGAGAACCGCCAACGTCAGAGGCAGACTGATGGTGAATGTGCTTCCCTCCCCAGGGACCGATGAAATGGTGATCCGACCACCGAGCGCGTTGATCTCCCGTTTGACCACGTCCATCCCGACCCCCCGGCCGGAGACTTGGCTAATCGTATCGGCTGTCGAGAAACCCGGAGCGAAGAGCAAAGCATCAGTTTCGCTTTCGCTTAGAATGGCATCCTCAGCGATGATCCCTTTACGGATGGCTATTTCCCGGACTTTCTCCCGGTTGACGCCAGCGCCGTCGTCTTTGATTTGGAGAACAACCCGACCAGAATGGTGTTCAGCAGAGAGATGAACAATGCCCTGTTCGTCTTTCCCAACCTCTTGCCGCTTTTCTGGACTCTCGACGCCGTGATCGATGGCATTACGGATCATATGCGTCAACGGTTCGGCCAAACGCTCAATCACCGTTTTATCAACTTCGGTGCTGTCGCCCTCGGTGACAAGCTTCACTTTTTTGCCCGTTGATGCTGCGGTTGATCTGACGATCTGTGACATCCGCATAAAGAGCGACTTCACGGGCTCTGCCCGAATAGCCATCACGCTCTCTTGTAATTCGCGGGTCAGTTGGCGAAACTCGTCGAGCCCCGAGCTCAATGACGATGTTCCTATATCTTGTTGATCTTCAACAGCTTGGCTTAGCATCGATTGGCTGATCACCAATTCAGAGACCAAGTTGATCAGGCGATCGACCCGCGCCAGCTCCACCCGAACGACCGGTTTCGGGCCACTGCTTTTGGGTTGCGCTTGTGCGGCAGCCGGTTTGACGACGTCTTTCTCTGGAGCTGGCTCATCGATTGTTGCTGCGGGCTGACTTTGTTCAGCACTCTGCTCCACCTCTTCGCTCGCGGGCTCAGTCAGTGACGCTTCCAGCTCGTCTTGATCGTGAGACTCGTCTTCATCACCTTGGAGCGCGGCGAAGTCTTCCTCAGAGAGAATCTCCTCTGCATCAGCGGTATCGTCGACATCGATCTCAGGTTCTGCAGCTAGAACCTCCGTATCGGCTTCGTCTTGATCCTCGCCGGCGCCTTCAGATACCTCATTGTCGCAGTCTTCACCAACGAAGTCGAAGATATCATCGACATCCATGCGGTCCACACCGCCGGACAGGGTGACGGTCCAGAAAAGATACGCAGCTGTCGGATCAAGGTCATCCAAAGACGGAAGGCGCGACACATCGCATGTCACCTCTGCATCGCCTAAGGAACAAAGCTCTTTTAGGAATGGACCCGGATCGTTGCCGCGCGCATAGAAAACATCGAGGGGCTTAAACCGCACCGTCAGCGCATCATCTGCGCTCTCGCCACCCTCTTCGTCACCGCCTGCGAATGCTGCGAGAAAGTCTTCGTCGCTCAGTTCCTCGCTGTCGTCATCGAGATCAAGATCGATACCCACGGGCTGAAAAATATCAGCGGCATCGTCATCGTCGTCACCACCGTCAGGACACGCCTGTTCAAAGGCCTCCAAAACACTGGCGGCCTCAACCTCATCAACAGCGTCACCGCCTCGCTCTGCGTTCACGGTTGTAGTGAGCAGGTCTTTGCCACGTAAAAGAAGTGTACAGAGGTCTGGGTTCAGCTGCAGCTCTTCAGAGCGCAAGTGATCCATCAACGTTTCAAAGACGTGCGCCGTCTCTGTAATGGCCGTCATCGCAAAGGCGCCAGCACCGCCTTTGATCGAATGAACCGCACGGAACGCAGAGTTGATTAGCTCTAGGTCTTCAGAACCCGCCTCAAGTTCCATGAGGTCAGACTCGAGCTGTTCCAGCAACTCGTCACATTCGAGAAAGAACGTCTCACGAAGTTCAGCCAACGGATCCATTGGAAACTATCCTAGGCGGCCAACCGACGAACGGCTGAAATCAAGCGATCGTCGTGGAATGGCTTCGCCATCCATCCCGACGCCCCAAGTGAGCGAGCCTTGCTTTTAAGCTCAGGCGCGGTCTCCGATGAAATGACGAGGATCGGGGTCATCTTGTACTGAAGATCACCGCGCACACCCTTGATAAAGCCTAGCCCGTCCATCACCGGCATATTCATATCGGTGGTGATGACGTCAGGTTTCACCTCAGGAAGACGACGCAGACCATGTTGACCGTCTTCTGCCAAATGAACCTCAAAGCCAGCCTCTTTCAACACGTGCTCGATCATTGTACGCACGGTCAAACTGTCTTCAACTGCTAGTATTTTCAGTGCCATAGTCTCTCACCCCGCCTTCGTTATGCCAAGATCGGCTGCCGAAACACCTGCCACGTCGAGCGTGGATAGGAACGCCTCGGAAGGCTCAATCACTTCAAAACTGCATCCTTCATCCGTCCACGTCTTCGCAGCCGACATGAGAATCTGGATGCAGAGGACGCCGATTTGTTCAACCTCGCTCGCATTGAGAACGACTGTTTGTTGACGGAGTTCTTTAAGTTGCGCGAACAGCCCTGGGGCCGCCGTCGATGCCAATTTCGCATCGAGCGTCACCTCGGAATACTCTTTTGCCCCGTCGCTCATTGCTGCGCGAATCCTCAACCCATGTGCATCCTAAGATTGAACTCGGATGCCTCGTCACTCTCTCAGCGGATAATGTAGCGCAGCGAAGTTTCTCGACGTTTAATCAAAAGGGTGCGGCGGATCAGCGATCGTCGAAATTTTAAAGCTTGATCGGCCTGGCGCGAAGGTGAAGCGCCGCGCATGCGTCCCTCCCGTATCCTTCCGCATCACGTCGACACCATAATTATCGAGCCACATGATCGCGAAATCGGCATTCTCCGTGCCAATAGCGATACGGGAGCGAATAACACTGGCGCCGCCGACGACGATGGCTTTTAGGCGCGATGGATCGGCGCCCAATGTCAGCATTCTGTTGATCAGTGCCGGTAGGGTAACCTCACCATAGCGAAGGTCGCCGGACGCTTCCCCTTGAACAGTGGCCAGAAGAAAATGATTGATGCCGCCCACATGGTTCGCGGGATCCCATATGCCGACAGAAATGCAGGACCCCAAAACGGTGGTAAAGCTTGTCCGAGGATCTGCGGTGACCGCAAGACCGCCAATGCCAATCACCTGGGGCGTGAGAGATTGAAGCGTCGCCGCGTCGGCAGCCAACACCGCTATGACGCCTTGGCAACCGTCTTTGCACGGCACGCATCAAGAACTGCCGGCGCAATATCGTCCAGCGGAAGGGGCGTTTCCACCGCGCCCAGCTCAAATGCCACGCGCGGCATGCCCCATACGACGCTCGTCGCCTCATCCTGGGCAGCCGTGAACCCGCCCGCCTCTTTCACTTGAAGAAGGCCCTTAGCACCATCCCGGCCCATACCCGTCAACAGTGCGGCCACAACCTTCGGCCCTCTGAGTTCAACACCGGACTCGAAAAGGACGTCGACCGATGGTTTAAACCCGTTCACGGGAGGGGTATCTTCGAGTTCACACACGAGGTTTTCGCGACCAACAAGGCGCATATGTTGTCCTGCCGGCGCGATGAGCACCCGCCCCGCTTCGGGTTTCGAGCCACTGCTTGCGATATGGACACTTGGTGCACAAACCGTGTTGAGACGATGCGTGAAAAGATCAATGAACTTTGGCGGCATGTGTTGGACCACCAGCGTTGGTGGGCAATTCTTTGGAAACGTGCGCAAAACCGCAACCAAGGCGTCGACACCGCCCGTTGAAGCGCCAAGAAGGATCATTTTGGAGGTGTCAAATTTCTCCTCAGAACCCGCGTTCGCCGCGCTTGGCTTACCGCCAGCGCCGAGCGCCACCGCGTCTTTCAGTTTGGTGGGGAGGGCAGAAAAAAGAGCAGCTCCTGTGCGGCCTGCCGGTTTGAAAAGGCAATGGGCAGCACCCAACTCCAGCGCTTGACCTTCAATATTTTCGGCGTCATCGGTCTGTGATGTAACCACCACGACAGGGATAGGACGCAAACGCATCAACTTTTCTAGGAAGGTCAGACCATCCATACGCGGCATGTTGATATCGAGTGTCACGACATCGGGATCGAGGGTCTTAATCGCTTCGCGGGCCCCATAGGCATCCGCTGCGTATCCCACGACCTCAAGCTCTGGGTCTTTCGAAAGGGCGTGATCCATCAGGCCGCGCATGGTTGCGCTATCATCGATGATCAAAACCCGGATCGTTTTCTTGCGCCCTGCGTCTTCCACGTCTGATGCCCTCATTTGGGAAGTCTCCAGGGCGCCGCAAAAGATCCCCCTAACGCCCTGGGACTACTCTCCAAATAAGTGTAGGGATAAAGGATTAAAACTCTTCCCAATCATCATCAGCAGTTTCTAGCTGTTCTGCAGCGCCGCCAGTACCGGCAAAGAAGGCCTGTGCCGCCTCACGCTGCTGAACGACCGCAGGCTCTTGCCCCGTGAAGACTGCTTGCTCTGTACCCGTATCGGCAATCGATAGACCGTTTCCAGAACCAACTTCGAAATGGGCGACACGGTCGATCAGCATATTTGACGCCCGAGCAAGTGCGTGGCTCGATGCCGTTGACTGTTCAACCATCGCGGCATTCTGTTGGGTCACTTGATCCATCTTGTTCATGGCGTCATTGACTTCGCCAAGACTGATCGATTGTTCTTGGGCAGATGCCGCAATCTCTGAAACCAGCGCACTGACGTTCTCGACCCGTTCAACGATATCACTGAGAGCCGTACCAGCGCCGCCCACAAGATCCACACCCTCAGCCACCTGAGCAGAGCTTGTTGAGATCAATTCTTTGATCTCTTTCGCTGCCTCAGAAGACCGCTGCGCCAACGCACGCACCTCTTGTGCAACCACCGCGAAACCGCGGCCGGCATCACCTGCCCTGGCAGCCTCAACACCAGCGTTGAGGGCCAAGAGATTGGTTTGGAAAGCAATATCGTCAATCACGCCGATGATTTGACTGATCTGCGACGATGATTTCTCAATCTCACCCATCGCCGACACCGCGTTACGCACCACATCGCCGGACGCTTTCGCTTCAGCCCGAGTTTCGGAGGCCACATTATTCACCTCTTTCGCTCCGTCTGCGGTCTGTTTAACCGTCGCGGTGATCTCATCGAGCGCAGCAGCGGTTTCTTCGAGCGTTGCGGCCTGACTTTCGGTTCGCTTAGAAAGATCATCCGCAGCTTGAGAGATATCGGATGAGCCTGTTTTAAGGGTGGTCGCCGTCGAGGTGATCGATTGCATCACATCGCACAGGCGAGCCGTCGTATCATTAAAGAGCGAACGCAGACGATCGTATTCGCCGGGGAATACATCTTCGATACGATAGGTGAGGACACCCTCGGACAGACGTTGCATTCCTTCAGCAAGGCTTTCGACCACCATGGTCTGTTCTTCAGCTGTGCGAACACGGATTTCTTCAGAATCGCGCATCTTGCTGACCGCATTGTTGAAGTCCTGGCGAAGCTGCTCGTAGTCGCTTGGGAAAGCATCAGAAATCGATGCTGAGAAGTCCCCCTCAGACATCCGGTCGAGACCATAGGCCAAGCTATCGACGATCGTCTTTTGCTCCTGCTCTTCCCGCGCACGACGTTCTTCATCGGCCTGGCGCGCAAGTTCAATCTCGGTAATATCAGAAGCGAACTTGACGATCTTGAACGTCTTGCCGTGGGAGTCGAGGATCGGTGTGTAAACAGCCTGGAGCCAGAGTGTTTCGCCCGTCTTGTTGACGCGTTTGAAACGTCCAGTGTTTGACTCGCCATTAGCAAGTCTGTCCCAGAACTCTTTATACTCACGACTGTTGTAGAGCTCGGGCTCACAGAAAATCCGGTGGTGCTTCCCGGCGATTTCGGATTCTTGGTAACCCGTCGTAGCCAGGAAGATATCATTCGCCTTTTGAATGTTTCCTTGGGGATCAAATTCGATGATCGCTTGATTGCGATCAAAGGCATCGATCATACCGGCCTGCGTACGTTGCTCAGTAACATCAAACCACTCGAGCACGCTACCGACATACTCGCCAGACGGATCAAAGATCGGGCCAATGTTAAGGCTGATCTTCAGATCGCCAACCGAGATGTCAGTTGTGAACGGAAGATTGCTTGGATCAGCGAGAATCCGGCGTTGAACAGCGGGGTCTTTATGGAATCGGTCGATGCACGTGCCGAGCAGATCACTGGCACTAAAGTCAGGCCAATGCTTACGGAATTCGTCTTCCGCATCGGCAAAGAGCTTGAACGTTGAATCGTTCGCATAGGTCACGATGAGGTCACGATCCACCATGATGATCGCGCTGCTGGTCGTCTCAAGAGCAGAGCTCTTGAACACCATCTCTGCTGCTTGCCGCTCAACAGCCGTGATGTCTTTACAGAATTTGACGACCTTCACCGGCTGTCCGCTATCATTCAGCACCGGATTGTAGGCTGCATCAATGATGATCTCGTCACCGGCTTTTGTACGGCGCGTGTACTTGCCTTGATCGAACTCACCGCGACCTAGCTTGGTCCAAAATGCCCGATAATCCGTGCTTTGCGCATAGTCTGGATCGCAGAAGGTGGAGTGATGCAGACCAACGATCTCATCAAGCGCATAGCCCATACAACTGCAGAACGCTTCATTGGCCGTCTGCACAATACCGTTCATGTCAAACTCGATGACGGCATGGGTACGGTCGACCGCAGAGCGGATAGTCTTTTGGTCGAAGGCTGCTTTTTCAGCCTCTGTGATGTCCGTCGCAAATTTGATGACGCGGATGACCTCGCCCTCAGCATCGACCACGGGGTTATAGGCCGCCTGAATCCAGATCGGTTGTCCGTCCTTCCCGTAACGGCGATATTTGCCGGAGTCGTGCTTACCTTCTCCAAGCCGCTCCCAGAAATCACGATACTCGTTGCTGGCGGCGTATTCAGGATCGCAGAACATCGAGTGATGCTGACCGACAACCTCGCTGAGATCATAGCCCGTTGTTTGCAAGAAGGCGTCATTGGCCGTCAGGATACGACCTTTGAGGTCAAACTCGATGGTCGCTTGGGTGCGATTAACAGCCTCAAGGATCGCCTTCCGATCGTTATCCGCCTGTTCAGATGCCGTGATGTCAGCTGCTGATTTGATAACCTTGAAGACTTTCCCGTTTTTATCCGTAACAGGAAGATAATTGGCTTGGAGCCAGATTGTGCCCCCATCCTTACCAACGCGCTTAAACTTGCCGCTCTGCGCATCGCCCCGTGCCAAGCTGTCCCAGAATGCACGGTACTCTTGGGAAGACACGTAGGACGTTTCACAGAACATGCGGTGGTGCTGACCGACGATTTCGTCGCGAGTATAACCGACCGCACCAAGAAAATTCTCATTGGCACTTTCGATGATGCCGTCCGGCGTGAACTCAATCAGCGCTTGGGTCGCATCGAACGCCGCCAGCATGCTCGAGCGGACGCGGGCCGCTGTGACGTCAGCGATTTCAATGACGTTACCGGCGTACTGACCTTCAGCATCGGTGACAATCGACACAGCAAACTCAAACTTTTGCCGGCTGACATCAATATCCGTCACGAGCGGCATGTTGGCCGGTTGGCTGATCAGGCGGTTCTGCTCGTCAAGCGTTGCTGCTAAGAATGCTGCTGCCTGGCCGACAGGCTCTGCAGCGTTGAAGCCAGGGAACGAACTCTGAAAACCCTCGGCATGCTCACCAAAAAGCTTCCGAGCGCCATCGTTGGCGAAGGTAATCGTGCCCGTCTGGTCAAGAACAATGAGAGCCGTTGAAACGCTGGCAAAAGCGGCGCTTTTGTAGGCCGCTTCTGTCGCAGTGCGTTCCATCTCAGTGATGTTGGTTGCGAATTTGACGACTTTTTGGGGCTTGCCCGCTTCATCGAAAACAGGGCTGTAGGCGGCTTGGAGCCACACTTCGTTGCCCTCTTTGTCAAAGCGCTGATATTTCCCCGCATCATGCTCACCGCGACCAAGACGTCCCCAAAATGCGCTGTACTCAGCCGATTGGGCATAGTCCTTGTCACAGAAAATCGCGTGGTGACGGCCGACAATCTCGTCTTCGCTGTAGCCCGTCGTTGCGGTGAAGTTACCGTTCGCACGGAGAATATTTCCCTCAAGATCAAACTCGATCCGTGCTTGCGTGCGTTCGAGGGCTTCAAGAACCGCCGAGCCTTCGCGTGCCTGTTGATCGGATGCCTGTTTGCCTTCGGTGAGTTCCGCGATCGCCGCGACCGCTTCCTTCTCAGCTGCTCTCGTTGTCCCAACAACCAAGAGACCCGCGATGGTCAACACCACGTAGCCAGCCAGCGGCACAAACCCCGCTCCATCAACTGCCAACCCGTAACCCGATACTGCGGCCATTACGCCAGCCACAACAGCACCAAGAATCGCCAAAAGCTTCGTCGTCTTCAAATTCCGCACGGGTTGCCCTCCCTCGCCGTCCGGATGAAATCACACAAAGTCGCTAAAACTCGATAAACTATACGACCCTGACGTTGTTGCATGGGGATTTCGGCACTTTATTCTCGAGTCCGTCAGCACTAAATGGCCTTCATGGACACGCAACTCGACACAGCACCCATCACGCTCACGGACCGCGCTGCGGCCAGGATTTCAGAGATCCTTTCGACCGAAGCCGAAGGGTCGATGTTACGGGTCGCTGTTGATGGCGGGGGATGCTCTGGATTTCAATATCGCTTTGAAATCGTGACAGAAAAAGAGGAAGATGATCTCGTCCTTGGGAGCAAAGGAGCCCTGGTCGTGATCGATTCCTTGAGCCAGGAATATATGCCCGGCGCCACCATCGATTTTGCTGACGAGTTGATCGCAGCGGCCTTCAAAATCGACAATCCACTGGCCAAATCCGGCTGTGGGTGCGGCACATCGTTCAGCATCGCCTGAAACACTTTTTTCGCGTAAATCTTCGGAAAAGTGATTCCTGGAGACGCTTGTGAGCGCGATTATTGCCCCTGTTTTCGTCCAAATCGCGTTGACCTTTGTCATCCTCATGGCGATGGGAAACAGCCGTTTAAGGGCCGCCAAGTCACCGGAAGTTCGTGCCGCCCTCGCGACGGGCAGCAGCGCATCCTACGGACGAACCGCCGACCTTTTGGGCGACAACCTCAAAAACCAATTTGAGGTGCCCGTCCTTTTCTACGCTGCCATTGGGCTCACGATCGCAACAGGCAGCGCAACGCCGTTCTTAGTCATCTTGGCTTGGGCGTATGCCGTCCTTCGTGTCATTCATGCGGCCATCCACGTCACGGTGAACCATATCCGATCGCGGTTTTTGGTGTTCCTGATCAGCTCGCTGGTCCTGATGCTTTATTGGATCGTCTTCGGGATCGGACTGCTTCTTCCATGAGCGCCATGAAAATTGCGACGTGGAACGTCAATTCGATCAAGGCACGTCTGCCGCGTATTCTCGATTGGTTTGACGCCGCCGCGCCAGATGTCTGCGTGCTGCAGGAAATCAAATGCGTCGACGGGGCCTTCCCCGCCGCGGTCTTCGAAGAGCGCGGCTATCATGTCGAGGTGCACGGACAAAAAACCTATAATGGCGTGGCCTTGCTCTCCAAGCACCCCGTCGATGAGGTCGTCCGCGGACTACCAGGGTTCGAAGACGAGCAGGCCCGCTATATTGAGGCGCTTGTGCAACCAGAAGACGCCGATCCGGTTCGCGTCGGTGGGCTTTATATGCCCAACGGCAACCCATCGCCCGGTCCCAAATACGACTATAAGCTCGCCTTTATGGAAGCGTTGACCGCCCATATGGATGAGCGCCTTCGCCGCGAGGAGCTCTTTTTGGTGGCGGGTGATTACAACATTATTCCTGACGCGAGCGGCGTTTACGATCCCATCGGGTGGAAAAACGACGCGCTTTTTCGGCCCGAAAGCCGCGCCGCGCTTCGCCGGATGCTAGGGTTAGGCCTGACGAGCGCAGTGCCATCGCTGCTTGATGAGCCCTACTATACCTTTTGGGATTATCAGGGTGGCGCGTGGAAGAAGAATAATGGTCTTTGTATCGACCATATCCTGCTCTCACCCGAAGCCGCCGATCGGCTGGAAGAAGCCTGCGTCGACGTTGATGTGCGCGACCCAGAGCAAGGTAATGGCGAGGTGAAACCCTCCGATCACGTGCCTGTTTGGGCTGTGCTTGGGAGCTAATCGTCGAGGCCTCCGACATGCGGAAAGCTTTCTAAGCGCCGCCATGTTTGGCTCGCACACAAAACCCGCGCGGCGCATCCTTTAAGATCAAGGATGTTGTCATCGCGCTGGGTGATGCTGCCGCGGTAGGTTCGGCCATCTTCAGGATTAAGAAGCCGTCCGCCGCGCCAGCGGCCCTCGTCGAAGCGAAAACCCTCAAGCATCATCCCGCCGATACGGCCCGGCTCAACGTCTTCCGGATCCCAGACCCATAAGAGCTCGCCGCAAAGCTCGTCCACTGCCCGTTCGCAAGGCTTAAGACGCACCACCGCACCGTAGCCTTGGGCAGCCCAGTCACCTTCAATAGATTGCATCTCGTCTGATGCGGATGATGATGCCGCGACAAGGGCGGTGACGAGGGCGATGATCATGGGCGTCTCCTTTCGCCCATTACGCCCAACGCCGACTAGAAAGTCGCATCGCCTTTAAAATCGATCGAACTTTTTTTCGAAGTCATCACACCTATCGAGAAGGAACAGCGCGGATCGCACTTGGAAGCCGGTCCATCACAAGCTCCTCAGGTGCAGCCCCAACGCCAGCCAGCGATTCGAGCCGTCTCCACATTTCGCTCTGGCAAAGAACGCGCAGCGCGCAACCCTTAAGCTTGAGCTGCCCATCGCCCTCGAGGCTGATGGAGCCGCGATAGACATTGCCGTCGCCGGGATTGGTGAGGTGGCCCTTACGCCAAGCCCCGCGCTCAAACTGGAAGTTGGCAATGATCTCACCGCCAAGGAAGCGATCCTCCACCCATGCGGGGTCCTCGATCCAGATCATATGGCCGCAAAGACTGTCCATGTCGCTCTCACAGGCAAAGAGGCGCACGATGGCGCTTCCATCGCCCGTGACCCAATCCCCCGCGATGGCATCCATGGGCGTAACAGGTGGCTCAGCGACGGCCAACGCCGTCGCCGCTAGGGCAAGCGCAGATAACATGTTTCCTCCTCACCTTATGTCCTTCGCAATGATCCCTTGAAGGGACACAAGGTTGAGAAGTTGTCATCGATCACCGACCAACCTGTCAAATGCCGATAAATCTTGACCTCTGGGTCGCCGCAGCCGGTTGATCGTTCCCGTCGGCTTGGGCGACAAGATCGCTATGCAATGGTCTCCCCAACAAGATGACGCGCTGAAGGCAGCAAGCCGGTGGTTGAACGATCGCGATAGCCAGGTCTTTCGACTGTTTGGTTTTGCAGGCACCGGGAAGACGACGCTCGCCAAAGAAATCGCACAAGCCGTCGACGGTGACGTGGTCTTTGGCGCATTCACCGGAAAGGCAGCGCATGTCTTAAGGCAAAAGGGCTGTGAAGGTGCACAGACGATCCATTCACTGATCTATCGCCCGGCCGTCGCTGAGGATGAGGATCCAGGTGAGAGCCCGATGTTCACCATCAGACGGGATGCGCCCGCTGGTGAAGCCGCGCTCATCATCATCGATGAATGTTCGATGGTGGATGAAGAACTCGGCCGCGACCTTCTCTCCTTTGGCGCACCGGTGTTGGTGCTGGGTGATCCTGCGCAATTGCCCCCCGTGAAAGGCGGCGGCTACTTCACCGAGGCGGAGCCCGATGTCATGCTAACGGAAGTTCATCGGCAAGCGGAGGAAAGTGCGATTGTTCGGCTTTCTATGCAGATCCGTGAGGGGGAAGTCCCTGCTTTTGGCGAATATGGCGACGCTCAGGTCATTCGCAAACAGGACGTTGATCCTGACGCTGTCTTAGAGGCCGACCAGGTGCTGGTGGGCACCAACCGAACCCGGCGCCGGTATAATGAACGACTGCGGCAACGGCTCGGATATGACGGGATTGAGCCTTGTGTCGGCGAACGACTTGTCTGCCTCCGGAATAACAAGAGTAAGGGCCTCCTTAACGGCTCGATGTGGGATGTGAAACAACGCGCTGGGAAACGCCGCGGCATGCTGCGGATGGATTTGAGCCCAGAGGATGGCGGTCGCACGGCACGCGTCTCTGTTTTACCCGAATTCTTCACCGGTGAGGCGGCAGATATCCCTTGGCCCAAAAAGCGGAACTCTGACGAGTTCGATTTCGGCTACGCCTTGACCGTGCACAAGGCACAAGGCTCACAATGGGATGACGTGATGCTCTTTGATGAGAGCTTTGCCTTCCGTGAGCACAAGATGGCCTGGCTTTACACCGGCGTGACACGGGCAGCACAGCGCCTCACCATCGCGCGGTGAGGCGCTGTTTGGTGGTCAGTTGGTTTTTGCGAACTCAGCTTGAACGCTGATCGTCACGTCCTTGCCGATGCCGAATTGTACCCACTCATCAGAGCCAAAATCTGTCCGATCAATGACGGTCTCGCCAGCAAATCCAAGCTTTGGGGTACCCATAAAATCGCCCGAGCCCACCAATTCAACAGTCATCTCGACTTCGTTGGTCTGCCCATTGAACGTAAGGTCGCCGGTGATGACACCTGTCTCATCGCCGGTGCGTTTGAGGCTTTTTGAGGTGAAGGTGATCTCAGGATGATCCGCCCCGCCAAGTGCATTGAGGCCAATGTCCTGTTGGAAATTGTCGTTGCCGGCGTGGCTGACAGCTGCGGGGCTGACCACACTGTCGGCACCGATGGTGACGGACAGCTCGCTGTCTGTCGGCGATTCAGCGTCCCATTCGAGGCTGCCACCAACCTCACTGAAGCTACCGCGATAGAACGAAAAGCCGCCATGGCTGACGCTCCAGATGACGGTCGTGTGGGTTGGATCAATGGCGTAGGTGCCAGACGGCACGTCTTGGGCTGAGGCAGTGGTGAGACCAAGCAGGAGCGCCGACGCACCGGCAAAAAGAAGATGTTTCATGATGGGCTTTGTTCCCTAACAAGCGACACTGCAAACGTGGCGCTGTGACGGACGGAAGCAAGGCCCCAAATGCCGTAGGCAGGCAAAGCTGCGTTGCGTTTTGT
>JBCBUC010000018.1:0-78910 GCA_039818345.1 Pseudomonadota bacterium | reverse complement strand
ATTTCTGCCAAGGATAACAAAGGCTTAAGGGGTCGGTGCCTAGGTGCCTACCCTTTTTCTAATAATAATGCGTGGAAAAAATATTGGATAATATCACACTATATATTTTTTCTCTATATAGTTTTGGGCATTTTGGGTAGGCACCTAGGCACCGACCCCTTAAGCCTTTGTTATCCTTGGCAGAAATGGTGCCTACCCTGGAAGGGGGCCAACTAGGCACCCTAGGCACCGTTCCAGATTTCCCTTTAACCACAGTCTTTTACAGGAAAATTGCAGGGTAGGCACCGGAGAAACACCGTGATAACCGAACAATCCGTACACACAGCGCCGTCACCATGGTATTTGGTGAAACTTCGAGCTGACGAAGCGATGAGCCGGGATCGGTTGCTGGCTCATTTAGGTTTAGAAAGCCTTCATCCGGTGCGCATTGAATACCGTCACCGGAGTAAGGTAGCGCGCGCAAAAAGGGAGCCTAAAGAGCCACGGGTGAAATCCCTACTTGGGGGCTATTTATGGGTACGCGGACCGTCGATTAGTGATTTTTGGGCGATGATGTGGAAGCTTCAGCTGATCGATCGCGTCGATGGACTTGAGGGTTGGCCCCGGGCATGGCCCGATGAGGTGGTTCTCGATATTAAACGCCGCTACCCGATGAGCGAGTATACCGCTCCGGACACAGAACGCTTTATGCAGACGTACCACGAGTTCCGCGAGGGTGAGGAAGTGAATGTCGACCACCCCGCTATGGCGGGTTGGGCTGGGAAAGTGGTTTCTATCCGCGATGAAGTCACCGACGTCGAGGGTGAAATACTTGGGGTACTGCGTAAAGTAGAAGTTCCTACCGCTCTTTTGCGGAAAGCCGGGTGATCGTTCATTGATCATTAACCCGGTTGATCCTTCCTACTCGCGGACGAGGCCGCGCAGCTACTGTCGTGAGACACGAGCATGAGACGTCGCCCCCGGACCCCGGGTAACACCGCGGCGTCAGTGGGAGCGGAGCCTGCAGAAAATTCAATTGTTAATTTTTGGAACGGGCCATGACTGAGTTTCTGCTAAGTCTGGCTGCTGTCACGGCGATATCCATCGCGGTGGTCGTGGCATTTTTTGCGGTGGTATTCGCGATCAGCACGACCGGGATTATCGCGGGCCATCTTTTGTCGAAGTTTTTTGGGAAACTTAGTTAACCCCGCCAGCCTCGTCTGCCTCCACGGCGCTCGCGATCTCATCGCTAATAGCCCTTTTTCCATCGATCATCTGGTAAAAGCGGCTAATGCCGTTAGGATGAAAGCCGTGGCGATCGAGCCACGCCTTAGGACCTTCGTCAAAGCGATTAATGACCGCTTTCAAGCGAGATGGATCCATCGGTGGATTAACGTTCCAATCTTGGAGGCGCCCCTCTTTTACGCTCACTGCCGGTGCAATTGGCCCAGTGTTCTGCAGCAAGACGATTTGATCCACATCCGCGGCGAAATATCCGTGATCTCGGAGAACCTTCACCCAAGCCGCTATTCCCGCCCGACCGCTGTCGACCTCATTTGCTAGGGTTTGGGCGTCTTTTACCGGCCCCTTACGGAGCCGGTCCCAAGCCCGCTGGCGGGCAGAGCCTTTCAGGCGGAGGCGGGTCATTGACCGAAGCGCTCAGCAACAGTTGAGTTAGCGACGTCAATCGCGCGACCAAATTGGTTGGCAAGCTGAGATTCGAGGTAGGCGCTGCGGCGACGCATGCGCTCCGTGAGTGGAGCAAAACCCTTGGGACCGCCACGGAGCGCCAGAATGGCGCCGCCGTAACGTCTGATAAAATCGTTACGGCCGTGAACGTCGTTGGTGGTTGGCAGGCCGCGGCCTCGGGCCATGAGATCCCAGATAATCGCCCTTTCCCGGCGCGTGCCCTCGAAGGCATCAATAAAAGCGTCTCGGCGGACGCGGAAAGGGGTGGCTGGTTTGGGGTTCATGATCATCGCTACTCTCCTTTGTGGCGGCCCATTGGGCGTTGCGATGACCTTTATTTAGCAGAGAAAGCGGCGCGGTCAAGAGATCGTCTGCAGAAACTTAAGGAACGCTGAATGACTAATCGCATTGCAGACATGATCACCCCGCATTTTGACAGCGAGGGTTTTGGAGCCTAACCATGTCACTAGTCATCATCGAAGCCTATGACGCTGTTAGCGACGCTGGTAAACAGGTCGTTCTTCCGGCTCCGCTCGAAACAGTGAGCCGTCCGATCTCGCGGGTGGTTGTCGCAGCTACTGTCACCCACCGCGATCTTCCGCAAGCGGAGTTGGTCGTCTTGACCAACGTCGGGTCCGATGTGGTCTATTTCACGGTTTCAGACGTAAACGACACTTCGATCACGGCGGGCACCGATCTGGATACAGGTTACCCCCTTTTACCAGGTTCGGTGCGGTATTTTTCCAACCGCCGCGGTCCTCGCAAGTTGAATTTTATCAAGTTCGCATGACCGTTGCCCGGGACTTCGCTCTAGCTGAGATGGCGCTCAGGCCGGATGAGCCTCTGATCGTGATCATGGATAATGGAGACAAGGCCGCGATGTTCGATATCAAAATCGGGGCGCGTCCTATTCTCATCGAGCGGGAGGCGGACCCTTTAGACCCTAACGACACGATCAAACCCGGCGAAATTGAAACGTACACAGTGGCTGACGTCCCCGTAGCTTCGCTCGATAGCACTGAGTTAGCCCTGTTGAGCCTATTAGGACGGGAGCCCGCGACCGAATGAGTATGATAGGCGCCCCCGGCTTGTCCAACAAGCAACGCGAATTTGTCCGCGAATATGTTGTGGATAATAACGGGACCAAAGCAGCGCAGCGCGCGGGTTACAGTCCGGACAACCCAAGAGCAGCGGCGGTCAGTGCTCGGCGTTTGCTAAAGACGGATAAGATCCAAGACGCCTTGGAGCTGGAGCGTAAGCGCCTCAACGATGAGACGGGCATCACCGTCGAGTGGGTGCTGCAACGCCTACAGCTCGAAGCAAAGGGCGCGGCGGGCGATTCAAACCAATCGGGTCGGGTTCGAGCCTTGGAGGCGATCGGTAAGCATCTTAGGATGTTTGTTGAGCGTACTGAGGATGTCACCCCCGGGGGTCGTCAGCCTATTGAGGTGAGTGTTGTTGCGCGCCCGATCCCCGAAAATCATCCGGGAGCTGATGCAACACGTCATTGAGCTTCCGCCGAAGCTTGTCCCTGTTTTCTCCGGCGACGCCGACGTCCGGGGAGCTTATGGCGGCAGGGGTTCGGCTAAGACGCGCTCGTTTGCGACGATGTTTGCATTTGACGGTGTGCGGCTGGCTTTAGCGGGGCAGCACGGACAAATCCTTGGCGCGCGTGAATATCAGAACAGCCTTGATGATAGCTCATTCGCCGAGGTCAAGGCGGCTATCGCAGAGTCTTGGCTGCATGAGTATTACGATTGCGGCGAGAACTATATCCGCACGAAGCCGGGGTTGCCTGGCCGTATCGATTGCACTTTCGCAGGCTTTCAGAAGGTCAACTCGCTCAAATCACGGTCAAGGATTTGGCGGGCATGGGTCGACGAAGCCGAAGACGTCAAAGAAGCTGCCTGGGAAAAGTTTATCCCAACACTGAGGGAAGAAGACGGCAAGTTTCAGGCGGAGCTTTGGCCGACATGGAACCCTGAACGCAAGGGCTCCGCGACCGATCGACGGTTTCGCCAGAACCCCCCACCTGGTGCGAAGATTGTTGCCCTGAATTGGCGGGACAATCCGTGGTTTCCGCGCAAGTTGAACCGCACGCGTCTTGATGATTTTGAACAGCGCCCGGATCGTTACGATTGGGTTTGGGAGGGTGAATACAAGACCGCGGAGACCGGCGCCTACTTCGCCAAGCTGCTTGCGGCAGCTAAAGCGTCGGGGCGGATTCGTCCGCTCGCGTATGATCCGATGTTTCCGCTTAAGTCGTTCCACGATATCGGCGGGGCAGGAAGGAACGCGGACACCTACGTTATCTGGGTGGTCCAATTTGCGGGCCAGGAAATACGACTCCTGGACTGCTACCAGGCGCAGGGCCAAGAACTCGGGTATCACGCCGAGTGGTTGCGCCGAAACGGATACACCAGCGCTGAGGTGGTTCTACCTCACGACGGTGCAAATTCGTCCGTACAGTCACGAAAACGCGTTGAAGACCATTGGCGGGATGCGGGTTTCAAGGCCCGGACAATCCCGAACCAAGGCGCCGGTGCGGCCAATATGCGGATTGAGGCGGTCAGACGCTTGGGTCCCCGAATGGTTTTTGACGAGGATAAAACGAAAGACGCGCGCGTTGAGTTGGGGCTCTATGCCCCGAAGATCAACACGCAAACGGGTGCCGACATGGGCCCTAATCACGATTTTAGCCACGTTCCGGACGCACTCGGATTAATGGCGATTGATCACCGCGAGCCGAAGAAGCCGTTTGGGACGGACACGATGAAAGTCCCAAACGTTGGCGCGGTGTAGTGAGAAACCAGAGGATCGATGGAAAACGAAACCGCTACCGACCGCGAGGAGGTGGACGAGGCCAAGGTTCTGAATCTGCTGCGTCACGAACGGCAGCGGTCAATCGGGCTGGGCGATGGCGATGATTTGCTCGCTGACACCCGCCAGCGCGCCTTAGAATACTACCGCGGCGAAATGCGGGACATGAAGCCGCAACTGACAAATCGGTCGGCGGTCACCGATAGTACGCTTGCGGATGTTATTGAGACGGTTCTACCGGATTTGCTGGAAATCATTGTGGGCGAGGACGTCCTCTCCTTCCAGGCAGTCAACGACGATGACGAACAACAGGCATTGATCGAAGCTGATGCAATTCGGCATGTTGTTTTTGAGCTGAATAACGGGTGGCGTGAGCTGTTTTCCGTTTTCAAGGACGCGCTGCTTCTTCGGTTTGCGCCGATGAAGGTGTGGGTTGATGAGGAAAGGAAGCCGCTAGAGGAAGGGGCTCTACCCGACCCTGACTCGGTTATCGAGACCGACGACGAGGGGGCGTCGTTCGTCGTCAAACGGAAGATCTGCATTGCTGCAATTCCGGCGGAAGACTTTGGCTTCTCACTTGATGGCTCAAGTGTAAGCGAGCTGACCTATTTTGTGATCAGGTCAGAGCATAGGGCGCAAGACCTGATCGCCGATGGCTATGACCCGGAGGAGGTGTCGAAGCTTACCCGGGAGGACGGGGAAACCGAAGACGATGTTCGTGAAGCGCGTGACACGTCGGGTGAGAGCGAAGACGATGTTGATCAGTCGATCGATCCAATGCTTCGCACAGTCACCGTCCATGAGCATTTCTTGAGGTATGATCTCGACGGCACCGGCATCAAGCTATGGCGGTTTATGACCTCCACGGATGAGGCAATCCTCCTCGGGGAGCCTGAACCAGCGGACGGTTACGCTTTTGCGGGGTTCACGCCCTTCATCATGCCCCACAGACTGATGGGGTTGAGCCTGGCGGATAAAGCCATCGAGCCGCAGCGGATTGCTACCAATTTGCTTCGGATGACCCTCGACAGCGGTTATTTCGCCCTCAATCAGCGTGCGGAGGTGGCAGAGGACGGGGCGTCAGACTACACGATCGCTGATCTCCTCGACAACGTCCCGGGCAAACCGGTCCGTGTTCAGAGAACGGGTACCATTACGCCGATCACGTTCGGCGGGCTCAATTTCGATTCAACCGCAGTATTGGAATATGTCCACTCGATGGCCGAACGGCGGACGGGGGTCATCCGCAACGCCCAAGGTCTTGACCCGGACAGCCTTCACGACACCGCAAGTGGCGCTGCGCAGCAGTTGACGATGAGTCAAAAGCGTGTGCGGATGATGGCGCGCAATTTCGCCGAGACCGGCCTTCGTGAGATGTTCATGGGCGTGCACCGTTTGATGCGCGAGTTCATTCGTGAACCGATCAGGCTGAAGCGTGGGGATAAAACGGTTGAAGTCAACCCCGCCATGTTCCTCCCCCGGGACAGTATCAAAGCCGATATAGCGACCTATGGACCGGAGACGGCCATTCAGGCGATGGAGGCCGTTAAAAACCTGTTTGCTGAGATTATCGAGCTGCAGGGCGGCCAATTAGAGGGCCCCCTCTTATCTGCCGATGGTGTTTACCGCACTTTGACGAAGTACCTACGTCTTCTTCCGGTCAATGGTCTTGAAGGCATTATCCGGGACCCGAGCACCTTTGAGCCGCCAGAGCCCGAAGAAAGTCCCGAGATGGTTAAGGCGCGAGAGGAAATCGCTTTGAAGCGAGAAGCCGCTGAAGTGGACAAGGTTCTTGCCGCGCAAAAGCAAGAGCATGAGCAGACGTTGGCCCGTCAGAGGGCGGAGTTTGAGGCGCAAATGGCCCGCGACCGACAGCTTTTCGAGCAAGAATTAGCGGTGATGAGGGCCGAGAGCGAGGACGCTACCGCCCGCTTTAGACCAGGTGGAGCGCTTGATAAATGAGTCTGACCCCGGACGAACGCGTGGGAGCCGCCCTGGCGGCGGAACAGGAACTCAAGTTCTTGGAGCAAATCTTGGCGAAACTCGTGAACGACGATGTTGAATCCCTTGGCCGGGTCAACACGGCTGATGAGGCCTACCGCCACGCACTTCGTCTGCAGGTGATCAAGGATATCCGCGCCAGCTACAGAGCAATCATCAATGACGGACGCCTTGCGCAGTCCGAACGAGAAAGACAGCAAACATGATTATCGATTCTGATGATTTTGATACTGATGGAGTTCCCGAGGTCGCTGAACCTGATGATGGTTCGGAGCCGGATTTGGATCTTCCCGCGATTACGTCTGACGGGATCGGAAAAAGTGTAGACGAGGTTACTCTTGACCGTTTGAACCGACGCCAGGAGGAAGATGGAGCGGGTAAACAAGAATCGTCAGCCGAAGATGAGGGCGAGGCGGAGGAAGCGGCGTCTGACGAAGACGATGAATCTGAAGAAGCTGACGATGACGGCTCGAACACTGACGAAGAAGCTGACGATAACGAAGCTGCTGCCGCGATAGATCCCCCGCAGTTTTGGGGTGAGGAAGACCGCGAGGCGTTTCGGGACCTCCCCCGTGAGGCGCAAGAGCTTGTGGTCAAAGCCGACAAAAAGGCAGTCGCTGCAGTCAACGCCAAGCAAATGCAAATTGCCACGAAGGTTAAAGAAGCGACGGAGGCAGAGCGCTCTAAGTTGAGCGACGCCCTTCAGGATGCTGAACTTCTTTTTGAAGACCGGTTTGCCAACGTCTCAGACGAGCAATTGGTCGCCGCGGTCAACGATGGCCGCATAACGGAGGCTGAGGCCTTCAACATTCAGACACAGAGGAAAGAGGACGCAGCCAAGCTTCGGCAGCTGCGCGACAGCCTCGAAGAGTCTGAAAAGCGGGCGGCTGAAACAGCGGCCAATGAGCTGAGGTCTGAGCGTCAGGCGTATTTGTTAGAACACGCACCGGAATTGCTAACAGACCCGAAGCTAGCAGAAAGCGTTGTCAGATACGCGCTTGATCAGGGGTATGAGGACTTCGGGGAGGTAACCGGTCGGGACCTTCATGTTCTCCATAAAGCCATGCTCTATGATGCGGCGAAAGACAAGGCGAACGCCAAGCCCGCGAAAACCGCGCCGAAAAAGACCGTGAAGCCGAAAAAGACGGCCCAAGCGGGAACGGCAGCGGGCAACCCCATCCTGAAAAAATTAGAGGCCAAGGCCAAGAAAACCGGTGCCTTGTCGGCGCAGGAAATGACGCAGTTGCGTTTATTGAGGGCCCAAGCCTCTTCCGCTTAAGGAAAAAATCATGACCAAACCAGCTGAAACTTTCAGCACCCTCGAAGCCGTTGGTAACCGCGAAGACCTGACCGATGACTTTAAAATGGTGGAGCCAACCCAAACGCCCCTTTACTCCCGTATCGGTTCGCGCAAGGCGAAGTCGACATTCCACGAGTGGCAGACGTCTGCCCTTCGCCCCCCACGACTGGACAACGCGAAGAACGAGGGTGCGGACGCGGTTAAAACAAATGCGTACAACTCAGTACGCCTGGGCAATCGGGTTCAACGCTTTGAAGAGTATGCCTCTGTCTCGGGCACGCAAGAGGCGGTGGACCGGGCAGGTGTTGCCTCTGACTTTGAGGAGCAAAAAACCAAGTCGATGCTCGATATGCGTCGGGACATTGAGCTGACCCTACTCTCTAAGCGCGGCTCAAACAAAGAGAACGAAGACTCTTCTGGCACAGCCGATTCGGGTGCGCCGCAGCGCATGGGCGGCATCCGGTGCTTTGTCGAGACCAACGTTTCTCGCGGTGCGACGGGTACGTCGGGCGGCTTCTCGAACGGTAACTGGCAACCCCCCGGCGCCGGAACCAGCCGTGCGCTGACAGAGCAGCTCGTCAAGGACGTGATGATCAGCCGCTTCGAGGTGGCGGGTACCCAAAGCGATCGTCTGGTTGCGCTTATGTCCGCCGGTAACAAAGAGGCGTTTGCTGGTTTCGCTGGCCTTTCTCAGACCCGTGACCCGCTGTCAGACGGCAAGCGCGTGGTATCTTCTGCCGTGGATATCTATTACACCAATTACGGGGTGCTTGAAGCAGTTCCGCACCCCTACGGCTTTGATGCGGGCCAAGGACAGAACGGTGACGTGATCATCATTGATCCGGCCTACGTCAAACGGGCCGTCCTTCGGCGCCCCACGTCGAAGCGTCTCGCTGAAACTGGCGACCGGCGCGAAGAAATGATGACCTGCGAAGAAACGCTGGTTGTCCTCAACGAGCGTGCGCTCGGCGGTATCGCGGACCTCGCAGCTTAGTCAGCTCGGGGATAATCACTAATACTACAGAGGGCGTCCTTGTTTTGGGGGCGCCCTTTTTCATGGAGATGACTATGCCTACTAGGAAGACCACTAAACCGGACCCGGAAGCGACACCCGTTGACGCCTTAGTTGTTGAAGCCGCTCAACCGGAGGCGCCTGACGTGCCAGAAGGTTCGTGTACCGCGCGTGTCACAAAAGCAGGTCACGGCAAGATCTTTACGGGCCGCCAACGCGAAACCCACAATTGGGGAGATGTCCTGACGTTGCCCATCGAGCGGGCGCAGGAGTTGGAGGGCCGCCACTATGTCGAGACGGACCTGCCTATCGATGAGGAGCCTGTCTAATGGACGGTATGAAGCCCTTTTCGAAAACGGCAGGGGGTCTTCAGACCTTCTACCGCACTGAAGAAGAGGGCGGCGGTCGCAAGAAGCGCGTCATGGGCCACCGTCAGGACATGGAGGGGTTTCTTGATGATCAGAAGCGGCGCCAAGTCGATGCCCGCGGAACGTTCACGCGAGACGGGTGCTGGGGCACGCATGTCGCTTGCATTCCCGAGATTGTCCAACTGCTCTGGTACAACCAATACGGCGTTACGGTTTGGGATATGTCCGATCCCGATATGCTGAAAAAGGTTATGCGCCTTCTTGATGATCCGGAGTGGAAATATCTCCGTGTGGAGCAATCGAGACTGACATGACCGTTCCTGTTATCATCGATCGTCAAACCTTAGAGGCGGCGATTGTCGCCCTCGTCAATCGACCAAGTCTGACGGGCCAAGTGTCGGGTTTTGTCCGCCTCGGTGAGACGCTCCTCTTGACCCGGATTGAAGCGGGACGGGGCCACGAGAACAATCCGAGTTATCGCGAAGTCGTTCCTGCACTCGGTGAAAACGCAAACGACACGACGTGGTTACTGATCCGGCACCCGGCGCTTTATCTCAATGCTGCGCTTATTCATTTCTACAAATGGGCGAAGGATGATCAGCGTGCGCGCGAAGCTGCTGCGGTCGTAGAGAGCGAGATTGGGGTTGTCAGCAAAGAAAGCCGCCGCGTTATCGGTCCTCTTCGAATGACGCATGATTACCCGACGGATGAGCCGGGGATCAGTCAGCGATATCCTCAAACTGCGACCACTACAGATGATCAAACATCAGACGAACTAGAAGACGCCTTGGAAGAACTCATCAATGGCTGATACCGTCAACTTCTCTTGGACTCTCCCCACGATCAACGGGGACGAGGACCAATGGGGCGCGAAGCTTAATGACGCCATCACCGCTATCGACGCCGCCTTGAAGGGCGTTAAGGACACGGCGGACGGCGCGTTGCCTCTCTCCGGCGGCTCCGTTACTGGCGATATCGACATGGGCGGGTCGCGGATTGCCTCTGTTGCGGATGCGACGAATGCTCTTGATGCGGTGAGTCGTGCCTACGGCGACGCTCGTTACTTCCGCCGCGGGCAAGACGTAGACCTGCAGAATTCTGCGCTGACAGGCCTCGCGGCACCATCAACCAACTCGGACGCAGCAACGAAATCGTATACGGACGGGCTTGTTAACGCCCTTCAGACATCGCTCAGCACACTCCAGGCCTCGGTCGATGGAATGTTAGACAAGGTCTATCCGATCGGTTCGCTCTATTTCAACGGGTCGGATAACCGAAGCCCGAGCACAATTTTAGGTTTTGGAACGTGGGAGAAGAAGGCCGGGGGCCGTGTACTGGTGGGCCAAGGCGGCGGGTATTCACTGGGCTCAACAGGCGGCTCAGCTAACACCACGTTGAGCCAGAACCAGCTACCAGACCACCAGCACCATATGTTCGCGAATGTGGAGGCGTCGTCCTATACCACGCTGACCGGGAACAATCAGGGTGCATCGAGGGCGGACGTCTCGGGGAACAGCAACAGCGAATACTTCATCGCGGGCGTTCCCAATGTGGCGACTATCGGGCGCACAAGTGAAGTAATCGGTGCATCAGGCGCGCAACAGTCTGTGAGCCTTGAGCAACCCTACATCGTCGTTCAAATCTGGGAACGGACGGCTTAAGCGTGTCCGTTGCGTTCGATCTCCCCCCGGGCATGTACAGCAACGGGACGGCCTTTGAGTCTGCCGGTCGCTGGACTGACGGCAATCTTGTACGTTTTTACGAAGGCACGAAGCGGCCCGTAGGTGGGTGGCGTCAGCGGTCCAAAACGCCGGTGAGTGGTAGGCCATCATCGATTGTCACCTGGCGAGCTAACGATAACAGTGTTTATTCAGCCATCGGGACCACAACGGGTCTCTACGTGATGACGCAGGGCGGGACGATGACCGACATCACCCCTGCGGGCTTCACGCCGGGGCGGGCGGACGCGACACTGGCTGCAGGTTATGGCTCGGCTTCTTACGGTGCAGGCGTCTACAATCTTCCGATCGTCAATGAACAGAATATCGTCGGCGCCAGTGTTTGGTCTCTAGAAATTTGGGGGGAGCGCCTCAACGCGGTTTGTGAGCCGGATGAGGTTATTTACGAATGGACGCCGGGGGACCCTCAGGCTGTGCCGGTAGCGAACGCGCCTACCGCGAGGGCTATTCTGGCGACGGACCAGCGCATTTTGCTCGCCATTGGTGCGGGTGGGGATCCTCGGCGGGTGGAGTGGTGCGACCAAGAAGACAACACCAATTGGACGCCTAGCATCACCAACCAGGCGGGTGGATTTAACGTCGCGACACCGAACCAGCTTCTGACGGGCGTGACGGTACCGGGCGGGGGCCTCCTTTTTACCGAGGGTGATTGCCACGCCTTCCGTTATCTTGATGCTGATCAGGTCTTCGGGTTCAGTGAAGTGAGCAGCGGCGCCGGCGCCGTTTCGCAAAACGCTGTTCAGGAATTCGACGGCGATGTGCTTTGGATGGGGCCGGAAGGATTTTGGCGCTATCTCGGCTATGTTCAACCAATTGCCTGCGACGTTGCCGATCGGATTTATACTGACATCAACCGCACACAGATTTCCAAGGTATGGAGTTTCCACAATGCATCGTTCGGGGAGGTGTGGTGGTTCTACCCGTCTTCCTCGTCTATTGAGTGCGATCGTTACGCGGCCTACTCATACCGCGAGAGGCATTGGACGACGGGCGCGCTTTCAAGGCTATGTGGTGCAAATCGTTCGCCCTTTTCTGTGCCGCTCATGGTCGCGGCGGACGGCCAAGTTTATGATCACGAGACCGGGGACAATTACGACGGCGCCCGCGTATTTCTAAAGGGCGGCCCGGTGACCTTAGGTAGCGGGATTTACGACATCCAGCAAATGCAGCCCGATGAACGGACACTCGGCGATCTTCAGGTCTTTATTGATGCGCAGGAAACCGTCATGGGGCCGGTCTACTCCTATGGACCTTTCACCCCGGCAGAGTGGACGGATTTGCGCGTATCGGGTCGGTTGATATCGGTCACGTTTGAGCGCGTCGCGGGAGACTTCCGTCTTGGTGCGCCCCTTTTCGACGTCGCTTTTGGGGGTGAACGATGATCCGCGTTTCTGACGTCTATGACCCGGAGAATGAGAGACGCTTTCGTGACGAGATGCGGCGCGAGTTTGAGCGCCGTCCCGTCCAACCGGCCCCCACTTACCCAGTTAGGCAGTCATTGATCGACGGCGGAGGGGTTCTACAACCCGGTTACGGCGGGTCAGTCGCCTACGCTGATCTGATCACCAATCCCCTGGCGTATAGCCCTCAAGCGACCGTCGAATTTGCGGGAACAACGGGCGGGGCCTTCATTTTATCGTGGCGCGTCAATGTAGATGACCTTGATGTGCTGATCCCATCAAGCGGGGGCGATGGGTGGAACACCTTCGTTCTAGAGCGTCCTGACGGTAGTTATAAAGTTCTTAGTACAGAGTTTTCGGACAGCATTGTTCGGATGATCCGGCTTGAACCCGACAACGCGACAACAGTCGGAACCTATAAATTGCATTTCTATCGAGACGCCGATTTTGATCTCGTGGAGATGCAGGGTCTCGTTTTGTGAAGAGTGCGAGAGGATGACGTTTGATCCTTGGGACCAGGCCGCGCCGTTTCTCCAGGCGGCTCTCGATCAATCTCGTCAGAGACTCAGTCTTGAGGATGTCAAGGCGGCGGTTGAAAGCGGCGCGGCGCATCTTTGGCTTGGCCAGAAATCTGCGGCGGTAACTGAACAAACGATGGACACGAACGCCTGGCTCTTCGGCGGCGATCTTGAAGAGGCCAAAAGCATGCTTCTTTCCGCTGAAGCGTTCGCAGCACACCAAGGTTGTAAGACCATGACCATTTGGGAAGGCCGCCCAGGCTGGGAGCGTGTGCTCAAGAGCCTAGGCTACGAAAAACGCACCGTGTTGGTGAAGGAACTCTGATGTCTTCGAAGAAAACGACGAAATCCAGTCAGTCTACAGATTCGACAATCGATCCTTACTCTCGGTCCCGCATTGATCAGGGAACGGATAACGTTCGCGGCATGTTGGAGGGCAACCCGTATCAGCCCTACCAAGGGGAGCGCGTGGCTGGGCTTACGGGCACACAGCAGGAAGCACGCGGCATGGTAGGGGGGTCCGGGCAGGACGATATCTTTACCGAAGCAGTTGAACGCGCCCGTTTGGCCGGTGGATACGAACCAGAAAAAATTGCGGCACGAACGTTTGCTGACGTTGATTTGTCAGCGTACCAAAATCCCTATGAAGATGCGGTCGTTCAGCAAACGCTTCAAGATATCTCACGGGAGAAACAGGTAGCCCTTAACCGCACGGCGGGCGCCCTCACGCAATCGGGGGCCTTCGGTGGTGATCGAGAGGCGATTATCCAGGCGGAAAACCAAAAGAATTTTGATGATAGGGCGGCCCGGGAAGTCGCCAATCTTCGAGCAAGCGGCTTTGATCGGGCGACCAGTCTTGCGGCCGATGATCTCGGCCGCGGAGAGCGAGCTGACCAGACCAACGCAAGCCTTGCCATGCAAAACGAGCAAAACAATTTGCAGGTGGCCAATCTATTGGCAAGCCTCGGCCTGTCGCGCGAAGAATCCAACCGCGCGGAGGCGGGGCTCTTGGCTCAGTTGGGCTCTGAAGAGCGGTCGATTAATCAAGCGGGCCTTGATGCACAGTATGAGGAACGCCTTCGCGAACAAGAGGATCTTTATCGCCGCATTGCGATCGAAATGGGCCTTATTAGCGGAACGCCTGTCTTGGTGGATAGCGAGAGCCAAGGTCAGTCGGTGACGAAGATGTCTGACCCCCTCGGCACCGCTGGCGCGATCCTTGGCGGGGCGGGTTCTATCGCTAGCGCCGCCGGTGGCGTACCGTCTTAAGGGGCCTTCTTTATGCGCAGTAAACCTCAACGCTTCGGTCGCGCTTTGTCGATTGCCGGGGCATCAATCCAAGACGCCAGTCCTATGCAGGGCGGCAATCTGGCGCGAACACTGTCGCGCTTTGACAGCATGGATGAGCGTGAAAGGCTTCGAGAAGAGCGCTTGAAGCAGCGAGAGCGCATGGACGACATCCTGGGGCGGATTAAAGACCCCGAGATGCGCCAGCTCGCCGAGCTTGACCCCCAGGGCTACGCCCGTGGCAGGTTACGGTCTCTTCAGGGCGGGGGGCAACCTGACGTCTTTTCAACGTTCCAAGGTAATGATGGAAAGATGTACACGGTCGATCGATCAGGGAAGATTAGAGACACGGGCGTCGGCTATCGCACGCCTTCCAACGTCTTCAAAATTGGCGATGTCGCTTATCGTCTTGGTCCGGATGGCCAGACCCTTGTGCCGGTGGATCCGGGTGTCGCTGGTGCCCTTCAAGAGGACTACCAAGCCGGGGCTGACGCCTATGGCCGCGGGGTTAAAGAAAGAGAACTTGGTCAGACTGATCGCAGGCTTGATTTGCAAGATCGCCAAGATGCCCGTGAGGAGCAGAGTGCAGAACGCGAGCTGACCGGTCTTTACGCCAAGGCGCAAGGAAGCCTTTCCTCAGCCCGGGTCAAAGCGGAAACGGTCAAGACCAATGTGACGAAGGCCATCGAGCAGTCAGGACCGTTCAACACGGGCGCCGTGTTTGGAAGGCTTGGTTTAACCAACAATCAGGTGGACCTCGGCGGGATGCTCGAAACGTTAGGGGTCAACTCCTTCACTGAGGCGTTGCAAGAGATGCGGGACAACTCACCAACCGGCGGGGCTGTTGGTTCAGTTACGGACGCGGAGCGGAAGGCGTTGTCCGCCCTTCGGGCCAATCTATCCCGTGCGCAGTCGGAGGAGCAACTTGACCAAGCACTAAGGGATGTGAGCACTTTCTTTGAAGGGTCACTAGCACGGATAGAAGCGGCCATGGCGGATGACGTCGCCGCCGGGCGTTACGGCGATGCGCCTGCACGCAGGCGGGCCAACGCCGATAATATCCCACCTGGGGCGATCTCTAAGCTTCAAGCTGATCCGAGTTTGGCCGCTGCGTTTGATCAAAAATATGGTCCGGGAGCGGCTGAAAGGGTGTTGGGCCCATGACGAACCCTTTCGATGAATTTGACGTCAACCCTTTTGATGAATTCGATAATCAGCCAACGGCGCCCCAGTCGGATAACGATCGGCGTGCTGAGGAATACCGCCAGTTTTTAAGGGCGAATCCAGGTTATCAGACTGCGCAGCCTCAGGAAGTCAGTGGGCTTGCAGAGTTTCTTGCGCAGCGTCCGGAGCTGAACAAAAAAGTTCGTTCGGGCGCTGAAATGCTCTCAGCTTTTTCCAATGGCGCGACGGCTGGTTTCGGCGAAGATATCGTCAGCCGGGGCGTTGGGGGTGTGGCAGCTCTAAAGGCGCTCAGTCAGGGCAGGGACGTTGGTGCTGCTTACGAAAGCGCGCAAGGTCGAGCGGAATCAGACTTCCGAGGCGCTTTAACGAAGGTGCGCCAGGACAAGCCTTTGGTGGCCCTCGCCCTAGAAGCGGCGCCTGGTCTTTTGGGGGGCGGGAAGGCAGCCGTTGGTGCGCAGAAGGCCCTTGGCGGCGTCTCAAGAGCTAAGAGACTCTTTGCCGGTGCCAAGTCGGGGGCGGCAGGGGGTGCGGTTTACGGTGCGGGCAATGCCGATGGCGGTGTCCAGGATCGCGTTACTGGCGCTGCTGTCGGCGGCGCTGTCGGCGCAGCGTCGGCTCCCGTTTTTAACACGGCAGGGGCCGGGGTTGATAAGACTGTGCGTTCGGTGCGGCGTCTTCTTGAGGGCCGGTCATCCTCTGACAAGGCAAGGCAAGCGGTTTCTGGCGCCGTTAAGCGGGCAACCGGTCGGGCGCCGGAGGAAATCGGCGATTTGTTCGACGCAACCCAGAACGAGGCGTTACGTGGGCGTAACCCCATCGCAGCTGAAGTGTTGGGTCCGGAAGCAGAGTCTCTTCTCACGGGCGCCGCTGTTCGTTCGCCGCGCGCTCGGGGGCAAGTGGAGACGACGTTGCGCGACGCTAATCGGGATCAGCAAGAGCGGATTATCCGCGATGTATCGACAGCCTTTGGCCAGGCTCCGGGGGGTTCAAAGCCTCTCCGCGCCGCACTAGACCGAAAACGTAAGGGCGACAACGAAGACGCCTACGGATTTTTCCGCAGGGAAGGTCAGGAACGGATTGCTTCCACAAGAGCACCCGAACAACCAAGACTACCTTCCCCGACCGAGGCGACGGGTGACCTGCGCGTCGGGGCGGGTCTTCCTGCACCGGTCGGTGGATACGCCGATCCAGGACGACGCGCAGCAGCGTTGGAAGGCTTCCTTGAGCGCCCAGCATTCCGGGCGGCCTATCAGAAGGCGCGCACCGGTCTTGCGAACAAAGGTGACGGCGCTGCGTTCCCTGAAGATCTTGCGGAACTTGGTCCCTCTGAATACCAACGAATTTACGAAGAGCTGTCGAACGTTCTTCAAGCTGAGAAGGACAAGGTTCTCAAGGGCGCTGCGACCGGCACGCGGAGTGCTGAGCTAACATCCCTCCAAGATGATTTTCGCAGTTTCGCTGATGAAGTCTTTCCCTTCTTCCAAACGGCACGGGAAACCGGTCGACGGGGCCGTGAACGTCTTGATGCGCTGCAGCTTGGTGAAGACATTTTCAAACCGCGCAACGTGGCGGATGACGGCGCTCGGTTCGAAACCGCGATGGCCAAACTCAACCAGGATGACGGGCAGATTTTCGCACAAGGGGCTGTCGATGGGATTGCGAGACGGGTCCGTTCGTCCCCTGACGGATTTGGCGTCAACCAAAGAAATGCCGCAGAAACTCTTCTGAGGCCCGATCTTCGAAAGGCCATTAAGCGAGCCGCCCCAGAGCGGGGTGACGATCTCCTTGATAATCTTGCGACGGAAGCACGACTATTTGATAATCGATCCCGATTGAGACCCAACAGGGGTTCGCGCACGGCCTTTGCTTCCCAGGACGCGGCGGGGAACGCTGCGGGCGATCTGCTGGCCGCGGGGGTTGATGCAGGCACCTCTGGGGGCGCTGGGGCGGCTGCGCGCATTGGGCTGCGGAAGGCCTCTCAATGGGTTCGTCAATTCAGCGACAAACCCGACCTAGAAATGGACGCCGAAGTCGCTCGGCTCCTGCTCGGGGACCCCGATCGTTTCCTGGCAGAACTGAGCCAGCCTGCGAAACAAACCGCTCTCCAAAAGGCGCAAGTGGCCCTGGCCCTGGAGCAACTTCAACCGGGCCTCGCGATCACAACGAACGCCGCGTTGGGGACCGCTAACGCCCAATAAAGGCGTCTGCCACCATGAAAAAGACAACGATCAGCCCCATAGCGAGAGCCCGGGGCCATAGCTCGATCCATGTGTCCGCGAGCCAGCTGATTGGCTGACGCCACACCCGCTTTTCAATGACGATTTCTTCGGGCTCCGGCTGGTTCCGGGGTCTGAGGGCCATTGGATCTCCACTGTTGTGAGGAATAAAATATGACCATCGACAGCCTCTTGTCCAGTAAAGGTGTGGTCAATCGTGAAGACCGCCTTGCGCGAGAAGCCCTCATCAGAACAGAGCAAAAGCTCTCCGGAGAACTGTCTCAGGTCAACACGGACTTGGGCCAGCAGATTAGTGCAGCAGAATCGGGTGCGGTATCCTCTGCGCAGGTGTATACGGACGAAGAGGTCGCGAAAGTCAATACGGTATTGACCGGCCAAATCAACCAGCAAGAAACGCTGTCGAGACAGTATACAGACGACGCAGTCGCAGGCGCCAACACGATAGCTTTGCAAACCGCGCAGGATGTCTCGGCGGTCACTTTTACTCAGGCCACGGCCTACACGGACGCGGAAATCGCCAGTCTTGCTGCGACGGTACCGGCCCCGGCGACCCAGGTAACCTCTGGCGGTGCATTACTCACATCACTGACGCTTGAATCGTTGGTACCAGCCCCGGCGACTCAACTGACTTCTGACGGCGCTTTGCTCGCATCACTGACGATAGAATCGTTGGCCCAGCTGATTGCTGACATAAACGGCACAAATAACGGGAATGCGAGCGGCGATTTCTCGGACGATTTCTCTAGCGACTTCGGCTAGGCCTAGGAAAGGAAAAAAAGATGGTTGTACGAACTTATCAAGAGTTGCTTACCGATATAGCGACCGAGTTACCTACCAATAATAACAATGAGGTTAAGGCTCTGAATGTTCGCACGGTTCTGAACAATCTGGCCGATAGTCTGCAAGCCTTGTTCGATCTCGATGATCTGGCGGAGAAAATCTACACCAGGATAGCCCCCGCGCTTACCAATGGCGCGGACCAGTCGCAAGCTGCGCAAATTAACCAACAGGCAGGTCTCTAATGGCGCAAATTCAGCCGATCACGGATGTTTCGCAGCACTTTCTTGATCAAGCAGCCGAGCCGGTGGGTAAGTTCTGGCCGCCGTCTTTAGCTGATCCAACTGACGACACGGTGATCCCTAAAAACCAGTTGAGTCCGCGACTGATGGAGTACGCTCTGACAACGAAGGCATGGCATCGTCTTGCGATCACGTATTTCCTTTCGCAGCGGCTCGTCTACTCAGCCCTTCATCCGTCGGCGGAGAGCGCGGGTGAGATGTACACGATTGAGTACGTGCAGGGCCTCCTTGATTCGTCAGGCGGCACCTATGGCGATGCGATCTACAATTTCGCAAAAACGCCGTTTGGCATGTTCTACCTCACGTACCAGGGCAGCCGAAAGTCGGGCACCATCACGCTGTCGGACGGCACAACCATCAGCGGGTTTTCTCCGGATCAGAACAAATCACGAGAGACGCCACAGCTTGAGGCTCTTGATCTTTTAATGATCGATCCGTTGACGGGGCAATTCACAACAGAAGCCGCCTTTGACGCGGAGCTGGACGTCGATCAGGGCTCGCGGGTTTTCACCGGTTTCGGTATCTACGGCGCACGCGGTCAGGACGCGGTTTCAGGCCAGCCGCTGTTCCCGCGACATGATCGAAGCGGTTTTTGGTGGGATGCCAAATTCCGAGGCGATCTTCAGCTTGTTGCTGCCGCTCAGGCTGAAAACTCTGTCGCGAGCAACCCCCGCTACCCGCTTCACAATCTCTACTGCCTTCCTGAGTTTCATGACTTCGGTGCAATTACTCTGTTCGCGGGCACGGCTTGGGAATTCACGATCCCTGATCAGACGGCGGAGATTACCACCATCCTCGGTGGCACCATCCAAGACGCGCTTGCTTTTGGTAACACGAACTACGACAACACTTACTATCAGCAGGTCGAAACCCTCATGTATTCGCGCTTGCGCGCGTATGTTGATGGGGTTGTTCAGCACCCCAATTTCTGCCGATCGCTTGCCAGGCGGATGCTCAGCCATTTGGTCGAGCGGGATTTCACGCCTGCGCACTTCCAAGCGGTGCTTAAGGCCGCCGAGGATGGCGTCTATACTCTTCCGGATGGCCGCACGATCGGGTCGGGTAACCGGGGCGACCTTCTGGCGACCCATGCGGCTTGTGTGCTGCACCACCAAGCCCGTCGTGACCGGTCCAACGCTGGCTCAACGCGCGGACGCGCGAGGGCGATGTGGCCGCTCTTCGTCCAGGGCCTTCGTGTCCTCGTGGCCGACTCAGAGGGCAGTGATTGGGCTGATCGTTCGTGGACGAATAGCGATGTCTTTACCTTCGGCGAGACCGCCAGCGGCACACAGTTCGAGCTTAATTGCCAAGGTCATATCGCCCGATCTCCATCGGTCTTTAACTTCTTTGACGAGCAAGGCGTGCCTGCGGGCTCTTCTTTTGCGGCTGCGGGTGTTGATGCGGGTGAGCTGCTGCTCTGGGATGACAACACGATCATTCAATACACGGATTTGTGGGACGAGATCCTAAAGCAATCAACTTTTACCAAAGACGGGTTGGTCGATGCAGGAAGCAGCGTCTACGTCCAGTTTGACACAACCAGGTTCATGTCGCTGGCGGGTGATCCTGATGCCTTGGTTGCGAAATTCGAAGAAGAGCTGCTGCCCTACGGGTTGGAGGCTGACACGAGGGCCGTTGCTGTTGCGGCGGTGACTGGTCACAATTTTGGGGCGTCGCCCTCCGACGCGGATGCCTGGACAGCCGTCCGTACTGCGCTTTTCGCGATCGTCACCACCAACGAATTCATCATTCAGCGCTAGCGCTAAACTGACGAAAGAGGTCTCAAATGACCAAGTATCTCTTTAACATTGGCAATTATGGGGCGCAGGACGGCCATGACTATTTCATCCCCATGGACACCCCAGGCTATGCGCTCTGTGAAGGGTTCCGTGGCCCCGTCAGTGACCCTGACAGCTTATGGGGTCAGTTTAATGATCCGAACGGGGATGGCTCTGTCAGCTATAGCCGCGCGCTTGCGGACTTAACGGCGTATGCCCCGCTCAACGCCGTAGATTTTGCGACGCATACGTATGCCAATGGGCAGTCAACGACAGCGCGCGCTTGGGGTGCTCCGGCAGAGCGCGACGGCATCACGCAAATGTTCAACAGTGGTGAATGTTCGATCATCACCAATATTGCGCCTCTGCTGGAGCCCATCAACGCTGCTGATCATTTGGATGCTTCCTCGTCAAAAGGCTTCCCCACAAACTTCACGGCGCATGATTTCGCGCAGAAGGCATGGCAATCGGGGACGGGCTCCATCACCATCGACGGGTGGATGGGCCGCGTCGAGGAGTGCTTGGCGCGCAAGAATCAATGGACAGAGAACAAGCGGCGCTTTGGCCTCATCGGGCTACAGAGCGCTGAGCTTGCCATCACGGGACCCACGCAGAAACCGTTTGTGCCCGGAGTGGACGCGATTCAGAACCACGGGGCCGTGCTCTCACTGATTCCGACAGCACAACAGTCTTCGTTTCGCTCGCGCCTGCGAGGGCAGGTGACGAAGACAATCAATAGCATTAGTGGGCACGCTAAATATCTAGACGAGGTTCGCCTGCACTCGTCTCAAAACCTTGCAACGTTCAAGACGTTATACGATCGGCTTAACAGTGGCAACGCGGATCAAATCACTCACTCAATCAATATCGGCGGCGATAGCAAGTTGGCCGCTCAACTGCAGCGCGCCTTAGAAATTGTCGTGATCAATGAGGCGGCGGGGGCGTCGCTCGGCAGCCCGGACATCATGGTCTTTAACATCACGACGGGTGGCCACGACGATCACGCTAACCAGGCGGGCGCTTTCAACGCGCGGACGGAAGCGCAGACGGACAGCGTTTACGACGACAGCGACAGCAATCCGGCAACGGATGACACGGGTGCGGCCATCAACTCCATGCGCGAGGAGCTTATTCGCCTTGGCGTGTGGAACGACAGCTTGGCCTTCGTGTGGACGGACTTCTTTCGCACGATGCGACAAAACTCTGACGGAACGGATCATGGTTCGGGCAGCAACGTTTTTGTGATGGGCGGCAGCGTGAACGGCGGCATCCTCTTCGCCGGCCCAGTTCCGGGCGGCGATGAGACGGTGCCGCATATTTTTGGATGGGACTACAATGATCCCATGGTGTTCAGCTCAAACGATCGTGGACTGACGGTCCCTGGCTTTGGCTGTGAGCAAGGGCTCGCTGAAATCGCGCTCTGGATGGGTCTGACCGAGAACGAATGCATGCACGGCGTCAATGCGGACGGAACGCCAGGCACCGAAGCGGCGCCTGCCGATGTTGTACCGTTCCCGACGCTTTCCAAAATGCTGCCCGTGCCCGCCCATACTGGCGTGATTGGCAACGGCGGAGGAAGCCGCATCATCAACTTCATGATCAAAGCGGTCTAATCGATCCCCTGACGGGGCTGCCGTGCCGTCCGGCTTCTGACGGTTCATTTCCATAACTCCGGAGACAATCATGGAAAATGTTTTGAACGGGTTCCTCGCGGGACTCGGTGGCACCGCATACGGCGCGGTTGAGAGCCTGATTGACGATCAAATTAACGAGGCTGGCGAGTGGATTGCAGCAAAGCTTGTTGAGCTTGCTGAAGACACAGACACGCCTTGGGACGACGAGGCCCTTGAGAAGGTGAGCTGCATCCTTGCTGCTGTGTCTCGCACCATTGATGAGAAACTCGGCCTCGAAGATGCGTAAGCTGAAGAATGTCATTCAGCGCATCGTTCCCATCGCGCGCCTTGTGAGTGTCTTCACCAAAACGAAGGCGGATGACAAAGCTGTGCGTGTGATTGATGAGCTGACTGACGATCAACCGCCAAAAAAGTAGGCGCCCCAGCCCCTGAGCAGCCGCGTTCTGGTTTTGCTTGGGGGCAACGCTCTCGCGAGCGCATGGAGGGGCTGCACCCGGATCTTATCAGGGTTCTTGATCGCTTTATCGAGATCACGCCGATCGATGTCACGGTCCTAGAAGGCCTGCGCACGCTTGAGCGCCAAGAGCGTCTTGTTCGTACCGGCGCATCCACAACCATGAACAGCCGCCACCTTACGGGCCACGCGGTGGACATTGCTCCGTATGTCGATGGCCAGGTCAGTTGGGATTGGCCGCTTTATCATCGTCTCGCGGATGCGATGAAGCAGGCCGCTAAGGATATCGGCGCCCCCATCGAGTGGGGCGGGGACTGGTATAATTTTAAGGACGGCCCGCACTGGCAATTGCCGTGGGCTGAGTATCCAAAGGATGACTAGAATGTGGGCTGCCGCCATCTTCAAAGAGCTGTTGGTGAAACCGTTCTTCGGTGCGGGATTTATTCTGGGCGTCATGGCCCTATTTCTTGCGTTACAAGCCGGGTTTGTCACCACACCCCAAGTGACTGAGCTGATGGTCAAGGTCGCCCAGCTAGAAGCGAAAATAGAACGGCTAGAGGTCGAGTGCTCTCTAACTGCGTTTGAATAGCCCCTAACCCCGGGGGCGTTGGCCCCGCTTGGAGGTCAAGTGTCCCTCACTTATTATCGCGAAGAAATTGAGGCGTTGAGGCAGTACGCGACAACGCGGAATCAACATGATGTTGTGTCGGCCTTCATCGAGGCGGCAGATACTTTTGGGCGGATTAACGGCTCCGAAGTTGCGGAATCGATGGGCAAACATCGCTCGTCAGTTAATCATGCGATCAGAAGGCTTCGCGAGGTTCGTCATGCTGCGGAGGACGCACCCAGTGCGGAGCTTCCACCTCTCCCCAGTTCTGAAAGGCTCGTTGACGACATCCTTGATGCCCAGCGAAAGAACTTCCAACGCATAAAGAGGGCCAAGGACGCCGCGCGGTGGAGGACGATAAGGCTTAGAGGTAAGGGGCCTATGGGCCTGGCGTGGTTCGGCGACCCGCATTTGGACAGCCCTGGTTGCGATATCGATGCGCTAGAGCGAGACATTGATATCGTTCAGCGTACGCCTGGCATGTTCGCAGCCAATGCGGGTGACAGTATTGACAACTGGGTGGGGCGCCTCGTCAAGTTTAAGGGCAAGAGCCACATTACAGACAAGGAAGCCTGGCGCCTTGCCGAGTGGTTTTTAGACGCGCTGGGCGACCGGTGGGTTGTTTGGGTTATGGGCAACCATGACGAATGGAATGAGGGTGTTCACGTCTTCGAGCGCCTTGGTGATCGCCTCGTCCCTATGGATGATTGGAATGCCCGCATCGTTTTGCGGTTTGATAACGGGCGCGAATGCCGGGTGCATATGGCGCACGACTTCAAGGGGCATTCGCAATACAACCCCGTGCACGGCATGAAGAAAGCAGACCTTTGGTCCGTGGGCGACGCTCAGGTCTATCTTGGCGGTCACAAGCACGAGACCATGATGTCCCGCTATCCTTGTCCCTACCGGGGAAAGCCTATCATTTATGGGCGCGCGATGGGTTATAAAGCAATTGATGGGTACGGGGATAAGCTGGGCTTTAGTCGGCAGGCGGAGGGCGAGACCATCGCTCTTATCTTTGACCAGGACGCGAAAGACGAGTCTGGCTTCGTCACTGAGTTCACTAATTTGGAGGTCGCAGCGGACTTCCTCACCTTTTTGAGAAAGAGGGCGGCATGAGCCCTCAGCACTACATCGATTACCCGGAGGGCGACAGGCTGACGATCCGCATTTGCAAGAGCGGGGGCGACCACGTCGGCACGTTTACCTTCACTGAAGGGCAGGAACTTATTCTAGCAGAGAAGCTAGCCGAGCGGAATTTGGACCGTGCACGGAGGGCGGTAGCAGCCCATTATGACCCGCAGCACGGCGCAGACAGTTAGCGATCAGGCGTATAAGCATTGACGCCGTCCGCGTACTTATACCCGTTGCTCCAGCCCACCGAGTAGCTGACCACGCAAGCTATAACGACGGCAATTAGAAGCAGTGCGATCAGGACGGCGGCGATGAGGATGGCCAGGGTCTCCTTAATTCAGGTTCGCAGCGGCTCTGGCTTCAGCCAAGGGCCTCCACCTAGCGAGGCCAGGTGATTCGATTAGGCCCGTTTCGGGGCCGATGGCGGCGGTCTGTGTGTTGTGGTGTTGCATGATACTGACCCCAAGAAATCACGATATAATCCGATTTTATCATCTATAAGTACCGGTATCAATACAGATATCGAAATGCGTATGCGTTATGATATCTAGAGGTTTTCAGGCATGCCATTGCCATGCCGCGTCGAAAACAATACCCAGAAAAAATGCAGGCCAGCTTTCCCGAGGGGACGTTTGAGCGAATAGAGCTTCAACTCGACCGAGAGCGAGAAGACCGCACCGACTTTGTTCGTGAGGCGGTGGATTTACTCCTTACCAAGAGAGAGCGTGAAGCTAGGAAGTAGCGCCCCTTAAACAAACATTATCGAGTTGCCAGCGACCGGCGCGATTTTCAGTCGCTCGCCAGAGTTCAGCTCGATGCCATCTTCGCGAACTATGAGCAGGTATCTCTCGCCGCGAAACTGTAGGATAACGGAACCGCCTGAAAGCAAAAGTTCGTGACGGCCATCGAGTGCCGGTTCCGCCCGATAAATGCTCAGTTCGTCTTCTGTCATGCAATGCTCCTTAAACGTTGATATCAGGCTGACACTCGGCCAGCGCTCTTCCGCCGTCAGTGGCTAGTGCTTGCTCAGCATCCTGAATGAAACTCTTCATGTCCCGCAACACTGCATGGGTCAGCGGCACTTCGATGGTTGGCTCGTTCCCGTCGCAGGCTGACCTTCCGACCAGCAAAGTCCATTTGACCCGCTCACGAGAGCCCTCGGTGGACCAGCGCTGAAAGCCGAGACCGAAAGCCTCGTCGCCAATACGTGTCATACCGGCAGTCATACCGGCAGTCTTTGTGGTCGTCATGGAAGTCTCCTTCACTCGCCCTTGCGGGCCATCAGCTTTGCAGCGGCCTCGGCCACCATGTTGTCCGGCACCCAAAACAGGATCTCGAATTCCTGGGTCTCTGCATTCGTTTGCTGAGCAATCCCAATACGTCCCGTCTCACGGTCCTGCAGCGGATAGGGTTCGCCGCTGTTCTCTCCAGGCACTCGGCTCATGGAAGTCTCCTCAGTTAATCCGGCCTTCAGGGATGTCCCGAACGCCATGAAAGTATCCAACAGAGCCGACGCGATTTTCCAGTGTGCCGGGACCACAATCATCTGGCACTAGCTCGTAGGCAATCACGCATGCGTACTGAATATCCTCGTCACAGCTTAGTTTACAGGCCCGGTCGCAGGCCGAACGGTAGCTGGGTCGCCTCTCTTCATGAGACTGAAGACGATCACTGCCGAGTGGCTCATACTCCACGAGATAATGCAGCATCGGTGCCTCCTTCAGTGTCCGTTTTCAATTTCGGTGTGGTGGGCAACCATGACGTCGTCTTCGCCGTCATAGATAAACGCTGTGGAATGCTGACGCGGCTCCATCGTCCAAGCCTTCCGACCGTTGACCCGAATTGGCTCCCCGACCCCTGCCGCATTGGGAACTGCTCGCCGCTTTGCAATGGTCATGAAGTGGCCAAAGGTACACTGATAGGCATGGCAATATTGCCGCCATGCGCCAACGAAAGCTTTGGATGCGGTAGCGCCGGTGAAGACCATCGGCGGGAAGCCCTGCACAGTAACTTCGAGCGATTTCACCGGCGACATCCCAGCCTCCTTGTTCCTTCAAATTTGCGGCCCGTCCTGACTCTCGTCAAAACCTCCGCGACGTTGCAAAACCTGTTATCAAAACTGTGTTGCAATTGTCAATTGCTGTGCTAGTTTTGACAGGTGTTTTTTGCGGTACGGATATACGGCTTCGATCAAAGGGGCGCCCTCAGAGGCGGATCAGCGCGAAACGCTGATCGCTGCGGGCGTGCCTGCCGACAGGATCGTTTCGGAAGGGGTTCCGGTATCGAAACCGAAGCCCAAGCAGGACCGGCGCCCGTGGCGAACGACTGCAATCGAGTTCCTTCGGGATGGCGATCAGCTCTGTGTCGTCTCGCCACGGATCATTGCCCGAAACGCAGGGGATCTGTTCCGGGTTGCCGCGACCATCACCCAGGCGGGTGGGGGGCTGTTCGTGGTTGATCTCGATAGGGAATTTACCGCCACTGAAGACCACGCGCGGCTTGCTGAGGCTTTCACTGGCGACGCCAATCAGGCACAGATCCAGAGGGCCCGGCAATCAAAGCGCAAGAATTCTGGCGGGCGCCCTCAGGTTAAGGGGTTGCCGAAGGGGCTCAAAAAGACAGACCCAAAACGTCTGAAGTTTGAGCGTATGTGGAACAGTGAGGCCGATAGCCAGGACGACATGGCGTTGGTGTTTGGATGCTCCAAGGCGACCATTATTCGGCGTGCTGCTGAATGGGGCCTTGGGGCCAAGAAATGAAGGAACGATCAGATGGCTGATCTGGGTTTAATCTGTTTTCAGATTTTGGTTTGTGCCAGCCTCGGGAGCGTCCCTGTCCTGATTGTTGTGGATCTGGTCAATATGATCACAGAACCGAAAAAAGGGGAACGTCCGTGACCGGTTATTTTCTCTCGATATTCCCTGAAGGCAAATATACACCCAAGGAGCTGGGTAGGGATGCAGCAACGAACGTGAACTCCGTTCGGGCTGTCATGGCTCGCGATGACGTGCCTGATGAGGCCAAGGATGTTATCGCTGCGTTCGTTTGGAACACGGAGAAACATAGTCGCTGGGCAGACTGGATGCTTGAGCAGCTTATTGCTGCGGAAAAAGGGGAACAATAAATGCGAGTGAAGCTCAATGGCGGAGCGCCGTTTCTGTCTGTGCACAGGCTCTCGGAGGACGCAGGTTCGATCCCTGCCACTCGCTCCAATTTTGAGGAACCGTCTTCGTGAGAATTAATCAGTGTAGCATAGTGGTAATGCGGCGGTCTCCAAAACCGAAGATCGGGGTTCGATTCCTCGCACTGGTGCCAGTTTCAAAAAAGGAAGCGCGATCATGATGATTGGAATAGATCCCGGCACAGATTTGTCGCCTCGCTACCTTGTATACTTCCGCGATGGCAGCAGCAGAGAAATCTCTGAGAAAATTTATCGTCACCTTGAGCGAGTGAATGCCCGTCGCAACGGCGACCATCTGCGGCTCGTGATAGATAACGAGGCGAAAGAATGATCGAGCCCCGCTATCGCCTACAGCAATCTCGACATGGGTCCTGGCATGTTCAGCGCGCACTGTTGGGTGGAATATTCTGGTGGACTGTTGCGGTGCGAACCCCGCTTAGCCGCGCGGTTGAGTGGTTAGAAACGAAGGAACGATCATGAACCTGGAACTGGTCCGTTGGGTCGACAGCCGAGGCACGACATCACGGTGGTGTTTGGTGGACGATTTGGAGGACAACGGGCCATGTTCGATGATCAGTGTTGGCTGGGTCTGCCGAGAGACAAAGAGTGATGTTCAGGTTGCTCCGCACATCGGCGTAGAGAGCGACGGGGAGCATCAGGTGACTGGTGTGATGACCATCCCAAAAGAGTGCATCATCGGTCGCGAGGTCCTGCACACGGAAACCGAAGTGGGGGAACCGTCTTGATGATAAGGCTGAGGACCGACGGTCGCCGGTCTGCTATAAGGCCAGTTTGAGATAGGGAGTTGGTTTAAATGCTAGCAGAAGTTGATCTCCGCCACCGCCACCGCAACACGGTGGGCGGTAGAGACGCGTTTAGCGTCATCGCCTTTGCTGCTGTGGACGGCGACAATCTAGGTTTCAAACCAGAGCAATTTGCGCAACTGGGTTTTGTTGTTCGAGATGAACACCCCGAGCTTTTCGACAAAGCTTCCGCGGCGCTCAGGGAGCTTCTTGACGCCGTCGAGGGAACGCCCCCGCCACAGTCGCTTACATCGATCATTTAACCTCTGGCACTGATTGAACGCTCTGATGTCTGAATGGTCGGTGATTAAGTTCTATGATGTTGAAACAGGCGAGCTGCTTGCGCGCACGCGTGATGCGATCTCTGTGCCGCGCCAGGGTGAATATGTCAGTATTGAGAAAGAGACGTGGTTTGTAGAGCGAGTAACCTGGGCGCTTGATGCGGGTCCGAACGAAAGATCGCTCGTGCTCCGTGCTAATGTTGAGATGTCGCCACACAAGGAACGATCGTGACCCAGATTGAACACTTCGGTGGAAACGTAACGAGGGGACGCCCGTGACCGCAAGCCTATACCGAGGGCAGCCAGTCGCAAAGATGACGCGCGAAGAGCTGATTAACGTTATTGAAGAGATGGCCGCTAACCAGCGCGAACAAAAACGACAGCGCATCCAGCAGTTTGATGCTTGTTATTGCGTGAGGTCAGGTACTGACTACCGCTGTCCAGGTAGGCGGCGGGCTTTGCAACCTCAGTAAGGACCCATCCCACTCGGTGAGCTCCTATGAATCTGAGCGCCGTCTCCCGGTGATCTTCGCCCGCATTTAGAGCACCTCAGGCTCTTCAAAAACTGACCCGGCGGCCAATCGCTGAATGCCGCGAAACGCAACTGAACCTCGTCACGCGATAGCCTGGCTTTGTGGCCACAGTCAGTGTGCTCACAATAAATTGTTAATCCATACTCGTGAGCGAAGAGGTTGGCCAGCGCGCTCTCTTTTTGCATGGGTACTAGGTTGACCGTGAGGGCCGAGAAAGCTAGCTCGCTTCTTCCACAGTACCGTATTTGGTACCGTTGCCATAACGAAACGATCCAGGTTTGCTGCTGTAGCTCAGAGGTAGAGCACTCCCTTGGTAAGGGAGAGGTCGAGAGTTCAATTCTCTCCAGCAGCACCATCTTTTCTTAAATTCAATAAAAACAGATAGTTGAGTTATAGTCTGTCGACGCAGCTGTTGTCGAAGACGGATGCCTGACGCCGCTAAAGCCTGAGCGGTCAATGCCCTTTGATCGGTCTCGGCGTGACCAGAGAAGAAGCGTAGCGCTCGCAAACCGGGTGCGGCCCTTGCGTTGCCATCCACTTACGAGAAGGCTTGCAGCCCCGTTTGGCCGCGCCCCAGGATCAAGGCATGAACGTCATGGGTCCCTTCGTAGGTGTTGACGGCTTCTAAGTTCATCACGTGACGAATGACATGGTATTCGTCTGACACACCATTGCCGCCATGCATATCGCGGGCTGTGCGCGCGATATCGAGCGCTTTGCCGCAACTGTTCCGTTTAATGAGAGAAATCGCCGTCGGATGGAGCTTGCCCGCGTCACGTTGGCGACCAGCTTGCAGACAGGCATGGAGGCCGATCGTGATCTCTGTTTGCATATCAGCCAGCTTCCGTTGGACAAGCTGGGTCGCTGCTAGGGGGCGATTAAACTGTGTCCGATCGAGCGTGTATTGCCGTGCTGCGTGCCAACAGAATTCGGCGGCACCAAGGGCGCCCCAGGCGATACCGTACCGGGCAGAGTTGAGGCACCCGAAAGGTCCTTTCAAGCCCTCAACATGTGGAAGCAAGTTCTGTTCAGGGACGAAAACATCCTCCATAACGATCTCACCCGTGACCGATGCTCGGAGCGAGAACTTGCCTTCAATTTTAGGGGTGGACAGACCATCCATGCCTCGCTCGAGAATAAATCCGCGGATGATGCCGTCATCGGTCTTGGCCCAGACGACAAATACATCGGCGAGCGGAGAATTGGTGATCCACATTTTGGCACCGTTGAGAAGATAGCCGCCGTCGGTGCTACGGGCCCGGGTTTTCATCGCGGCTGGATCTGAACCGGCATCGGGTTCGGTAAGGCCAAAGCATCCAATCCACTCGCCCGTCGCGAGTTTCGGTAAGTATTTTTTCCGTTGCTCCTCGGAACCATAGGTGTTGATCGGATGCATCACCAATGACGACTGGACACTCATTGCGGAGCGATATCCCGAATCAACCCGTTCAACCTCGCGCGCGATTAATCCGTAAGAGACATAATTAACACCGGCACATCCGTACCCGTCAATTGTTGACCCAAGAAAGCCCAACTCACCCATTTCACGGAAAATGGCGCGGTCAAATTGCTCATGGCGATGGTCCTCCAAGACACGCGGAAAGAGCTCATTTTGGCAATAGTTCCGCGCATTCTCGACGATCATTTGCTCATCGTCAGAAAGAGCATCGTGCAGTCCGAGCGGGTCGGTCCAATCGTAACTGGGTAGGGTTCCCATTGTTTACCTCCGTCGTCGTGATGTTGGTTGCCGAACTTCTCTTGGGCTGATGCATGTTCCGAACGGTGCCATCGGCAACGACCGACACCAGCCGTAGCTGACCTCAATTCAAGGCATTGAGCCAGCATTTTCGCTGGTATGAGCTGCAGATACGGATGTTTATCCCTGGCTTTGCTGTTGGTACAAGCGCAGAAAAACAACCATGGGAGTGGTCCAGATGCGTGACATTCATCATTTCATTGGCGGCAAGCACGTGGAAGGCGCATCGGGCCGGCTAAGCGATGTTTTCAACCCCAACACCGGCGAGGTTCAGGCCAAGGTAGCGCTGGCCTCTGAGGCGGAGGTGGATGCGGCCGTCCAGAACGCTGAAGCGGCTTTCCCAACTTGGTCCTTGGTGAACCCGCAGCGCCGGGCGCGGGTGATGTTTGAATTCAAGCGGCTGCTTGAGGCAAACATGAATGAGCTTGCTGAGATGCTGTCCTCCGAGCACGGAAAAGTCATCGCAGACTCAAAAGGCGACATTCAACGAGGGCTCGAAGTCGTTGAGTATGCTTGCGGGATGCCGCAGGTCCAAAAAGGTGAGTACACGGGCACTGCGGGGCCCGGCATCGATGTCTATTCAATGCGCCAACCCCTTGGTGTTTGCGCCGGTATCACTCCTTTTAACTTCCCAGCGATGATCCCGATGTGGATGTTCGCGATGGCCATCTCTGCGGGTAACACATTCGTGTTAAAGCCGTCAGAGAAGGACCCCTCCGTACCTATTCGTCTTGCCGAGTTGATGATGGAGGCTGGTGCGCCGGAGGGTGTGCTGAATGTTGTGAATGGCGATAAGGTGGCGGTGGACGCATTGTTGGATCACCCTTCGGTGAGGGCCGTCAGTTTTGTCGGATCGTCTGATATTGCGCAGTATATCTACGCCCGCGGGGCATCCAACGGTAAGCGCGTTCAGGCGATGGGCGGTGCTAAGAACCACGGTATCATTCTGCCGGACGCCAATATGGAGCAGGCTGTCAAAGATATTGTGGGCGCAGCCTACGGATCAGCGGGGGAGCGTTGCATGGCTTTACCGGTCGTGGTGCCTGTGGGCAAAAACACAGCCGACGAGTTTATTGAGCGCGTTGCCGACGAAGCAAAAAAACTCCGGGTGGGTATCTCTACTGATGCCGATGCGCATTACGGCCCTGTGATCTCAGCGGCGCACAGGGCGAAGGTCGAGGACTACATCCGGATGGGTGTGGAGGATGATGGTGCCGATCTCTTGATCGATGGGCGCGGCTTTGAGCTTCAAGGCTATGAGGGCGGCTATTTCATCGGGCCTTCGCTTTTTGACAATGTGACGGCGGAGATGAAAACGTATAAAGAGGAAATCTTTGGTCCAGTTCTTCAAGTGGTCCGGGCCGAAAGCCTTGAAGAAGCAGCAGCCTTGCCATCAAACCATCAGTATGGAAATGGCGTTGCAGTCTTTACCCGGAACGGTCGGGCGGCACGAGACTTTGCGGCGAGCGTCAATGTCGGCATGGTTGGCGTCAACGTTCCCATCCCTGTTCCCGTGGCTTACCATAGCTTTGGCGGGTGGAAGCGGTCGGCCTTTGGCGACATCAACCAATATGGAACCGAGGGTACACGTTTTTGGACCAAGGTGAAGACGGTGACCCAACGTTGGCCAGAGGGCGACATTGGCGACCAAGCCTTCGTCATCCCGACAATGCAATAAGAGTGAGGCATGAGTGTTGATAGAACCATCAGTGTTATGAGCACAATCACCTACCGATGAGAATGATCGCTCTGCTGGACCGGATGATTGATCGACCATGCCTCGATGGCCGATCAATCTTTGTTCACCACTTTGTTTGGTGGAACAGAACACAACAGATGAATGGCTGCATGTGCTGATATGCAAGCCTCAACGCGCAAGGATTTCTGATGGAACTCTCCGATGAACAAAAAATGATCGTGGACACCGCGGCATCCTTCGCGACCGACCGGTTGCGTCCCCATGCGGAGCAGTGGGACCGTGAAAAATTCATGGATCGCGGCGTCCTAACCTCATTGGCAGAGTTGGGGTTTGGCGGAATCTACACAGCGGAGGAGCATGGTGGCTCCGGCCTTGGCCGTCTCGATGCCGTCTTGATTTTTGAAGAACTCTCTAAGGGTTGCGTGAGCCATGCGTCGTTTCTTTCGATCCACAACATGGTCACTTGGATGGTTGATCGTTTTGCTGACGATGAGTTGCGGGCGCGCTTTATCCCTAAACTGACTTCCGCGGAGCTTATTGCCTCTTACTGCTTGACTGAGCCTGGCGCCGGATCCGATGCCGCGGGCCTCAAAACGAGCGCCAAACCCGACGGCAATTCTCACTACGTCCTCAATGGCTCCAAGGTGTTCATCTCGGGCGGCGGATTTTCGGATGTCTACCTCGTGATGGCGAGAACATCCGAAGACGGAGCGCGCGGCGTCTCGGCATTCCTGGTGGAAAAGGGCACGCCAGGCCTGTCATTTGGCAAGAATGAAGAAAAGATGGGTTGGAAGGCGCAACCGACGGCCATGGTCAATTTCGATGACTGCCGCGTGCCGGTTGAGAACCGTATTGGACCAGAGGGACACGGATTTAAATACGCCATGGCTGGTCTTGATGGGGGGCGGCTCAATATCGCGGCGTGCTCGCTTGGTGGCGCTCAGCAGGCGTTGGACTTGGCGTTGGCTTACGCAAGAGACCGACAACAATTCGGTAAGGCGATTGTTGATTTCCAGGCGACCCAGTTCAAGCTCGCCGATATGGAGATTGAACTGCAAGCGGCCCGATCACTCCTTTACACTGCGGCGACAAAGCTCGACCACAAGGCACCCGACGCGACCAAGATGTGTGCGGCTGCCAAGCGATTTGTCACGGACACAGGGTTTAAGGTCGCCAATGACGCGCTGCAAATCCACGGTGGATACGGATATCTTGCCGACTATCAGGTTGAACGCATTGTCCGGGATTTGCGGGTGCATCAAATCCTCGAGGGCACCAACGAAATCATGCGCGTCATCGTTTCGCGTGCTCTTCTAGAGGCTTGATGGGTCATATGTCAGATCACGTTGTACACGCCCGGAAGCAGGGCCGAGTTGGCCGGATCACCCTCAATCGTCCGAAGGCGCTGCATGCACTGAACCTTGAAATGTGCGAGATCATGACTGACGCTCTCTTGGCGTGGCGGCGTGATCCTAATGTCGACTTTGTTGTGGTTGACCACGCCGAGAACACCCGCGGGTTTTGCGCGGGTGGCGATATACGTCTTTTGGCTGACAGTGGTCGCGGTGATGGCCGGGCGGGTGCGGCGTTCTTTGCACTGGAGTATCGGCTTAACACGCTGATCAAAGAATTCCCTAAACCTTATGTGGCGATCATCGACGGGGTCACCATGGGCGGCGGCGTTGGAATTTCCGTACACGGGTCGCATCGTGTCGCGACAGAGCGGACCACTTTTGCCATGCCTGAAGCAGGGATTGGCTTGGTGCCTGATGTGGGCGGCGGCTATTTCCTTCCGCGTCTTGATGGACAATTGGGTACGTGGCTTGCGCTCACGGGCACGCGGCTTAAGGGTCAAGATGTGGTCGCCCTTGGCGTTGCCACCCACTTTGTACCCTCAGAGACGATCTCAGACGTCATTGATCGACTGTGCACGGAAGGGATAAGTGCTCTGGATACCGCGACGGTTGCGGCCGTCGGTTCTTATGATGTGCACCGGACGGAGATGGATCAGGCGTTTGCAAGCCCTTCGGTCGAAGAGATCCTGAAGAGACTTCAGGCAGGTAGCGACTGGGCGAAGACTGTCGCCAGCGAAATGGAAAGCAAATCGCCCCTCACGATGAAAATTGCCCGCCAACAGCTTTTGCGCGGGAAAGACATGACCTTTCGCCAAGTGATGGCGATGGAGTATCGGTTATGCACACGGATGATCAAGACCGCCAATTTCCAAGAAGGCGTGCGCGCTGTCCTCGTTGATCGAGACAACAATCCGCAATGGGAGCCATCAACCCTCGAAGAGATCAGCGACCAAACCGTTGCGGACTTTTTCGATGAACGAGGCGCAGAGGAATTGAGTTTTAAGGAGATCGACGGATGACACGTGTTGCTTTCATCGGCCTAGGGAACATGGGGTCAGGCATGTGTGCTAACCTCGTGAAGGCGGGTCATGATGTCGTCGCGTTTGACCTCAACCCTGACGCGGTGAAGTCCGCTGAGGCGGTCGGGGCATCAGGAGCACACAGCGTGGCAGACGCTGTCGCTGAGGCGGACATCATTGTCACCATGTTACCGGCCGGGCAGCATGTGCTGAGCGTCTATTTTGGCGCTGATGGGGTGAGCGACCATGCACCGGCAGGCAGCTTGTTCGTCGATTGCTCGACAATCGCGGTGGAGGACGCCCGAGAAGCCGTGCGCAGAGCGGACGAGGCGGGGTTCTTGATGGTCGATGCGCCGGTCTCGGGCGGAATCATGGCGGCTCAGGCGGGCACCCTCACCTTCATGGTCGGGGGACAAAGCGACGCCTTTGATCGTGCACGAACCGTCCTAGATCCAATGGGCAAATCTGTGTTTCATGTCGGTGCGGCGGGCAATGGCCAGGTTGCGAAACTAGCCAACAACATGTTGCTGGGCATTTCGATGATAGCGACCTGTGAGGCCTTTAATCTGGCGGAGGAGCTGGGTCTTGATCCGCAGACGTTCTTCGACGTCGTCTCAACTGCATCGGGGCAGTGTTGGTCCGTAACCACCTATTGCCCAGCCCCAGGACCCGTGCCGTCGGCTCCGTCCAATAACGATTATAAGCCAGGCTTTGCTGTTGACCTTATGCTGAAGGATTTACGTCTTGCCTCGGGCGCGGCGGAAGCCATTGGTGCGCCGACCCAATTCGGCGACTTGGCGAAAGCGACCTATGAACAGATTTCCCAAGATGGACACGGCGGCTTGGACTTCTCAGGCGTGATGAAAAGGCTGCGTGGCGAAATCTAAGACGCCGCCTCGCGTTTAGTCACTGGGCTCGCGCAATTGACGTCGTTGAGAAAACGAGGACGCGGGTTCGTCCTCGGTCGGTAACGCGGCATTCTGGCATCAATCGCTCGGTTTTATCGAGGCTTATCAGTTCCACCATGCGTATGGACGAGAATGGCATGCTCCCTGCCAAAATCTTACGCTGCGGGTCTGGCAAGCTGTCTTCTGCATCCGCTAAGGGGGGCGGATGGATAATCGCAATGACCCCGGTCCGACTCACCAAAGTCCCGCTGAAGTGATGTTGTCGCTGTTCGAGCTCGAAACGCTTGACATCAATTTGTATCGCGGGATCCGAGATCCGGACGCGCGCGGGCGGGTTTTTGGTGGGCAGGTAATTGGCCAAGCGCTTGCCGCCGCGGAACGGACGGTCCCGGACGATCGCGCGGTGCATTCACTCCACGCCTATTTCGTCAGAGCGGGGAATGATGCACTTCCAATTATTTACCGCGTTGAGCGCGATCGTGATGGCGGCAGTTTCTCAAACCGCCGTGTGATCGCGCAGCAAAATGGTGAAACGATCCTCAATATGATCACGTCCTTCCACAAGGAAGAGGAGGGCTTAAGTCATCAAGACGCAATGCCGGAAGTGCCGCAGCCGGAAGACCTAAAGAGTGATGCCGAACTGGCCGATGATCTCCCTCATCTGCCTGAAACGTTTAAGTGGTTCATGCGGCGCCCCCGCGGTGTTGATCTTAAGCGAACGTCGGCCAAGGTTTTCAACGGCGCGCCCGCTGAGCCAGAGCAACACGTTTGGTTCCGATTTAACGGTCAGCTGCCTGAAGAACAGGGATTGCACCGGGCGATCCTCGCCTATTCGTCCGATTTTTCGCTGCTGGGAACCGCGATGCTGCCCCACGGTGTGCATTGGTCCGACGCGGGTGTCCGATCGGCGAGCATTGACCACGCGGTTTGGTTTCATGGACCTGTGAACATTGGGGAGTGGCACCTTCACACCATGCGCTCTGGCTGGTCGTCCGGCGCGCGGGGCCACTCATCGGGTCAAATCTTCAGCCGGGACGGCCGTTTGGTGGCCAGCACGGTCCAAGAGGGCTTGATGCGCTATCGCCCGCCAAAGGACGAAAAATGAAGGCTTGAGCCCTGGCGACGCCTCCGCTATGCGTCGCCGTTCCAATGGATCCTGCGCGTATAGCTCAGTGGTAGAGCACTTCGTTGACATCGAAGGGGTCCCAAGTTCGAACCTTGGTACGCGCACCATCTCTTGCACTTTCTCGTTGCGTTCCTGCGAAGTGGGTCATGTCCATTGGTCTATAGAAGTGTGATGGGCCCCTCGATGCATTGGCGGCCTTCGTTGCCGATTTTATTGGTGTACGTTGTGACGCGTAGCAGATGGAATAGGCCGTTCGGCGGCGGTGCAAGCAATCCTGCGGCTTCTTCTGGACGTGAACATAACCAAGCCTCTGTTGCCTCTTCGGCGATGATAACGGGAGAGCGGTGATGGGGCACAGCTTCCATATCCGCATTTGGGGGAGAGGTGAGCACGGCAAACGTATCTTCATCTTGCTTCGTGATCGGATTGAACCACCTCGACCAGAGCGCTGCGAGTTGGAGGCGTCCACCGCTGGCGGCAGTGATGTAATAGGGAGGCGTGCCTGGCTTTTTTGGACGAGGCCACTCGTAAAAGCCATCGACCGGAAGAACGGCCCGTTGTCCCGCTGCCCAGGCGTCCTTGAAAGACCGTAAGGAGGCGACAGTTTCCGATTTGGCGTTAAAGGTCGAAAATTTTTTATCCTTCCTCGGACGTTTCCAGTTCGATGGAACAAGGTCAAAGACTGCAGGTGCAGCTTCGCGTCCATTCGAATGCGCCCGAATGATCAACGCCTGTTGGAGAGGGCCTATATTGTAGCGCGCCGCTAGATTGAGCGCAGGTTGGGTCGGGATCAGCGCATAATGGTCCCTGAGCTCTTGCCATGTGGCCTCTTGGGAAAATCGTCCGCACATCGTGTCATTCTACCCGCTGTCAGCGCCCCGCGCGACCCCTTGGGGCGACCGCCGGTGATGACATCGGCAGAATGCCCGCAACGGGGGTACGGACGCATGAACGCGGTCCAGCCCGGACACAACGCGGCCAACAACAATCAGTCTAAAGTGGTCATCCGGCTAGCCAGCGCGAGCGGCTTAGAGGGGGCGAGTTAAGCACGCTCCTGGTTCGCCACGATTGACCTGAGATCGCCATCAGAATTGACCTATCGCAATACCCGTTTTAGCGCTGGCCCGAGACATCAAACGCGCGCTAGGTCGCTGGAAGCAAGAAGATAAAGGACAACACTTCATACTGTTGTCGAGCGCAAGATTGCCGAGATCCGCATTTGAGCGAGCTATCTCATCTAGCCTCGACAGGGCGTTGCCCGCGAACGAGGTTGCTCAGAGTGTGAGGCGTCATGCTCATTTCCGCCACTGACACAAAAAAGGCGGTGACCACATTCACCGCCCTCTGACTACTAGTAAATTGTGTGTCGCTTACGCAGCCTTACGGCGGCGGCGAAGGCCAAGAACACCTAGGCCCGCAAGCATCAGCGGTGCCGCGGCGGGCACCGGGACCGGTGCTGCGGTGTCGAAGACGAAGTTGTCCCAACGGGTGCTGGAAGGGTTGATTTGTGTTCCGGTAAGCACCAATTCGTCGATCGAAATGGTCGACAACACGACTTCGGTGATCGGTGTTTGTGAAGTGGTCGAGAAGGTCCCAAAATCTACCACCTCTTTGCCATCTCGGCGGCCGGAAACCCGATAGGAGTCGCTAGCAAACCCCTCAAAGCCGCTTGCGTAGTCAAAGGACACAAGGAAGAAATCGGCTTGGTCGATCCGGGTAAGGGATATGAACTCTCCCGTGTCAAAAAAGCTGTGGCTCAGTTCGCCGCGTAAGACTGATGCGAAGTCAGCAGCGCTAGATCCGTCAACGGAGTAACCATCCTCGAGATACGGCGTCGACATTATGCTCTGACCGGGAAAGTTAATGCCGTTGAAGTCGATGGTGACTTGGCTGGCGGATGCTGATGCCCACGCCGCTGTCAGCGCTGCGATGGCAGTGAGTGTTCGCTTCATTGGTTACCCCCTCGGATAAAACTCGGTTGATGGGGTTAAGACGGAGTCAGGGGTCGGATTCCTCCATCGCTCATTTAAAAAAAGGCTCTGAGGAAAGACAAGCGCCCCTGGTGGAGTACCGTCCGTAAAAGGATCAATGCTGGATGCCGAGTGGACGACTAGCCGCGGCGAGCGCGCCTCAGGCCGAGGGCGCCGAGGCCCGCCAGTATTAGCGGTGCGGCGGCAGGAACGGGCAAAGGCGCGATATTCACGGCTTCAAAGGTGATCCCGGCAAAGCCGTTGATGTGTCCGGCGCGCAGCTGCGGCACGGCTAGACCGAGGGGCGGGCGGGTCAAAGCGGAGGAGGCTTGTTTCGATGGTGCATTCGGCGGAAAATTGCGTGTTCAAGCAGAGCGTGATCTGTCCTGCTGATGACCAACCAAAATTGGCGGCGATGATTTTACCTCCGACGACCGCAGGATGGCATTTTGGCGAATTTATGCCGAAGCCCGAGTGACCGCTTTGGGGCGACTTAAGCCACTGGCCTCAGCGGCCGCTATAGGGCGCTAGGCGTTGCCGTTGCCTCCTGGTTAGGAGCGCGGAGCCTAGGAAGGACAACGAACCAGGTGTAGGTTGGTCCATCTTTGAGGGGGCCAATCCCATGCGACCAGTCACCATCGTTTTTTCCATTGTCGTTCTTGTCGTCTCGGCAAGATCGGCCTTGGCCGAGCATGCCTTTGAGAGACTTCCGACACCGCCCCTGCCCACCGCGGTGCATCACCCGAACGCCAGCCAACACGGCATGGTGGCGGCGCAGGACAGGATCGCGGCGCAAGTCGGAGCCGACATTCTGGAGGACGGCGGCAATGCTGTGGATGCCGCCGTGGCCGTTGGTTTTGCTCTAGCGGTCACTCATCCGCAGGCGGGCAATCTCGGAGGCGGCGGTTTCATGCTGATCCGCATGCAGGAGACGGGCGAAAGCGTGGCGATCGATTACCGCGAAACTGCGCCCGCCGCCGCCTCGCGCGATATGTATCTAGGAAACGATGGCGACGTTGATGAAGATGCGATCTATTACTCCCATCGCGCATCGGGCGTTCCGGGTACGGTCGCTGGTCTCATTCATGCCCATGAGAAATTCGGTGTGCTGCCCTTCCGGCGCGTGATCAATCCTGCCATTCGCTTGGCAAAGCATGGACACCCGATCCACTATTTTACAGCCGCCAGCGTTGAAGACTATCGCGAGATTCTTGAGCGCTACCCTGCAGCGCGCGCGGAATTTTTCAAGCCAGATGGCACAGGATACGCGCCGGGCGAAAAATGGCGCCGCCCCGAGCTTGCCAAGGTGTTAAAGACCATCCGGCGTCACGGGACTGACGGTTTTTACGCCGGTTGGGTGGCTGACGCGATCGCTGATGAGATGGCGGCGAATGGCGGCTTGATCACCCGGGAAGACCTCGCGAATTTCAAGGTGGTCGAGCGGGTTCCTGTCACCGGCAGCTATCGTGGTCATGACATCATCTCTTTCCCGCCACCAAGCTCTGGCGGGATCTTGCTGATCCAGATGCTGAATATGCTCGCGCTTGATGAGCCAGCGGCTTTCTCTGGTCCGGATGCTGATAGTCTTCATGTCCTGATTGAGATCATGCGGCGGGCCTATGCCGATCGGGCTGAGCTGATGGGCGATGCTGATTTTGTCGATATGCCAACTGATTTGCTGTTGTCGCCAGACTATGCGGCGACCCGGGCGTCGACCATCAAACCCGACCGTGCCGATCAATCGTCTGAGATCTTCAACGGGGTGGAACCTACCAATGAAGGTGGTCAGACAACGCACTATTCTGTTATCGACCAGCATGGTAACATGGTCGCCAACACCTACACCCTCAATCTATCATTTGGATCGGGGGTTGTGATCCCTGGTACCGGAATTGTCATGAACAATGAGATGGATGACTTTGCGGCCAAGCCAGGTGTTCCTAACGCCTACGGATTGGTGATGGGGGAGCGTAACGCAATCGAACCTGGTAAACGGCCGCTCAGTTCCATGACGCCGACCTTGGTCTTAAAGGATGGCGAACCTTATCTTTCGGTCGGGGCGCAGGGCGGAAGCCGTATTATCACGGCTGTCTTTAATATCATCCGTAATGTGATTGATAAGGATATGAACATGGCAGAGGCCGTTGCGGCCCCCCGGGTTCATCATCAATGGAAGCCCGATCAAGTCCTTTATGGACCTATGGTCTCAAACGATACCGTCGCGGGGCTCTCTTCAAAAGGTCATGACCTTGCGCCGTTCGATTGGTTCGCAACAGCGAACGCGGTGATGGTAAAGGATGGCTGGTATTACGGCTATTCTGATGAACGCGGGCCAGGCGGCGCCGCCTGTGCCCCCTATGCCGGATGTTAGGTGAGTGCAGCTTATGGGAGGCACGGCCCTAAAACGGGATCACTTGACCTGCATAGTCAAAACACTGACCACTTGCATCGGGCGTCAGGCCGTCGATGGCCTTGAGCATGTCACGGGCAGCGGCGGGTGGTTGAAACAATTTCCCCTCGGGAACATTTCCTTGAAAGGGTTCTGAAAGCGATGTGTCCACCGTGCCCGGATGAAGGCCGATGACGATCGCACCTTTGTTGCGACGAGCTGTTTCGATCGCGATGTTTCGAAGCAGCATGTTGAGCGCCGCCTTTGATGCACGATAGCTATGCCAACCCCCAAGGTGGTTGTCGGAAATGCTACCGACCCGGGCGGAGAGGGCTGCGAACACACTGCGCTCTCGATCAAGATGGCCCATCATTGCTTGCGCGATCAGGGCAGGGAGAAGGGCATTGATCCGCATCACCTCCTGAAACCCTTCGGGATTGAGCTGGCGCAGAGCCTTCTCCGGTTGGTACGCGGTGCTGTGCAGCGTGCCTGTTGCGACGAGAACAAGTTGCAATGTCTGGCCCGCCGCTGCCTCTTCAGCGGCCTTGTTGATGGAATTTCCATCCTTACTGTCATAGGTTAGCGCGCGTATTTTGCCTTTCTCTACATACCTCTGGCGGGAAAGCGCGACGACCTCGGCGACCCGTTCATGCTGCGCCAATGTTTCAACAAAGGCTCCGCCGAGACCACCGGATGCCCCCCAGACGGCGACCCGCATGCCTTGCGGAAAACTTGTCAGACCCATTGCGCGTTACCGTTTTCTGCGACAACGATCGGAGCAATAAAGAACGTCATCCCAGCTGCGCGCCCATTTTTTCCGCCACGCAAATGGGCGCCCACAGCTCTTGCAGAGCTTGCTCGGCAGATCACCCTTCGCCACCGTTTTGCCGTCACGTTTCATCGCCTCTCCGCGTAGCAGATTTATGCCAGCGTCGCAGATAGGCGACGGGACCGCAGGTCGCGGCCTGCGCTGTTTGCGCCGTCCATTTTATCGAGGGTAAGATGGCGGGATTGAGGAGACCTAGACCGTGATGCGCTGCGCGTTAAACATGTTTTGGGAACGTCGCGCCTGCTGCGTGAGGTTGATCCCTCTTGCGGCGGCGCTTTTTCTTTCCGCGTGCGCTCAGTTCGATATCCCATCAAGCACGACCACCTCTGGTGCTGCCGATGCCCTCAAACAGCATGTCACTGTGCTGGCTTCTGACGCGTTCGAAGGGCGTGAAACGGGTACGGATGGATTTGCCCTTGCTGCAGATTACGTCGCTGGTGATTTCGCCGCGGCTGGTCTTTTGCCCATCAGCGCGGACGACTATCGCCAGGATGTTCCGCTTTACAAGGTGGAACGGGCGAGTGTCTCAGGTGAGATGACACTGACGGTCGATGGATCATCGCGGCCGCTGATCGCAGGCGAGGATGTTTCGTTCTTTCCGCCGATCACCAATCTCGGGACGAGCGGAAAACAGAGTGCATCAGGGGAGCTCGTTTTTGTCGGCTACGGCATGACGGCTCCGGCCCTTGGCTATGATGATTACGATGGCGTCGATGTCGCCGATAAGATCGTTATCGTGCTGAGCGGCACTCCCATCATCACCGACCCGGCGGCACGGCTTCATCTCCGGCGGCTCGATACCAAGCGGATGACTGCGGTCCGCAACGGTGCTGCGGCTGTTGTTTTTGCTGATCCGTCTCCGCGATCCGTCCGCAGCCTGACGCGCCTGCGACGAAGCGGGCGACATGATAGCCTGGCGATGGAAACGCGGCCCGATGAAGCAGTCCCAACGGCCGCGATGAGCTATGATCTCTTGACCCGGTTGATTGATGACACCGGGTACGACGGAAAGTCACTGATCGAGGGCGCAAGTCAGGGCCAACAGGCGAGCCTCCCCCTCGGTGTGACGGCGGATCTGACGGTGAGCGCGTCAGCCCAACGTCTCGACGCCTTCAACGTCGTGGGGGTGCTTCCAGGCCGAGATCCGACCTTCCAAAATGAGGCTGTGGTCGTCACCGCTCATCTTGATCATTTGGGGACGCATCAACTGGCCTATTTTGATTTCCGGGAAGAGAAGAGGGACGACAACACATTCAACGGTGCGCTTGACAATGCTCTTGGCGTGGCAGTTTTGATGGAGGTCGCAGAGAGGCTGTCGGTCAGTGGCAGAACAAACCGTACAGTGATTTTTGCCGCGGTCACAGCGGAGGAGTTTGGGCTCTTAGGCTCACAGCACCTTGCTGAGACAATTGATATGCTGGGCTATAAGCCGGTGGCCAACGTCAACATCGATATGCCCGTGATGACTTATCCTTTGACCGATGTGATTGGCTTTGGCGTGGAGCATTCGTCCTTGAAGGAACCATTGGATGCCGCGGCTGCTGGCGTGGGTGTCGTGGCAACGCCGGATCCGGTACCGAGCATGTCGCTGTTCGTCAGATCCGACCACTATCGCTTTGTGCAGCGCGGTATACCGTCGGTTTTCCTTTTTAACGGCATGACTGGTGATGAGGGACAAGGCTTTCAAGCCTTCATGGATGAGCACTATCATCAACCCAGTGACGATGTGCATTTGCCGATTCGCTGGCACGATGCCGCGCGGTTCACCGATCTTGCCGAAGACCTCATTCGCCGAATCGCTGATGCGCCAGAGGCGCCGACTTGGAATGAAGGGGCCGTTTTTGCGCCGTGATTGAAGGAAAGACACGCTGCGCTTGACCGGTGAGACGCTTCGATCAAGATCCCCCTTGTTATGCTGATCGAGCTCACCATCCAGGATATCGTGCTGATTGAGCGGCTCACCTTAAGGCTCGGTGGCGGGCTAAGCGCCCTCACCGGAGAGACCGGTGCGGGTAAGTCGATCCTTCTCGATAGTCTGGGTCTCGCCACTGGCGGTAAGGCCGATAAGGGTTTGGTGCGCCAAGGTGCTGAGCGCGGTGTCGTCCAGGCGGTCTTTGAGGCCTCCGCGCATCATCCGGTCTGGCCGTTATTGGCAGAAGCGGGTGTGCCGGTGGACGATGACTTGATTATTTTGCGGCGTGTACAGAATGAAGATGGAAAGTCACGTGCCTTCGTCAATGACCAGACGGTCCCAATCGGTACGCTTCGGCGCATCGGCGAAACACTGATTGAGGTCCATGGTCAGCACGAAAGCCAGGGTTTTCTCGATCAATCCGTCCACCGATCTTTACTTGATAATTTCGCAGGTCTTGAAAAGATGTGCGCTGAGGTGGCCAATTGTCACGATGAACTTCGCGCCGTGCGGTCGGATATCGCCGCGCGCGAATCCGAACAAGCGGCTGCAGAGCGGGAAGCCGACTATCTTCGGCATGTCGCTGGAGAGCTTGAAACCCTGAACCCTGAGCCAGGGGAGGAAGCGGAGCTGGCCGAGCGGCGCGCCTACCTCATGGCTGCGGAAAAAGTCTCGGAGGATCTGTCGGCGGCAATTGCGGCCCTCGGTGATGATGGCCTCGAAGCAAAAGTCTCAGGCGCAGCAGCACGAATTGATCGAGCCGCGGATCGTTTAGGGGCGGACGCCGCTGAGCCCTTGCGTCGAGCAACCCAGCGGCTCGATGCGGCGCTCAGTGAATTCGCAGAAGCCCGAGGGGCATTGCTTGATGCAGCAGAGGCATTTGTTCGCGATGAAAGAGCGCTGGAGGCCACCGAGGAGCGCCTCTTTGCGCTCCGCGCTGCTGGCCGAAAATATGGCCGCGCGCCGGATGCGCTTCATGCCTACCGAGAAGAGGTCGAGCGCCAGTTGTCATCGCTTGACGAAGGAGAGGCGCTTTTTGATGCTCTCCGTAAAGAGGAAAGTCAAAGGCTTCTGGCCTATCTCACCGCTGCCGAGAACCTTTCTAGCCGACGGAAAAAAGCGGCCAACCGGTTTGCAAAAGCGGTGATGGCTGAGCTGGCGCCGCTGAAACTCGATAAGGCAAAGTTCCAAGTGGTGGTTGCTGTTGATAAGGATCAGATGTCTGCGGATGGCATTGACAAAGTCGCCTTTGAGGTTTCGACCAATCCCGGCGCGCCCTTTGGTCCGCTGAAAGTGATCGCATCGGGAGGCGAATTATCTCGCTTCGTTCTGGCACTGAAGACAGTGCTTTCAGCGAAGGACGAGAAATCAGTGATCGTCTTTGATGAGGTGGATAGCGGCGTGGGCGGCGCGGTGGCGGACGCGATTGGGGAGCGGCTATCGAAAATCGCTTCCGATGCGCAAACCCTCGTCGTCACCCATTCCCCGCAAGTGGCGGCGCGCGCACGGGTCCATTTCCGCGTGGCCAAGTCTGGTAAGACCAAGGTTCGAACCGATGTCCGGGCTCTGACGGATGATGATCGGATTGAGGAGATCGCGCGCATGCTGTCTGGCGCCGCGGTCACTGAGGAGGCGCGGGCGGCCTCTCGCAAGCTCCTTGCTGAAGGCACTGAAATGAGCGGCGAGGCGGCGTAGTGGCGGATAAGATGCCGACCGAAAAGGCGGCGAAGGCACGTCTCAAAGCCATCGCTGAAACCATGGCCCAAGCGGATCGGGCCTATGAAGACGCCGATCCCATCATGACCGATGCGGCGTATGATGCGCTCCGTGCCGAGAACAAAGCGCTCGAAGAGCATTTCCCGCACCTTAAGCGGCGCGACAGCCCGTCGGACAAGGTTGGCTCTGCGCCCACGGGACGCTTTGCGAAGGTGCGGCATGCCGAGCCCATGCTGTCGCTCGACAACGCGTTTTCGGACGACGATGTCCATGATTTTGTCGCGAAGGTTCGCCGCTTTCTTGGCCTTCAAGACGATGAGCCGGTGGCTCTCATGGCTGAGCCCAAGATCGACGGGCTTTCGGCGAGCCTTCGCTACGAGCACGGAAGATTGATGGTTGGCGCTACCCGCGGTGATGGGACCATCGGTGAGGATGTGACGCGGAACCTTCGAACGCTTGATGATATACCGGCGACCGTGACGGGTGCGCCCGATGTCTTAGAGGTGCGCGGCGAGGTTTATATCTCAAAAACCGCGTTTACTGAGATGAACGAAGGCTTTGCGCGCGCAGGGGAAAAGACCTTCGCCAATCCGCGCAACGCGGCTGCGGGGTCTTTGCGTCAAAAGGACCACATGGTGACAGCGAGCCGTCCGCTGCGCTTTTTCACCCACGGCACAGGCGAGATGTCGGCATCCATTGCTGAGACATTCTCAGGAAAGTCTGACGCGCTCGAAGAACTCGGCTTTCCCCCAAACCCCTTAGCGAAGCGATGCAATTCCGTGGACGAAGCACTCGCCCATTACCGTTCGATTGAAGAGCAGCGAGCGAGCCTCGATTATGATATTGACGGCGTGGTCTACAAAGTGGATCGCCTCGACTATCAAGAACGCCTCGGCTTTATCGGTCGCGCACCGCGCTGGGCCATCGCACATAAATTTCCAGCTGAGAAAGCCACAACCATCCTAGAGCGGATCGAAATTCAAGTGGGCCGGACAGGTGCACTCACACCCATCGCGCGGCTGGCCCCGGTCACGGTGGGCGGCGTCGTTGTCTCTAACGCAACCCTTCATAACCAAGACGAAATTGAGCGCCTCGACATTCGTGAAGGCGATACCGTGACGGTACAACGCGCCGGTGATGTGATCCCGCAGATTTTGAACGTCGATAAGGGCAAGCGGAAAAGGGGAGCCAAATCCTTCCCGTTTCCCGAAACATGCCCCGTTTGCGGCTCACCAGCTGTTCGCGACGTTAATCCGCGCACGGGCGAGCGGGATGTCGTTCGGCGATGTACCGGCGGTTTCAATTGTGCTGCGCAGAGCCTCGAAAAGCTCAAGCACTTCGTCTCAAAAGGGGCAATGGATATCGACGGTCTTGGTGAGCGACAAGTCGAAGATCTGTTCCGGCGCCATATGATCCGTGAACCCGCAGAGGTTTTTACGCTCCCGATGAGAGAGCGTGAAGGGGCCTTCAATATTCAGGGAACGTCGGACCTTCATAGCTATAAAAAAGTCACCTATAAGACCAAAGCGCCGACTTGGACCAAAGAGGTCACGAACCAAAAGTCGCTCGATAACCTCATGGCGTCGATTGAAGAAGCCCGGACGCGCCCCCTTGCGCGGGTGATCGCCGCGTTGGGCATTCGCCATATTGGCGCTGTCACGTCCGCCACGCTGGCTGACCGCTACCCCTCATCGGAAGCTTTTATGCAGCTCGGCACGAAACTGCAGGATGAGGCCACGACCGCTCGCGATGAATTGATCGGTATTGACGGGCTTGGGGAAACTGTGGCGGACGCGCTCACTGCTTTTTTTGCGGATGAGCGCAGCGCGGCGCTGCTTGCGCGTCTCTTCGATGAGCTGGATCCAGAAGCGCCTGAAGAAAAGAGCGAGGAAGGCCCGCTTGTTGACAAGAGCATCGTCTTCACGGGCGGTCTTTCAGAAATGACGCGGGATGAGGCCAAAGCCATTGCGGTGCGCCTTGGCGCCCGGGTCGTGAGCTCTGTCTCTAAAAAGACCGACATTGTGGTCGCGGGTGAGGGTGCTGGCTCGAAAGGAAAAAAGGCACAGGAGCTTGGCCTAGAGATTTGGGACGAGGCCGCCTGGCTCAAGGTTGCAAGAAGCGCTTGACCCTTGCTCCGTGCCCCTTAGCTGGTTCAAGCAAGGGTTAATAAGCACATATCCAAGGAGGATTTATGGCCAAGGAATTTGATACCATTGTCTATGGCGCGAGTGGTTTCACCGGCCGTCTGGTGGCGGAGTATCTCGGTCAATCGGGAGCACCTAGCTTTGCCATGGCAGGCCGAAATCAGGCCAAACTGGAAGAGGTGCGCGAAGAGATGGGTCTCGGCGATACCCCGATTGTGATCGCTGATGCTGATGACGAGGCTTCGCTCAAGGAGATGGCCGAACGCGGAAAAACCATCCTAACACTGACAGGCCCTTACCAACTTTACGGTGAGAAGCTGCTCAAGGCTTGTATCGAGACGGGCACAGATTATTGCGATCTCTGCGGTGAGCCTGCCTGGATGGCGGCGAAGATCCGCGAGTCCCATGAGGCAGCGAAGGCTTCAGGTGCACGCATCCTCTTTTCTTGCGGCTTTGACTCAATCCCTTCTGACCTCGGCGTCTGGCATGTTCAAGACAAAGCGATTGCCGCCACAGGCAAGCCAGCTGAGCGCGTGAAACTGCTGGTTAAAGCGATGCAAGGCACGTTCTCTGGCGGTACCGCGGCGAGCTTTAAGGCGACAATGAAAGCTGCCTTCAGTGATCCCCAGGTGATGCAAGATCTCGTGAACCCCTTTTCGCTGTGTGGTGATTTTAAGGGGCCAGACCAACCTGATCCGCGCAGCGTTCGTCACGATGATGATGAAAATACGTGGCTCGCGCCTTTCATCATGGCATCGATCAATACCAAAAATGTTCACCGGACCAACTATTTGACCGGCTTTCGCCATGGCGAAAGTCTTGTCTATGACGAGATGGTGGTCACCGGACCTGGCGATGACGGCAAAAAAATGGCCGATGCCATGGCGGCCGACAACAGCTTGTCCAGTGACGACGGCCCAAAGCCTGGCGAAGGCCCATCAAAAGAAGAGCGCGAAAATGGCTTTTACGAGCTGGCGCTTGTCGCGGTGTCAGCTGACGGCTCGCGGCACGAAACAGTCGTCCGCGGCGACAAAGACCCCGGCTATGGCTCGACGTCCAAAATTATCTCGGAAGTGGCACGATGCCTGAACGAGGATATCCCTGAAGGCGAAGGCGGAATCCAAACACCAGGAGCTGCTTTGGGCGCAAAATTGATTGACCGATTGCACACCCGCGCAGGCGTGACCTTCGACTAATCTGAATCTGCGCTCTGTTCTTCGTTTCCTTAGGGTTTTCTCGCTCATATCGACCCCCTAAGGGGACGAGAGCGGAGCGCGATCTATGTTTGAACCACAAGCGATACCAGACGTTATTCTGGTTCGGCCCAAGAAGTTTGGCGATCACCGGGGCTTTTTCTCCGAAACCTTCCATGTGACCCGATACGCCGAGGCCGGCATTGATGGTCAGTTTGTCCAAGACAATCACTCCCTTTCTGCGACAGTTGGCACGTTGCGGGGCCTGCATTTCCAGATTGATCCATCGCCGCAGGGGAAACTCGTGCGCTGTACCGCTGGCCGCATTCTCGACGTGGCGGTGGATATCCGCGTGGGTTCTCCCACCTTCGGCCAGCATGTCTCGGCCGAGCTGACAGCAGAAGGCGGCGAGCAATACTGGGTCCCTGTCGGTTTCGCCCATGCTTTTGTCACCCTCGAGCCGAATACAGAAGTTCAGTATAAGGTTACAGGGTTTTACGATCCTGATGCCGATCGCGGCCTCGCTTGGGATGACCCTGACCTCGGCATTGACTGGGGGCTTGGCGATAAAGCCCCCGTTCTTTCCGACAAAGACACCAAACATCCACGGTTGGCAGATTTGCCTCCCTATTTCACGTACCAAGCCTAAAGGAGGCTTCAGCCATGCGTATCCTGGTTACTGGCGGCGCGGGGTTCATCGGATCGGCGGTCATCCGCTATCTGATCGAAGAGACCGACGCGGAAGTCATCAACGTCGATAAATTAACATACGCAGCAAATCTCGACTCCCTGGCGAGCATCTCCTCCAGTCAGCGATATCGTTTTTATCAGGCTGATATCTGTCAGTCGGAAGCCATCAAGACGGTCTTTGACGATGAGAAACCAACGCATGTGATGCACTTGGCGGCCGAGTCGCATGTTGATCGATCGATCAGTGGGGCCAAGGACTTTATCGATACGAATATCGTTGGCACGATGGTGATGCTCGAAGTCGCGCGCGGGTATTACGATGGGCTTTCGGGAGAGGCGCGCGACAACTTCCGATTCCACCATATTTCGACGGACGAGGTCTATGGGTCGCTTGGTCCTGAGGGTCTCTTTGAAGAAACCACGCCTTACGATCCGTCGTCACCCTATTCTGCCTCCAAAGCGGCATCTGATCACTTGGTGGTGGCCTGGGGGCGGACCTACGGCCTGCCTGTTGTGATCTCCAACTGCTCCAACAATTACGGCCCCTTCCAGTTTCCTGAGAAACTGATCCCGCTGATGATCTTAAAGGGCCTCAGCCGACAGCCCTTGCCGGTTTATGGTGATGGCAGCAACATTCGCGATTGGCTTCATGTCGAGGATCATGCTCGCGCCTTGGTCATGGTCCTTCTCAATGGCCGCTTAGGCGAGAAGTATAATGTTGGTGGCCGGAATGAACGCACCAATCTCGAGGTGGTCCATACGATTTGTGATGCTTTGGATGAGCATCACCCAGGATCAGATTCACGGCGATCACTCATCACCTATGTGACAGACCGTCCAGGCCATGATCATCGTTATGCGATCGATGCTACAAAGATCGAAAAGGAACTCGGTTGGAAAGCCAAGCATAACTTTGATACCGGGATTTCTGAAACCATTCGTTGGTATCTTGATCATGCTGACTGGTGGGAGCCGTTGACGAAGGGCGTTTATGGCGGAGAACGTCTTGGCCTTTTGAAGGATAAGGGCTGATGGCACTCCGTCTCTTTGTGGCCGGTGAAAGTGGTCAGGTTGCGCAAAGCCTGGCGACGATGGCACCGAGCGATGTGACGGTTGGTCTTCACGGTCGGCCTAACGTCGATATCACTGACAAGGACAGCGTCGCTAAAGCAGTTGCGTCGTTCAAACCCCACGTCGTGATCAACGCGGCAGCCTACACCGCGGTCGACCAAGCCGAAGATGAGCGCGATGCGGCGTTCGCCGCAAACGAAGCAGGTCCGCGTCATCTTGCTGAGGTGACGGCCGATGCGGGTATCCCGCTCATCCATCTGTCAACAGATTATGTTTTTGATGGTAGTGGTACCAGACCCTACCGGGAAGATGATCCCACGGCGCCTCTTGGCGTATACGGAGAAAGCAAGCTCGCGGGGGAAGACGCGGTGGTCGCGGCTAACCCAAAGCATATCATAGCGCGGACCGCTTGGGTCTATGGCTCCACCGGCAAAAACTTCCTCAAGACCATGTTGCGGGTGGCCGCGAGCCATGATGAGTTGCGTGTCGTCGACGACCAACGGGGCGCACCGACGAGTTCCGATACCATCGCTGAGACACTCCTGACGGTCGCCCAGTCTATTGTTGGTTCGGGTGATGGCGCGCCATTCGGTCTCTACCACTTGGTCGCGGCGGGCGAGGCGAGTTGGGCGGACTTTGCTCAAGCGATATTCGAGGAAAGCGCAGCGCAAGGTGGCCCGTCAGCATCGGTCATGCCGATCACCACGGCGGAGTATCCCACCAAGGCGACCCGTCCTGCTTATTCCGTGCTCGATACTACGAAACTACGAAACGCTTTTGACGTCATCTTAGCTGATTGGCGCGAACCTGTGGGCGCGATTGTCACTGATGTTTTAAAGGAGGGGGCTCCATCATGAAGGGCATTATTCTGGCTGGTGGACACGGGACTCGTTTGTACCCCATCACCCGCGCGGTCTCGAAACAACTGCTGCCGGTTTATGACAAGCCCATGGTGTACCATCCGATCACCACGTTGATGCTTGCCGGTATTCGGGACATTTTGATCATTTCCACGCCGCAGGCTCTTCCTCTTTATCAGGAGCTCTTGGGGACGGGCGAGTCTTGGGGCGTCCGGTTTGAGTTCGCAGTCCAGGACGAGCCACGCGGTTTGGCCGAGGCCTTTATCATTGGTGAGGAGTTTATCGCCGGTGCCCCTTGTGCCCTCGCTTTGGGCGACAACATGTTTTATGGCGCTGGTCTTTCTGGCGAGCTTGCCCAAGCAGGAAACATCACCTCGGGTGCGGTGGTCTTTGCCTATCGCGTGCCCGATCCACAAGCGTTCGGTGTTGTGGAGATTGATGATGATGGCCGCGCGATCTCGATCGAAGAAAAGCCGTCCGATCCAAAAAGTGATTGGGCTGTAACCGGGCTTTATTTCTACGACCAAGACGTGACGGAAATCGCAAAGGCTGTTGAGCCTTCAGCACGCGGAGAATTAGAAATCACGTCAGTCAACGATGCTTATTTACAGCGCGGTGACCTCAGGGTCTCTCGGCTGGCGCGCGGCACGGCTTGGCTTGATGCTGGTACCTTCAGCGGGCTTCTTCAAGCCAGCCAGTTCGTTCAGACGCTTGAAGAACGTCAACGGTTCAAAATAGCGTGTCCGGAAGAAGTCGCCTTCAGAAAAGGCTTCATATCGAAAGACGAACTTGTGCGCCTCGCTGAGGCATTCAAGAACGACTACAGAGGCTATCTGCTCGATGTGGCTGAGCACGGATAAATCATCGGCGCTTTAGCCGTGCTTATGCACGGCCGATGGAGCTGTAGGTGAAACCGTGCTCGCGCATGGTCGCTGGATCATAGACGTTGCGGAGATCGACCAGAATGGGCGAGCGAAGAAGGTCCTTCGTGCGCCGAAGGTCAAGGGCGCGGTAAGTGTCCCATTCGGTGATGATCACGGCTGCATCCGCGCCTTCCATGGCATGGTAAGGCCCGTCGCAAAACATCACGTCCGTAAAATGCCCACGCGCCTCGTCCATGCCTTCAGGGTCATGGGCCCTGACGGTTACACCTGCGTCTTGCAGCATAGGGATGATATCGAGGCTTGGGCTGTCCCGCATATCATCTGTGTTCGGCTTGAAGGTCAGCCCAAGGACAGCGACGGTCTTGCCTTTCGGGTCTGGCCCAAGGGCTGTGAGCACCCGCTGCGCCATGCTTTTCTTCCGCTCTGCATTTGACGTCACGACTGCGTCAACAATTCGAAGAGGGGCACCAGATTGTTCAGCAGTGCGGGTCAGAGCGAGGGTGTCTTTAGGAAAGCATGAGCCGCCATATCCAGGTCCTGCATGCAGGAATTTAGACCCGATGCGTCCATCAAGACCGATGCCCTTGGCCACTTGTTGTACATCGGCGCCGACCTTTTCACAAAGATCAGAGATTTCATTGATGAACGTGATCTTAGTCGCAAGAAACGCGTTGGCCGCGTATTTGATCAATTCCGATGTCGGACGACTGGTGAAGAGGATCGGCGTTTCGTTGAGAAAAAGAGGCCTGTAGAGTTCTCGCATCACATGGATGGCTTTTTCGTCCTCGGTGCCAACAACCACACGGTCTGGCCTCTTAAAGTCATTAATTGCTGCGCCTTCACGTAAAAACTCCGGATTTGAGGCGACGGAAAAATCCTTTCCCTGAACAAATTCAGGTCGGGTTTTCTTAATCACGTTCTCCACCTCGGCGCCTGTTCCAACGGGCACGGTGGATTTCGTCACGACCACTGTGTAGCCGTCAATATTTTTGGCGATTTCTTCGGCAGCAGCATAAACAAAGGAAAGATCCGCATGCCCATCACCACGACGGGACGGTGTTCCCACTGCGATAAAAACAGCATCGACGTTGGGCACTGCTTCGGCGATATCGGTGGTGAAGGAGAGGCGACCAGCCTCGACATTGTTGGCGACAAGCTGATCGAGGCCCGGCTCGTAGATAGGCATGACGCCTTGCAGCAATCGATCGATCTTGGCTGCATCTTTGTCGACGCAAATGACGTCATGGCCGAAATCTGAGAAACAGGCTCCCGACACCAGGCCGACATATCCAGTGCCAATCATCGCAACGCGCATTGCTTTACTCGCTCTCGTGTCAGAGGGGGCGGCATAACGGCGAACATCCCTCCACGTCTAGGGTTTGGGTGGGCCGTGGTTATCATTGTTTCGTTTCTCCGCCGTTTCGGTGAGCGAGGAGGCAACGATGCCGGTGAACATGGCGATTACTGCAAGCCCTGCGATCGCATGAAAGCCTGCAACCACGCGGCCTAACGGGGTGATCGGCACGGCGTCTCCGTATCCAACCGTGGTGAACGTGACAACGCTCCACCAGATCGCGCGTGGAACCGACCCAAAAACCTCCGGCTGGAGCCTGCCCTCGATGAGGTAAAGGGCGACCGACGAGCCGAGCAAAAGGCCTGCGCCCATAATGGCGGTGAACGCGAGCTCGAACCAATGCGAGCGGAGCGCCGAGCGAAAGGCGCGAAGGGCCTTGGACGCCGCTGGAATCTGCGCCAGCTGAAAGAGGCGCACCAAGCGAAAGACACGAAAGATGGTCAACCATCCTCCCTCGAAATCGATGAAAAGAGGAAGAATAACAATGATATCCGTGAGAGTCGCCCAGCGCGTACAAAAGCGAATCGCGCCTTTTACTCCCCGGAACCGAGGGTTGAGCCCTGACACCCAAAATCTCGCCGCCAACTCGATGGTGAAGAACACAAGGATCCCCCGCTCAATATGAGCAAGCAACCCTCGCTGTTCGGGCAAAAAAGTGGGCTCAGTTGCCAGCAGACCCAGCACCACCGCGGCGATGACAAACAAAAGGATGGCGAAGTTGAGGGGGGACATCCCGCCGTGGTCAAATCCGTCTGGATCCAATTGGCGGTGCAGTTGCTGCCGTAGGTTTTGCAACACACCGTTCATACCAAATCCTCCCGATGGGCGCCCTTTTATCATGTGGTTTGGCCACTTGATGCCAGGACCAACGGCGAAAGCCATGGTAGCATGATGCTAAACCGTCTCGACACCGCCGCACCGGCAGGCCACGAGAAGCACAGGGATATCATGAGGGGCACCCAATGAGTGATCGCACAATTAATCGCCGCATGGTGTTAGCGGCTCTACCAGCCAGCTTGATCGCTGGCTGCACGACGGCTGAGCAAGAGGCGATTTTCGGCGCCGTGCTTGGCAGCATGGGCACCACCTCCACCGGAACCGGCGTGGGCGGCCTGACCTCCGCTGAAGCTGCGCAGGGCATTCGAGCGGCCCTCGACCAGGGGATTGCGTCGGCGGTTTCCCAAGTTGGGCGTCGCGATGGGTATTTCGCTGATCGCCAGATCAAGATCCCGCTTCCTCCGCGTCTTGCCGCTGCCCAGTCTCAGTTATCGGCCTTCGGATTACCGGGTATGCTCGATCAGATGCAGCTTGAGATTAATCGCGGTGCTGAGCAAGCAGCTCCGGAGGCGCGGAGTATCTTTGTCAGTGCCATCCGTTCCATGACGATCAACGATGCGCTGGGCATTGTGAACGGTGGGCCGACATCGGCCACCACCTATTTTCAAAACCGAACCACATCGTCGTTGACCCGGCTTTTCCGACCGTCGATCGAAACGGCCTTGACCCGAACAGGGGCTATTCAGACCTACGACAACATCCTGGCCAGTCTTGCCGGTATTCCGTTAGCCCCGCAAATGGGGGCTGATGCACGGGATGATCTCATTGATCATGGCGTTGGGAAGGGCCTTGACGGTCTTTTCTATTACGTCGCCCGTGAGGAAGCGGCGATCCGGACCAATCCGGCCAAGCGGACGAGCGACATTCTCCGTCGCGTTTTCGGCTAAGCGGCCACGACGAACGAGCAATTGGTCGTTCCCGATCCGCCGACATTATAGGTGGCCACGCGCTTGGCGCCATCCACTTGATAATCGCCTGCTTGGCCGGTCACCTGTTTGCTCGCATCGAGCAGCATGCGGACGCCCGTTGCACCCACGGGATGGCCAAGACCGATGAGACCGCCGGACGGGTTGATCGGGAGTTTCCCGTCCCAGGCGATGGTGCCGTCCTCGACTGCTTTCCATGCCTCGCCTGGTGCTGTGAGGCCGAAATGTTCGATCGCCATATATTCGGTGACCGAGAAACAATCATGGGTTTCGATCGCATCGAGATCGTCCGGTCCGCTGATACCGGCACGCCGATAAGCATCCGTGATCGCTTTACGAGTCCACGGTAAGACGTAGTCGTCGTTTTGGCTGTCTTTCATTTTTTGTGCGAATTGCATCGGTGCGGTCGTGTGGCCCCAGCCATCGATGCGGGGCAAATCATCAAGATTGAGACCCCGGCGATCAGCGTAGTCAGCTGCTTTTTCGGCGGAGGCGAGAAAGATCACCGCAGCTCCATCGGTAACCTGCCCACAGTCTTGGCGGCGCATCCAGCCTTCAACCACGGGGTTCGCGTCGTCATTGGCCTGAAAGCTTTCCTCCGTAAACGTCCATCCACGTGATTGCGCGTTGGGATTGCGTTTTGCATTCTCGAAATTGATCTTTGAAATGCCCATCAGGTGTTGATAATCGAGGCCGTAGCGCCGGTCGTATTCCTCGGCGAGGTCAGAGAACATGGCGGGCCAAACATAAGTGGCGTCTTGCGCTTCGACACCGCGCCAGGCGGCAGCACCAAGATGATCGGCAGCCACCTTACCGGAAACGTTCCGCATGAGTTCAATGCCAGCGACGCAAGCCAGTCCGTATCGTCCGCTTTCGATATCAGCCATCGCCGCAAGCGCGGCCAATGATCCCGAGGCACAAGCGCCTTCGTGGCGGCCCGAAGGCATGCCTGAAAACCCAGGATGGGCATGGCCGAAAAAACCTCCAAGGAGCCCCTGGCCAGCGAACAATTCGGCCACGAAGTTTCCGACATGACCAACTTCGACATCGCTAGCATCAAGACGACAAATCTCGAGCGCTTCGCGGACGGTATGGGCGAAGAGGTCAAAAAGGCTTTTGTCCTCGCGTGCCCAGTTGGAAGCGAAATCGGTTTGCGTGCCGCCGAGAATGAAGACAGGTCCTGCCACGGTCGTTCCTCCTAGGCGCTTTGTTGATCGTTGGCGCCATCTTTGGGACAAAATAGAGGTCCTGAGCGAGCCAGGCAAGCGATGGGAAGGCGCGTTGCGTTTGGCGTAAGAGGCCCATAAGCTGAGCCAAAAAGCATAAGACACGCCCTAAGGGGCGCATGGATCGGGAGGAAAAGACACCGTATGGGGACGAAACTCGTCAACAGCTTTGAAAGCAAGATCACGCCGACGCCGCACCCTTACTTAAATGGTGCCTGGACACCCTGCACGACCGAGTATGATGCCGACGAGATGGAGGTGATTGGCGAGATCCCCAAAGACCTCAGTGGTGTCTATGTGCGGAACACGGAGAACCCCCTCCACGACGCGATCGGTGTTTATCACCCCTTCGATGGCGACGGGATGCTGCATACAATCTCTTTCCGGGATGGAAAAGCGACGTATAAAAATCGCTTTGTGCGCACCAAGGGGTTTGAGGCCGAGCAAGAAGCTGGTCGATCGCTCTGGGCTGGAATTGCGGGTAATCCCAACAAATCAGAAAGAGAAGGTTGGGGCGCGCGTGGACGAATGAAGGATGCGTCGTCGACGGATGTTGTTATTCATGGAGGCGACATCCTTTCAACCTTTTACATGTGCGGTGAGGGTTATCAACTCGATCCCTACACGCTTGAAAATAATGGAACGGCTGCGTGGGTACCGGATGAAGGGATATCGGCTCACCCAAAGGTTGATCCTCGAACGGGCGAGCTATTGTTCTTCAACTACTCAAAGAAACCTCCCTATATGCATTACGGCGTGGTCGGAGCGGATAAACAGTTAAAACACTTTATCCCGGTAGAGCTTCCCGGTGCCCGGATGCCGCATGATATGGCTTTTACGGAGAACTACTCGATCTTGATTGATTTGCCGCTGTTCTGGAAAGAGGATCTTCTCAAACAAGGCATCCATTCGGCGGGTTATCATGGACATCTACCGACCCGTTTCGCGATCGTCCCGAGGTTTGGTTCGGCCAATGAGATCAAGTGGTTCGAGGCCGCGCCGACCTACGTGCTGCATTGGACCAATGCGTGGGAAGAGGGTGATGAGATCGTTGTCGATGGCTATTTCCAAGACGATCCTGACCCAAAGCCCATCGAACTGCCGGGTGTTGATCCGCGCTTTGGTAAGCTGCTCGCGAACATTTCTTACCACTCCTTCAAACCCAAACTGCACCGTTGGCGGTTTAATTTGGTGACGGGAGAGACCAAAGAAGAGCGCCTATGTGACAAGCTCGTGGAGTTTGGAACGATCAACCAAAACATGGCCGGTCGGCCTTATCGCTATCTTTATAGTGCCACAGCAGTACCGGGATGGTTTTTGTTCGGCGGGCTTGTCAAACACGATCTGCTGACAGGCGATACCCAGGAGCTCTCGTTTGGTGACAATCGGTTCGGGAGCGAGGCGCCCTTCGCACCGCGCGACGGTGCGGTGGACGAGGACGACGGCTATCTCGTTTCGTTTATCACGGATATGAACACAGATCAGTCAGAGTGCGTTATTGTTGATGCAAAAAATGTGGCGGCTGGCCCTGTGGCAAGGGTCATCTTGCCACACCGTATTTCGAGTGGAACCCATACCGCGTGGGCATCCCATGACGAAATCAGCCGACAACGAGCTGCTGTTTAACCTGCGTATCGGAGTTTAAGTCTTATGGGTGATGTCATCCTTGGCAACCTCGCCATCATGATTGGTATTTTTGTTGCGGTCTGGGCCCTCAGTGTCGTGATCAAAAATGCCAGCATCGTCGATATTCTTTGGGGTCCTGCTTGCGCTGCGCCAGCGGTCCTGACGTGGATACGCGTCGATGGCATGGAACCTCGTGCCACGGTGCTGACGGTCTTGGTTGCGATTTGGGGTGCTCGCTTAGGCGGTTATCTTGCCTTCCGGAACATCGGTCACGGTGAGGACTACCGTTATGTGGCCATGCGTAAAGCGTGGGGCGGAGACGGAAAATTTGCCATTAGAAGCCTGTTCCGTGTCTTTCTTTTGCAATGCATGATTGCCTTTTTCGTGTCGTTGCCAACCCAGGTGGGACAGTTCGGAAGCTCAGTGTTGTTTGGCACGGGGAGCGGTGCGCTTGGTTTCCTCGGTTATCTTGGTGTGCTGATTTTTGCGATCGGCCTTACCTTTGAGGCGGTGGGTGACGCTCAACTCCGATCGTTCAAGGCAAAGCCTGAAAACAAGGGCAAGTTGATGACCGTGGGTCTTTGGTCATGGACGCGCCACCCGAACTATTTTGGTGATGCGGCGGTTTGGACTGGCCTGACATTGATCGCGCTGGAGAGCCAAAGTGGGTATCTCACGGTATTGAGCCCCGCCCTCATGATCTTTTTCCTCTATGCTGTGTCCGGTAAAGCATTGCTCGAGAAGGGTATGTCGAAGAAGTACCCAGAATATGCAGCGTATAAGGAACAGGTGAGCGGGTTTTTCCCAATGCCGCCAAAGCGCACGTAACTCACTGCAAACGGTGATCCGTTGCAAGCGGTCGCTTTGCTTGCCAGTGCGCCAACTGCGCGGGCGTATCAATGTCAGCGAGTGTTGCGGCGTCAGCTTTCACGAACGCAGTATCAGGAAGATTTGCCAAGAGGTTTTTAGCACCGAACGGACCAGTCAGCTCCATCAGTGCTGGAAGCATTCCCTCAGGAAAACATACAGGGGGTGTTGTCCGATCACCGAGCATGCTCGCGGAGGGCAGAGTGTTTGAACATCGCTCCAAGACCTCTTCGCAATGGCGCTTTGTGACGAAGGGCATATCGGCCAACAAAACGAGCAAGCGGTGAGCGTTTTGTTGTTGGGCGGCCCGTGCGCCTATCGCGAGGGAACTTCCAAGACCATCATCGGGCGATGGATGGAGACGGATGGCGAAGTCAGTGAGGTAGGGAGCGGCCTCCTCGTCAGAAATCACAGCGATCAGCCGATCCAACTCAAGCGCCTGGAGAACCGTCGCTGCGTAGGTGATCAAAGGTCTTCCGCCTAAGTCTTCGAGGAGCTTGTTTGCCGCGCCAAAGCGTTCTGATAGCCCCGCGGCAAGCAAAAGACCTATCTTCACGGCACGGTCTTTTGCGGTTGCGCAAAATAGGGGTCAAACCATGTCGCCTTATAGGCCCTGACAACGTCAGCGAGCACTGATACGGCCAGTGTTTGCGGGTCGCGTGCGGATGGAATGACGCCAAAACTCTCCTCCAACCGCTCAAGCGACGCAGAAGATACTCCCGCTGCCTTCAACTCATCCTGGAGCACGCGGCGCTTTTTTCTCGACCCTTGCGTTCCGATCCAAAAGGCCGAACTTTCCAGTGCTGAAGGCAGCAGCCGCGTTTCGTGTTCATTGCCATGAAAAAAGAGAACCACGGCTGTCTGACCATCGGGCTCGAGACCGGGCGGCAGGTCTCCTGTATCCAGTCCGTACACATCCGACAAAGCGCTCTGCACATAGCTGTCCGGGCTGATGACACGAACAGTATAGCCCGCGGCGCGCGCCATATCGACAAAAGCAACAGTCTCAACGCCCGTTCCAGCAACCAAGAACTGAAGAGGGGGGACGCGTGGCAAGACAAAGTCTGCGCCCAACCAACCGGCTGGCGTCAGTTCTTCCGTAAGGTGGAAATTAAGCTCCTGGCGCGGTAAATGCATGCTATGGGACTGACGACGCATGTAAAGATCATGAGATTTGATCAGTGTTTCATCGCGATTGCTTGGCCAGAGACCGATATCGAGGCCAGCGCCACAAGGTAGCTTGATATCGATCCATGGCGAGCCTTCCCCATACCGGAGATGGCGCGGTTTATCATCGGTGCAATGATTACTTGCCTCAATCGACAAGGCTTCTTCGATGCAGCCCGACGATAAAGAACCAACACGCGCGCCGTCGCTCAACATCGCCATGGCGGATCCCACTGCCCTGTAGGCTGATCCTTCCACGCCTGTGATCACGGCGAGGACACCTTCGGTCGCACTCAGCTCGCTTATGGGGTCTGGCGGTATGATCCCCCTAAGCATGCTGGGTGTTGCGATCATGTCGTGCATGAATTCCCAATCAGATCAAAAGCGTAATCCCGCCATGCTCTCTTATTCAGCAGGGCACGGAGCGCCGGCTTGTGCCCAGCTGGTAAAGGAATCGACTGTTTCCTTTATTGAATAGGGCGCGGGCTCTCGACCCGGACCGGGTTCCCAGCCCCAATGGACGAGTGCGTCATGGTCGATATGGGCCGCGACCTCTTCGAGCGTGCGCCCGCCATTTCGATCGAGGTCCTTGATCTGTTCACAGATCTGCTTCGAGGTCTGCTCCCACCAAACCATCTCGACCGGAGCAAGAGCCCAATGCGGTGCACCTGGTGGGCCATGGGGCAGTTCAGAATTTGATGTGGCGTGGCAAGCCGCACAGGGAATACTGTCCCGCCCGTCACGCGCATCCCCGCCATTGATATTCATGCCGTGGTAGGACCATTCGCCTTCCTCTAAGCCATAGCTTGGACCTGACCAACGCGGACGGTTGTCGCTTGGCACATGGCAGTTGGCACATCGCGGGTGAGAGAAAACCTCAAACACGCGATCCCATTGCTCAAGTGCTTCAGCTTCCGTCAGTACGGGCAACATATCGGTCAGTTCCGTTGGCGTATCGTTCTCATTCGCCCATGAGGTAAGTGGTATCAACACCAAGGCGGTCAATATGATGGTCAAGCAGCGGGTCATGATTGTGCTCCCGTCGAGAACGAAATGTGCTTGCGAAGGGGCAGCTCTCGGATGCGCTGCCCGGTCGCGGCGAAGATCGCGTTGGCCAATGCGGGTGCTGCGGGGGGCGTTCCCGGCTCACCTGCGCCGCCGGTCTTATGGCCACTGTTGATGATGTGGGTTTCAATCACGGGGGAGGCGGAAATGCGCAATGCTTCGTAGTCGTGGAAATTGCTTTGCACGACGGCTCCGTCTTGCACGGTGATTTCGCCATAAATTGCGGCGGTGAGCCCGTAGATCACACCGGATTCCATTTGCGCGGCGAAACCGTCGGGGTTCACTGCAAGTCCGGGATCAGCAACGACGACAAAGCGATCCATGACGACCTCTCCGTGAACCAAGCTGACTTCGGCCACCTCGGCGACAATTGTGCCGAAGGATTCTTTCAACGCGATGCCTCGACCGCGACCTGGTCCCATCGGTTGGTTCCAGTTCGCTTCTTTTGCCGCCCGTTCAAGGACAGCGAGATGTCGCGGGTGTTCCTGTAGAAGGTTCGCTCGGTAGACGAAGGGGTCAACACCTGCGGCATGGGCACACTCATCGATGAAGCTTTCGACGAAAAATCCGTGTTGGGATTCGTCGACGCTCCGCCAAGGTCCGATCGGCAGATAATGCTCACTAGGAACATACCCGATGTCTTTGGCTTTGATCGCATAGGGAACAACGGGCGCTTCAACCGGTTCCATTTTGCTGACATAGGTGTTCTGCCAAGCCAGTGGCTCGCCATCGTTTCCAAGAGCGGCCTTGAAACGGCTTGGTAAAGCGGGCCTGTAAAAGTCCTGGCGCATATCTTCTTCGCGCGACCAGATAAGCTGGACGGGGCGGCCAATCCTTTGCGACAAGAGCGCTGCTTGCATAGCCCAGTCGGCGGTGGACTTTCGCCCAAACCCGCCGCCCATCAGGAGGTTGTGCAGCGTCACGTCATCCTCATGCAGACCAAGTGATGTTGCGATGGCGCGGCGAAAGCCAAGGGGGTTTTGGCAACCGACCCAAACCTCACATTTCCCGTCACGAAAATCCGCCGTCGCATTAAGCGGTTCCATGCAGGCGTGGGCCAAATAGGGGACATGATAGTCAGCGGATACGATCTTGTCCGCAGTGGCGAGAACCTCTGTTGCACCGCCGACGTCAATATCTGTCTCACGTTCGTCAGTGTTCTCAAGTTCACGATATTGCCGTGCCCGAATGGTTTCACTCGAAACTTGATCGTTGCCGTCCCACTGAATATCGAGAGCGCGGAGGCCGCGATGGGCTGCCCAGTATCCGTTCGCAATCACAGCAACAGCTTCGTCGGCGATAAAATCGCCAAATAGCGCGTCATGCTCGGTCACCGGAAGTTTCACGACGTCCAAGACACCTTTCACGGCACGGGCTGCGGTATCGTCGATACTTGCAAGACGACCACGGACGATCGGACTACGCTGAATGGTTGCATAAACCATGTCAGGAAGACGGACATCGAGAGCGAAGCGGGCCGTGCCGTCAACCTTTGCAGGAATATCAAAGCGTTGAATCGGCTGACCGATGATTTTGAAATCCTTTGGATCCTTAAGCGTGGGCACGTATGATGGGTTCATTGTGGCGGCCAATTCCGCAACGGCGGAATATGGCTCAACCCGTGCACTCGGCTCATGGATCAGCATGCTGCGTTCGGTTTCGATTTCGTCGAACGGAACGTCCCATGTCTGGGCCGCAGCCTGTTTGAGCATGTCCCGAGTCGCAGCGCCCGCGACTCGCATGCCGTATTCGCCGGTCACGCGAATACTGAGACTGCCGCCTGTGATTTGAGCGTCGAGCGTATCGGCCAACCGCATCATGGCGGCATCGATGCTCGGTACAATGAATTTGGGAAAATCGATGTTCTTTAGAAGTTCCCCGCGTCCAACCGTGTACATTGCGTACTCTTTAAGCGCGGGCGCTTCTTCAAAACGGATCTTTCGCCAATCTGCGTCCAGCTCTTCTGCTAGCATTTGGGTAAGCGCTGTTTGTGCGCCCTGTCCCATTTCACTATGCGGAACAATGACAGTGATCACGTTATCTTTGTCAATCTTGACGTAGACGTGAACAAGCGTTTCGCCTTCACCCGCAACATGATCGTCAACGTGCTTATTGAGGTTGCCGGGGCGGATTGCGACGCCAACCAAGATCCCGCCGCCAGCAAGAGCGCCGACGCCGATGAATGTCCGTCTTGTCCACTTACCCATCTGCGTTGTCTTCCGTATCAGGTGTGTCTGGTTCGATGGTCGACATTTGCGCGGCAGCCGTTTTGATTGCCGCCCGTATTCGGTCATACATGCCGCAACGGCAGATATTGCCTTCCATGGCGCTATTGATGTCAGCGTCGGTGGGATTGGGGTTTCGCCTTAGGAGCGCGGCGGCGGCCATCAATTGGCCTGACTGGCAGTAACCGCATTGCGGTGTTTGGTGCTCAATCCATGCGTCTTGAAGGGGGTGAAGCGTCTCAGGGGACGGGGCCAAACCTTCAATCGTTGTGACCTCACGCCCTTTCACATTGGAGAGGGGGATGACACATGCCCGAGCCGCTTGTCCGCCGATCAAGACCGTGCAGGCGCCACACTGCGCTATTCCGCACCCAAACTTTGTGCCCGTTAGCGATAGCTCTTCCCGCAGGACCCAAAGAAGCGGCGTATCCGGATCAGCCTCCACCTCTTTACGCGTACCATTCACGTCGAGTGTTATCATTGCACCCCTCCCGAACCGATCGACGCCCAAAACACAGACGTTACGTGTTTCACTCTTTGTCTAAAGTCTCTTACCGATGTTGCAGCTTTCTTCTGTCCACCGATCGAACTCAATAGAAGTTCGACGAAGGTGGTGGTTTTCATGTTGAGCTGCTGCAGCGATACGCTTCCCTCTGACGCGGCCTGGTCGATCACGTCGGAAAGGTAGGATACCAGTCGGTTTTGGCGTTTCAACATTTCGTCGGAAACGAGACCCAAGCTGGCATCCATAAACTCGGCGGCGTGGGGTGAGCCGGCGATTGGCTCATAGAAAATCCGTTCGTAAGCGAGGACGGCTTGCGTAAAACGCTGAACAAATGGCTTGTTTTGTTCAAGGATTGCAATGGCCTCGCCAATCGCTTCGTTTTGCCGGTGGATCGCGAGTTGCTGGAACAGGTCTTCTTTGTTTTCAAAAAGCACGTAGAGCGCAGGTCTTGAGATGCCTGCTGCCTGTGCGATGTCATTCATCGCGGTGCGCCGGAAACCGTATTGCGCAAAGACCTCTGCTGCAGCGTTGAACACAGCCTCTCGCTTCTCATGAGACCTGGTCACAGGCGCGTCCACTGACCGAAACGAACTTCTAGACCAAACGCTGACAATTTAGATGCAAAGTGTCAAGATGCCCAAGGTGTTCTGTAGCTGAAAATATGCCGTGTTGAGAACGATAAGCATTTTCAACGAGGCGTGGTTGTTGCCTTCTGAACGCCTGATGGAAAAGGTATTCTATCTTTGGTGGGTTTGAAGGCTTGTGAACAGTCTCGCCTATTGAGGGAGCATGTCATTGACCACCGGTTGGGTGATGGACATGAGCTCGAAAAGCCGCGCCTCCGCTGCTTCTTCGGTTTCATTGGCCGCCAGCGGTGTGGCATATCGGATGAGTGCACCATCGGTGCGACGTGTGCGAATAGACCGCATCAGGAGGTTCCACTTGACCTCATACTCAGCGGTGAGCACTTTGCCTTGTTGTTGATGCCAATAATAGACAATCATCCGTTGAAGGCCTTTGCTAACGAGAACACGGTTCGCTCGAATGGAGGTTCCATCAGGGCCCTCGACTGCGATATTGATCGGCTCCGTTTTTTCGATCTCCCATCCGCCGCCGGGAATGCAATAGCGCGGTGAATGCGCCGCACGGCCAGCCACCTGGTTGGCGTGAAAAGCGATATAGACGTTGACGGGGCCAAGCGTGTCTGAATGGGTGTAGTCGCGGTTGACGTAATCGGTCGGCTGAAGAATCGACAAGACACTCGCCTCGATCGGAACATCACGCCCTCGCCAATCCTGCGTGACCTGAGGCAACAAAAAGAGCGGCTTATGTTCCGGTAAGACAGGGGGCCTGGATCCAATAAAACTGAGTGTCAGCGTGGCGGCCACGATCGCGCCCAGGGATGCAAGGACCCAACGGTGCAAAACCGATTGTCGGTCCTCAAACGCGCGCTGAAGATTGGCACGTAGCCCATCATAGCTCCCGCTGATACCAAGATGGTCAAGCGGTGAACCAGCGCGCCTGATCGCGCTTAAAAGATAGAGTTCAGCGATAAGAACACCGACCGATAGAAGAAACACCACCCAGCCTTCAAAGGCGTGGGCGAAGCCTTCCGTCGCCCCCACACCGAATTGCCGTTTGAGCACACCGATCATCCCTATACGGAAGCTGTTCATCAAAATCGTGATCGGGATGGCAGAAAGAAAGACGGTGAGACGCTGCCACAGCGGCGCTTGGAAAAAATACCCGGCAATGAAGCTGAAACTGAGCAACGGAAAAAGATAGCGCAGGCCGCTGCAAGCCTCAGCCACTTGAAGCGCGTAATTACCCAAATCGATCACGTTGCCGTCGACGAACACCGGGATCCCGAAGAGCTCAATAAATGCGACGCCAAGCTGCGTTGAAATCAGTTGGAGCTGCAGCGTGAGCGCCAGCGTCACGAAATGGGGCGGCGGCAGCATAAAGAGAAGATAGACCAACGCAGGCGCCACGATGCGCGCGCCGCTGACGCCAAAATAGGTGAATATTAGACCGTAGACGGAGATCAAAAAGCCATATTGGAGCTGGTGAATCGTTGTCGAAATCTGGCCCACGCCAATAATGATAATCCCTAGCGCAACGAGCGCTGTTCCAAACCATCGATGATCGTGCCGCGCAGCGGCAATCTCCTGATGGCGAAAGGCGATGATACCCGCGGCAATAACAGGAATGAGAATGCCGTGGCTGAACTCGGGCGTCAGGTAGGAGCCCATCAGATGGCTGAGCCCTGTGCGCGACAGGAAAACCAAAAGCAGCACGCAAACAGCCAGCGCCGCACCGCCCAAAACCGGGATTTGCGCGATCTGTTTCCAAGAGCCGACGGGCAGCCTTGCGTTGATGTTGGTCGTCTCCATCGGCACCACAATGTTAACTAGGCGCGCCCTTGAACGCGCCGCCTAAAGACCGAGCGAGGCCGGAGGCGAACTGTTGAATATCCTTGTAGAACAATATCAATGCAGAACCCACGGCGCAACGGGTGGTCCTTGGGCCCGCGCGGCTTTGCTTGCTTGCGACCGCTCACTATGGTCTAGCCGCGTTCAGGCGAGAAATGTTTAAGCGGCAATTTGGGTGGCAACATTGAGCAGGGACGAACCATCGCGGGAAGCGCTGCGGGTCGCTATCGTGTTGGAAACATCAGGGGGCGGATCAGGCAGGCATGCCCTCGATCTGGCTGGCGGATTGGCCCAGCGCGGATGCGACGTGACCGTGATCTACGCCACCGCCCGGGCTGAGCCAGGGTTTGTAACGGCGCTTGAAGCCCTTGACGGTGTTCGAACGGTCAAGGCAGCGATGCACCGCTCGGTGGGACTTCATGATGCCCGTGATCTTTTGGCGCTTGGCCGCCTTTTGGCGGCGCATGGGCCGTTCGATGTGACCCATGCCCACAGCTCGAAAGCGGGTGCGCTGTTGCGGCTCCTGCCTCGTCGCTTCACGGGCAAAAGGATCTACACACCCCATGCATTCCGCACCATGGATCCCGAACTTCGGCTTCCTCTGTCCTATCTTTATGGCGGCATCGAACGATTGCTTGGTCCGCGTGCCGATCGGGTGATTGCTGTCAGTTCTGCCGAAGCTGACCACGCGCGCGCGTTGGGGCTTTCTGATCGCCGGCTTCGAACGGTGGTGAACGGCGTCAGGCCGGGCGGTTTTGCGTCCCGTGCCGAAGCGCGTGCGCTCATTGATGTGCCTGATGACACCGTGGTGGTCGGTTTTATTGGCCGGCTCGCGCGGCAAAAAGATCCGCTACGCTTCATCGACGCACTCAACATCGCACATCAAAAGAACCCAAAGATCCTCGGTGTGATCGCTGGCGATGGCGAGTTGATGGACGCCGCGTGCGCCGCAGCAGCACCAGGAGCGGCCCGCTTTTTAGGGTTTGTCTCGGGCATGGCGATCTTCCAAGGCTTTGATCTTTTTGCGATGACGAGCCGGTACGAAGCCATGCCTTATACCTTGCTCGAGGCCTTGCAAGCTGGACTGCCCATCGTCTCAACTGAGGTCGGCGGGGTGCCCGAGACGGTGGAGCCGAATAGCAATGGCGTCGTTGTTTCACTCGATGCGACGCCCGAAGAGTTTGCCGAGGCTCTTCTCTCGCTCGCGAGCGATGAAGGCCGCCGTGCCGCATTCGCCGACGCGAGCCGTGCGTTGGCTCAGGAGCGCACCGTGGACCGGATGGTCGACGAAACCATAACGATTTACCTAGAGGCTTCGCGCGCTTAACATGGCAAAGGGGAATGCCATGCTCGACCGCGCCGCAGGCTCTGGTTTTGCATGGTCTTGATCAGGATCAGTGACAGGTCGACGGCGCTTGACGCTTTGGCAAGGTGAGTGGAGTGGCGGTGCTAGGCCAAGCGGCAAAGATTTGGGATCGTCTGCAGGATGACCGGATCGTCAATCAACTGCTCAGTAAAGGTGTATCGGCTCTAGGGATCAAAGTGGCGACAGCCGGTTTGACGTTTATCCTGTTTGTGTGCCTTGCGCGTTGGTTGGGTCCAGAGGAGTACGGACGATACGCCACTTGGTTTAGTCTTGGTAATTTCCTCGGTTTTGTGGTGGTCGGGGGAGTGCACACGCTTGCGCTGCGCCAGATCCCAGCATCGATCAGCAAAAATGAGCTGGGTGCTGCCGTCGGTTTGATGCGTGATGGGTATCTCGCGATGGGTCTTCTGGGTGCGGTGCTTCTCGTGCTCTTTGTCGTCACTGGGGGATTGGGCCAGGTCCTTGGTTTTCGCTGGTGGGCTCCGTTGATTGCTGCTGGGCTCGCTTTGCCCTTTGCGGTCGCTGAATTTCAAAGCAACGCGCTGCGAGGCTGGGGATCGGTGAACCTCGCTCTATTGCCCCGCGACGTGATCTGGCGACTGGTTCTGGTGGCGATACTGGGCTTTTTGGTCAGTACCGGCGCACAACTTACCGCTGTTGAAGCGTTTGTTTGGACGTGCGGCGTCTTGTTGGCACTGAATGCTGCGCAGTTTGTCTTGGGTCGGCGATTGGCTTTGCCTGCGGGCGGTTTCTCCGCGGCCCGAGACATTCCGCCTGCGCCTCTCACTGCGCTTCTTGATGCGCGGTGGCTCTCGCTGGCGGCCGTCGTCACGGTGCTTCTGACACAGTTGAGCGTGGTGGTTGTCAGCGCCGTCCTCGACGTCGTCGATGCAGGGATTTTCTTTGCCGCCCAGCGGACCTCGGCGCTTTTGTCATTGCCCCTCGTGGCTGCTAATATGATTGGTGCACCGATGATTGCAAAGGCGTGGGCAGAAGATGACCGTGCCAGCATTCAACGCATTTGTGTGCTCATCGCCCTTGGACTAACCGGTCCTACCCTTGCGGGATGGCTGCTCTTCGCGTTCGAGGGCGCTTGGATCATGGCGCTTTTTGATCCCAGTTTCTCCGATCATGGGGCGCTTTTGATGATCCTGGCGACAGGTTCGCTTGTGAATGCGTTCTGCGGGCCGACGGGCGTCTTTATGCTGATGACAGGGCATGAGAAGTCGCATGTCGTGATCTTGGCAACAGTGAATGTATTAGGACTTACGCTTGTGGCTGGGCTGAGCGCGATTTATGGGTTGTCAGGAGCCGTGGTCGCAAGTGCACTGACGATCGTTTTATGGAATGTGATCGTTGCTTCGTGGATAAAAGCCACCTACGGTATTGATACAACCATTCTTCATCTTGGTACGTTGCTCCTGAGGCGACTGAAAGGGGACCGACGTTGAGCCTTATCGAAGAATCGGCAGTCGTGAATTGGGTTCGCAAGAACATTCCGCAGAACCTCAAGAACTTTATACGCCCTCTGGTCGGCCCAGTGGTCGGCACAGCGGCCCGACTGCAAGGGCCTCTTTCTGAACGTCCGCTTCCAAACTTTCTGGTTATTGGATCGCAAAAGGCTGGAACGACGTCACTCTTTAGCTGGCTGTGCCAACACCCCGATATCATGGCGCCGGTGAGTAAGGAGCTTGGGTATCTCGAAACACCGCGCAAAGCCCAAAAAGGCGCCGATGGATATAGGCTCTTTTTTAGGCCGATCACCGACGGTCAAATCACGGGCGAGGCCACGCCAAGCTACATCTTCTTTCCGGATACCGCAGAAACAGCTTTCAACATCTGTCCTGATATCAAGGTCGTCGCGCTGCTGCGTCATCCGAAGGATCGGGCGATCTCGCATTATTTCCATTCAAAAAGAATGGGGGCGGAGCATGAAGAGATGATGAGGGCTTTTGAGCTGGAAGACGAGCGACTGGCGTCCGCCTACAGCAGTTACAGCAGCGATAGCACGGCTTTGCACCGGTTGCGTCATTTCAGCTATGCCGCACGTGGCCGGTACACTGATCTCTTAAAGCCTTGGTTTGAACGCTTCTCGCCATCCAACGTCATGCTCATCCGCAGCGAACATATGTTTGCTCACCCGCAGGACGTCTTGGTGCAGGTCCATGACTTTCTCGGGGTCGGTGAGCACCCGATGGATGCTATTCAGCCGAAAATGACAGGGACTTACGACAGCCCAACCACGGCCGATGCGCAGGCTTTCATTGAAGAGAAGCTCCGTGATGATATCAAGGCTTATGAGGCTTGGTGCGCGGGCGACTCGTCGGCCTATGCATCAGAAGCGAGATCAATCGTCGCGTGACCAACAATCACTCGTAGCCAAAGCGTTTGAAGTCTTCAGCGTAGAACGTCCGTACCCAGTTTTCTATTTTTTCTCGGTTTTTGACAGGGCGCTGTTTCGGTGACGTGTTGGAGCGCGGTAGAGGCGTATCCGGCAGACCCCATTCTTGGCACATCGCCGCAAAATCCTCTGACAACGTCTCTTGCCGCAAGATCCGCACACGCGAAATGCTTTCGCCTTCGAGGTAGGTGTGCTGCGGCCGCATGTGGCTGTTGAGATCTTTGAGCAGCGGTACGGGTTTTTCCGATAGCCTGATCAAAAGGCTGGCCGGTAGGGTGGAGTGAATAGGAAAACGCCGTGGCGGCGGTAAGCGGCGCCAATTGTACTCGCTCCAAAACCGCTTGATCGGGTTGCGGACCACGGCAAAGACTCTGAAGTCCTCCGGAATCGGACCATTAAAGTAATAGCGTTCATACATCGCGAGCGTGTTGTGCCCGTTTTGCCGTTCAAGAGGTGAGTCTTTTCCGTTGATGAAAACGCCCAACGCAGGCAGCGCCTCGTCCGGCACGTTGAGGATCTCTTGAAAGTAGCTTTCGATCGACGTGCCGCCGGTTTTGGGGATATGGATGTAAACCACCCGGTGCTTGAGATCGATCACGCGTGTCGTCCGCTCACTGGTACCAAGTTCTGCTAACTGAGGCGTCCTTATTCGCTCGAACGCCTCATACGTGTTTCCGCGATCGCGTGGTGCTGGTCAACACAATCAACGCCCGGTTGGTAAATTGGGCGGCGAATTGATCCATTGTTCGCGATACGGATTGATATCACGAAAACCGCGGGGCTTGGCATCAGGGGTTTGCGTGTCGCTTGCCATCACGCCCTCGCGAATCCGCCAACGCGGCATGGTGGGCGCCTTTTGTTTTGGTTTGGCCTCCGGGGCAGGCTTAGCGAAGGGGCTGCCGAGCGCGATGCCCATCGCCAGCAACACAACCAGATGGCGCCAGTGGTGGGAGTTGATCACGCCTGAAATCACCAAATGCGCGACAAGCGCGGCGAAGATGGCGATCGCCAGTCCGCTCCGTTCTCTCAACGCAACACGGAAGGACTGGCCAATCGCGAAGATAAAGACGGCAATGGTGAGCAGCGTTGGAACATAGCCCGCATCCGTCAGCCTCCCCAAAAAGAGGTTATGGGGCGACGTCTCATGATCCATCAAAAACGCGCCTGGCCCCAATCCGAATGGATTGGTCCATCCTTCGAGCAAGGCAAGCACCAAATGCTCGAGGCGGCCTGTGTCATAGTCTTGAAACTGCAAGCGATCTTGGAAGACCGCTCCACCATCGGCGATGATCGCGCCGGCAATGGCCAGCACCATCACACCAAAACCGACCGTGGCGAGACCAAGCGCCCTGCGCGGCGCCACAAGAAGTCCGCTCATGGGCACAGCGATCATCATCGCCACCAGTGCACCGCCCCATGCCGCTCGGCTGTAGGTCAGCAAGAGAAGCAGCGCCAAAATACCGATGCCGATCAACCGCTGCATGAAGGGAATACGCGCGGCACTCACCAGGTAAGCCATCGGAAAGACCAAAAACGGCCCGAGGACGTTCGGGTCCTGGAAAAACCCGCGCAGCCGGTACGCGGCCTCGTCGCGGTAAATGATGGGAAACCCGCCGATTTGATCGAGCAAGATGACAACCACGCTCTGGACGATCGCCGAAATCGTCCAAAAGCCTGCAAAGACGATCAGGCTTTGGCGCGACTTCGAGAACACAGCGTGCAGCACTGCGAATAGAAAGGTCAGATAGATCTGGGTGACCAGATATTTGAGCTGAAAACCACCAAGGCTCGCGCCGCGCATCACGAACACTGACACGGCAATCGCAACGAAGAATATATGAACAAGAGACAGAGCGTTGACCGTTTTGTTGCCCGGCTGCAGCAGTCGAGACCCCAGTGCCAAGATCACAAGAAACGCGAGAATATCAAAAGGAGCAGGGTCGGTGCTGACGAACGGGGAGGCCGCGGCAAGAACGGCGAGCCAGCGCAAAGCGAAGTCTGGTTTTTCTACCGCTATCCCTGAACCAACGTTACGCATTCTTCGCCTCGTGCATCTTGCCTTGACCGACTTAAGCGTCACCTCTTCACCGGTGACGACGGACAAATCCCCGCCCTTCTTGTATCGCGTCGAAGAGCGATTGGGTATTGGGAATCATGAACGAGTAACAATTGATCCGTTATTCATAGAAGTAGGAGTGATGCTAAGGTTAACCGCTCCGGCCGACGGTCTTTGACACCGCCGGAAATCGGCCGTGCGCTGATCGCGCTTGATGGCATGAAAGGAGCAAGGCTGGGTCGGTGACGTGGAGAGCTAAGTCGGCTTTTTCAGTGAGCAGCAGCAAGTCGAGCGCGACGCACGATATGCATATCAGTGCGATACTCGGCTATGCGCGTGCGTCCGGTTTGGCGGGCACCCGCATCAACGACGGTTTTGGGGCCATTTGGGATATTCTTCGGAGGAGGAGGGTATCAGGACCGGTGTTCTTTATGCAGTCCTCGGGGTTCTCCAATTTGTTTGTTTTGCCGCTTGCGCGGGCTTTGATCGGACGGGTCGTTTACTATTTTCATGAGCCGCTCCCACTCAATCAGAAAATCAAGAATGACGGCTTTTTCAAAGGCCTGGTGATGTATTGCCTGCAGCGGAACGACACGTTTTGGGCCAGTGATGTGCTGGTCAGCGGCGAGCACGCACAGAAGATGGCTCAAGCTGCTTTCGCCATCAATGAGAAGAAGATCCGTATTGCCCCCTTACTTCTGCCGCCTCCAGAGCGCACTGACGATAACGACCGAACGGCGGTGCGGCGGGTCACTTATCTAGGCCGGATCGACCAAAGGCGATATTTGCGAGAATTTGTAGCGCTCGCCGATCGTTTGTGTACGGCGGGATTTGTCCCAACGGTCTTAACGGGCCAGCCCAAGGCATTGCGCCGTATGGTTTCGGACATCCCAGATAACATTGAGGTTGTGGCGGTCGAACGGTTTAGCGAGGCACGCAAAGCTAAGATCCTCAATGAAACCGCTATCCTCTGGAATCCCAAGAGTGTGCCGATCGCTCAATCGGGTGTCACAGCCGAGGCTGTAAAGTTTGGGTGCCGTGTTGTTTTGACGCCGTTCGACCCTCAGTATCATGTTCTTCGCGAGCAAGGCATGGTGATTGAGCTCGATGAGGTGTTGCGTACCGAACACTTGTCGCTTGACCATCAAGCGACTGAGACACCGATTGCAGAGCTCTTTAACCATATGCACGGCGATGGTGCTTTTTCATCCGCCTACAAAGCATTGCTAAGATGATAAGGTGAGCGCTGATTAGGCGACCATGCCTCGCCATTGGGCCGCGCCTCGAAGGGCACCGTTGGTGTGGGCCAAGATCTGAGGGTCGGCGCCTAGGTGTTCGGAAAAGACCGTTCCTAGAATTTCACTCACTGAGTTGACGGGATAAAGATCTCGCTGGTCAAAAAGATGACGCGTTTTAAGGCCCGGCCAATCACCGAACATCTGACCACCGCGCAAAGCACCGCCCAAGAGAAGCATCACGCCTGCTGTTCCGTGATCGCTGCCCTTTGAGCCATTTTCCCGCACAGTTCGACCGAATTCGGACACCGCAATGACAATCGTGTTTTGCCAATCGGGCCCTAAACTGAGGCGGAGAGCCTCAAGCCCAGCATCGAGGTTCGCAAGTCGCCGCGCCAAAGGTGACTTTTGTTCAGCATGGGTATCCCAGCCTGAAAGCGATAACGTGCCGAGTTGAAATCCATCAGACCCCGCCATCAATTGGCCAAGGGTTTCGAAGGATGATATAGTCCGCTTACGTTCGGACCAATTTTGCTGCGAACGATGGTAGGACCTCGACCGTTCACTAAAGGAACGACCGGTTGCCAAACTCTCCGATAGCAGCGCATCATCTGCGTAGAGTTGCGTTAATGCACCGAGGACCGATGGCTCTGAGGCCCTGAAAGTCGGAGATGACCAATTGGCGGCCTGGTGCGTGGCTGTGCCTTCAAAGAGAAGTGGGCGATGAGGTCCGATCGCCAGACCGCGAACGCCAGGAACGGCACGAGCGAGCTCGGCAAACCAACCCCGGCGGCGAACAGCGTCGTGCGCATGAAAGGTCTCAAGAACATCTTGCCCACCAAAATGCGATCGGCCGCGATAGGGGGTTGCGCAGGCATGCACGAACCCGGCTTCACCCTGCAGGTAAGAACGGTGGAAAAAACGGAGCGAGGGATGAACCGCAAATCCATTGCCAAGGTCTAAGCGTTGCGATGCCGGTATCGTGAGGCTCGGTCTTAGATCATACGTGATGGAATCGTCAGGGGTCACCGTAGCCAAGCCATCAAGACCGCCGCGGAGATGGACGAAGACCAATTTGGGGACGGAGATTGTCTGGATGGCCGCAGCGGCTGTCCCGAGCGAACTGGTCGCAAGGCCCACCCCGCCTGCGAGGAAGCGAGAGAAGGCGCGACGCGTGATCTCTTCGTTCATCGTCTACCTCCTCTGAAAATCGGGGCTAAGGAGCGCGATTGCGACGGCCTTTGCGGGGTCTGATGTTTTGAGCACGAGCTCTTGGGTTTCTGGGCTGACCAACGGTCCTAAAGTGTCTGCGAGCAGTGCCTCAGGATTGTGCGGCTTTGCTTTGGAGACAACCTCCGTCATCCAATCGATGCGCTTGATCATCGAATCGGGGCTCATCCAGAACTCGCCGCGATCGGGCCAACCCTTTGGGCTTGGCGCTTCGAAAGGGGGTTGTCCCATGCTTGAGAGTGCGTTGGCTGATGACCGCAAAATCGCATCGACGCCGATCGAACGGCCAGTGGAAAGAACGAAATCCTCAGGGGTCTTAATCTTCTGCATGCGTGGTTCCCACGCCTCAGGAGAGTTGATCAGTGTGGTGTAGAGTGCTTTCAGCTGACCACGGCTACGAAGATAGGACGCCTCAAGGCGGTTCACGAGGGAAGCGGGCGGATCATCGGCGACAAAATGAGCCGCAAGTTTGGTGGCCAGTCGCCGAGCAGTCGCCGGATGAAGGGCGAGGCTATCGAGCAACTGATAGGCCTGCTGGCGCCCATTAGAACCGAACAAGGTGTTGAGTACGACATGCCGGCCCGGCTCATGCATGCCGTTGCCAAAAATCACCGTCCCCAGCCAGGGCTCGTAATGATGACGTGTACCGATTGTCCATCCGGAAAGAATTTTCGCTGTTTCCAGAACGTCGTCTTGGGTAAAACCAGCGGCCTCACCAACGGTGTGAAGCTCAAGGAGCTCGCGCGCGTGGTTTTCGTTTAAACCCCGCCGTCCCGATCGTCCGTGGGAGGAATTTGGACCGACTGACACAGCATTGTCGAGATAGATCAACATGGCGTGGTGAAAAGTAGCGGCCTGAAGGAGCTTAGTAAAACTGCCAAAGATATGAGGACGGATCGCTTCGCGTTCGAATGCTCCCACCGTGACCTGGAGCTCCGCGGTACGCGCTGACACGGTAAAATGGTTGGTCCAAAACCTCACAAGACGCTCAGCAAACGGAGCCTCCGTATTGACGCCTTGTTTGGTTCGAATGCGGGCTTCTTGGGTCAAGATGGCAGTTGATTGGGTGAAATAGGCGCGTTTGTCGTCCTTGGACTGCTCGTCAAACCCGCGGCGACCAAAAGGGCCAATGGTTTCAAGGAGCCGTTTTTTTGCTGGCTGGAGCAAGGGATGACGCGGAGGGGTGACGTTTTCGGGAGCTAATTGTTTGATCAGCCAATTTCGCGCGCCAAGACGAGCCACCCGGCGGATTTCCCCAGGTGCAGCCCCGTACCCAAAACGGGTGCAAGCGATGGCGGCGTTGACGCTCATCATCAGTCCAGCGTGTTTTGAATTTCCATCGTGTCGATATTCCCCAAGCGACGACGATAGCGGGTTGGACTTAAATTTCCATTCTCTGAAAGTTGTGGATCCGAACGAGTTTCGGGTCAAAAGCCCGTGGGAATCTCAACCTCTCCATTCTAGACGGGGGAGATGTTGAGTGACCGAAGACAGAGATCGGATGAGGGGGGCGAGGTGAAAATTCTTGTTCATGCAACGAGGTTTGCGCGTATTTTCGCTGTCCTCGTGCTTCTTCAAGTGTTGACGGCTTGTGTTGATGATGACGTGAAAGCCACACGCTACATCAACCAAGGCATTGAATATTATGAGGAAGAAGACTTCGAGTCGGCTGTCCTCAAATTCCGTAGCGCGCTTAAAATCGATCCCACCAACAGTACGCCCAAGGTCTATCTGGCCAGAATGGCGGAGGAATCCGGTGAGATCGCGACCGCCATGGGCATGTATCTGTCGATCCTCGATCAAGACCCAACACGGCACGATGCGCGGGTCGAATTGGGGCGCATCTATCTTCAGGGCTATTTCGACACGTTGTCCGTCGAAGAAGCGCGCAAAGTCCTCGAGGATGAACCCGACAATCCAGAGGCCAACGCGCTTGTCGCAGCGGTGGCGCTACGCCGGAGCAATCTCGCTGAAGCCTATGAGCTGGCCCAAAAGGTGCGGCGTCTCGATCCGGGAAACGTGCGTGCTCTTGCAACGCTGGCGGGGGTTGAGATTGCAAGTGGTGATGTGAACGCGGCGCTCGAACTCATTGCCGAAGAAATTGATCAGGCCGGGGCGTCTGTTGAACTTCTCAGTTTGCGTTTCAGCATTCTCGATCTTACCGGCAACACGGCCGGCCAAGAAGAGGTGCTCCGACAAATTGTCGAGATTGAGCCGAGCGCCGAACATCGGTTGGCGTTGGCACAGTTCTTTGCTCGCGAGTCCCGTTTTGATGCAGCTGAGGCTGAACTCGAAGCGGCCTCAGAAGCTGACCCAGAGGACCTTTCTATTCTCACCGCCTGGGCTGATCTTGCCGCCCGGCGTGCGGGTACCGATTCAGCGGTGGCACTTTATCAGGCGTTCATCGACGAACGTCCCGATCAGGATCGCCTAAAGTTCGCATTGTCCACGGTGTTGGCGGATGCAGGCCGGACCCAAGAGGCGGTCGACGTCTTACGCGGTGTTGCTGATCTTCGCGGCGATGAGCTGATGGGCCTTTTGGCGCGTGCTGGCCTGGCCAAACTCGCTTTTGACGGAGGCCAAGACGACACGGCGCGGGCGCTGACCGACGGTATTCTCGCGATCAACTCAGCCTTTCCTGACGCTTTGATGATCCGGGCGGCGCTTTCGGCTAAAGCGGGAGATCACCGCAGCGCGATCGCGGATCTTCGGTCGGTGCTGTCGAGCGGTGCGCAATCGACCGGCGCGCTGCGTCAGCTCTCAACGTCCTATGCGGGCAATCGCGAATACGAGCTCGCCGCTGAAACCCTGCTCAATTACCTGGTTCAGGCACCGGACGATATCCCGGCTCGGGTCCAGCTCGCGCTGATCGAGGCGCGATTGGGTCAACTGCGTGCTGCGTCGGAACGCCTTGCAGAAGTGTTGCGTGTGCAACCGGACAATATCGAGGCACTTCGCGCCGCGGCAGAAATTGCTTTGCGCCGCTCAGCGTTAAGTGAGGCGACATCGATCGGCCGCGAGATGATCGAGACAGGCCTCGATCCTGCTGGAGGTGCTGTGGTGTTGGCCTTTGTCCGATTGGCGCAAGACAACCTCGAGGGCGCCTTGGAGGTTTTGCAGGAAGGCCGCGCAGCGATGCCTGAAAGCGATGAGATTGTGCTTATGGAGGCAGCCGTGCTGGTCCAGCTTGGGCGCGATGAGGAAGCCTTGAGCCTCGCTCAAAACGCAGCGGAAATCGGCGCGGGCTCGGCTCCCCTGGCTCTTAGGACCGCTGAACTTCTTGAAGCAGAAGGCCGTGATCAAGAGGCGCTCGAATGGTATCGGCGATCGGTCGACGTTGAACGCACGACCCCCCAAGCGGTTATTGCCCTCTCAGGGTTTTACGCCGCCCGTGACCAAATTCCTGCGGCTGCGGATGTCCTCGTGCGGGGGCTCGATGCTTTCCCCACGTCAGAGGTGATTCTCGTTCGCGCCGCCCGGATCGAGGAGCGGTTGGGAAATGTCGAGGCGGCGGCTGCGGTCTATCGAGATCTGTTACGCGAGGATTCGCGGAGCCTCGCGGCTGCCAATAACCTTGCGCTCTTGATCGCTGATCATCTTTACCAAGACCCTGAGCGGATGGCTGAGGCACGGCGTTTGGCTGAGCAGTTCCGTGACAGCACCAACCCCAGTCTTCTGGACACCCTGGCATGGGTGCAATTTCGCTCGGATAACATCGAAGACGCCTTGGCGCTGCTTGAGATCGCCGTTGCTGAAGAGCCGGATTCCCCACAGCTTCACTACCATTTGGGGCGTGTTCATGAGGAGCTCGGCGAGGCGGATCGTGCCAAGCAGTCCTACCTTATCGCCGTC